>NZ_BAABGY010000001.1:0-564685 GCF_039541815.1 Flaviaestuariibacter amylovorans
GAAACGTCGATGCCGCAAACAAGTTTCATTTCGTACTTTGGTTTTACGTTAGAAAAAGGAATGTGGGTTTTTACACCGCTGCAGCTATCCTAACTTTCATACGAGCTATCAGAGGGCTAGTCTGTGCTCAGTGGAACTGTTCGCAGTACGTGGTGTAAAAAGGCAGCGGGGGGCCGCCATGTTAGACAAGCTCTAAAAGGCTTCATTGGGCTATGTGGTCTTACTCCCGCTGCCCACATTCTTTATCACCAAAAAGATAAGAAAACAAACATAGGATGGGCTGTTGCGCTATGGCCATATGGTCGTTTATAGTTAATATCTTTACGCTGGCCACAGCGCAAAGCCCTGGTCGTTATGCGCCACCTGCCTTCCTTAGGTCGAAGATTGGCCAGCCTCGCTAAAGTGGCTTTTGCTTTTCGGAACATTCTTCATTGCGGCGTTCGCGTCGAGTGCTTCGTAGCGAGTACCGTCGCAACCTATCCGCCGCCCGCTTTCGACTTCTCATCGAGCACTTCGCCAACAACTAGGGCGACAGCTTCTTCCACAGCTCCGCGCGGCTTGTTCGCAACGTAATTCGCGGTGACCGGGACACGACGAATTCCGACTTACATCGTCGTAGCCGGACTAAGCCGCGCTACTGGAAGCGGGCGGCTGAAACGCGGCTTCATAGCGGCAGGCGTGACGGGTACATTCTTTCTGACCGAATAGCTGGTTCTCCCATCCCAAAGTCCGGCGGCGCATAACATGGGCTATTGCGCTAGCCTAAGTCGTTCATAATTAATATCTTTCCTAAAGCAATCCGGCCAGCGCAAAGCCCTGGTCGTTATGCGCCACCTGCCTTCCTTAGGTCGAAGTTTGGCCAGCCTCACTAAAGTGGCTTCAGTTTTTCGGAACTTTTCTTCAACTCGACTTTCGTGACGATAGCTTCGTAGCGCTTGCCGACGTAAACTCGCCGCCGCCCGCTTTCGGCTTCGCATTGAGCGCTTCGTCGGATACTTTGTCGACAGCTTCCATAGCAGCTTCGCGCGGCCTCATCGCAAGAGAAGTTCGTCGAGGCCGAAGCGCGACGACTTCCGGAATTGCTTTGTCGCAGCCGGACGAGGCCACGCTACCTAGTTCGGGCGGCTCGGGCCCAGCTTCATAGCGGCGAACGTGACGGTAAAAGTCTTCCTGATCGATTTGTTGGTTCTTCCATCCCAAAGTCCGGCGGCGCATAACATGGGCTGTTGCGCTATGGCCTCTGAACACTCCGAAAGCGCTAACTTCATTCTCGGCCACAGCGCAAAGCCCTGGTCGTTGTGCGCAATGCTGTAGCAGTCCTATATTCGAAGAGACAAATTGCTCCTATGAATAAGTTTGGATTGTTGATTCTTTTGGCCGGTCTGGCTGTAATACTTTTTCTAGCGATTCGACAGGATCGCAAACTGGAACAAAACTTCAAAATAACAGCGGCAATCGTCTCTGGAATTGACGGTGCGACTGGAAACGGAAATCGCTTGGCAGATTATACATATGCAGTCAATGGTAAATCCTATACAAGGAGGTCAAGTTTGCCTTGCAGTTCCATTCCTTGCATCAAGTATTACCGTAACGCTGTTGTTGGAAAGAAGTTTTTGGTTGTTTATCAAGCAGACAACCCGTCGAATAGTCGTATGATTTTTACAAATAACGACCTCAAGCATTTTAAAATTAACCCCACTCTGGACGTTCAGAGAGCGGCCCAAGAAATGGATAGTGTTGTTGCTGCACACGGAGACGAGTGGTAATTCGAGCAGCCTTCCATGAGCACTGCGCACAACAGGGGCTGTTGCGCTATGGCCTTCGAACACTCTGAAACTTCGTAACTTTCTGCTCGGCCACAGCGCAAAGCCCTGGTCGTTATGCGCCACCTGCCTTCCTTAGGTCGAAGTTTGGCCAGCCTCACTAAAGTAGCTTCAGTTTTCCGGATCATTTCCTCAGTTCGACGTTCGTGCTACCCGCTTCGTAGCGCATTCCGACGAATAGTTGACGCCGCCGGCTACCGGCTTCGCATCAAGCATCTCAACGACGACTTCGGCGACAGTTTCTGCAATAGCTCCGCGCGGCCTCTTCGCAAGAGAAATTCGTCGTAGCCGGGACGCGGTAGCTTCCGAAATTGCTTTGCACCAGCCGGACAAGGCCGCGCTACCAGAGGCGGCGGCTTGTTACCAGCTCCATAGCGGCGGACGTGAAGGGATGAGTCTTCCTGATCGATTAGCTGGTTCTCCCATCCCAAAGTCCGGCGGCGCATAACATGGGCTATTGCACTATGGCCTCCCGACACTCCGAAACTTCGTACATTCATTCTCGGCCACAGCGCAAAGCCCTGGTCGTTATGCGCTATGCTACATTCTTCGTAATCTAGATCCAATGCGACAGTTATCTATAGGATTGGCCTTTCTGCTGTTTTGCGCTGGTGATCTTAAAGCCCAGAGGGTGGAGTCTGACTCAGCAAAGGCGATGGCGGATGCCGTTATGAAGACTTTTAAAAGGGCACGTCCACGGCAAATCGGTCGGATTAACACCAAGGATAGTTTATTGGTTTTTGGAGCAGACAAAGCGCGAACGCACCTTTTAACCGTCTCGAGCCATAATTACGCAACGTCTTGGAACGTACATTACTACTATGACGCGGCTGGTTTGGTTCGGATTCTCGTGCTTGGGAGCCCTAAAACATCGACCCCGCGGTTTAGCAACGGGCGAAAAGCTGAAGATTATTTCTTCAAAGGGGGCGTCCTTGTGTATTCTACAGGCAGCGGGGAAGACCTGAAATGGCTTGTTGCAGAAGCCGACCGATATTATCGGGAGGGGACAGTTCTTTTGGGAAACCGGCCTTGATAGTGGCCGCACAGCGCATAACATGGGCTATTGCGCTAGCCCCGGTCGTTTGAACTAGAATCATTTTCTAAATTCAGGGGCCAGCGCAAAGCCCTGGTCGTTAGCCGCAAGTCTGCATTCCTAAATTCGATAGACGGACAAATATGAAGAAGCGTGTTTTGCTTTCAATTATCTCATTGTCTTCTCTGGCCGCCCAACCGCAGACCGCAGACCGATTAAATTATCTGTTTGTCGTCAACCTCGCAAAGTTGGACTCTTGCTTAGGCGACGCCCACGACAGTGCCTACACTCCTGCACCTAATCATCTGATTGACTTCATGGAGACATATACCGGTATAAAGCGACGCGGTTACTTGCCTACTTGCTGGTTACCGCAGCCGTTTTCTCGTGAGGATTTAGCAAAATGGAGGCGATGGTACTGGACAAACCGCCGGAATCTTAAAAGAAAGACTCTCTTCTTCTATTCGACTCGCTGACTTCAGTGGGGCCGACTGTGCGGCTAACATGGGCTATTGCGCTATGGCCTCTCGACATTCGTTATAGTTCGTAACTTTCTGCTGGGCCACAGCGCAAAGCCCTGGTCGTTGTGCGCAAGCAAGAGCTGCCACTTCGAATAAGGAAATAAATACCATGCTATGAGATTGACTTACATTATTTTGGCGATAATTGCTTTCGGCTGCTCAGACTCGGAGCAATCTAGTTCGGTGAGCACTCCTATTGAAGAGACAAAGCCAGTTTCCACTATCAATGTTGACACTTCTTCCGAAGCGGCGCCCGCGGTTGACAGAGCTTTAATTAGTGCCGCGATACAACGTAGCGTTGATAGCGTTATCAAACTGGAGGACAGAAAGTTCAAAACTAAGTATACGACTCTTGCTCAAGTAATGAGAAAGGTTTTTTCCGAGTACTCGACGAAGGAAGAGGTGTATAATGTTCAAGGTGCGCCAAAAATGAAGCAAAGTTTGGAAGGGCCTAATTTAATTGAAGTTTGGGTGTACGGGAATTGCGAGGTGCATTTTGAAGGTAATCTTGTAAAGGATGTCTATCCAGAAGGTTGTAAAAAGTTTAAATACAAGAGTATCGGAGAGCTTCTTATGAGCGATGATTATCTAGAGAAGGAGTTCGGTAACTCTTTGATGTCTAGAAAGGCAAGGTCCATGTATTGAAATCATCAATTTGACTTCGAGCCTGGGTTCATATATCAAAAGCTAGGACGAGGACTCAAAGGCCTGCGCACAACATGGGCTATTGCGCTATGGCCGGTCGTTTAAAGTAAAACGCTAACTTAGTTCAGGCCACAGCGCAAAGCCCTGGTCGTTATGCGCCACCTGGCCTCTGTAGGTGGGAGAGCGGTAGGCCTCACTAAAGTAGCTTCAGTTTTTCGGACCATTTCTTATTGCGGCGTTTGCGCCGACAGCTTCGTAGCGAGTACCGACGTAAACTATCCGCCGCCCGTTTTCGGCTTCTCATCGAGCACTTCGACGACAACTTTGGCGACACCTTCTTCAGCAGCTCCGCGCGGCCCCTTCGCAATATGGTTCGCGGTGACCGGAACGTATTACCATCCGGAATAGCTTCGCAGCTAGCCGGGCAAGGCCGCGCTTTAGACGGCGGGCGGCTCGAGCGCAGCTCAATAGCGGCGTGCGTGACTGGACCGTTCTTCCGGATCGATTTGCTGGTTCTCCCATACTAAAGTCCGGCGGCGCATAACATGGGCTATTGCGCTATGGCCTCCGAACACTCCAAAAGATCGTAATTTCATTCTCGGCCACAGCGCAAAGCCCTGGTCGTTAGCCGCCATTCGTAACACTCCGAAACTTGAATAATTACCTTCGCAACCGTAAAGTTGGACAACAGATTATCGAAGGGCCTAGATCTATATTTCCGCCTGGTTTATCAGGGCGTTGGTATGAAAAGGACTTTTCCGCCATTAGTTTTGATTATCGGGCTAATGTTGGGCAGCATGTTTCATTGTGGAGCGACTCAACTATGAATCGTGAAGGTGAGCCAATGCCCTCTATTATCCGATTTGTTCATTGGCACCGGGAGAATGATTTAGGGCGGAAGTTCGAAGCCACTTTTCCTGACGTAAGAGTGTTTCTCGGATACATAGCTGACGGTGCAGACCTTCTGATTGAAAAAGCTCTATCGAAAGTATATGGAAGCTTATCAAAAATTGACTTTCGGAAATTCCAGCCAGGCTTAGATGGCCAACATTGTAAGACTGACCACGTCGATTTTGATAGTAGTATCGAGATTTTTATGCGCAATGGATATCAGACGTTTAGTCATTTTACCTATGATATTGAAGACGATGAATTTCTATTAGCGATACATGATGTTCGGAGAGCTCTTCTAAAAGCGGTGGTCGAGTTCGACAAACACGGCTGGATTGAACGCTACAACCTCAGTTTTAGTCAAGACGTGTTTGATTGGGACTTCTCCTTATTGAACGGCGGCTAACATGGGCTGTTGCGCTATGGCCTGCGAACACTCTAAATGTGCTAACTTTCCTCTCGGCCACAGCGCAAAGCCCTGGTCGTTATGCGCCACCTGCCTTCCGTGGGTGGGAGAGCGGGTAGGCCTCGCTAAAGCAGCTTCGGTTTTCGGATCATTTCCTCAGTCCGACTTTTGTGCCGATAGCTTCGTAGACAGACTCTTCGAAACTAGTAGCCGCCCGCCACCTGCTTCGCATCGAGCGCTTCGTCGAAAACCTCGGCGACACCTTCCATTGCGGCTCCGCGTGGCCAGTTCGCAAGAGTAGTTCGTCGTGGCCAGGACGCGATAGCTTCCGATATAGCGTCGTCGTAGCCGGACGAGGCCGCGCTTCCGGAGGCGGGCGTCTTGCTACCAGCCCTGTAGCAGTGGGCGTGACAGCTACAATCTCTCTGATCGATCTGGGAGATTTCGTTTCCGAAAGTCCGGCGGCGCATAACATGGGCTGTTGCGCTATGGCCTGCGATCATTCATTAAAGTGCTAACTTCATTCTCGGCCACAGCGCAAAGCCCTGGCCGTTGGGCGCAAGCCTGCAGTCTTCTGGCCGGATATTTTGCGTTCGCTTCGCGCTTTTGTGTTGCCAGCTTTTCCTTCAGTTCGCCATCGTAGCGACGACTCCAAATGTGCTTGCGGCTTTAAAGGCCGGCCGCTTTTGGTGTTCTAAAGAGAAGAATCTCCTCTGCTTCAGGGTTTCGGTCAGCCTGCAGGTGCACGGGCCTAAGGCGGCCTGGCGTACACGTAAGATCGAACTTTGTCTCAGCGTCTTTTCCTAAAGCGGGACGTCGGGGACAGTCTGCGTCCGAAAGACGGCCAGCGCCCAACAGGGGCTGTGCCGCTATGGCCTGCGAGCAGTCGCTATAGTTCGTAGATTCGTTCTGGCCACAGCGGCAAGCCCTGTCCGTTGTGCGCAAGCCGTGCGCTCTCCGAAAATAAAAGTATGGGTATCGTTCATAAAAACAATGCTACAATTTGGACAAACGAGTTTTCGTCTGAGGAAGCTATATTGAAACGAACACCGTATGATCCAGAAATCTTGATTTTGGGAACATTTAATCCCGCATTGCAGAAGACGAACTTTTCCGATTTTTTCTATGGAAGGAATTATTTCTGGCCAATTCTCTATAATATATTCAAAGCTAATTCGATAGAGCTTTCAAAAAGAAGAATTGCTCCAAATTGTAAATCAGCCCCAAAGCAATTGCTTCCATCGCTAAACCAGATATTCGAACTATGTAAGTTGCTAAAGCTCTCGTTTGCTGATCTGATTTCGGAAGCTTTTTATCGAGAGGGGCATAACGCTACGGAATTAGAAGGCGGAAAAATACAGTTCAAGGGAAGAATCTATAATCTCATCAGAGATGACGCTTACAATGGGGAACTGGGTTTAAAGCAAATAGATGCAGTAAAAGAGATAAAATGGAACGACTCACAAATAATACAGTATCTACATAATACTCCGTCAATTAAACGAATATATTTCACACGCAAAAGGGATTCAATTTGGCAGAGGCCTATCGAAGAAGTGGAGCGTCGGACGAAGCTTAAAGTGGAATCATTATTCACACCATCAGGAAATGGTTTGGAGGGGCGCCCACGAATTGAAAAATTGATCAATCATTGGTTATACAACGAATCAAGCGATTATAGTCGTCTCGATCCTCGACTCCTACGTCGCTACGCTCCGAATTTTCCAACTAAATATGAGAGGTTATGAACATTGATGAACTCAAGCCTGTACTTAAAGATGATAAAGTGTATCCAGTAGATCGTCTGTACGTGTATGTCTTCAGTGTATGCATATTGCTTGCTATTGCATCAATTGTGATTTGGTATCAAACGAGCGACGATCGTTGGTGGTGGGGCGTATTAATTCCTTTAGCTGTATGGCAGGTACTCGTGTGGATTATTGCTAATTATACAAGAATGGGAAGGGAGGATCGCGAGCGAAGCAAACAACACAAAGAGGCTTTAAAGCGCGAGAAAGCCCTTTGGGAACAGAATAACATCCCGTGGATATACGACGAATCGCTGAGGGTAAAAACTTGGGAACAACGGAAAAGGACAATTCAAGCATTTCAAAACTTAGCACGTGAAGATGGTGTCACCGGGAAAGAGTAGTGCGATGCGACTTCGGAAGGCCTGCGCACAACAGGGGCTGTTGCGCTATGGCCTGCGAGCAGTCATTATAGTTCGTAGCTTCGCCCTGGCCACAGCGCAAAGCCCTGGTCGTTGTGCGCAATCGATCGACCTTTAGGACCGGATTTGCATATAAATTTTTGTCCATGAAATTTGTTGTCGAGCGTTTTAACTTGCGACTGTATCTAAACTAACTGTAAATGTCCACACAACAATCAAGCGAGGTAGAGATTAGGCCATTACCAAAGAAGCAAAATGGAGATAGCCGATGGACTCAGCGAGTCTTATTATATATCGTTCTGTTGGCTGCAACGGTTGGACTTTTCTTTTATGTATATAGGTATACCCAAGAGAAAAATACAATATCCATACAAAGAATTGATGCGGAAAAGGCGAGGTTGAAACTTATTAATGACCGATTGAGTAGCTTATATACTACTGTTTATTCTTCTTATCAATCCTCTGAGAAAGCTAAAAAAGATATACAGCTTGAGATAGATTTCCTTGAAAAACAAAGGGACCTAGCTACAAAAAAAATTGAAGACTTAAGTAAGGACCCAGATGCGTCTCTAATTCTCTTTGCAACGTTAGCCCTCGTAATGACAGGAATCATCTTCTTTTATGCTTTAAAATTATTTAGAAAGCCTGAAGAGCTTTACTCGCCGGACGACTTTGCTGTTGACAGGAATGAAATAAAAGTGAAATACCGGGAATTTTGGACATGGCTGACTAAGAATGAGATTGCTGAGAAAAATCTAGACGGCATTGATTTACAGAAAGCACGCGCACTCAAAGACATATTTGATATTAGTGAACCTCTCGGGACTAGGCAAGCCGAGCTTCTTTCTAAAATCGTTGAATACTCAAATAAATCCCTAGAAGAGAAGCAGGCAAAATCAGACGAGTTCAGAGTTATTTACGATCATTTCAAGACTTTAAGGGACCGGCTTTTGTCTGAAATGGTACGATTGAATCAGCGCGCTAATTTCACACTAATCTCGGGATACTTAATAGCAAGTATCGTGATTGGGATTATTTTCTATTCCGCATTCAATGCAGAAGCTTTTTCAGAAGCAAAGAATTGGCTAGAATTTTCGTTTAAGATGATACCGAAAGTCATTTCTGTAGTAAGTCTTTTGACAATGTTTTTTTTCTTTATTAGAACTTATAAAGGAACAGTGTTAGATGTAAAATACTACCAGAATGAACTTACTAACGTTGATCTAAAGTTTGTGGCACTGCGCGCAGCACTACAATCCGGCGATGAATTGACAAAGAATAAAATAATATCGGATCTTTCATTAATTGAAAGAAATACTATTTTCTCCAAGGAGTTTACAAGTAATGAGCTGGAAAGATTAAAATTGGAAAATGAATTACATAAAGACCAAGTTCAGCAGGTTCTCGAACTTGTTACGTTTTTTAAGAAAAAGGATGATCAACCAGTAAGACAGTAATTGGGGATAACGTCTCTGTTACAAGCGCTTCGTCTCGATGACTGCGCACAACATGGGCTGTTGCGCTAGCCTAGGTCGTTTTAGTTCATATCTTCACTAAAGCAGACCGGCCAGCGCAAAGCCCTGGTATGTTAGCCGCCATCCAATGCTGACAAGATTCGAATATAAATTAGTTGGGACAGGTTGGGCCAGAGTCTACTTTTCAGATGGTATTGTAGACTCTGAGTTTACGGTTTCCTATTTAAGTGATCCGATTCGAGATCTTTTGTGCGCGTGTATTTCACTCCTAGATGGCGGTGTAGAAGAACAGGAAATATCATTCTGCGACGAACCTGGCGAAACGAAACTTTCCTTGAAGCCCATTGCAAGTGGGGAATTAGAAATTGTCTTGGAGAGGTGCGATGACTGTATTGGTTTGGTACCTGAGCCATTCGGTTCCTTTGAACTTATTTTCACCACCAAGATGCCAACGGTCAGTTTTATTCAAATTGTTAAGGGACTTTGCGATAGGCTACTGTTGGAAAACGGGAAAGCTGGTTATAAAACAAAATGGTGTAGTCACTTTCCTACACGGAGTTTCAATTCCCTAATGATGAGACTTAACTCTATAACGCGGGACGGCGGCTAACATGGGCTATTGCGCTATGGCCTGCGAACACACTAAAAGGTCGTAACTTTCCTCTCGGCCACAGCGCAAAGCCCTGGTCGTTAGGCGCAATCACAACCACCATGAAAGTTCAAGCTGTAGTTTATCAAGAGTCAATTCCTTGGCGGACCCAAGATGATCTCAACACGCAGATATTCAATGACACCAACGCGGATGTTATCCTTTTTCCGGGCTGGTCATTCCGTGATACCAATCATGTTGAGAATTTCCAAGAATCACTTTCAAATAACAAGACTCTCGGGTTTTTAGAATTGCAACGTGTTGACAGTCGCAACTTGACAAATGCACTTTTTTCCATTTCGAAAGGCGAACTGAAGTTTGTGTCATTTCAACTCTTTTCTACTTCTAATGAAATCGCTTCTAATCCCGTTCTTGGGAATATGTTCGTAGACCAGTTTGCCAATGCAAGAGCCTTCCAAGTAAAGAATAAGATCGTCCGGGTAATGCAATGCGGCGAGCTTAATATTTTACGAAACGAACAGTCCAACGATAATCGGGTTGGCTTCCGTTTTCTAGACATAGACTTAGAACGAAGGTTCAGGCAATCGCTGCAGGGTACGTCTTTAATATTAAACCCTCAGCATACACCGATGGGTAATCAAGGTAAAATGAGCCGCCGGAGGGAATATTTATCAGCAAATAAACGTGGCTACATTTCGGTTTCTAATGTTGCGACAAGTCAAGAATTGGAAAAGTCTAAGTCGGCTCACTACGCGTATTTCAACGGACGTGAATTGGAGCGTCACGTAGTCGACAAGGGAAAGTTCCACCGGTTGTTCGAGTACGACCTTGACTGCGCCTAACATGGGCTGTTGCGCTAGCCTACTTTTCTCAAAGTTGTTAGCTATCTTAGATTGACCGGCCAGCGCAAAGCCCTGGTCGTTGTGCGCAATCGACCAAAATCTGCTCGAACTACAGATGATAGGCACTAAAGACATAAGAATAGGAAACTGGATTTGCACTGAGGAAAATCAATGGGGCACTGTCACGTCAATTAGTAGAGATGCTATATTAGTCAAACATGCTCTGGGTACTCAGGGCTATAACCCAGAAGATTTGTTTCCAATAAGCGTTACTGTCGATATTCTTTCGCTATGCGGATTCCAAGTTTTTAATGCAGGTTACCGCCACAAGGACTCATTTTTCTTTTTAAGATACTTTGGTGATGGTGATTTATCGTTGGATATAGCGGGCCACGCTGAAAAGTTTTCCTATGTTCATCAATTGCAGAATTTATACTATCGCCTAACAGGTACATTATTGGAGCCGTATCTGTACGGCAATTAGCGATAATTGACACAAGTATTTAGACAAAGGCACTTTGAACTTTCTGAAGGAGAGGGCACACTTGTGAAAGATCAAATAACTTTTGCCGACTGCGGATGTTGCTCCCCCTATTGACTGCGCACAACATGGGCTGTTGCGCTATGGCCTCCGGACATTCTTTATAGTTCGTAACTTACGCTCGGCCACAGCGCAAAGCCCTGGTCGTTAGCGGCAATTGATGTCCTAAAGTGCAAAAGCATGGAGATTTGCCTTCGAATATTCGGTGTGACATCTATGCTGCTATGGGTAGCGATTCAATTTGTACGCGTAAACTCTGCTAACAAACTCTCAAAGGAATTTAATATTCCTCTGCGTCATATCTTAACGCTTGGATTCAACAAGAATCTAATATCGCATGATAATCCAAGGCGGGAAACGGCGGAAGAAGAGTTCAAGAATGTCCAACGAGTCACTTTCCGAATTTGGGTATTGACGCTTTTGGTCGGTATGATCGGAGCGATAATAGTGGGCGTGACGACTCACTAAGGCTGCGACTGCCGCTAACATGGGCTATTGCGCTATGGCCTCCGAACACTCTGAAAGATCGTACATTCATTCTCGGCCACAGCGCAAAGCCCTGGTCGTTGGCCGCAACCTACACTCCGAAGTGGCCGAGAGTTCAGGCTCCGCAATCGTAGGCGCTGCTTTTCGGACCATTCCTAAAGTTTTACTTTCCTGCAGGCAGCTTCGTAGACAAGTTCGACGAGTCTAGGCGCCGCCACGCAACTTCTCCGATTATTTCTGCCCAAGACGTCGCTACCAACTTCTACGACGGCTGCGCGGCCTTGTTCGAATTTAGTTCGCGGCAACGATGCGGGACGGATTACGAGTTGGCTTTGCGGCGCCGGCGCAGCTGCAGGTCCGGCAGTGGCGGCTTGGCGAGATCTTCGTAGCTCGGAGCGTGACAGGACGATTCTTTCTGATTGATCTGGTGGTTTCTATGTCCTAAAGGCCGGCTGCGGCCAACAGGGGCTATGCCGCAAGCCTCGGTCGTTTATAGTTATTATCTTCACCAAAGCACTTCGGCCTGCGTCAAGCCCTGGTCGTTAGCGGCAATGCTACTGTTTCAAAGCAGCAAGAGTTATGGGTAAAGCCTTTATTTTAATTGCGTTCTTGCTTATTTCAGGGGCGGGAAATTTACGTGCGCAAGGCACCGAGACGATTGATCTTCGACCTATTGACGTCCGGCGCGTTGAAAGAACGTTTTCCGAATCGACTTTTTGTGTGGATAGTTCAGGATGCATGTTGGACGGCTGTCAGGTAGATTTGCCGGGTATTCGCGTTGAGTTTTATAAAGCATATTTAGATCGTCGGACGCAGACTTTAAGATTGGTTGGACGCGCTATGCTCCCAGTAGATGCGGGAATTTATGTGAGTGATAATCCGAATTGCTTTGACAAGAGTTCACTCCTAGGCTATACGTCAAACTCTTGCTCCAATCTTTCAAATTTTGGATTTTTCGACATTGAGCTTGTGATACCGAAGAACGGTTGGCTTTTTTTCAGCCACCCCCAGACTTATTGTGCGCGCTTCAACATTGGCCGTCTTTTGGTCTCCAACAAGAATACCTCCGCCGGCTCGAATCGAAACGTTCAATGAAAGTGAGACTATTGAGGGCTTTCCTCAATTTGGCCCGCACTGCCGCTAACATGGGCTGTTGCGCTATGGCCTGCGAACAGTTCCTATAATTTGTACCTTACGCTCGGCCACAGCGCAAAGCCCTGGTCGTTAGCGGCAAGCTACATTCACCTAATATGAAGAAGTTGACCTTTCTCGTGCTTTTGGGAGTGTTCGCCTACGCTAATGCGAAGGGACAAAGCTTGACTGTATTTTACGGACCACACACGACTAAACACCGGAATGAGCGATTGCTGGGGACTTGGTTCGACTACTCTTGGGAAAGGCCGGTCATGCGTGGGCACATGCTTGCACGTAAAAAGACAGATTCTTCGAAGTACAGCTTCACTTTCTTTTCGAACGGAATGGCTGTTGCAAGAAGGCTTGAGGACACTACAGCCGTAACACATTATAGCGATTGGCTCATTGTTGAGTCCCGACTTTACGTAAGGTCGGTCTCAGACTCACTTTACATAGGCGGCCGCATTTTTTTCGATGGTGACAGTGTTGTGAACTTTCAGCCTCGACCTCCGTCACCAAGATATAATCTTGTCAGGAAGGCGAACTTCTAGGTTGAAGCGAAGCCGTCCATGGCTGACCGCCTGCCGCTAACATGGGCTGTTGCGCTATGGCCTGCGAACACTCCGAAACTTCGTAAATTCATTCCCGGCCACAGCGCAAAGCCCTGGTCGTTGTGCGCAATTAGCTAAACCAACACTCATGAAATCATTCAAGCGGACAAATTGTAGTTCTAAAATTCTGGAAAACAAGGGAAATGAATGGTTAACTGCTTTCGAACTCGAAGCAAGTTTATTTGAACAGGCGAATAACTGGGAAGAATTTTGGCGGATCTACAAGGAGCAACCGTTACTCACCTTGCTGGCTACAGGTCTTTCGAGAGCTGATAGTCAAAGAGCTTTGTCAATTTTAAGGGAATATCCGGTGTACCAAGGTGGTGACTTCATTGGTTCGAGTGATCTTTTCTTGAATTATCACGTAGAGAAAAGACATTTTTATATTGAGGCTAAATATGAGCGCGCTCGATGGGAAACTGGCTTCGTAATGTGGTCCGACGAAAATTTTCAGAAGTTTCTTAAGGAGACTAGTTACCAGCTCGATTCATACATTGAAGCAGAGCATGACAAGAATTTTGAATCCTATTCAGTTGTGCTGCTATTTCATATTGTAGATTTCAAAAAAGAGGAAGATTTTGAAGCTTACAGAGCTTTAGCTTTAAAAACACCCTTGTCACTAGAGTCTTTCTATGCATTTATTCCAGCCAGAAACCCTAACAATAGCCCCTATAACACATTTGGTGTATTGGAAGTTGCAGGATTTTTCCGCATGGTTCACTAGTGGACACAACTGCGCACAACATGGGCTGTTGCGCTATGGCCTACGAACACTCATTATAGTTCTTAACTTTCTCCTTGGCCACAGCGCAAAGCCCTGGTCGTTATGCGCCACCTGCCTTCCGTGGGAGCTAGAGCGGTGGTCCTCGCTAAAGTGGCTGCCGTTTCTCAGAACATTTCTTCAGTTCGACTATCACAACGACGGCTTCGTAGCCCATCCCAACGTAAACTTGATGCCGCCCACTACTTGCTTCGCATCAAACGCTTTGTAGAGAACTTCGGCGACAGCTTCCATAGCATCTCCGCGCGGCCTCATCGCAAAATGGTTTCGTCGTGACCGGGACGCGGCAACTTCCGCTAGTGCTTCGCAGCAGCCGAGCGAGGCCGCGCTTCCAGAAGCGGGCGGCTTGCTGCCAGCTTCGTAGCAGCGGCGTGACAGAATGCGTCTCTATGATCGATCTGGGAGATTTTACTTCCGAAAGTCCGGCGGCGCATAACATGGGCTGTTGCGCTATGGCCTGCGAACATTTCCTATAATTTGTACCTTACGCTCGGCCACAGCGCAAAGCCCTGGTCGTTAGCGGCGACTGATCGACCATTCCTAAATTTGAATAAAAATCGCTTGAAGCCATTACTCCTCTTCGCGTCTTTTTTGCTTTCCTCAGTTTGCTGTGCGCAGCTAAAGCCGATTCCAAGGCCGCCCAGACCCTTTACAGAAAAAGAGCAGGAAATGGAGGATTGTAATCATGATTGTGCATTTCGTCCAATTGGGAGCGCTGCTCAACGGCGAAAGCTTTATCCATTTCGAGAAACAGCTTCTGTATTCTTGGTTTCGTTTGGACCGTCCAACGGTGTCGTGATGGGTAGCTCCCTTCCTAGCCGACTAGGTAAGAGAATTGACCCTAGTAAATACAAAGAGGTGAAACGGCTCAACTCTGCAGCGATTGACAGTTTGACTTCTATCCTTTACAATTGGCGCTATCGTGGCGTAATCCGCGAAATAGAAAAGCGGATGTGTTATAATCCGAGGAATGCCATTTTGATGCTGGATTCGAGCGGTAGGCTAGTTTCGTTTATTGAACTGTGCTTCGAATGTTCAGAATACCGGCTCAGTAGCGAGCGAGTTCAAACGGGTGAATTCTGTAACCAGAAATTTCAGTTGTTGCGCTCGTTTTTTAGATCACATGGCGTTGACTTCGGTACGCGCGACGATTAGGTCGTACAGTCTGAGCCCGCCGCTAACATGGGCTGTTGCGCTATGGCCAATGTTTCAAAGCAAAACGCTAACTTAGTTAGGGCCACAGCGCAAAGCCCTGGTCGTTGTGCGCAATCTGGAGCAGTTCTAAAACTTGAGAAATGATAAACAAGATTTCATGCGCTTTATTTTTTTCCATTTGTTTTGTGTCTTGTGGAGATCGTAGCGCCAACGCTGATAACGTGACAAAGAAAATATCAGTGATTGATAGCCTTACACCTACAACGCTCACTGCGCCGGATTCTGCGATTGAAAGTAGGCAACAAGTGAAGAATGATTTTTATACTAAGGCATTCGATGAAATCAACTTTGGTGAGCTCCAGTCAAACAGCCCGGCGAGACATCACTATAATTATAAGATCGGGCAATACTGGTACACGTTAAAAAATGATGGTTACGATGATTCTCTGGGTCTGTCATCTTTTGATTTAGTAGGCGAAGACAGGCCAGATTTACAAGCTGTCAATGAAAGATTTACAACAATTATTGACTTGGTGTCAGAGAAGTATGGTCGGGCTTTAAGTATGCACCGTACTGAACAGGATGCGTTGCAGGGCATAATGAAGGATTGGGAGAAGGAGTCAGCTTTCAAAAGCAGAACTAAGCCGGTAAAGACCCCATCAGATGATGGTCTTAACGTGACCAAATATCAATGGAAGAAAGGCGACATAGTAATCGAATTGGGATATCAAATACGATACGAACGAGAATACCGACAACCAAATAGCGTATCGGAAATCGACGAGTTTACGACACAAAACGATGGCAAGGTGGTCTTGCATAAGGTATATAAAGTTTTTTTGGGATTTACGCACAACGGAATCTTACAAGAGAGCCGCCAGCGATCTCAACGGAACACTAAAGCGAATAACTTGACTGAGCAGTCTCCCTTTTGACTGCGCACAACATGGGCTATTGTGCTACTCGCCGCTGCAGCCTCTCTTAAAGTGCTATGAGTGTCCTAAAGCAGTAACTTCATTACTGCGGCGGCAGCGCAAAGCCCTGGTCGTTAGGCGCTATCCTACAGCTTTCAATTCGGAGGAAGGTTCGATTCGGTTGGAGAAACCTGTAGACTTAGTCTTTTTAAAACCTACCCATTCCCAGACACTCATAAAGTAGTCCAATTCATCCCCGGGAATAGAAGAGAGACATTGCCAATTGGGGTGATAGGTATTTGCTTTGGCGATTGCCTCCTGCCATTTAATATTATTCGGCTTTGGATAAATGAAAGCTATAGCAAGCTTCTTGGTCGATTCAGAGCAAGGCTCCTTTTCGAGTTTACGGAAATCGTTAAATAAATGGCTGTCGGACATATAAAAGCTCAAACCTCGCGAACCTTTAAGTTTACTTATGCTCAATGCTTTGAGTTCTAGAAAGACGATTTCCCCACTGGGAAGGATCAATTTGAAATCTACCCGTTCTCCCGTCATCAATGAATGTTCCACTTCAAAATCGGCGATGATTTTGCTGTGTTTCATGAATGCAAATAGAACCAGCATTTCACCTTTAAACCACCCTTCTAGTCTTGTATCGGTTGCCGAAAATATTAGGAAATAGAAATTCTTCTCGTTGAACCACTTTTCGAGCTGTGACAGTACTTGCTTCATAGTTTTAAATTTCTAGCAAGGTAGACTGACGCCTGATGGGAGAATATTTATAAAAAAATAAAACTCATAAAAGAACGTATAAATAGACCCTATTAAATCACAAGTAAGTAGTGATTAGAAATGGCAACTTAATGCTGACAGTCTTTCTCGTCTTGCCGGACAGCGCCCAACAGGGGCTGTTGCGCTATGGCCTCCGGGCAGTCGTTATAGTTCGTACATTCATCCTCGGCCACAGCGCAAAGCCCTGGCCGTTAGGCGCAACTTAGCGGCCTGTCTACAAACGCACTTTATGAAGTTTCTAGCCACCATACTTTTCTGCATTTTTAGCTTTGGCGCAAAAGCCTGTGATTGCTATACGACGAGAGGACTTGATGACGCAGATGTAGCATTTCGAGGTACAGTGTTGCGTGTAAAGCGCTTGGAAGAGCCGTACATTCGATACGAAATCACCTTTCAGGTTAGCAAGTGGATGAAAGGAAAGCAGCGCAGACGGACGATGGTGGTCGACACGACCTGCTTGTCGGAGATGTGCTGCGGAATATCCTTTCAGAAGGGGAGTCATTACGAGGTGTTTGCTGGGGCCGATGGCAAACGCATGAAAACAGGGCTCTGCTGGGCAACTAGGAGAATAGGATCACCATCAAAATAGCTGCGCCTAACATGGGCTATTGCGCTAGCCCCGGTCGTTTGTACTAAAGTCATTTCCTAATTTCAGGGGCCAGCGCAAAGCCCTGGTCGTTATGCGCCAGTCGGATCTTTCCTAAAGTGCAAGCGTATTAGTCTGAGTTCTCGAGCTCAAAGAGATCTTCGACTTTCTTTTTGAGAACTTTGGCCAGCTTTAATGAGAGAACCGTGGAAGGTAAATACCTGCCGGACTCAATAGAAATGATTGTTTGCCGAGACACCTGAACCCTTTCGGCCAGTTCTGCCTGTGTGAGCAGTTGCCTTGTGCGCTCTTCCTTAATATAGTTTTTCATTTCTGAGCTTCACATGAATAACATAGTTGAACCGGGTAATGAAAAAGATCCAGAAGAGCAGTATAGAGCAAATAAAAAAGTTCATCATTCCCTCTTTTTCAGGCTCTCCGTATAATAGGATCGCTACGAAGCCACCGATAATGGCAAGCAACTGCAGCGCTGAGGCAAACTGAAAGCTCTCCAATCGGACTTGACTGATCATTTCATCTTCAACTTTCTCCTTTGAAAATGCAATGAAGTATAGCCCGCCCAGAAAGGAGAAGAAGCCGATGATGGCAAAAGCCACATTAGCGCTGTGGTAAGGAGGGTAGCCTTCTCTAGGGACAGGCGTTCCCAATACCCAAATCAGAGCTCGGGTCACAAGGCCTCGTTGCATGAGAATCCAGAAAAGAAGTCCTGCGGGAGCCATAAGCAGACCCGCCTTTTTAAACCGGTAGGGGAGTAGCAATTTCATGGGAGAAGCATTTGGTTACAGACCGAATGTAAAGTAAACTTTACATACTAGGGGCTTTTATTTTTCCTCTGTGCGACTTTCTTACGGAAGACCGGCGCATAACATGGGCTGTTGCGCTATGGCCTGCGAACACTCTGAAACTTCGTAATTTCATTCTCGGCCACAGCGCAAAGCCCTGGTCGTTGGCCGCAACCTGTGACACTCCACCCGACCGGAAAGAATACGGAAATCTTAATTCGTTCATTGTTGACATTGATCTACATGTACGCATGACTTAGATTATGCTCAAGACTTAATGTGCAGCGGACAATGAGATTCAAACTGTAAGGCCGGGAATAGGTGTAAAAGAGGCGGCGACCTGCAGTTGCGGTTAGGAGTTAATACGACCGAGGTAAATTTATGAACTACGTACTATGTTTTGGACAGCATTCTGGCTTGGATTCCTCATTTTGGGAGGAATAAACTTAGCGAACATCTATGTAAAAGGAGGCGACAGAAGCCGTCTGCTTTGGGGGTTACTTTATGCAGTTGGTATTGGACTCGTATTTGGGGTGATTTCATTGGCATTTTTCGGAATTATAGGTACAGCAGCTCCTTAGGGCTGCGGCCAACATGGGCTATTGCGCTATGGCCGCATGGTCGCCTGTATTTAATACCTTCACGCTGGCCACAGCGCAAAGCCCTGGTCGTTGGGCGCAAGCCTGCATTCATTAAGGCCGGATATTTTGCGTTCGCTTCGCGCTTTTGTGTTTTTCATCTTTTCCTACAGGTCGACGATCGTAGCAACGACTCCAATTGAGTGAGGTGCATCAAAGGCCAGCCGCTTTTGGATTCCTAAAGGAGGAGTCTCCGCTACTTCAAGTTTTAAATCAGCCTGCAGGTGCTACGGCTTTAGGCGGCCTGGCGTTCACCTACGATCGAGTTGGGTCTCTGCATCATTTCCTAAAGCGGGACCTCGGGGACACTCCGCGTCCAAAAGACGGCCAGCGCCCAACAGGGGCTGTGCCGCTATGGCCTGCTAGCTTGCGTTAAAGCACTAACTTCACTCTGGCCACAGCGTCAAGCCCTGGTCGTTATGCGCCACCTGCCTTCCTTAGGTCGAAGTTTGGCCAACCTTACTAAAGTAGCTTCAGTTTTTCGGATCATTTCCTCAGTTCGACTTTTGGGATACCAGCTTCGTAGCGCATGCCGACGAACCTAGGCGCCGCCCGCTACCTGCTTCGCATCAAGTAGCCTGTCAAATACTTTGGCGACAGCTTCCACAAGAGCTCCGCGCGGCCTCTTTGCAAGAGTAGTTTGTCATGACCGGGACGCGATTGCTTCAGAAATGGCTTCGCAGCAGCCGGATGAGGCCGCGCTACCAGAAGCGGCGGCTTGCTGCCAGCTTCGTAGCAGCGGGCGTGACAGCCACAATCGTTCTGATCGATCTGGGAGATTCTATTTCCTAAAGTCCGGCGGCGCATAACATGGGCTATTCCGCTATGGCCTCCCGACATTCGTTATAGTTCGTAATTTCATTCTCGGCCACAGCGCAAAGCCCTGGTCGTTGTGCGCTATCTACAGTCCTATAGTATGAACTGGATTATTGATCAAAGCGAGCGGATGCCATTTCACACAAACCTTGCATTGGTCATTGCTCCTTTGCGAGAGGTGATCGCGTCGTACAACTGGTTCATATCAAACTTCTGGTTCCATCCTCGAGAAGGACAGTCTCCAGATATTGATCGAAGTAAGGACTGGATATTGCTTTCGCCTGAGGAATTCTCAAGACTTGTGGCCTATCGAATGCAAACTCTTTGGGCGTTTATTGCTGCGGTCCCTAAAGAGGTAAGTCTTGAAATAGACGAGGACAGCCTGCCTTGGGCAGACGGTAACCCCTATATTTGGAAGCTTGGGCATTTCGAACTAGATCAATCTGAGGTGGAGATCATTTGCTGGGACGGCAGCTATACAATTGTCAAGTTCAGGACGGCAGTGTTGCCGGACAGGTTTAAGGAATACTTTCCGGAAGCGCTCCCGTTGTCCGACTACGAATGACCGACAGCGCACAACATGGGCTGTTGCGCTATGGCCTCCGAGCACTCCGAAACTTCGTACATTCATCCTCGGCCACAGCGCAAAGCCCTGGCCGTTAAGCGCAAGCTACATTCCTAAACCCTGAGCATGGATCAACAACTTAATCCCAGAGACCTCAAATATTTTCGTTCCTTAAAGTGGACTTTGCAGACTTGGAAGCCGACACCAGCACTTATTGAAAAGAAAGGTGCAAACGCTCGTCCATACATCGGACAGGGATACGATCCGGTCTTTTTTGATCTCGTAGAAGACGGCTGGAGGCACGACCATTGTGAAGTATGTTTCGTGAAGCTTTGTGATAATCCTGAGACGTGTCAGACAGAAGGATATACAGCCGACCGCCAATGGCTTTGCCGTGAGTGTTATGAGCAAAACGTTGCAGTGTCCTCTAGACTGCGTTCCTAATGGGCCGCCTGCGCTTAACATGGGCTGTTGCGCTATGGCCTATCATCATTCACTATAGTTCTTAACTTCATTCTCGGCCACAGCGCAAAGCCCTGGTCGTTAAGCGCAAGCTATCTTACTAAACCCGAAGCATGGATCAGCTCACTTCAGAGGACTTACAATACTATCGAAGCTTAGATTGGATATTCAAAGTGTGGCAACCTTCTCCGGCACTAATTGAGAAGAAAGCCGGTAACGCGCGTCCCTTCGTTGGACAAAGCTTTGACCCTGCTTACTTCGACTTGGTCCAAGATGGATGGACCCATGACCACTGCGAAATCTGCTTTGTAAACTTATCGGATGATACCGAGGCCGGCGAGACAGACGGCTATACAGCTGACAGGCAATGGATTTGCAAGACATGCCATGCTAAGCTATTTCCCCCTTCGGACGGGCAGGCCTCCTGATGGCCGCCTGCGCTTAACAGGGGCTGTTGCGCTATGGCCTTCAAACACTCTGAAACTTTGTAAATTCATGCTCGGCCACAGCGCAAAGCTCTGGTCGTTAGCGGCTACTACCAGTCTTATGAATCGAAGCATTTTATTGTACCTATCTGCCTTTAAAACCCTTTTGGTGATTTTCGTTCTTCTGAGCTGCAAGACACGACAAAAGCCTTCTATTGACTCTTGGGTCGGTGAGTATTCTTATGAGGAAGAGCCTTTAGATCAAGCTGAGGTGCCGGCGCCTTCTATGTTATGGGAGTTTGCTGTCGCAAAATCTGGCGACTCCACTTTGGGTACACTTGACGTAAATGGCTTTCAGACATTCACCAAAGCCAGAGCTCAGCTCACGGGAGACTCCAGTGCGCTTTATGTAATCTTTGACAGAGATCTGGACGGATCCAGTACCTGGAAGCGCGGTGATACGTTGTTTGTGCTCTCCCGCAAGGAAAAGTCAACCATTACAACTTGGAAAAGAGCAACTCCGATGCTCAGAGAGAATCCTCCCAAGACGTGTGAGTGCTTCTAAACTCGCCGCAGCCGCTAACATGGGCTATTGCGCTATGGCCTTTCGACATTCCTTATAGTTCGTACATTCAATCTCGGCCACAGCGCAAAGCCCTGGTCGTTGGCCGCAATCTACAGTCTGAAAGTTCAAATCACCATATCGTTACTTCTCTCAAGCATTTTTTGCCTTAGTCAGCCCAAGACTAATCTCTCGGGTACGAAATGGATTGCTAAGAACTGGGATAGTGCGTTTTTTAAGGCAGATACAGTGCAGATTATGAACTTCCAGAAGACAGTTTCAGCACAAGCGGAAGAAGGGTTCGCGCTTTATCAGATCGCTTATTACGTTGAACTTGATTTCAAGACCGGCGGACAGTTGGCTTTTCGGGTTGTAAATATTGATTACTCCGACGTCAGTACTTGGAAGGGGATTGGGTCATGGAGATATGATCAAAGTGTTAGAATGTTGTCATTGTACCAGGGACAAAATTTCATTGGTTGTTTTCGCCTCGTCAGTTCAGGTAAGAAGAAGGCGGAATCTCCGTACAGGAAGTCAACGGTTGCCGTGGTGCCGGAAATTCTTCTCCTTAGGACCGACTGCGGCCAACATGGGCTGTTGCGCTAGCTGTCTGCCCTAAAGTTGTAATTTCACCAAGCTCACCGCCAGCGCAAAGCCCTAGTCGTTAGGCGCTAGTAGAACCAGCATGAGAGTACAAACAGTCATAGAAGATATCCGGAACAGTCTCGTTAGTTCCTTTTCCTCAATCGATGCTTGGTTCGATAAGGAAGCCGGTGTGCGTTCCTACAAACCCCAGAACGGAGGCTGGTCAATCAATGAGGTGCTTGAACATATTGCTCTCACGAATCATTTCCTTCTGATTCTGATCGATAAAGGTGCCAGGAAGGCTCTTGACAATGCCTCTAGAGTGAATGTCGAGGACGCGGTTAAGGACTACGAGTTTCATCGCGACCGTCTGGACGAAGTCGGAATTCACAAGTCCTTTGACTGGATCCGGCCCGAGCATATGGAGCCGAAGGGGGGCAAGTCGTTGACAGAGGTGCGACAGGAACTCAACGGTCAGCTCGAAAGATGCCTTGGCCATCTGCAAAATCTGGGAAAAGGGGAAGGCGTGCTTTATAGAACTACTATGAGTGTGAACGGGCTCGGAAAGATCGACGTTTACGAGTATATCTACTTCCTAGCGCAGCATGGGCAACGCCATATTACGCAGATGCATAAAGTAGAGGCTGAGTATCAGGCCGGAGCGTCCTCGACCAGCGCCTAACATGGGCTATTGCGCTATGGCCGGTCGTTTCATTTCAAGTCATATCTTTAGTTCAGGCCACAGCGCAAAGCCCTGGTCGTTGGGAGCAAGCCGGAAGAAGTCTTTGCTGTATGAAATCATCCTTTTTTTTGGTTTTTCTTAAAATTAAATGATGACGCTTTCTTACAGCGACACCCTACCTGACGTATTTGAGTTTGATGCCACTCATGGCAGGTTGACTTCCTCTGGAAAGGGCGGTATAGTTCGTGTTTATGATTGCGCCGGCGGGGAGTGGGTGCTCGGCAATTTCTCAAAGAGTAAGCGCCTTTGGGTGAACGGGCAGACTTGTTTTCTGATTGATTCCTGGGATGGATCGGTCCTGGCCTATGACTTGGGAAGCAGAGAACAACTGTTTGCCTGCAATCAGTATGCTTTTTTGCCGGGGGGCAGTGGCCCTTACCTGATTGGCGGCACATACGACTCTACGCGGCTGGCGCTGTGCGGAGGCCTTTTTGATTGGACAAGCCAAATCCAGATCTGGCAACGTCCCGATACATCCCTTCTTCAGTTTATCGAAGGAGCCTTGTTTGATAGGACGAATGATGTAATTCAGCAGTTGGAGATCGCAACCGGAAAGACCATTTGGAAAGTTGATGTGAGCGCGGCAGGTAAAGTGCATCGCTTGATTGGGAATTATGCCGGTTGCCTATGGGCCGCGCTGCAGGATGCTTCCGAAACGCATCTCTTGCTTGGAGTTGATCTGGAATCAGGCGCAGTCCGGTTTGAGGGCGATGCCTTCCATATAGGTTACTCCTTTGCTACGCATCTTATTCATCCCCAAGACCGGGTTCTATCCCTTTATGGTTTATCTGCTTACGCTCCGGAAACTAACTACAGGGAGTTTGATGCCGGGTCAGGCGCTCTTTTGCGAGAGGGATTGTATCTTCGGCACTTCGCGAAAAGCTCGTGATCCGGTCCTGGCAAGTAGTGGGTGAGTATATCTTCTTTACTGCATTACGGGATGGGCGGTTTCCTACTTATATCGGGGTTTTAGATTATGAACACCTTGAACTACTCGACTATCAGCAGGTTCCGGGCGGAAGACCCCTACCTGCTGGCATCGCTCCACGTTTGGATGGTAATCAGCTCTATATCCGCGACACGGCAGGCGGTCTACACCGGTATTATTGGAAGCAGCCTTGATGCCTGCGCACAACATGAACTATGTTGATTTCCTGATATTTTTTAAGCCAGGGTGCTTTTATAGTCTGCCTGATAGGTAGTTCCTTTTGTGGCAATAGCCAAGGCTTGTTTGAGCAGTTAATTGCAAACGGCGATGAGGGCGACATAGGGTGCTTTTCTTTTTGCTATCAAGCGATCGTAAAGCTCCCTGCACGCCCGGTTATGTTTCTTGGCAGACATGGCTCCCATGAACAACACACTGCGCAAGTAGCCATTGCCCATCTTGCAAATTCCTTTTTTGCCTTTGATGGAGGTGCCACTTTGGTGCTCCCGTGGAGCAAGGCCGGCAAGGGCGATGAGCTGCCGGTGGTTGGTAACCTTCGTGAACCCGTCGGTAGCCACCATCAGGGCCGCTGTGGCACGCTTACCCAACCCTGGAACAGAGCGCACGGCCTTCATCTTCTCTTCGCACCACCCCTTTAGCTCAGTGTTCATTTGGTCTTCGAGTTTCTTGATCTCCCGGTCGAGCCTGGCGATCGATCCTTTTATACTTTTTGCCACTTCTTTGTCGGCAAAGGGCATGTAGGTGAGGGCGTGCAGCTGATTCTGCAGCATCGTATTCTGCCGGACGTACATATCGATCAAAGCCCCGATCTGGCTGCATTTGAGCTGCGCCTGCGAGGGGACGCGCCACACGGAAGCCTCACGCTCCACACCATAGCGATACAGCCAGCGCGCATCCTTTTTATCGCTCTTGTTGCGCTCCAGGTTCATCTGGATAAAGCGCTTGACCACCATTGGGTTCTCTACCCGGACGTCGCCACCCCCTTCTTTAAGGGTAAAGGCAAGGCCAGGTAATACGGTCCGGAGGTCTCGAGGACGTACTGGCGCACACCGCACTTGCGGAGCAGATCGCGGTGCCCACTGGCGTTGTTGGGGAGCTTCGCATAATGGTTCTTCCTTTTCTCATCATTGTAATAGATGTCGAGCGTGTCTTTAGAGACATCGATGCCGCAAACGAGTTTCATTTCGTAATTTGCTTTTAGTGTTAGAAAAACGAATGTGATTTTTACACGTCTGCAGCCATCCTAATTTCATGCGAGTTCACGGACTGCCATCCGGACTCAGTTGAACTACCCGCAGTAACGTGTAAAAAGGCAGAGGGGGATCATCATGTTGTACAAGCTTTTCCTGGCTTCAGGGGCTATGTGATCTTACTCCCGCTGCCCACATTCTTCATCACCGAAAAGTAATAGAAAACAAACATAGGATGGGCTGTTGCGCTATGGCCTTCGAACACCCTGAAACTTCATACCTTTCCTCTCGGCCACAGCGCAAAGCCCTGGCCGTTGGGCGCTACTAGTCAAACATTCTATGAGATTGATCATCGTAATCATATGTCTAACTTTTTTGTCTGAGCTCACATACGCTCAGGATAGAAAAGATTTGAAGGAAATTGACTTTGGTGTACATCTGGCCGATAGTATTGATAAAGGCCATGTCTTTGTAATTGATGTTACACGGATGGGCTGCTTTGGCGGAACAGACTTTGTTCTTCATATTCGGAAGATTGGGTCGGACTACTTCGCTTCTCAAAGTGCAGTCGGCTACGATGGGGGAGAGGCGGCGGTAGATACTGCAGCGTATCGTTTGCGGCCTAGTCAAATAGATTCGTTGAAGGCCTTAGAGCTTGAATTGATTCAAAGGTTTGAAGAAGTACGTAGGAATGGTGACAAAACACCGAGTTGTGCTACAATTACCGAGCACCGGATATATGTCGGGTGGCAATTCAAAAGATTTACTGAACCAAACTGCACGACTTGGCTACGGCGGCTGATGGCTGCTATGCGACGTCTCTGAGAGCAGGGCCCAACATGGGCCTGTTGCGCTAGCCCCGGTCATTTACAGCAGATAGTCTCCTAACTTCAGGGACCGGCGCAAAGCCCTGGCCGTTAGTCGAAATGTCCTTTGTGAGAAAGCCCTAAATTTGGTTCCCATATTGGGAACATTCCTTATCTTTGTTTAAAGTCGGTTTTAGGTGAGAGTCATTGCAAAGAAGACCTTGCGGGACTTCTGGTTGAAGCACCCGGATTGCGAGCAGCAGCTGAAGTCTTGGTATCAGGAAGCGGAGGCAGCCTCGTGGAAGGGTCCTAAAGACATTAAAAGGGATTATCCATCGGCGAGCTTCCTTGCAGATAACCGGGTTGTTTTCAACATCAAGGGCAATCACTACCGGCTCATTGTTAAGATCAATTATCCTTTCCAAATGGTATGGATCCGTTTTATTGGTACTCACGCCCAGTATGACCGGATCGATGCGACAACCATATAGACCTATGACGATTAAGCCCATCAAGACGAAGAAAGACTACCAGGCAGCCATGCAACGCCTGGAGGTAATCTTTGATGCTCGCCACGGCTCCCCGGAAGGAGACGAGCTGGAAGTACTTAGTATCCTGATTGAGAAGTACGAGAACGAACATTTTCCTGTTGGAATGCCCGATCCCATTGAAGCCATCCGCTTCCGCATGGAACAGCTGGGCTATAACCAAAGCGACCTTGCTGAGGTAGTTGGCCTTAAGAGCCGTGTCAGCGAGATTCTCAACAAAAAGAGAAAGCTGACGCTGGAGATGATTAGACAACTGCATCAAAGGCTCAACATTCCCACAGACGTCCTCATCCAGAGCTACTAAGTCGGGCACTTCTCCTAACAGGGGTTATTGCGCTATGGGCTCCCGGCATTCACTAAAGTGCTAACTTCACTCTCGGCCACAGCGGCAAGCCCTGGTCGTTAGCGGCAAGTTGTAAAACCAATTCCTAGAGGCGAGATTCATCATCTAAATTTATCAGAATGAAAAGGAGTTTGCTTTTTTTAATTGTAAGCTTCTCTGTTGGTATTGTTAGTGCACAAGAAGGTCAAACTTCCAACGTAAAGTTCTCAATCAAGAATTCGTCGATACTTCCTAAAAAGGTTACAATTATCAGCTATGCACCAGGTGAATCTCAAAATGGTACCGAGCAAATAACTATGTGGCCGAAGTCTGTAAAAGCACTTTACTTTAAAGCAGGTACAAGGGTTTATTTGGCAAGTTCAAAACAAGTTGGTCTTGTAATGAGCGGAAAAAGAATTGATCAGGATAAACCCTTTTTGGTAGTTTCAAAAGAGAGCGAGAGCAAAACATTCGTCTATTAAGCGGTTTAAATCTACAAGATCAACCTGCCGCTAACAGGGGCTGTTGCGCTGTGGCCTGCGAGCAGTCATTTTAGCTCGTAATTTCATTTTGGGCCACAGCGCAAAGCCCTGGTCGTTGTGCGCAATGCTTCTAACCCAATGCTGATGATCAATTCTGAAGAAGTAAAGAAGGACATGGTGAGAATTGGCTTGTACCAGATCGTTGGAGGCTCACTTGGAATTCTAATAGGACTTTGGTCTGTGCTGACCAGTGGCACCGTCAATATCACCCTGGTAGTATGCTTATTAGTCCTCTGTGGGTTTTCCATTTTTTGTGGTTACCTATGTTATCAGGGGAAGGAGCGAGGCTTGAGATTAAGCCTGTGGAACCAGATTCTCCAAATCATTCACTTCGGTTTTCCAATACTTGGTTTCAGTTTCGCTACGGGATGTTACCTGGCAATGGGAGTTTCGAATGGGGAAGCGGGCCCCGTAACATTTGACATGGGTTTTCTAAGAATGACTTTTTCGTTAGGCTCCGAAGGGGATACCTATGACTACTCTTTGAATTTTGTGGCGATGGGTTTCTTGATTTGGATTAATCGGCTGATGAAAACGGTTAAGGAAGAGGCCGGGCATCACGCCATTTCCGAACTAGGACAGTGACCACACACGGCGCGTGACATGGGCTGTTCTGCTATCGCCTCCGGGCTTGCTTTATACTTCGTAACTTGTTCCCCGCCCACAGCGCAAAGCCTTGGCCGTTAAGCGCAAGCGATGTCCTAAACTCGAATCAGGTGGCAAATTCAGCACAAGGTCAACGACTAACAGAGCAGGGGCTTTATCGGATCCTGAAGGAAACATTTCCTGCGCAGAATGATTTTCATAACACGGACTACTGCGAAGAGCTACAGGAACTCAGCGATTTCGGCATTACAAGCCCTGAACAGTTGAAGGGCATCCTTGACCGCCACAGCCCCGCTGTGTTGGAGTACGATTCAGATCCACTAGGCGACTTCCACGAACAGCATTACAAAAGCGAGTATGGAGAGGCTTTCGTAAACGAGCGGGTAAAGGGCGGGTTTTGGTTTGCCTACCCTGCTTTACTCCGCATTGCCTTGGAACTAGAATTCGGCGATCGCTATCGTGAATACGCCAACCGACGAGACGGAGTTTGAATTGGGCGACGCCTGCGCTTAACAGGGCTGTCGCGCTATGGCCTGCAAGCACTCTGAAAGGTCGTACATTCACACCTGGCCACAGCGCAAAGCGCTGTTGTTAGCGGCAAGGCCAGGCTACCCGCCTATGATTGTTTTCAAGCGAAATACAAGTCCTGTAGTTTATGCCGTCTGGGTTCTGGCGCTTATTGGTGTGGGGCTCGGAATCTATTTCCTTCTTTCCGGTCGCGACGTTGCAGCGCTTGCCAGCTTAGCCGCATCAGTCATACTTTGGGTCTATCCGGTTTATGGGCTGACAATTATGGAAGATTCCATAGTTGTAAAGCGGACTGTTGCATTCGGCTTCCGGTCAAGATCCTTTACGGTCGCCCCTGATTCAGGCTATAGAGGAGAGTTGATAACGAACGGCTACAGCCCCGATGGAGGCGAAGAGGTGGACAGTGTGTTGAATTTCGTTTACTTGCTGGTTCCATTCCTATATCGTAGCCGTAGTCTATGGATCTATGACATCCAGTATAACAAGCTGAGAATGCTGGTGAAGCTTAGCTACAGCGAATATGACCAGATCCTACGGCTGAGTCGCCTGGACAAGGCACTGCCGCTGACAGGGGCTATTGCGCTATGGCCTCTGAAAAGACGTTTTAATTGATCGCTTCACTCCCGGCCACAGCGCAAGGTACTTTTCGTTATGCGCCAGCTGCAGTCAGTCTTCAATGGAACCAAACGCGACGATACGGACCGAGATAGCCTCTGACCTGGAGCTGGGCTGTTGGTCTATGTTCATAAGGTAACCTTTGAGGTTATATCGGTGCCTACCCAGGAAGGCATCGAAATGACCGGTCCTGAGCCGTGGGAGGGAAGTCTGGAAAAAATAGAACGCGACAAAAAGAAACTCGTGCTCTTCGAATCAATGTCGGCGGAGGAGAGTTTTCGGGCAATGCGGGCTTTCGTTGAGTCATTCGGCAGCGTCAAACTTCGCGCTGGACTGCAGGAAGCATTGGAAAATCCAAAGCCTTTCAAGAACTTTCGCGCAATCATCAACCAGGCCAGCGCTGTACGTGAACGGAGGTTCGCGCACTGGCAACAGGCCTCCTTACAGTGCGTCAACAGGCAGTGGGAGACCCTGCTTTGATAGGCCTGCGCACAACATGTGATATTGCGCTTTGGCCTCCGACCAGTCGCTATAGTTCGTACTTTCATCCTCGGCTACGGCACAACGCACTCGCCATAATGCGGTGTCGGTAGTTTTCATATGCACAAGAGCCAAAACAACTCAATATGTCGACAACAACTGTTTTAGAGACCAAGCCGCTTGTCTACCCTACGCTTTCCGACCGCATCCAGTCAACCTTTATCGATTCCATTTTGATTGTGGTGATGATGTTCTTTGCAGCATCAGCCCTGGAGCAGTATGAAGGTGCTCCTGACTGGATCCGGGTGGCGCTCTTCTTCGGCATCTGGGGCGTTTACGAGCCGGTATGTACGGCGCTCGGATGTACCGTCGGCAATTATTTCAAAGGCATTCGTGTCCGGCGCGCCTCCGATAAGGACAGGAAGATCAATCTCCTTCAGGCATTTTTCAGGTACTTGCTGAAGATCGGCCTTGGGTGGGTATCATTTCTGACCATGCATACCAACACAGAGCGAAGGGCGATTCACGACATCGTAGCCGGAAGCGTGGTTCTGAAGAACAATGCATAGCAAGGGCTGTTGCGCCCTGGCCGGCGATCATTCATCAAAACGCTGGCTGTTTTCGCAACCAGCTGCGCCTGGCAGAAGCGCCAGCGCTCAGGCGGTCAGGCTTTCGTTATCGTCCGTACATTCACGCCCGGCACCGGCGCAAGCTTGTTGCCATCAGTCCGAAATAGCCCCCATGCATGTAACCGACGAGCTGCTTAAAAAGATCGCATCCGAGCTGGAGCTCGGCCTCCGGGTTTTTGTCCATCGCGAAACCTTCGAAGTGATCGCGGTACCCACGGAGGAAGACCTGGAGCTTGGTGATCCGGAACTCTGGGAAACGGACCTGGACCGGATCGGGGCAGTGCCCGGCGCGTTCGTTCTGTTTGAGCCAATGGATTCCAGTGAGGCATTTTCCGTCATGGAAGCATATGCAGGGACTGTAGCAGATCCTGGCTTCAGCACGCAACTTAAAGCTGCGCTTTTGCAACCGAAGCCGTTCGCCCGGTTTTACGAAGTGATCAACAGGGCAGGCGCTTACCGGGAACGTTGGTTCGCGTTCAAGCAGGAAGCCGTAAACCAATGGCTTCGGCAAAAGTGGGCGCGGCTATTCGAATAGACCCGCTCACCGGTAGAAAAAGGGCACGGTAGCGTCGGCCCAACTCAGGCAACGTTAGCCTTCCGCCTGTTCGCTGTTACCAAGCCCGCTGATGTACACGAGTTATTTTATCAACACACACACACACACACTCATTTTTATGGTTCGGGATGCTTTGATTGGCCTTGCGGTAGGCGACGCGCTTGGAGTGCCGGTGGAGTTCACGTCGAGAGCGATGCTGGACGCCGATCCTGTTGTTGACATGCGGGGCTATGGATCGCACTGGCAAGCGCCCGGTACCTGGTCGGATGACAGCGCGCTCACTTTTTGCCTGGCCGAAGTGCTTGTAGGAGGCTACGATTTGAAAGCCTTGGCGGACTCTTTCACCAGATGGCTTTACCAGGGACACTGGACCGCAAACGGCGACGTGTTCGATGTCGGAATCGCCACCCGTCAGGCGATCGATCGTCTGAAGCAGGGCTGTGAACCTACACGGGCGGGCGGGGCGCAGGAGCCGGATAATGGCAACGGATCACTGATGCGGATCCTGCCCCTCGTCTTTTTCATACGAACCCTGCCGATGGAGCAGCGTTTTACGCGCACAAGAGAGGTGTCTTCCCTCACCCACCGTCATATACGGTCCGTGATCGCTTGCTTTTACTACCTGGAGTTTGCCCGTCTTCTCCTCGAAGGGAAGCCCAGGGAAGCAGCGTACCAGGAGTTGAAGGACACGATCGCCGGGTTCCTTCGCGCACAGGATATTCCCGCTAACGAAATAGTACTGTTCGGCAGGTTGCTGGAAGGAGACATAGCCACATTGCCGCGGGAGCAGATCCAGAGCAGTGGCTACGTGCTCCACACCCTGGAGGCCAGTATCTGGTGCCTGATGACGGCGTCCACCTATTCGGAGGCGGTATTGAACGCAGTGAATCTTGGTGCCGACACCGACACAACCGGTGCGGTAACAGGTGGCTCGGCCGGAATGGTCTTTGGGCAGGAGCAGATCCCGAAAGCGTGGTTATCCGAGCTGAAGCGACTTGCCGACATCGAGCGACTTGCCGACGACCTCGCCCGGAGCACAGCCCACATGTAGCCAGGTTTCATACTTGTATTATTACAGTAGTTCATCGCATCATAGCATAGAAAAAGGCACCCCGTCAGGAGCGCCCTTTTCGATCTCAGATCTGAGATCTGCGATCTCAGATCCTACCAGCGGTCGCCATCGAGCATGTTGCCGAGGCCGCCGAGGATGGAGCCTTCTTCCTTGCGGGGGCCGATGCCGTACTGCAGCACGCGGCTTGCCAGGCGGGCGATGGGCAGCGACTGGATCCACACGGTGCCCGGGCCGCGGAGCGTGGCGAAGAAGAGGCCCTCGCCGCCGAAGAAGGTGTTCTTGACGCCGCCCACGAACTGGATGTCGTAATCGCAGGAGGGCGTGAAGGCTACGATACAGCCCGTGTCGATCTTGAGCAGCTCACCGTGCCCCAGCTCGCGCTGCACCACGTGGCCGCCCGCATGCACGAAGGCAAGGCCGTCGCCCTCGAGCTTTTGCATGATAAAGCCCTCGCCGCCGAAGAGGCCGGTGCCCAGCTTGCGCTGGAACTCGATGCCCACGCTCACGCCCTTGGCCGCGGCGAGGAAGGAGTCCTTCTGGCAGATCATCTTGCCGCCGAGGCGAGCGAGGTCCATCGGGATGATCTTACCAGGGTAGGGAGAGGCGAACGATACGCGGCGCTTGCCATGACCCACGTTGGTATATGCGGTCATGAACAGGTTCTCGCCGGTGAGGAGGCGCTTGCCCGCGGAGAAGAGCTTGCCGAGGAGGCCGGTCTGTTGCTGCGAGCCGTCGCCGAAGATGGTCTGCATCTGGATGCCGTCGTCCATCATCATAAAGGCGCCCGGCTCCGCCACGGCGCTCTCGTTGGGGTCGAGCTCGATCTCCACGCACTGCATTTCCTCGCCGAGGATGCGGTAGTCGATCTCGTGGGAATTCATATAAGACATAACTAAGGTTTTAGAGGTTTTGAGGGTTTTAAAGGTTTTGGAGGTTGGGCTCCGCCCTATGAAGTTAGGCGCCCTTGCGAAAAAGAACGCAGCCGATTCCACGAAAAAAGAGAAGCACCGTACCAATGCCGGTAATCGGATTACAAACCGCTGCCGGCGGGTGCCTTCGGGCACCGGGTGCGCACGAAGCGGCTCCCGTTGAACCGGAGGCAGACCGGGTCGTCCCACTGCCGCGCAAAGAGCTGGCGGAGGGCCCGGACGCCGCTCGAGTCGGAGCGCCGCAGGATTCCCGGCGGATCCGGTACGTCGTGGCCTTCGCGGTCGCTCAGGTCGCAGCGCAGCACGCCGCTCCGGGGATAATAGGTATAGCCTGCATTGGGGAGGTTGATCGAGGACCAGCGGGAAAAGACCGGTACCCGGGCATCCAGCTTGTTGCTGTCGATCCGCACCACGAGGGCGATGCGCTGCACCGTGCTCGCATTGCCCGACTCGCTGCCCAGGAGCAGGTAGTAGCGGCCGGTGGCGGAGCGCAGCGGGTAGATGGCGTGGAACTCGCAGTACAGCAGCGGGGAAAGATCATGGGCATGGAGCTGTCCGTCGGGGCTGCGCCATTGGAGCACTGTATGTGTGTACTGTCCACGGGTGCCGCCGGAGGAATACCCGAAGTAATAGGCGCGCAGCTGCAGTGAATCGTCATACCTGGCTGAGCGCTCGAAGTTGCGGAATTGCTTCAGCTCGCGTGCCGTAGGCTGCACCCGCGACAGGTAGCGGACCAGCAGGCGCATCGTCTTTACCGAATACGCGTCTACATCCACATCGCGGTCCTCGTAGAAGCTGAAGGTGTCGAGGAAGGCGAGCCGCGCCTGGAGCTGTCGCTTCAGGGTGGCCGTGCCGGGCTGCGCGTGGCCTGCCAGGGCCGCGGCTATGAGCAAAAACGGGAGCAGGAGCGCGCGCTTCATCGGCGAACGGTCGGAAACCATCTCGGATCTTTTGCCAATTTTCGGCTTTTCCGGATGAACGGTACCGGCCTGCGGCGTGTTTTAACTAAATTTAATGCCCCCGGGAGTGCCCCGGCCTCCTCTAACAACCTAATTCTACCCCACATGATGAAACGCAACGCACTTGTGCTCGCCGGCTCGATGCTGCTCTTTGCAGGAGCCGCGCGCGGCCAGGCAAAACTTGTCGAAAAGGTGACCCGCAAAGGCACCGAGATCGTGATCCCTTACGAAAAGTATGTGCTCCCCAACGGCCTTACCGTGGTGGTGCACGAAGACCACTCCGACCCCGTGGTGCACGTAGACGTGACGTACCACGTGGGCTCCGCCCGCGAGGAGATCGGCAAATCCGGCTTCGCCCACTTCTTCGAGCACATGATGTTCCAGGGCTCCGACCACGTTGGCGACGAGCAGCACTTCAAGACGGTGCAGGGCGCCGGCGGCACGCTCAATGGCAGCACCAACCGCGACCGCACCAATTACTACCAGACCGTGCCTTCCAACCAGGTGGAAAAGATGCTGTGGCTCGAGGCCGACCGCATGGGCTTCCTGCTCGACGCCGTTACGCAGAAGAAGTTCGAAGTGCAACGCTCCACCGTCAAGAACGAGCGCGGCCAGAACTACGACAACCGTCCTTACGGCCTCGCCAACGAAACGATCTCCAAGAACCTGTATCCCTACGGGCACCCATACAGCTGGATGACGATCGGCTACCTTGAGGATCTGAACCGCTCCGACGTCAACGACCTCAAGAACTTCTTCCTCCGCTGGTACGGTCCCAACAACGCCACCGTGTCGATCGGCGGCGACGTGAAGCCCGCCGAGGTGCTGAAGATGGTCGAGAAGTATTTCGGGTCGATCCCGCGCGGCCCCGAGGTGAAGCCCGTAGAAGTACCGGCCGTCAACATTGCCAAGGACCGCTACGTAACGCACGTCGACAACTACGCCCGCGTTCCGCGCCTTTACATGACGCTGCCGACGGTGCGCAACTACCACCCCGACGCCGCTGCGCTCGACTGCCTCGCCGAGATCATCGGCCAGGGCAAGAACTCCGTATTCTACCAGACCATCGTCAAGAAGCAGCTGGCCCTCCAGGCCAGCGCGGGCCAGTTCAACTCCGAGCTCGCCGGTGAATTCCGCCTCGAGATCGTGCCCACCCCGGGTAAGTCGCTCGCCGAAATGGAGAAACTCGTACGCGACGCCCTCGCTGAGTTCGAGAAGCGCGGCGTTACCGATGAGGACATTGCCCGCTTCAAGGGCACGCAGGAAGCACAGACGATCAACGCCCTCCAGAGCGTAAGCGGCCGCGTGAGCCTGCTGGCGGCCTACCAGACCTTCACCGGCAACCCCAACAAGATCGCCGACGAGCTCGCCGACGTCCGCAAGGTGACGAAGGACGATGTGCTCCGGGTATACAACCAGTACATCAAGGGCAAAGGCGCCGTGGTGCTGAGCGTGGTGCCGAAGAACGGCGAGCAGCTTGTGGCCGCCGCCCCCAACTATAAGATCGACTCCAGTAATTATACGGTGCCCGACTACGGTTATGCCGGCCTGAAGTACGTGAAGGCGAAAGACAACTTCGACCGCGCCAAAATGCCCGCCGCCGGCCCCGCGCCGGTAGTGAAAGCCCCGGCCTTCTGGAAGAAGGACCTCGCCGGCGGCCTCCGCGCCATCGGCACCTTCAACGACGAGGCGCCCACCGTGGCGATCTCGCTCTTCCTGCCCGGCGGACACCTGCTGCAGGCAAAGGACCTCTCCAAGGCCGGCTTGGCCAGCATGGTAGCCTCGATGATGAATGAGGACACGAAGAACTACACGGCCGAGCAGATGAGCATGGAGCTGCAGAAGCTGGGCGCCTCCATCAACGTGAGCAGCGGCCTCAACGGCATCACCATCAACGTGCAGACGCTGAAGCAGAATATCGACCCGGTGCTCACCCTCCTGCAGGAGCGCCTCTTCAGCCCGAAGTTCACCGAGACCGCGTTCAGCCGCATCAAGAACCAACGGATCCAGGGCTTCAAGCAGATGAAGTCGCAGCCCGCGATGGTGGCCGACGCCGTGTTCGCCAAGGTCAACTACGGCCCCAACCACATCCTCGGCGTGAGCGAGAGCGGTACCGAGGAAACGATCAACAACATCTCGCTCGCCGACGTGGAAGCCTATTACAACAACTTTATCTCGTCGCAGGGCGCGCGCCTCGTGGTGGTGGGTGATATCCGGCAGGAGGAGGCGCTTCAGAAGTTTGCCTTCCTGAACAAGCTGCCCAACAAGAAGATCGACCTGCCGAAGGTAGACCCGGCGCCGGCCGTGGATAAAACCAAGGTGTACCTCGTAGACGTGCCCAAAGGTGCGCAGACCGAGTTCCGCGTTGGCTACGCCACCGGAATCAAGTGGGACGCCACCGGCGACTACTACCGCGCGAGCCTCGCCAACTACGCCCTCGGCGGCAACTTCAACAGCCGCGTCAACCTGAACCTCCGCGAAGACAAGGGCTGGACCTACGGCGCCCGCTCCACCTTCAATGCCAACCCGGTGTCGGGCGAGTTCCGCTTTTCCTCGGGTATTCGTGCCGATGCTACCGACTCGGCCCTCGTGGAGGTGATGAAGGACATCAACGAGTACGTGGCCAACGGCCCTTCGGACGAGGAGCTGTCGTTCATGCAAAGCGCCATGGGCCAGGTGGAGGCGCTCCGGTACGAGACGCCCGCCCAGAAAGCCCAGTTCATCAGCCGCATCCTCGAGTACAACCTGCCCGCCGATTACACGGTGCAGCAGAACAAGATCCTGAAAACGATCAAAAAGGACGAGCTCGCGCGCGTAACGAAGCAGCGCATCCAGCCGCAGAAGCTGAACATCCTGCTCGTAGGCGACAAGGCCGGCATGATCGACAAAGTGAAAAAGCTCGGCTACGAAGTAGTGGAGCTCGATGCCGACGGTAAGAAAGTAGGAGAGAAGAAGGAATTCTAGGCCCCGGCCTCCGGCCCCCTGTCCCCCGAAGGGGGCACTTAGGCGGATCATTCTTTTTCTACTTGGACCTTTTCTGAAAGCAATATCACCCAGAAGCCTCCGACAGAAATGTCGGAGGCTTTTTGTTTAATAGCGGAGGGCACTTTACTAAATCCAAACACGGAGAGCGGCGATCGCTAAGCGTAGGTCAGGGAAACCCCGCTAACGGCCGCCCGCGGCCGTCCCTTGGCGCTCTTGAAAAAGGTAACTAACTGCCGGAGTCTTCGCTGCCGTTATTCGGAGGCGTACTACTACAAGCGACTCCAAACGTATTCCTTCGCGCCTTTGCGTTAAAGCGGCGGCTCCCGGCAAACTGCGCCCATCCTTGTTCCTGAGACCTGCAGACGACGATCTGCGAACTCTTGGCAATGAAAGCTGCGTTCCGCGAAGAACAGGTCAGGGAAACCTCGCTAACGGCCCCTGCGGCCGTCCTTGGCGCTCTTGAAAAAAGGCAAGTGACTGCCGGAGTCCAGGCTACCGTTGTTCGGAGGCACACCACTGTAAACGACTCCAAACGTGTTCCTTAGCGCCTTAGCGTTAAAAAACGCGCCTCCCGGCGAACCATCCCCTCTTTTAGCAGGGTTTCCTCCAACAGATGCCGATTTTTTTTGATAAGTGGTAGCCGAAGCCCGGCAGAAACGCTTAATTTGGAGCCCTTATATCAAAACGAAAATTTCCTTGATAATGATGAAACGCAACGTACTGGTGCTTGCCAGCTCGCTGTTCTTCGCCAACGCCGCCTTCAGCCAGGCGAAGCTCGTGGAGAAGGTCACCCGCAAGGGCACCGAGCTCGTGATCCCTTATGAGAAGTATGTACTGCCCAACGGCCTCACCGTGCTGGTGCATGAAGATCACTCCGACCCTGTAGTGCACGTCGACGTCACCTACCACGTGGGCTCCGCCCGTGAAGAGATCGGCAAATCCGGCTTCGCCCACTTCTTCGAGCACATGATGTTCCAGGGCTCCGACCACGTGGCCGACGAGCAGCACTTCAAGCTCGTGTCCGGCTCCGGCGGTACCCTCAACGGCACCACCAACCAGGACCGCACCAACTATTTCGAGACCGTTCCGTCGAACCAGCTTGAGAAGATGCTGTGGCTCGAGGCCGACCGCATGGGCTTCCTGCTCGATGCCGTAACGCAGAAAAAATTCGAGATCCAGCGCTCCACCGTGAAGAACGAGCGCGGACAGAGCTACGACAACCGTCCCTACGGCCTCGCCAACGAGACGATCGCGCGTAACCTCTATCCCTATGGCCACCCCTACTCCTGGATGACCATCGGCTACCTCGAGGACCTGAACCGCTCCGACGTCAACGACCTCAAGAACTTCTTCCTCCGCTGGTACGGCCCCAACAACGCGACTATTTCCGTTGGCGGCGACGTGAAGCCGGCCGAGGTGTTGAAGCTCGTCGAGAAATACTTCGGCTCCATCCCCCGCGGCCCCGAGGTGAAGCCCGCGTCGTTCCCTGCCGTGACGCTCACCAGCGACCGCCATGTAACGCAGATCGACAACTACGCCCGCCTGCCCCGCCTCTACGTGACCTTCCCGACGGTTCCCAACTACCATAAGGACATGGAAGCCCTCGACTGCCTCGCCGAGATCCTCGGCCAGGGCAAGAACTCGGTGCTCTACCAGACCATCGTGAAGAAGCAGCTTGGTCTCCAGGCCGCTGCCTTCCACAGCAACTCCGAGCTCGCCGGTGAGTTCGAGTTCGACCTCGTGCCCATGCAGGGCAAGTCGCTCGCCGAGATGGAGAAGCTGTTCCGCGCCGCCCTCGATTCCTTCGAGGCCCGTGGCGTCACCGACGAGGACGTAGCCAAATACAAAGGTGCTACCGAAGCGCGCATGATCAACGGCATGCAGAGCGTGAGCGGTAAGGTGAGCCTGCTGGCCGCCTACCAGACCTTCACCGGCAACCCCAACAAGATCGGTGAGGAGATCGCTGCCCTCAATGCCGTAACCAAGGAAGACGTGCTGCGCGTGTACCGCCAGTACATCAAAGGCAAAGGCGCCGTGATCCTGAGCCTCGTACCGAAAGGCCAGGAGCAGCTCGTGGTGGCGGAGCCCAACTACAAGATCGACTCCAGCAACTACAAGGCCCCCGACTACGGTTATGCCGGTCTCAAGTATAACAAGGCGAAGGACAACTTCAACCGCGCCAAGATCCCCGGAAGCGGCCCCAACCCCGTGGTGAAGGTGCCCTCCTTCTGGAAGAAGGACCTCGCCGGCGGCCTCCGCGCCATCGGTACCGAGAACAACGAAACGCCCACGGTAGTGGTCTCCCTCTTCATCCCCGGCGGTCACCTGCTGCAGGCCAACGACCTCTCTAAGGTAGGCCTGGCCAGCATGTTCGCAGCCATGATGAACGAGGACACCAAGAACTACACGGCCGAGCAGATCAGCCAGGAGCTTGCCCGCCTCGGTGCTACCATCGGTGTGAGCAGCGGCGTCAACGGCGTCACCATCACCGTGCAGTCGCTCAAGAAGAACATCGACCCCGTACTCGCCCTCATGCAGGAGCGTCTCTACAACCCGAAGTTCACGGAGCAGGCATTCAACCGCATCAAGAAGGCCCGCCTCCAGTCGTTCAGCCTGCAGAAGTCGCAGCCGACGGCCATCGCCGAGAACGTGTTCGCCAAGGTGAACTACGGTCCCAACCACATCCTCGGCCTGCCGCAGGGGGGCACGGAAGAGACCGTGAAGAACATCGAGCTGAAGGACGTGGAAGCGTACTACAACAACTTCATCACTTCGCAGGGCGCGCGCCTGGTAGTAGTGGGTGACATGAAGCAGGAAGAAGCGCTTGCCAAGCTCTCCTTCCTCAGCAAGCTCCCCAACAAAAAGGTCGACCTGCCGAAGGTGAACCCCGCCCCGGCCGTGGATAAGACCAAGGTGTACCTCGTAGACGTGCCGAAGGGCGCCCAGACCGAGTTCCGCGTAGGTTATGCTACCGGCCTCAAGTGGGATGCCGCCGGCGACTACTACCGCTCCGTGCTGGCTAACTACTCGCTGGGCGGCAACTTCAACAGCCGCCTCAACCTGAACCTCCGCGAAGACAAGGGCTGGACCTATGGCGCCTCCTCTTCCTTCCAGGGCAACCAGCTCAGTGGTGAGTTCCGCTTCGGCTCCGGCATCCGTGCCGATGCTACCGATTCCGCGCTCGTGGAGGTGATGAAGGACATCAACAACTACGTAGCCAACGGCCCCACCGACGAGGAGCTCTCCTTCATGAAGAGCGCCATCGGCCAGTTCGACGCCCTGCGCTATGAGACGCCTGCACAGAAGGCCCAGTTCATCAGCCGCGTGCTCGAGTACAACCTGCCCGCCAACTACACCGAGCAGCAGAACAAGATCCTGAAGGCCATTACCAAGGGTGAGCTCGCCAGCGTTACCCGCAAGTACATCCAGCCGCAGAAGCTCAATATCCTGCTCGTTGGCGACAAGGCCAACATGATCGACAAGGTGAAGAAGCTCGGCTACGAAGTCGTGGAGCTCGACGCCGACGGCAAGAAAGTAGGAGAGAAGAAGGAGTTCTAAAGCTGGCCATTCCCTCCTGTAGGCGTCCTTCCTAAAGCAGGAATGTGCTAATGGGATAATGGGGTAATGTGCTGATAAAGAAGACCCGGTTGCGTAGCAACCGGGTCTTCTATTTTGACGGCACCATATCATCCCATTATCCCATTACCCCATTAGCACATTCGTAACTGGCACTCCCTTGGTAGCTTCTTTAGCGATGAAGCCATTTAAACTGGGAGAGCGGCTCCTCAAGGAGCTCAACAAGAAGTTCGCGCCGACCTCGATGCTGCAGCTGAAAGTGGCCGGCTACGACATCGTAGTGCGCACCGACGACAACGGCGATGCCGTACAGGCCTTTGTGGGCAAGGCCGACGCGCACGGCGCCATCCGCGGCGACCGCTTTGCCCGCACCCTCAAGTACGACCGAGCAGGCACCCGCATCAAAGACCACTGGGAACGGAAGGGGAAAGCGAGTTAGTGTGTTAATGGGGTAATGTGCTAATGTGCTGATGGGGTAATGTGCTAGAAGCTGTCTCTAAAACAGGAGCCCCCAAAAATTCGTGAAGCGTCAGGCATGAGCAGGAAGCCACTCCTGCCGGGCACGTCACGGCAGGATTCACGCCTCACGACAATGCGCGGAGCTTTCGATCTAGGAACGACTTCCAATGAGTCAGGAAGATGAGGTTACATCTGCAATGGCGCCCGGGATCAGCTGGAAAGATTTTTGGACCTGGTGGGTCATTGAAGAGTTGATCACTAATGAACTGATCGTAGAAATACGGAACGTTGCAACTCCGATGAAGCTGTGGCATACGGAGGAGCCAATCAGCACATTAACTCATCAGCACAATCACCACCTGTGTGATTTTTTCGATAAACACTAAACACGATACCGCTTTTCATAGGCTTTATCGTCATCCTCGCCGTCGTGATCTTTTTCCTGCTCAACAAGAGCAAGCAAACCGGCGACTGCCGCGAGGGACATACGCGTTAGGGAGAGAAAGTGCATGTCAAGGCGCAGCTTACCGTTAGCACATCAGCACATTAACTAATTAGTACATAAAGAAAACGGCCCAGGCATTATCGCCGGGGCCGTTTCTTCGTTTCCTGTGCGGGAACGGAATCAAGGGGCAAAGAACGGCGTTACGATCGCGGTTACCTGCTGCAACGTCAGCGGCTCGTCGAAGGCCTCGGAGGCACGGTCGGCGTTGAGGTTGGAGTTGCTTGCGATGTTCACGGTCGCCTGGGTAGTCACTTCCTCCCCATTGTACACCATTTGAACGAGGTTGTCGACCGCAGCGACACCGGAAGTGACGTGCGACACGTTGCGGGTGATCCAGGGCTTCACCTGGCCGGCACCTACCGACATGTGCGCGCGGCGCATGTAGCGGATGTGGGCGGCGTGACGGGCCTCCACCGAGTGGATCTGCAGGGCGGCTGTAAGCACGTCGTCGTTGCTCATCAGGTTGCCGGCCTGTCCTTTATAGGCACGCACACCGGTGTCCTCGAAAGCCTGGGCCACGGCGAGGAACACGCCATAGTTCGTGAAGGTGAGGTTGCCGAGCGGGCCGTTCTGGCTGCCGCCGCCTGCCGTGAAGTCGAAGTTGGGCCGGGCGATGGGCATGCCGCCTGCCGCCGTAATGGCCGTGCGCAGGAAGTTGACGTGGGCGTTCTCATGATCGCGGATCGTGGTGAGCGCGCCTACGGCCGGGGTGCCGGCGGGGATGAGGCCCGAAGCGGCCACACCACGGGTGTAGAACTCGGCTTCCAGGTACTCGAGCTTCAGGGCGAAGTTGAGCACGTCGAGGATGTTGCCGGTAGACTGGCCATAGGCCTTTTTAAGCATGCTGCCGAGCGCGGAGGGAATGGCGGCGAGGGCGAGCGTCTTACCGATGAAGGAGAACCGCTTCATGGCGTTGCGGCGCGAGTCGAGGCGGTCATACACCTCGGGATCCACGTTCTCGATGTCGTTGAAGATATTTTGCAGGTTCATGTGTTCAGGGTTTAAGATCAGGAGGGAAGGTTGCTCGCGTTCAGCGGGGTGCGGAGGTAGTTTTTGGCGATCTCCAGCACTTGTGTCGGGGTGCGGGCGGCGTCGAGCCCGTTGGCAGGAACGGCACCGAGCGGCTGCAGGGAGGGCAGGTCGGCGAAGGAGCCGTTCTGGAGCAGGTCGCGGATGAGCGCGGCGTGCCGTGCTTCTACGGATACGATCTTGCCGGCCAGCGTGAGGAAGTCGGAGCTTTGCAGCAGGCGTCCGGCACCGTTGTAGGCAGACACGCCAAGGTCTTCAAACGCCTTGGCCGTTCCCAGCACGGAGGCGCGGCTCGTGAAGTCGATGCTGTCGAAGTTCACTTCCAGGTTCTGGATGGCATTGGAGCCAAGCGCAGCCTTGAAGAAATCGCGGTGCGCAATCTCGTGGTCGCGGATGTCGGCGAGGTACTCCGATTCGGCTGCAGTAATACCACCATAGGGCGCCTGCATCACCTTAATATAGAACGCGGCCTCGAGCTGCTCCAGCGCGTAGGCATAGTTCAGGATGCCTACGTCGCCCGTGCCGAGGTTGACGGCCGGGGTCGTGTTGTTGTTGTCGTCATCGTCTTTCTTGCACGATACGCCGATCAGGGCAGCCGTGGCCGCGGCCGTACCGGTAAAGAGCAGGAACTTGCGGCGGTGCATCATCGATTCCAATGGGGACGACGAGGCCTGGCCGGTCTTTGCGGCAGATTGGGGATCCATAGACATTTATGGTTTTAGGGGTTGATAAAATGATTCTCCTTCACAATTACGAGCAGCGCTCACATCTAGATTGGAAAATTTTATCTTTTTTGCAGCAATTGTCATGCGCACCCAATCCGTACCCAGTTGTTGAAGACAATCAAATCACCCTAACCGGCAAGGTTACACGAAGCGGAGCTCATGCAGGCAGGTGTGAGGTCGGATCACCGCAAAAAGAGATTCCCTCCTGATCGCCGGCCACTGCCCGGTTTATCGAAGCGTTTGCCTCGATGCATCACCTGACCGGTTTGATTGCGTGCTCCTTGCTTCCTGCGCACCGGGCCCTCTTCGAACCTGTACCACACGCGGCTTACATAAGAGCAGGCACCGGCTTCACAAGCAATACAGGCTTTGCTGCCTTTATGAGGGAAAGAGCATCGATGCGCGGTCTTCCATTGCTTCTGCAGCTGCTACCCGGCAAACAGCACGGAGGATATGCGGCAAGCTCGGCTGATAAGTCAGGTTGTATCCAAAGGTCTGCTGTATGAAGGGCATGATCCCTTGTGAGATGGCAAGAGTACCCGGATGCAAACGCAGGAGCGCTGTGCGCGGCAATTCCTGAGCGCTGTTGTCCTGGTGTCAGGATACGTCAATGTGGCCGGTAAGCACGGCAGGCGGGCTGTGGCCCGTGATGGCGATGGACGCGACAGTACACCGGAATCCCGGGCTCGATATGTCTTCTTTCGTCGCGCCGTTGTGGCATAGCGTACGGCTCCTTCAATGGTTCCGAAGCCTCCATCGAGAGGGCAGCCGCTAAATGGCACGTCGTGCTTCCCATTGCCTGCCGGTTGCTGAAGGTGTCTCGATGTTCCTTCCCGCCAGCCGCTGCTGCATTCCTCGTTCATTGCCTTCTGGTCCTGGCTACCACGGCTGCGGACATGCGCGCGCAGGTGCCAGGTGTATGTCGTCGCAAGAATCCGGCTCGCGGATACATGGCCTGTCAGGTACTCCGGAACGGTTGTCTTTTTGCTCCACACCGGTGTCAGAAAGCGGGTCTGCACAAGAATCGTTTATCGTTTCCGGGTTGGATCAACATCCGTATTAATACGGTACATGAAAATTACCGGAACATAGGTATTGACTTCGGTATCCGGCTCGTCTAGCTTTGTCTTTATAAACTAAATCATATGAGAAAAATTTTCCGCGGGCCCCTGGTCCTGCTCCTTTCCCTTCTCTCCCTGATCACCATCGTGTCGTGCGAAAAAGACAAAGAGGACGTCGACGATGCGGCGCCTGGTGTGATCTACCTGCGTATCCAGAGCGATGGCGGATTCGATCACTATAACGATGACAATCCGACCATTCCGCATGGGTTCACCGAGAGCCGGTACTACGGCCCCTGCGAATCCGGCAGCTACAGCTATTCGGCGGAGGTGAATGGCTACACCTGGACAAACAGAACCTACACGCTTTCTAAGCCGGCAGATGGCAAGCGGAGAAATTACACACTGGGCTTTATTGCCACGGGAACCGGTATGAGTGCGGTTCTTAATTCAGAAGACGTTGATCAATAGGCAGGCGGAACATTGATCGTTTTCGCTGGGAACGCAAACGGGTGGCTGTCGCAAGCACCCATTCCCTTCCGAATGCACGCTTCCACCATTTCATCATGCGAGCGCCGGCTCCGGCCTTTGACGCAATGTGCTTCATCATTGCCGATTCAGCGGCTGGCTCCGGCGCTCTAGTTTATTCCTGCTATTACTATGAATGTTGTAATAAGGCAGCTCGCTGCCGTTTTGCTGCTCTGTGCCGGCTCCCGGGCTGACGCGCAAGATCGTACCTCCATGACTCAGTACAACAGGGGCGGCGCGCCGGTACCAAAGATTCCTGTAGTAAGGCATTATCTTCCGAAGCCGGGTGCTTTGGCGGCAGATACGGTTGTCGACTACAAGAATGAGAAAGTGAAGTACACCCCCACCAGGTTGATGTATGATTTGCGGTACCCGCTCTTCAATCTAAGTCTACAGGCGGAGGGCAGGTTGATCCGGAATACGATGAACATCAACGCAGACTACCAGATCTTTTTCCTGCCCAAAGGGAGCTCGTCTCCAACGTTTGACCAACTGACACTTTCGCTTGCGCCTTATATCCCGGTTAACCGCTTTTTCGGCGCCTACGAAAACCAGGATAAGGGCTTGTTCATCACTTCCCGGTTCGGGGTTACTACCACTACGTTCCGGGACTATGTATATACCTGGGGTTATGGAGTGGATCTCCTGTTCGGAAAGGTTGGGGTCGGCTTTGCAACCAAGAAGGTTGGCGAAGGCCGTACCACCTATACCGCCGGGTTGGTGTTCAGATGACGTCGGGTCCTTTGGTGGGGGAATCGACTTGCGCTGCCGGATCAGCGTACCCTACTTTACAGACCTCCAATTTTCACCGGGCGCGCTGATCTGGTAACAGCGCCTGTCCCCGGATCGTCGGCGGTGCGGAACGTTGTCCTGTTTTGGCGGTGTATTCTGGAGGGGTGCAGGCGTGCACAAAAAAGCGGCCCCGGCAATGAATGCCGGGGCCGCTGCCATGCTACAGGGAGAATCCTAACTTATACTTTGCTCGTCAAAAGCGGTTGACGCATCGGGCGCGGGCGCTGCTGGCCCATCCACACGCGCTTACCCTGGATCCGGCGCACACCGTACATGATGCCGACCGTGAGGAAGAACAGCGGACCCAGGAAGCCCAGCAGGGCCACGAACTTGGTGCCGTAGAAGCGCTCCATCGGGCGGCGCAGGCGCTCAGCCATCAGGTACATGCTCGGCACCATCACCAGCGTCATGAAGAACGCGAAGATAAGGCCGAAGATGATCGTCCAGGAAAGCGGGCCCCAGAACACTACGGAGTCGCCGCCGAAGAAGATGTGCGGGTTGAGCTCGGAGAACATCCGTGCGAAATCGATGTTGAAGCCCACGGCCAGCGGCAGCAGGCCCAGCATCGTGGCCAGCGCCGTCAGCAGTACGGGGATGATGCGGATCTTGCCCGCCTGCACGGCGGCCTCGCGGGTGCGCATGCCGCGGCCCCGGAGCTCGTCGGTGAACTCGATGAGCAGGATGCCGTTCTTCACCACGATGCCCGCAAGGCCTACGATGCCCACGCCGAACATGATCATCGCGATCGTCATGCCCGTGAGCGCATAGCCGATGAGCACGCCGATGATGGAGAAGAAGATCTCGGTAAGTACGATGAACGACTTGGCCATCGAGTTGAACTGCATCACGAGGATCAGGAAGATCAGCAGGAGCGCCGTCACGAGCGCCCAAACGAGGAAGCTCATGGTCTCTGCCTGCTGCTCGCTCACACCGCTCTGGCGGATCGTAACGGTGGACGGTACCTTGTACTTTCGCTTGAACTCGTCGAGCTTGAGCGCGAGGTCATCGTTGATCCGCTGGGTCTCGCTTTCCACCAGCACGTTCGACTGCAATTGGATCGTCCGCTTCAGGTTCTTGCGCCGGATACCGCCGGAGGTGGTGGTGTTGTCGCGCCGGGCCACGGCGCTCAGCGGAATCTGCTTGATGGCGCCGGTGGTGAAGTCGCGGAAGGTGAGGCGCATGTTCATGAGGTCGGTGATGTTGTTGCGCACGAGGTCGGAGGAGCGGAGCTGGATCTTGTACTCTTCTTCGCCTTCCTTGAGCTTGCTCACTTCGCGGCCGAATACGGCCGTACGCAGCTCCATGCCGATCTGCGCGGTGCTGATGCCTTCAGCCATAGCGCGCTCGCGGTCGATAGTAATGGAGATCTCGGGATTCGACAGGTCCACGTCGGTGCGCAGGCGCTCGATGCCTTCGATGCGGTTTGTGTCGATGTAGTTCTTGATGTCGGTGGCTACACGGGCGATCTCGCTGAAGTTGTCGCCGATCACTTCCACGTTCACCGGCGGGTCGGTTTGCGGGCCGCCGGCCTCGGAAGCTACGGTCACTTCCGCGCCCGGAATGCCCTGCACCGCCTTGCGGATCTTGTCGATGTAAGGCAGCGTTGCCTTGCCGCCGCGCTTGTCGAATTCCACAAACGACACCTGCACGCGGCCTAGGTTCGACTGTATGGAGCGATTGATGTCTTCGGGCGGGGTAGCGCTCACGGCTACGTTGGAGATGATGCTCTCCACCATGGAGCCTTCCGTACCCGGCTTCTCGGCTTCGAGCACCTTGTAGATGCGGCGCTCCAGTACCTGCGTCACCGAGTCGGTGTATTTGACGTCGGTGCCCACGGGCAGCTTGAGGTAGGTATAAATGAAGTTGGGGTCGCCGCTCGGGAAGAAGGTGGAGCCCGGCTTCGTGGCCACCAGTACGCCCAGCGAGATCGGGAACAGCAGGAACATGGCCACCAGCAGCCACACCGGCCGGCGCCCGTGCAGTACCCAGCGCAGCAGCTTTTCGTAGCGGTTCATCATGGAAGGCAAAGCCTTGTTCTGGAAGTAGTGGATGACGTCGCGCAGCACGAACACGTTGAAGATCGAGAGCACCGCCATAAACAGCAGGAAGTTGCCGACGCCGGGCCAGCCCGCGAGGTGGAACAGCAGGCCGAAACCAATGGCGACCCAGAAGATCGGGCGGCGGAAGAGGGCCTTCTTCGGCGACTCGTGCTCCTTGCCCTCCGGGTGCATGAACGACACGGCGAACACCGGGTTGAACACGAAGGCCACGATGAGCGAGGCGGCAAGCGTGAGGATCAGCATCGTTGGGAGGTAGATCATGAACTTGCCGATCAGTCCTTTCCAGAACAGGAGCGGGAAGAACGGGGCCAGCGTCGTGAGCGTACCCGCAAGCACCGGGATCCACACCTCGCCCGCAGCTTCCTTGGCCGAGCGCACGATCGGGACCTTGCCGTTCGCATAAATACGGTGCGTGTTTTCGATCACCACGATGGCGTCGTCCACGATGATGCCGAGGCCGAAGAGCAGGGCGAAGAGCACGATGAAGTTGAGCGTGACGTCGGTGCCCACGATCCAGTCGGCCACGGGCAGGAAGAGGAAGGCCACGAACACCGAGAGCGGTACCGAAAGCGCCACGAAGAAGGCGTTGGTGACGCCCATGAAGAACATCAGCACCACGAGCACGAGGATGAAGCCGATGATGATGGTGTTCACGAGCTCGTTGAAGGAGGTCTTCGTCTGCTTCGACATATCGCCGGTGAACACGGCGCGCAGGTCGGGCGGCAGCTCGCCGGTCTTCTGCATTGTGGCGATCGTGGCTTTCACTTTATCGGCACAGTCGATCAGGTTCTCGCCCGAGCGCTTCACGATGTTGATCGTGATCACCGGCTTTCCGTCGAGGCGGGCATAGGATTCCTTTTCTTTCACCGTATCGCGGATCTCGGCGATGTCGCGCAGGTAGATGGGGGCGCCGGCGGTATTCTTGACCACCACGTTGCGCAGGTCGAGCGCAGCGTCGAACTGGCCCTTCACGCGGAGGGTGCGGCGCATGTTGCCGACTTCGATCTGTCCGCCGGAGATATCGTTGTTCTCGTACTTGATGGCGTTGTCGATATCGTTGAACGTGATGCGCGCGGCCTGCATCTTGTAGGGGTCCACGTTTACCTGGATCTCGCGCTCGGGCGCACCCACGATGTCGGCGCGGGTGATCTCCTTGAGCTCCTCCACGCGGTCCTGAATGTCGTCGGCGAATTTCTTGAGCTTCACCGCGTCGTAGTTGCCGGAGATGTTGAGGTACATGATGGGGAACTCCGAGAAGGAGAACTCCTGTACGTCGGGCTCCTGCGTGAGGTCGTTGGGCAGGTCGCCGCGCGCTTTGTCCACGGCATCCTTCACCTTCTGCTTCGCGATATCGGTCTTGACGTCGGTGTCGAACTCCACGGTGATGAGGGAGTAGTCCTGCTGCGAGATCGAGTTCACCTTATTGACCTTGGCGCCCGAGATCGACTTGATCTGCTTTTCGATGGGGCGGGTCACGAGGTTCTCGATGTCGGAGGGCGAGTTGCCCACGTGCACGGTGATGATCGATACCGTAGGCACCACGATGTCGGGGAACTGCTCTTTCGGCAGCGTATTGAATTTGACGAGGCCATACGCGGAGATAAGGATGGCCAGTATATAGACGACGGTGCGGTTGTCCACAGCCCAGCTCGTGACCGGGAACTGCTTGAACTTCTTACCGACGCCTTCGATGAGTTTTTTCATGACGGTATTTTGGTCAATGGTCAATGGTCAATGGTGAATCGGGTGACGGCGCATTGACCATTCACCATTCACCATTCACCTATTTTGCAACTGCGATCAGCTGTCCTTCGTACAGCTCCTGGTAGCCCTCGGTGATGAGCTGGTCGCCGCTGGAGAGGCCGCTCTTCACCTCGATGGTTTCGCCGTAAGATTCGCCCACCTGCACGCTGCGCTTGCGGGCCACGGTCTTGGCGCCTTCTTTCGCGAGCACATATACATACTTACCCTTCTCGTCGCTCTGCACCACGTTGAGCGGCACCGTCACGACGTTGGGGTTGTTGTAGTCCTGGATCTTGACTTTCACTACCTGGTTCGGCTTGATGGCGGCGTCGGCCGGGATGCGGGCTTCTACCACGAAGCCGCGGGTGTCGGCGTTGATCGACTGGCTGATGACCGAAATGCTGCTCGTGAGCGTGCGGTTCAGGTCGGGGAGCTCAAGCTGCACCGGGGTGCCCTTCTTCACGCGGGCGAGGTAGGTCTCGGGGATGTTGGCCGTCACCTTCAGCGAGGAGTTGTTGACGATGCGGATGCGCGGGCCCATCGGGTTGGCGGCGAACATCTCGCCGGCGTGCACCGTTACTTCGTCGGCGATGCCGCTCGTTTCCGCATACACGTTGCTCATGTTGGCCGATTCGCGGGCGGTGGCGAGTTGCTTCTCGAGGGCAGTCACCTGGCTGCGGGCCTGGATCAGCTGCACCTCGGTGCCGATGTCTTCCTTCCACAGCTTCTGCTGGCGGTTATAGAGGTCGCGGGCAGTGACGAGTTGCGACTCGATCTGCGCGATCTGGGTGCGGGCGATGGCGTCGTCGAGCTTCAGCAGCAGCTGGCCCTTGCGCACCGGCTGGCCCTGCGTCACATATACGGCCTTCACGAGGCCGCCGCCGTTGCGGGGCGCCGCGTAGGAGATGTTGTTGCTCTCCACCTTGCCCTGCAGCTCGATGTAGTGCGTGAAGTTGTCGGTGCCGAGGGGCATTACCGTTACCAGCTTGGCCGTGGCGGCCGCGACGGAGGGGTCGAGGGCGGCGATCTCGCCTTCGAGCTTCACGATCTTGTCGCTCAGTTCTTTTTGCTCGCCGCGCAGCTTCTGCAGCTCCGCTTTTTTATCGTTGAGGGCGGCGTTGCCGTCCTTCTTGCTGCTGCCGCAGGCGCTCAGGAAGAGGGCCAGGGCAACGCTGTAGATGATCCGGAAATTCATATCGTAGCTTTTGAGGGGTGGTGATGGTTTATTGCAGTTTGCCCGTGGCCTTCAGGAAGTCCACCTTCGCCACGAGGGCGTCGTAGAGGGCGTTGATGTAGTTGGATTGCGACACGCGCAGGTCGGCGTCGGCATTGGTGATCTCGGTCTGCGAGCCGGAGCCGATCTCGTATTTCTTCTTCGTCTGGTTGTACACCTTTTCGGCGAGCTCCAGGTTGCGCTTCTGGTTTTCGAGCGTGGCGAGCGCATTGGTGTAGTTGTTGCGCGCCTGCTGCACGTCGCGGTCGATTACGAGCTTGAGCCCCTCGAGCTGGTTCTGCGATTGCTGCAGCTGGAGCTGCGAGCGCTGGATGCGCGCCGCCCGGGCGAAGCCGTCGAACACCGGCACCGATACGTTGAGCCCGATCGAGGCGCCCTTGCTCCAGGGACCGCCGAAGCCGAACTTGTCGGACTGCCGCAGCACGTTATAGCCCGAGCTGAGCGCCACGGTGGGCAGCCGGGTGAGCTTGTAGCGCTTGATGTTGTACTTGCCGAGCTCGATGCCTTTCTCGGCATACTGGAACTCCTTGCGGTCGGCATAGGTGTATTGCGTGGCGTCGAGCACCCCGCTGCGCACCTGCTCATAGCTCACCGTGTCGGTCAGCACCAGCGAGTCGGTCGTAGGCATGCCCAGGAGCAGCTTGAGCCCGAGGTAGCCATTGTCGACCTGGTTGAGCACCTTGAGTTTCTCGGTAGCGAGGTTGTTGCGCTGCACGGTCACCTTGTCGATGTCGAGCTTCTCGGCAAAGCCGGCTTCGTACAGCTTGCGCGTGTCGGCGGCGAGCTTGTCGAGGCGCACGAGGTTGGCATCGAGGATCCCGATCTGGTACTTGGCGGCGGCCAGCTGGTAATAGATCTTGTACACGTTGGCGCGGATGCCTTCCTCCGTTACCTCGGCGCCTTTGCGGGCAAACTCCATGGTGGCGCGGCGGGCCTGCAGGCCCACGAACACCTGTCCTTCGAAGAGCAGCTGCTGCAGCGACACGCCGGCGTTGTTGGTCCACTTGGTGCCGAAGGCGGCCTCGATAAAGCCCACGTCGGCCGGCATCTGGATCGACTGCCCCGAGCCGTTCTTGACGCCTTCCTGGGCCAGCACCCCGTAGGTCCCGAGGGCGATGAAGTTGGGGAAGCGCTGCGCGAGCACGAGCGGGTTGTAGGTGATGCCCGCATTGGCGTTGATCTGAGGGTAGGCGGCAGCCGTCACCTCGCGGTTCGTCTGCTCCTGGATGCTGATGTCGATCAGCGCGTTCTTGACCTGCACGTTGTTCTTGCCGGCATAGTCGGCGGCCTGCTTCGCGGAGAAGGCGTGCCGCTGCTGGGCGTCGGCGCCGGTGGCGGCACCGAGGGCGACGAGCAGGAGCCAGGTGGTGGTTTTGAGGTTCATCGGTCTGATTTTATGGTGCTTCGTTGTTTCTTGTAGCGCTGTACGAGCTTGACGCCCTTGGCCGTGGCGATGCCGTAGAGGAAGACCTCCAGCAGCTCGCGCTGCACGTGTACCAGGTTGTTGCGGCTTGCCGGGAACACGTCGAGGTTGAAGGCCTGCATCATGCTGAAGAGCCGGTACCGAACCATGATGTCGATATCGAAATCATCCCGGTACAGCTCCTCCCGGATGCCGCGCTCGATGTTGGCGCGCAGCGTGCCGGCGAGGAAGTCGTTCTGGTAGGCCTTGAACTTGCTGTAGGTAGGCGCGTGGTACTTCTCCATGTCGAAGAGCACTGACGGGTTCATGTTCTCGAACATTTCCTGCACCCCGTCGAAGGCGAGGAACACCTCGTGGATGGCGTTGTCGGAATGCTCGAGCGAGCGGCCGCAGTTGTGCTTGTTGTCTTCCATCACCCCGCTGAACACGGCGTTCACGAGTTCTTCCTTGTCGGCGTAGTACTGATAGAGGGTCTTCTTCGACATGCCCGTCTGGGTGGCGATGTCGTCCATGGATACGGAGCGGATCCCGTAGCGGTTAAACAGCTCGTGCGCTTTGACGAGTATGCGTTCTTTGGGTTCCATAATCGGCCGCAAAACTATGGAAACTTTTTCCGTAACCAAAGTTTCCACCATTATTTTTTGATGAAATGCCCATTTCCGCGGATGAGCCGCGCCGTTACCTTTGCGTCATGGACCGACCCAACGCCGCCAATCCCGACCGCTTCCGCTTCAAGAACCTGTTCCAGTATTTCCTGCAGGGGCTGCTGGTGCTGGCGCCCATTGCGGTGACGGCCTATGCCGTGTATTGGATCGTAACGGGCATCGACGACCTGCTCCCCATCTTCGTGGAGCGGAACGCCGAGGGCAAGGTGGTGATCCGCAACTACGGTCTCGGTTTCCTGATCATCCTGGTGGGCATCTGCGTCATCGGCTACGTGTCCACCTTCTTCATCCGCAACCGCCTCTTCTCGCTGTTCGATATGCTCCTGAGCAAGACGCCGGGCATCCGCTTCATCTATTCCACGGTGAAGGACTTTACCGAGGCGCTCGGCGGCGACAAGAAGAAGTTCAGCCGCCCGGTGCTCGCCAATATCGACGATACCGACGTGTGGCGCGTCGGCTTCATCACGCAGGACCATGCGCGCGACTTCGGCTTCGAGGACGACTACGTGGCGGTGTACATCCCGATGTCGTACTCCATCGCCGGCAACGTGTACCTGCTGCCGCTGGCGCGGGTGCGGCCCATCTCCAACATCGCCGCGGGCGACGCCATGAAGTTTGTGCTGAGCGGCGGCGTCACGCAGGTCGACGACGATAAACACAAGCACGATGAGCAAGCTGAAACGACTGCTGCTGCTGGGCGCTAGCCTTTGCCTTTCGCTGCCGGCCGCCTGCTGGGGCTTCTGGGGGCACCGCCAGATCAACTACTACGCGGTGTTCCTGCTGCCGCCGGAGCTCATCGCCTTTTACAAGCCGCACATCACCTATCTCTCCGAGCATGCCGTTGACCCCGACATGCGGCGCTACCTGGTGCCCGCGGAGGGGCCAAGGCACTATATCGACATCGACCGCTATGGCAGCTATCCCTACCCGGACCTCCCGCGCCGCTGGGACAGTGCCGTGGCCCGCTACGGTAAGGACACCCTCGAGGCGCATGGTACCGTGCCCTGGTGGGTCCCGGCGATGCAGGCGCGCCTCACGCAGGCGTTCAAAGAAGGCGATGCCGCGCGCATCCTGAAGCTATCGGCCGAGCTCGGCCACTATATCGGTGACGCGCACGTGCCCCTGCACGCCTCCTCCAATCACAACGGGCAGAAGACGGGGCAGCACGGCATCCACGGGCTCTGGGAGAGCCGCGTACCGGAGCTGCTGGCGAGGGAGCAATGGAGCTTCGTGATCGGGCATGCGGGCTATATCGAAAACCCGTCGGCCTATATCTGGGACCGGGTGCTGGAAAGTGCGGCAGCAGCCGATACGGTGCTTCGACTCGAGCGAGAACTCTCGCTCCGCTACCCGGCGCAGCAAAAGGTGGCCTACGAGGAGCGCAACGGGAAGCTGACGCGGCAGTATGCCGAAGGCTTCGTCCGTGCCTACGACCGCTCCATGAAGGGGATGGTGGAGCGGCGGATGCGCGCCGCCATCTACGCGGTAGCGTCGTTCTGGTACACGGCCTGGGTAGATGCAGGCCAGCCCGACCTGAAGGCGCTGGTGAAAAAGCCGCCGACGCCGGAGGAGGAAGCCGAGCTGAAGCGCCTGCACGAAGGCTGGCGCAACGGTGCCATCCTGGGCAGGAGCGAGGAGCATTAGAGCAGGAACACCGATAGTACGGATGCTACGGATCTTTACGGATCTGTACTTATCCGTGCCATCTGTATCATCCGTGTTCGTTCTCGACTACCTTTCCGCCATGGAAGAAACCCTCGTTTTCGAGCGCCGCTTCGACGCGCCCCCTGCGCAGGTATGGAAAGCCCTGACCGATACCGAAGAAATGCGCAACTGGTATTTCAGCCTGGAAGATTTCCAGCCTGTGCCAGGCTTCGCGTTCTCCTTCGTGGGCGGTCCGCCCGACGGCATTCAATACATTCACCGCTGCGTGGTTACGGAAGCCGTGCCGGAGCGCGTGCTGGCACACACCTGGGACTATCAAGGGTATAGCGGCTCCTCCACCGTGCGCTGGGAGCTGGCCCCCGACGGCGCCGGAACAAGGCTGCGCCTGACGCACGCAGGCATCGGCACGTTTCCCGAATCCAACCCCGACCTCGCCATCGCCAACTTCCGCCAGGGCTGGACGGAGATCATCCACACCCACCTGCGGGGCTACCTGGAGCGGGGCTGAAGTCAAAAGTCAAAAGTCAAAAGTCAAAAGGGGGAGCCGCGGAGAAGGTCCTGCGCCTTCTGGGTTTTTGACTTTTGACTTTCGAGTTTGGTTGCGGAGTATCACCGCCGGGTGCGATTGCGTACCTTTCAAGAACACGAACTGCCTCATGAAACCAATCCTGCTCCTCCTGGCCGCCTGCATCGGCCACGCCGCCGCTGCGCAGCGCACCTTCCTCGATACCGCGGCATTTGACCGGTCGGTTGCTCCCGGCGACGATTTTTACGCCTTCGCCAACGGCGGATGGCTGAAGCGCAACGAGATCCCGCCCACCGAAACCGCCTGGGGCGCCGCCACGATCGCCGGCAGGCAGGTAAAGCAGCGCCTCGAAGCCGTGTTGACCTCCCTTGCCGCCGAAAAACAAGCTGCCGGCAGTAATGCCCACAAGCTGGCCGTCTTTTACAGCAGCGGACTCGATACCGTTGCCATCGAGCGGGCGGGAATGGCCCCGGTCGCGTCCGACCTCGCCGGCATCGAAGCCATCCGCACCGGCACCGACCTGGTCGACGCGGTGATCCGCCAGTACACGACCGGCCTCGTAGGAATACCCTCGCCCTTCAGGAATTCCATCACGCCCGTGCCGCCGCTGTTCGTCATCTCCAATTTCCCCGACCAGCTCACCAACGAGCTGGAGCTCGTGACCCTGCAGCAAGGCGGTATGGGCATGCCCGAGAAGTCGTACTATTTCGATACGAGCCCGAAAGCCACCGGCATCCGCAACCGGTACCGCGGCTACGTGCAGACCCTGCTGGAGCGCTCCGGGCTGCCCGCGGCCGAAGCCGCTGCCTCCGCCGACGCCGTGCTGGCACTGGAAACCCGCCTTGCCGCCGGCGCCCGCACGGCCACGCAGAACCGCGACCGCCCGAAGCTGCTCAACGTCTTTTCCACGGAGCAGGTAGACCAGCGGTACCCGCAACTGGGCTGGGGCCGCATGGCAAAAGCATTGGGACTCTATGGCGCGCGCCTCTTTGTATACCAACCCGAATTCTTCGATACACTCAACAGGGAGCTGTCGGCTACGCCGGTGCCCGTATGGAAGGCCTACCTGCGGGTGCGCCTGCTGAGTAACGCGGCGCCCTACCTGAGTAGCCCCTTCGCCAACGCTTATTTCGATTTCTACAAGACCGCGCTTACCGGGCAGGCCACGATGCGGAGCCGCCAGGAAGAAGTGGTCAACATCGTGGAGGACCTTACGGGCGAGCTGCTCGCCGAGGCCTATATGCAACGCTACTTCCCGGCCGGCGCCAAGCGGCGGATCGACGACCTCGTGGCCAATATCGTGACCACCTTCGGCGAGCGCATCGCCGGCAATACCTGGCTCACGGAGGAAACGAAGAAGAACGCCCTCCTCAAGCTTTCGACCCTGAAGCGGAAGATCGCCCACCCCGACCACTGGCGCGACTACCGCGGGCTCCGCTTCGGCACCAGCTTCTTCGAAAACGTAAGGGCTGCCACGCTTTTCGATTTTCGCTTTAACGCGGACCTTACGGGGAAGCCGGTGAACCGCGACATGTGGGTGATGACGCCCACCCGCCAGAACGCGTATTACAATGCCTTCAACAACGAGATCGTATTCGGCGCGGGCCTGCTGCTGCCGCCCTTCTTTGATGCGGAAGCCGACGATGCAGTGAACTACGGCGCCATCGCCACCATCATCGGCCACGAGATCAGCCATGGCTTCGACCTGCGCGGCAGCCAATACGACGAGAAGGGCCGGTACCGCAACTGGTGGAGCCAGGCCGACCGTGAGCAGTTCGAGGCAAAGGGCGCTGCCCTGGCCGCGCAGTACGACCGCTACGTGGTGATCGACAGCCTCCGCGTGAACGGCAAGCTGACCCTGACCGAGAACATCAGCGACCTCTGCGGGCTCATTGTGGCCTACGAGGCATTCAGGAAGACACCGCAGGGCAGGAGCAACAAGAAGATCGACGGGCTCACCCCCGATCAGCGGTTCTTCCTGGCAAGCGCGGCCAAGTTTCGTCGCCACCAGCGGCCCGAGAGCCTCCGAACCCAGGTGCTTACCGACCCGCACGCACCCGGAAAATTCCGCGCCAATGGCCCCCTGTCGAACTTTCCCGCTTTCTATGCAGCCTTCGGCATCAAGCCGGGCGATGCTATGTGGCGGCCGGAAGGGGAGCGCGTGCTGATGTGGTAAACCCGCGGTGCTGTACTGCTCCATTTACCCGAAACTGTTTGCCGCCCGCCCGCCGCAATGCCGGATATTTGCGGCTTAAACGACGCCCCGATGCCTTCTGTAAAGACACCGCACAACTTCAACGCCGGCCCCTCCATACTCCCCCGCAGCGTATTCGAAGAGGCGAGCCGCTCCCTCCTCGACTTCAACGGTACCGGCCTGTCGATCCTCGAGATCGGGCACCGCACGCCGCTCTTCGAGGCGGTGATGGACGAGGCCGTGGCCCTGCTCCGCGAGCTGATGGACCTCGATGCCGAGCAGGAAGTGCTTTTCCTCCACGGCGGCGCCTCCACGCAGTTCATGCAGGTGCCGATGAACCTGCTCGACTCCAGCGCCGTGGCCGCCTATACCGACACCGGCGTGTGGGCGTCGAAGGCCATTAAGGAAGCCAAGCTCTTTGGCGGCGTGGACGTGGTGTGCACGTCGAAGGGCGATCACTATACCCACCTGCCGAAAGACTTCACGGTGGACCCTTCGGCCGCCTATCTCCATCTTACTACCAACAACACCATCTACGGCACGCAGTGGCAGGACCTGACGCCGTTCTATAAGGCGCATGTGCCGCTCGTGGCCGACATGAGCTCCGACATCCTGAGCCGCCGCCTCGACTTCAGAAAGTTCGGGCTGATCTATGCCGGCGCGCAGAAGAACATCGGCGCCGCCGGCGTCAACGTGGTGGTGGTGCGCCGCGACCTGCTCGGCAAGGTGCAGCGCACGCTGCCCACCATGATGGACTACCGCAACCACATCGAGAACGGCTCCATGCTCAACACGCCGCCCGTGTTCGCCGTATACGTGTGCCTGCTCACGCTCCGCTGGCTCAAGGGCATCGGCGGGGTGGACGTCATCGAAAAGGAGAACGAGCGCAAGGCGGCCCTGCTCTATGATACTATCGACGCCCTCCCGGTCTTCAAGCCCACGGTGGCCAAGGCCGACCGCAGCCGCATGAACGTCTGCTTCGTGATGGACAACCCCGATACCCAGGCTGAGTTCCTTGCGCTGTGCCAGCAGGAAGGTATGGTAGGCGTCAAGGGCCACCGCTCCGTCGGCGGCTTCCGCGCCTCGCTGTACAATGCGCTGCCCTACGAAAGCGTGGTGGCCCTCACCGACCTGATGAAGCACTTCGCGCAGAAGAAGGCATGATGCAATGTGCTGATGTGCAAATGAGTTAATATGCTAATAGAAAAAAGCCGCTCTACGGGAGTGGCTTTTTTATTGGGTGATTTCAAAAGATTAGCACATCAGCACATTAACCCATTAGCACATTGATTAACTGCGGTAGGGGAGCTTCTTCGCGATCCAGTTGCTGTAGTACTGCACGAGGTCGTTCACGTTGTTAGGCAGGTCGTCGCCGCCTTCGCGGAAGGTCTTCCAGAGCATGCGGCCGTCGGGGCCGTTATACAGCGTGCTGTTCATGTTGATGTCGGTGGCGTTGAAGCCGTCGAGGGAGGTGCCGGTGTTGCGGCCGCCCTTTCCGAACACATTGAGCAGGTCGCGGCCGACGCCCACCGCGGTGGCCACGCCGTCGCTTACGTTCTTCTTCTTGTCGAGGGTCGTCATCATCACGGCATCCACGCCCAGCAGCTTGGCCAGCTCCTCCGGCGACTTGCCGTAGGCGGTCTCGATGTCGAGACCGGCGGACTTGAGCAGGGCATTGGTCTGGGCCGCACCCTGGAAGCTTACCAGCGGGCCCTTGCGGCGCTTGCCGGCCTGGCTCACGATGTAGGAGAGGAGCGTTTCCTGGAACTGGGCGCTCCAGGCCTCGTTGGCGGCACGGATGCTTTCGGCGGTCTCGTTCTTGCCGACGTGGCCGGTCTGCACCACGCGAACGGGTAGTACTGCTACTTTTTTGTGCGTCGAAGCCTGCTGGCTAAAATCGGAAGCGGTAAATACATTCTTGCTGCTGCTGCAGGAGGCGAAGGCGATGGCGCCTGCGAGGAGGAGGGGTAGGAGTGTTCTCATAATTTAGTCGTTTAATTCCCAGACGAAGCCGGGCCGTAAAAGTGTGGCGCGTCGGTGTTAAAAGGAAGTAAAAGCCGGTCCGCCTGCTTTTTTAGGGGCACCGTCCGTGCATGGAACCGCGGAATGGGGTGATGAATTGCGAAACGCAGCACCCCTGCCGGTTCGCAAATATTCGCTACGTTTGCCCCCTTAGTTTTCAACGCTTCAATCCTTTCCGATATGGCCGACATCCGTCCGTTCCGCGCCCTGCGCCCGCACAATGAATTCGCTGCCCAGGTGGCTTCGCGTCCCTACGACGTGCTCAACTCCGAGGAGGCCCGCAAGGAGGCCGAGGGCAACCTGCTGTCGTTCCTGCACGTCACGAAGTCGGAGATCGACCTGCCCGCGGGCATCGACATCCATACGCCCGAGGTGTATGCAAAGGCCAAGGAAAACCTTGACGCCCTCGTGGCCCGCAAGGTGCTGTTCCAGGACGAGGCGCCCTGCTACTACATCTATGAGCTTGCCTGGCGCGGCCGCAGCCAGACCGGCCTCGTGTGCGTGTCGTCGGTGGACGATTACTTCAGCGACGTCATCAAGAAGCACGAGTTCACCCGTCCCGAAAAGGAGAAGGACCGCATCGAGCACATGGCCGCCATCCGCGCGCAGACGGGCAACGTGTTCCTCGCCTGCAAGGACCTCAAGGAGCTCAACGACATCTTCGAGCACTGGAAGAGGCAGCACGATGCGGAGTATATCTTCACCGCTCCTGACGGCGTGACGCATGCGATCTGGGTCGTGGACGGTGCCGCCACCATCGATTCGATCACCAGCCTCTTCGCCGAAAAGGTTCCCTTCACCTATATCGCCGACGGCCACCACCGCTGCGCCTCCGCCGCCAAAGTGAGCCAGCAGCTCCCCGACAGCGAGGCTGCTCAATGGTTCCTGACCACCATCTTCCCGGCCAACCAGCTCGCCATCCTCGATTACAACCGCATCGCGAAGGACCTGAACGGCATGAGTCCCGAGGCGTTCCTAGCTGCATTGAACGAGCAGTTCGACGTAACGCCGGCCGAAGGGGCCGTGCAGCCGGCAAAGCTCCATGAGTTCGGTATGTACCTCGGCAACCAATGGTACCGCCTCACCGCAAAGGAAGGCAGCTTCCGCACCGATCCCATCGGCGTGCTCGACGTCACCATCCTGCAGGAGAACGTACTGAGCCGGCTCCTCAATATCAACGATCCCCGTACCGACAACCGCGTCGACTTCGTGGGCGGCATCCGCGGCCTCGGCGAGCTCGAGAAGCGCGTCAAAGCGGGCGAGGCCGCGGCGTTCAGCCTGTATCCCGTGAGCATCCAGCAGCTCTTCGATATTGCCGACTCCGGCCAGGTAATGCCGCCCAAGAGCACCTGGTTCGAGCCGAAGCTGCGCGACGGCCTGCTCACGCACCTCATTTGATCTCAGATCTCGGATGTGATGATGTCTGATGTGAAGGAGAAAAAGGGTAGAAGTGATTTTTGACCGTTACAAAAAGAAGTAGAGAAGGTATTCGCTAAGAGACAAGTCCCGCGGCAGCGGGACTTTTTTTGTTGGATGGCCGGCGGGGGATTGCCGGCCGCGCAAGTTGCCTTTGTGCACGTTAGTCGCCAGAACGTGAGAGCGTCCACGCAGGGTCGCCGCCAGGCGAAAAGGCTGTCCGGTCAGGAACGACCGCTTACCAATAAACCAATAGACAAATAGACCAATAAACGCTTTTAACACATACTCCGCCCGCGATTCCTTTATTTTGGGCCCATGAAACGTTCCTTTCTCGTATTGCTGGCGGCTGCCCTCAGCTTCGGCGCCCGGGCCCAGGACCCCTCGGTCCAGGAAACGGCCCGCACCTTCCTGCGTTCCGGCGACTTCGATAACGCCGTGCTCGTGCTCACCCGCGCGCTCCAGCAGGATCCGAAGAACTACGGCCTCCAGAAAGACCTCACGATGGCGCTCTTCTACAAGCGCGATTATACAAAGGCCCTCGACATCATCCCGATGATGCTCGATCACAAGGAAGTGGACCCCTCCGCATTCCAGATCGCCGGCAACATCTACCGCGCGCTCGAACGGGCCAAAGACGCCGACAAGCTCTATCGCAAGGCGCTGGATAAGTTCCCGAAAAGCGGCCCGCTCTACAGCGAGTATGGCGAGCTGCTCTGGGCCCGCAAGGACTTCGACGCCATCAGGCAGTGGGAGAAAGGCATCAAGGCCGACCCGGCCTATGCCGGCAACTACTACAACGCCGCCCTGTATTATTACCATACGAAGGACAAGGTGTGGGCCCTCGTTTACGGGGAGATCTTCGTGAACATGGAAAGCCTCAGCGAGCGGGCCACCGCCATGCGCGGGCTCCTGCTCTCGGCCTACAAAGAGAAGCTGTTCGCCGATGCCGACATCATGAAGGACCAGCCGAAAGGCTCGTCGGAGTTTGCCCGCGCCTTCCTCGAGTCGATGGGTAAGCAGTCGTCGCTGGTCAACGCCGGCGTCAACGCCGACGTACTTACGATGGTGCGCACCCGCTTCATCCTCGACTGGAGCCGCAACTACGCCCAGAAGTTTCCCTTCAAGCTGTTCGAGTTCCAGCAGCAGCTGCTGCGCGAGGGGCTCTTCGAGGCTTACAACCAGTGGCTGTTCGGCACCGGCGACAACCTGCCCGCCTTCGACACCTGGGCCCGCAACCACAGCGCCGAATACGAGAAGTTCACCAACTTCCAGAAAGGCCGTGTGTTCCGCATGCCCCCCGGCCAGTACTACCAGTAGAATACCGAATAGCGAACAAGGAATATCGAAGGAGACCCCGGCCAGAGAGCCGGGGTCTCTTATCTCAGATCGGTGATCTCAGATCTTGGATCTGCCTATGCGCAACGCTTCTTACTGTTCGGATTTGCAGAAGTGGTACGAAGAACGCAGAAATGGTCCGCTTGGAACAGAGCTGAAATCTGAGATCTCAGATCTGAGATCTTGTCTTACCTTGTAACCGGACCTTATTTTTGCTATATGAGTACCCCCCGCCGGCTCTTCGACTGCCTGGATCAACTGATGGAAACGGCCCCCAACGACCCGCTGCTGGCAGCGAAGGAGCAGGGGCAGTGGCGCACCTATCCGGTGCGCGAAGTGAACGACATCGTGAACCGCCTGGCGGCCGGCCTGCTGGCCCTCGGCATCGGCGGGCACGACCTGTCGGTGGAAGGCAGCGACAAGATCGCCATCCTCTCCAAGAACCGCCCCGAATGGGTGTTCCTCGACCTCGCCGTGCAAAAGGCCGGCGCCGTGCTGGTACCGGTGTATCCTACCGTAGGCCTGCCCGACCTTGCCTTCGTGCTCAACGACGCACAGGTGAAGCTCGTATTCGTGAACGACGCCGACATGCTGGCCAAGGTGAGCGCCGTGCAGGAGCAGTGCCCCACCGTAAAGGCCGTCTATAGCTTTGAGACCATCACCGGCACGCAGCACTGGCGCTCCCTGCTCGACACCGGGCGGCCGGAGCACACGGCGATGCTGCAGGACGTCAACAGCCGCATCAACACCGAGGACCTGCTCACCATCATCTATACCTCCGGCACTACCGGCACCCCCAAGGGCGTCATGCTCTCGCACCACAACGTGCTGAGCAACGTCATGGCCACCCTGCCGCTGCTGCCCGTAGGCCGCGGCTGCAAGGTGCTCTCCTTCCTGCCGCTGAACCACATCTTCGAGCGCATGGTCACCTATATCTACCTCTATGCAGGCGTGACCATCTACTATGCCGAAAGCCTCGAAACGCTGGGCGACAACCTGAAAGAGGTAAAGCCCGAGATGTTCACCACCGTGCCGCGCCTGCTCGAGAAGGTGTACGAGAAGATCCTGGCAAAGGCCAACGACCTCACCGGCATCAAAAAGAAGCTGTTTTTCTGGGCCCTCCGCCTCGGCGAGCGCTACGACGTGCAGGAGCCGGGCTCCTTCGGCTACCGCCTGCAGCTGAAGCTCGCCAACAAGCTTATTTTCAGCAAGTGGCGCGAAGGCCTCGGCAACAACCTCAAATGTATCGTGACTGGTGCGGCCGCCTGCCCGGCGCGCCTCATCCGTATTTTTACGGCCGGCGGCATCCCCATCATGGAGGGCTATGGCCAGACCGAGTCCTCGCCGGTGATCTCCGTAAACCGGATCGAGCCCGAGAACCGCCGCTTTGGCACCGTAGGCCCCGCCATCGATGGCGTGGAGGTGAAGATCGCCGAGGATGGCGAGGTGCTGTGCAAGGGCCCCAACGTGATGATGGGCTACTACAAGCGCCCTGACCTCACCGAGGAAACCGTGAAGGACGGCTGGCTTTACACCGGCGATATCGGCGTCATCGAGAAGGGCAAGTTCCTCAAAATCACCGACCGCAAGAAGGAGATCTTCAAGACCTCCGGCGGTAAGTTCGTAGCGCCCCTGCCCATCGAGACGAAGATGGTGGAGTCGCCCTTTATCGAGCAGATCATGGTGGTAGGGGATGGCGAGAAATTCACCGGCGCCCTCGTGGTGCCCAACTTCGCCCGCCTGCAGCAGTGGTGCACCGAATCGGGCATCGACCACTCCGACCGCGACGCACTGTGCAAGAACCAGAAGGTCCAGTCCTTCCTGCAGCAGCAGGTGGATGCCTACAACTCCTTCTTCAACCCCGTGGAGCAGGTAAAGCGCATCGCGCTGCTGCCGAAAGAATGGAGCGTCGAAGGCGGCGAGATGACCCCGAAGCTGAGCCTGAAGCGCAAGGCCATCATGGAGAAATACAAGGAGGCGGTGCAGGGCATTTATCGTGAATGACCTCACCCCCCTGCCCCTCTCCGGGAGAGAGGGGTGACTCTGTTCATCTGACCTTTAACGGCGAGCCTTAACTTATGTCAAGGATGGTTATTAAAAAGCCCCTACATCGTAGATGTAGGGGCTTTTTCTAGTGATTATTCGAAAGTTGTGAACACAGCGCCTATAGTTCTGTTCCACAGAGTCACCCCTCTCTCCCGGAGAGGGGCCGGGGGTGAGGTCACGGAATCCCCTCCGTCGTGTTCTGTCCATTGGCATCACGCATCTGCTCTACATCCTGCTTCGTGTCGGCGCCGTCGCTCTGCTCGGTGAGGCGGCTGCTCTGCCGCTGCAGGTACTCGCCCTGCTCCTTCTGCTGCACGTCGGTCTGCGTGGGCTTCGGGTAGGCATTGGGGCGGTCGGGTTGATTGTTGTCCATGATCTTGGGTTTTAGTGCGAAACACAACGCCCTGTAGGGTGTACAGGGCGTCGGTCATTAGTTAACTAACAAGCAAATCGTGGGGTATTACATACCACCTTCGCGGCCGGAGTTGCCGCCCGACTGGCTCGAACCGCCACGGCCGCTGTCGCCGCTGTTGAGGTCCGTACCGCCGGAAGAGGAACCGTAATCGGAGCCGGAGCTGCGCTCAGAGCCACCGAGGTTGCCCGAGCTGGTGCCCTGGCTTTGTCCGCCGAGGCCTTCGGAGCCGCGCTGCTGGCCACCCTGGCCGGATTCAGATCCGCCCATCGAGCCGCCCTGGTTGCCCATCGAGCCGCCTTGCTGACCGCCCTGCTGACCACCCTGATTGCCCATAGAGCCACCCTGCTGACCACCCTGGCTGCCCATAGAGCCGCCCGTGTTCTGCGATTGACCACCTTGCTGGCCGCCTTGGTTACCCATCGAGCCGCCTTGCTGACCAGACCGGTTCATGTCCTGGTCCTGGTTTCTTTGATTGTCCTGCATAACTACTGGTTTTGTGTTAAGAAAAAATAGATACTACTGGTCTTAAAGAATTATGCCCGGAGCACCGCCGTTCAGCGCCTTCCCGCCGGACCGGTCCGGGAATCGGGACGCGCTTCCCTTTGTAGAAGCTTTGACACAGCGCACCGGCTGGCATAACGTTCTTAGCTACCCGAAACCTGCCCGTCGTAGTCGGAGCCGGTGATGCCCTTCTTGGTGCTGATGCCCGAATCGCCGCGGCGGGTAGCGGCCCCCGTGGTGCCCATATCGGAGAGGCCGCCACCGCTCGTGCGGGAGTCGCCACTCTGGTTGCCCGTGCCGCCCGTTTGCTGGTCGAGGCCGCTGTTGCCCGACAGGCGGTCGCGCTGCGGGTCGATGTTCTGCTGTTCGCGTTCGTTGTTCATGATCGTTGATTTAGAAAATGAAGAATAGCAGGGACCTACCGGCCGCTGCGGATGGCGCCGCCGGTGCCGCCCTGGCGGTTGTTGCCGCTGGTGCCTTTGCTGCGCTCCGATTCGTTTCCGGAATCGCCGGACACCTTTTCATCGGGCTGATCCTGCAGGCCGCGGGCCAGGCCCGGCGTCTGCTGGTCGTTGCCGCTGCCGCCTTTATGATTGTTGTTGCCGTGTGACTGCTCGTCGAGGCGTTTGTTCTTCTTTGACATGATGCGTCGTTTTTTATGAGTGAATAAGACCGGGCCTTGCGGTCCGGCAATAAGCTGCGGCGGGCGGGTCAGGGGTGCTTTTCGACGACGGAAGAGGAGCGAGGCGCCGACCGCTCCACAAGAGCGATCCGGACCGATACATATCAAAAAATTATGCCATGCTTTTGGCATGGAGGCGCCAACATATTAGGGATTAACCGATTCCGTTAGCGCCAAACGCCCTATCTTGTCGCACTCCTAAACAAAACGACTGATGAGAAAAGCCATCGTGGCGGGCCTTCTTGCCCTCCTGTGGGGAAAAAGCGGGGCACAAACCGACTACGCCATCTTCCGCGATACCGCTACCCTCCGGGCGGCCGACTCGGGGCGACTCTCCCTCGAGATCGACAACATCAACTACCTGCGCAACTACGAGTGGTTCGGCAACATCCCACTGAGCTATACGCTGCTCGGCTCCCAGCTCATCCCCCAGCTCAAATACCAGGTCAACGCTTACTTCCAGCTTAAGGGTGGCCTCTACGTCCGCCGCGAGTTCGGCCGGCCCGGCTATGTGACCGTGGAGCCGGTGTTCAGCGCGAAGTACCAGAAGAAAGGACTCACCTTCATCATGGGCACCCTCGAGGGCGGGCTCAACCATCGCTTCGTGGAGCCGCTCTACAACATCGAGCGCTTCATCGTGGGCCGCATGGACCGCACCGGCCTCAACGACGTGCAGCGCGCCGCCAACACCCGCATGGAGCAGGGCCTGCAGGTAAAGCTTCAGCGAAAGCGCTTCTGGGGCGACTGGTTCATCGACTGGCGCGAGTCCATCATCGTCGGCGATCCCTTCCGCGAGCAGCTCAACTCGGGCATCTCCACGCGCACACTGCTGGTAGACCGGCCCGGGGTACAGGTAACGGTGCCCCTGCAGGTACTCGTGTCGCACTACGGCGGCCAGGTGTCGAGCGCCCCCGTGGCCATCGAGTCGCTGTTCAACAGTGCGGTGGGCGTGTCGGTGCACTTCCCGATGCGGAGCGGTGTGCTGAAGTCGGTGCAGACCGATCATTACTACGTGGGCTACAAGAACATCTCGGGCAACAAGCTCCAGATCTATAACGAGGGATATGGGTGGCTCTCCACGCTGCTGCTGAAGTCGAAATGGAACCTCGACCTCGAGCTGCGCTACTGGAACGGCAATACATTCTATGGTCCGCTCGGGCTGCCGCTCTACAACTCGATCTCGGAAAAGTACCCCGGATACGGGGAGCCGGAGCGCTCGCTGCTCTTCGCCACCTTCATCTACGACAAGCAGCTCTTTCCCCACGTCGCCATCGACTTCCGCCTCGAGCCTTATTACGACCTGAAGAACAGCAAGCTCGAATACGGCTACTCCGCATTTCTACGGTTCAACAAAGATTTCTTCCTGAAAAAGCTTCGCTGATTCAAGCCCTCCGTTCGGAGGGCTTTTTTTATGCCGCCGGGGCGGCGGATCACGACAGCACGACGGCGCAAAGGCACGACGAATACCATCGCCCGCTTCACCAAATGCTATCGGCTTTGCACACATTCCTGCTTCGTGATCGACTTGACTCATTTCGTTGCGCCGTCGTGCCGTTGCGCATAAGGCGCTTGCGCCACTCATCGCTTCAGCGATGACTAAAAACAAACGCCTCCCGGCAGGGAGGCGTTTAGAATTATCGGATATAGGCCTTAACCTAATTTGGCTTCCGAAGAGATCTCCGTCTTCAGCAGCTTCGAGATGGGGCATTCCTGCTCAGCCTTCTTCACGCTTTCCTGCCACTTGGCCTCGTCGATGCCAGGCACGGTGCCGGTAACGGTGAGGTGCGATTTGGTGACGGCGCCGTTCTCGAACGTGATGTCGCACTTCGTCTCGAGGCGCTCGGGGGTAAAGCCGGCCTCGCCCAGCACGAAGGAGAGCTTCATCGTAAAGCAGCCGGCATGCGCCGCCGCCACGAGCTCCTCGGGGTTCGTGCCCTTGCCTTCCGCGAAGCGGGAGTTGAACGAATACTGCGTTGCCTCGAGCACGCCGCTCTGGGTGCTGAGGTTGCCATTGCCTTCCTTGCCGGAACCGTTCCAAACGGCTGTTGCGTTACGTACCATAATCGTTGATTTTGAAAATTTGACGCTAAAGGTAGGGGCGGGGTGAGGAATCGAACAATGAATAATACTATCGGATAATGAATATCGCCTCGCGGATGGTGGCGGTGCTCCGATGTGCTCCCTGCTGCCTCAGCCAAGAACCATAAGAACCTTTGAACCCCTTAAAACCCTCAGAACCCTCGCAACCCTCAAAACCTTAATCTCTAAACCCGGAACTTATCCCTATCTTTAGGTATACGCGGCCGCCTCGTCACCATGCCTGCGCCTTGCACCTCAACCAGGCTAAACAACCAAGACCAATCCTATGCCGCTGCTGATTAACAAGATCCTGCTGGTCGACGATGACCCCGATGATGGCTTCCTGATGGAAAAGGCACTGCTCGACGTTTCCCCCGACCTCCAGCTCCGCTACCTCGAAGAATCCGACCACCTGCTGGCCCTCCTGGCCGCGGAAGTTCCGGACCTCATTTTCATGGACATCAATATGCCCCGCTGTAATGGGATGGACGCCCTCGCCGAGCTGAAGCGCTCCGCCTACGCGCACGTCCCGGTGGTGATGTACAGCTCTTCAGACCGCATCTCGAGCGTGACCGCAGCCTATGAGCAGGGGGCAACACTCTACTTCCGCAAACCCGCCTCTTTTGGCAGCCTCGTCGACGCCCTGCGCGTCCTGATCGGCTACGACTGGAGCAATCCCGACGCCGTCAAAGCCAGTCAGCTGCTCGGTGGCCAGTACCTGCCTTTCGAAACCCCGGACGTGCGCTGAGTGCTTCCCCTTACGAAAGGCTTCGCAGGCTAAAACAACCTAAATTTTCCCCTTAGCGCTACCCCGCAAAAACCCGGTTTTTCGCGAGAAAGCGGGGCCGTTACTCATTTTTGGGTATAGCTGTGCTTAACTTCACTTCATATCCACGAAAAACCAAACAATCCAATCCTTTGAAAACGAAACGAGTCTGATTCCCATGAAAAACCAAAAGGTCCTGACTCCTGTGAAAAACCGCCGCCAATATCCTTCGAAAGTCCAACCGGCAAATTGATTCCGACAAAAAACAGGTAGGAAGCTCAATCCGTACCGTCCTCTTCCCGCCTGAGCCGACATTGATCCCCTCCCCACCAGGAGGGGATTTTTCGGCCCATCCCCCGGCCCCTTCCCGAAGGGAAGGGGAGTTTGGGTGCGGTTCCAAAAGGAAAATCTCAGTAAACGACGGGATTTTTCCCATGGCACCTTGCTTCATCATGGGGAGCTTTCCGGTATGGAGCAAAACCTGGAATTCTACCATTATCAACAGGCGCTTTCGGGAAACTATGCCGTGCTGAAGCAGTATGCCCAGCGGATGCGGGCAGCGCCCACGCCGGCGGAGGCTTTGCTGTGGGGCTACCTGCGGGGCTCGCGGCAGCAGGGATTGCACTTCCGGCGCCAGCACGTGATGTATGGATACATCGTCGATTTCATCTGCCTGACGCGCTGGCTCATCGTGGAGCTGGATGGCGGCATCCACAACAGGCCCGACCAACAGGCGTGGGACGCCCAGCGGACGCTGAAGCTCGAAGCCAAAGGCTACCAGGTACTGCGGTATCCGAACGAAGCCGTCTTCGCAGCCCCCTGGAAGGTAACCACAGAGATCGTAGCGGCCGCCCTTGCCCGCCCCCACCGCCCCCTTAAGGGAGACCAGCCGTAGATAAGAAAAGTCAGCCAACCCCTACCGGTTCAGGGAGCCCACACGTAAGCAGGGGAACAAAGCTCCCCTTCCCTCAGGGAAGGGGCCGGGGGATGGGCTGTTCTGTCACTTTACATGACTGTTTTTCGGTTAGACACGCCTGCGGAGCCATCTGACAGCCTTGCTGAGTGGTTTGACATCGCTGTTCTACCAGCCGCCATGACTGTTTTTCCCGATGACGTCTTTGTTTTGCGACCAGACATCGTTGTTTTGCGTAGTGACATGTCTGTTTGTCAGCCGACAAGCGTGTTTTGTACGCGACAAGCCTGTTCTGACCCATACATGCGTGTTATTTATCATACATGGCAGTTTTCAGGCCGGCAGGCGTGTGGCGCACCGGGATCGATTGATGGGCCGCGCTCCACCCTCCGGTTGCATAAACCAAATGTTAAAACGGAGCTCAAACTCCCCTTCCCCTGGGGAAGGGGCTGGGGGATGGGCTAAAACCCCCCAAAACCTTGCTCTTCGGGCGTACCTTTGCGCCCAATTATGGAACGCAAGCAAGAATTCGTGCAGGATGTGGTCATCAAGTTCGCCGGCGACTCCGGCGACGGCATGCAGCTCACCGGCACCCAGTTTACCAACAATACGGCCCTCCTCGGCGTGGACCTCTCCACCTTCCCCGACTTCCCCGCCGAGATCCGCGCCCCCATCGGCACCCTCCCGGGCGTATCGGGCTACCAGCTCCACTTCTCCTCCAACTCCATCCATACCCCCGGCGATGCCTTCGACGTGCTCGTGGCCATGAACGCCGCGGCCCTCAAGGTCAACATCAAGCACCTCAAGAAGGGCGGCAAGATCATCGTCAACGTCGACGGCTTCGACGCCAAGAACCTGCGCCTCGCCAACTACCCCGAGGGCGTCAATCCCATCGAGGATAACTCGCTCGACGGCTACGAGGTGATCCGGATGGACGTGACCAAGATGACCCGCGAGGCGCTCAAGGACGACAAGATGGGCACCAAGGAGAAGGACCGCGCCAAGAACATGTTCGTGCTCGGCTTCCTCTACTGGATGTACGGCCGCGACATGGCCTCCACCGAGCAGTTCCTCAACGAGAAGTTCGCGCGCAAGCCCGAGATCCTCGACTCCAACATCCGCGTGCTCCGCGCCGGCTACAACTACGGCGACACCACCGAGACCTTCACCACGCAATACCAGGTCGAAAAGGCGAAGATGAAAGTGGGCTCCTACCGCTCCATCATGGGCAACCAGGCGCTCGCCTACGGCCTCATCGCCGCCTCCGTGAAAAGCGGGCTCCCGCTCTTCCTCGGCACCTATCCCATCACGCCCGCCTCCGACATCCTCCACGAGCTGTCGAAGCACAAGAACTTCGGCATCCGCACCTTCCAGGCCGAAGACGAGATCGCCGGCATCTCCGCCGCCATCGGCGCGGCCTATGGCGGCCACCTCGGCGTCACAACGACTTCAGGTCCCGGCATGGCGCTGAAGACCGAGGCGATGGGCCTCGCCCTCATGCTGGAGCTGCCCCTTGTTATTGTAGATGTACAACGCGGCGGCCCCTCCACCGGCCTGCCCACCAAGACCGAGCAGAGCGACCTGCTGCAGGCCGTGTACGGCCGCAACGGCGAAAGCCCGATGCCCGTGATCGCGGCGTCCACGCCCTCCGACTGCTTCGATATGGCCTATGAGGCCACGCGCATCGCGGTGGAGCACATGACCCCCGTAATTCTACTGTCGGACGGCTACATCGCCAACGGCGCCGAGCCCTGGCAGTTCCCGAACACCGACGCGCTGCGTCCCATCCACGTGGAGTTCAAGACGGAGCTCGGACACAGCGAGCCGAAGTTCCAGCCCTACCTCCGCAACGAGAAGGGCGTGCGTCCCTGGGCCGTGCCCGGCACCGCCGGCCTCGAGCACCGCATCGGCGGCCTCGAGAAGGAGAACGTGACCGGCAACGTGAGCTACGACCCCGAGAACCACCAGACGATGGTGAAACTGCGCCAGGAAAAGGTCGACAAGATCGCGCAATACATTCCCGAGCAGGCCCTCGACAACGGCCCCGAGCGCGGCAAGGTGCTCGTGCTCGGCTGGGGCTCCACCTATGGCGTCATCAAGACGGCCGTGAAGGACCTGCTGGCCGAGGGCCATGAAGTGGCGCACGCGCACCTGAAATACATCCGCCCCTTCCCGCGCAACCTCGGCGAGCTGCTGGCCCGCTACGAGACCGTATTAATACCGGAGATCAACAACGGCCAGCTGATCAAGCTGATCCGCGACCAGTACATGATCGACGCCAAGGGATACAACAAGATCATGGGCGTGCCCATCACGAAGGCCGAATTGACGGAAGCGGTCCGGCAGTACCTTTAGAACAGCAGAACAAGGAATATCGAATGATGAAATATGGAGGCGCACCCGGTGCGTCTCTTTTCATTTGAGCGGGGGCTTGGTGAAGAAGTAGTAATTTGGAGCGACCGAAAAAAGGGGTGTGCGGTTACGCACTCCTGCCAACACCTACCGATGGAAGAAGACATCCACCAATCCGACCCGACTGCCGAAGAGCGGGCTGAGTCGATGAAGCGGCTGAACCGGGTATTTCTTGTCGTTCAGCTCCTGGTCCTGTTTCTCACCACGCTGCTGCTCCTGCAGTCGGGCAGCTACGGCGGCACGCTGTTCCTGATCATCCCCTTTTCAATCGGTGTCACCATCGGGGCCTATTCGCGCACACAACACACGAAGCGGGGGCTTCGCCAGTTCGGCCTCGTGCTGCTGGTGCTCGCTTCGTTCTGCATCCTGCTCGTAGCGGTGGGCGCCGAAGGTGCGATCTGCGTGCTCATGGCGATCGGGATCATCTGTATTCCCGCGCTGCTCGGCACGCTGATCGGCTACTGGATGCGCAGGGCTGTTCGCGGACTTTCGGTGGTGCTGATCGCGGTGCTTACCTCGTCGTCGGCCACGCTGGATGCGTACAGCGATGGGGCGGTTCGCTCGGTGGCCACCCGGTCGGTCATCATCAGTGCGCCGAAGGAGCGTGTGTGGGCCGTGCTCACCAACCCCGTGCGTTTCCTGCCTCCCCGCCATGCCCTCTTGCGCGCGGGTGTGAGCTACCCAACAACAATGGCGGTGACGCGCACAGCTGGTGGCGGCGCTTACCTCGACTGCTCTTATTCGAACGGACACGGCCGCTTCCCGATCGGCAGCCTCGACTCGCTGCGGCGCCTGCGCTTCACGATGATAGAGGACCTGACGACGATGTCGGAAGTTTCGTGGCTGAACGAGGTCGACGCCCCGCACCTGAAGGGCTACTTCGAGCCTTTTTATGGCGAGTTCGAGATCGAGGAGCTGGGGCCGGACCGATGCCGGCTGACGGCCCGTACGGCCTATGCCTATAAGATACGCCCGGCGTTTTACTGGCAATGGTGGACCGATCACCTGACCAATGCCATGCACGACAACGTGCTGCGCACGATCCGGGAATACGCCGAACGCTGATGCCTTGCCCATGTCGCTCCTCCCGCTCCAACAAGTCTTCGACGGCCTCGCGCCGTACTATCACCTGCCGGATCTCCTTTCGTTCCGGGTCGCCGACCGCCTGCGCCGCAACGTCGTGCGCGCTGCCCTGCGCCCTGCCGACCGGACGGTGATCGACCTAATGTGCGGTAGCGGGAACAACCGGAAGTGGCTCACCGGCAGGCAGCCGTTGCACTACACCGGCTATGACGTGTCGCCGGCCATGATCCGCGAGGCCCGGCGCCGGTATGGCGCCTCCGCCGGCGTGGACTTCTTCGAGCGCGACCTGCTTCGTGAAGATTGCGGGGCAGGGGCTGCCGACCTCGTGCTGTGCAGCTATGGGCTCAAGTGCATTCCGCCCGCGGACTACGAAGCGTTCGTGTGTCTGGTAGACCGTGCCATCGGGCAGCAGGGGCGCTTCTGCTTCCTCGAGTTTCAATACCCTTCCGCTCCGTTCCCGCGGCGCCTCGCCAAAGCCTACCTGAAGTGGATATGCCGCCCGCTGAACGGCCTCGTCGCAGGCAACAGCATGGCCACGCGGGCACTCGAAGCCCGTTTGCAATTTCCGGTCGACACGGAGCGGTGGTGCGCGCTCTTTGCGGCGAAAGGCATTGCGGTGGCCCTGCGCCGGCGTTTCGGGGGCGCGGTGATCGAACTGGAAGGCCAACGTATAGCCGCCCAATCGTGTGCTGCGGGCACTCAGGCTGTCGCTCCTGATGGCGTATCTTGAAGGATCAAAATCGACCGCGCATGCGCCTCCTCACCTGCCTGATCGCCCTTTACTACACGCTCGCCGCCTCCGCCCAGGACCGTGCCCGCGACTGGGGCATCCCCTTTCCCGGCACACCGGGTAAATACAATGCCATCACTGATGTGCCCGGCGTGGAGGTAGGTTATAAGACCCTCATCTCCGGCAGTGGCAAGAATGTAATCGGCAAGGGCCCCGTACGTACCGGCGTCACCGCCATCCTGCCCACGGGCCGCACGCGCAAGCCGCTCTTCGCCAACTGGCATACCCTCAACGGCAACGGCGAGATGACGGGCACCACTTGGATCACGCACTCCGGCCTCCTCGAAACCCCGATCCTCATCACCAACACCAACTCCGTGGGCACCGTGCGCGACGCCGTGCTCAAGTGGTTCGTGAAGCGCAACTGGTTCGGCAACGACAAGGGCTTTTACAAAGACTTCTGGTACACTTATCCCGTAGTGGCCGAGACCTACGACGGGATGCTCAACGACATCTACGGCTTTCATGTGCGGGAGCAGGACGCCTGGGAGGCGCTTGATTCGGCCCGGGGCGGCGCCATCGCAGAAGGCAATGTGGGCGGCGGCACCGGCATGACCTGCCTCGGCTTCAAGGGCGGCACCGGCACGGCTTCGCGACTCGTAAAGGCGGCGGGCCGTAGTTATACGGTGGGCGTGCTGGTGCAGTCCAACTTCGGCGGCCGGGCCAACCTGTCGATCGCGGGCGTGCCCGTGGGCCGCGAGCTGCGCGACACGCTGCGCCCGGAGTTCAAGGCCCCGCCGCAGTCGGCCGCGCCCGAAGGCCAGGGCTCCATCATCGTGGTGGTGGGCACCGACGCGCCGCTGCTGCCGCACCAGTTGAAGCGCATCGCCGAGCGAGTCACCATCGGCGTGGGGCGTGTGGGCGGCCGCGGCGAGAACTCCTCGGGCGATATCTTCTTCGCCTTCTCCACCGCCGATGCCGGCACCTTCAGCCGCGACAGCGTTACCAGCGTGCACCTGCTTCCCAACGAAGCCATCGACCCCCTCTTCGAGGCTACCGTGCAGGCCACCGAGGAAGCCATCCTCAATGCGATGGCCGCGGCTAAGACCATGGAAGGCATCAACGGCAATAAGATGCCGGCGCTGCCCCGCGAGGCGGTGATCCGCATCCTGAAGAAATACAACCGCGTTCCTTAGGGTTTTAGGAGGTTTTGGGAGGTTTTAAAGGTTTTGGAAGGTTGGGGGAGCAGCGCTGTAACATTTGCGCCCCTGGCCCGTATATCAGGAACCCTCCTTAATGTAACCCTTATGCTGCGTAACCTGCTCGCTCTGTTGCTTGGCGTTACGTGTCTTTCCGTGCAGGCGCAGAACACGCACCTCTGGAAGGTCACCGATCCGCAAAGCAAGCATGTGTCTTACCTGTTCGGCACCTATCACCTGTTCGGCAACACCTTTGTCGATTCCTTTCCCGCCATCAGGTCTGCACTCGAAGCTTCCATCGTTGTAGTCACGGAGACGTCTATGGATCTTGTAGAGCAGCGCCGGCTGTATCATGCGCGGCCTTCGTCGCCGATGCTGGCCGAAAGCCTTTCTCCCGCCGACCGCGATCTGCTGCAAGCGATCATCAACCGCCGCCGCAACGTAGACCTGTCGCGCCTTACGCCGGGCGAGCTGCTCGTACGCCTGCAGGCCTATTACCCGCTCGTGAAATGTCCCGTGATCTCGAAGCGTGATACCATCTTCATGGACGAATACCTCCAGCACCTCGGGCGCCAGGCAGGAAAGCGGATGGTCTACCTCGAAACCGACTCCTTCCAGCTGGTGCGCGTGGGCCAGCTCACAAAGCATGTGGATTGGCCCCTGTTCCGCAAGGCGGCACCAGCCTGGCTCGCCCTCTACCGCAAGGAAGGCCTGGAAGCAGTGCGCTGCGAAATGTCGGAGCGTTATGCCGGTTTTGCCGATGAATACAAGCTCGATGACGATTGCCGAAAGCAGGAAGCGCTGCTGATCCGCGACCGCAATGCCGACTGGATGACGCGGCTGCCCGCCCTGCTCCGCGATGCACCCACCTTCGTGGCGGTTGGCCGCGGACACCTCGAGCGCCGCTGCGGCCTTGTTGCTGAGCTGCGCCGGCTTGGCTTCACCGTAGAGCCCGTTCCCCTGCGCTAGCCCGTTGCGCGAAGTACCCTCCTTCTGACGCAAACGCCACCTGCAGGCGAGCGTAGGGCCGGCTATCTTTGTGGCTCACCAACACGCCGCACATGCAGACCCTCGACTTCTCCATCCACATCAACGCCCCGCGCGCCCGCGTTTGGGAATCGCTCTGGAGCAACGCCGGCTACCGCTACTGGACGGCCGTCTTCGCCGAGGGCTCGTATTACGAGGGCGACCTCAGCGAAGGAAGCCGGGTTCGCTTTCTGGGTCCCAACAACAGCGGCATGTGGAGCCTCGTGGGCGCCCACCGCGCACCGGAGCGCCTCGCCTTCGTGCACCAGGGCGCCATCAAAGACGGCGTGGAGCAGGAGCCCGGCGTATGGGCCGGCACCACCGAAAGCTACGACCTGCGTGATGTGGACGGCGCCACCGAGCTCTCCGTAACGGTGGGCACCACTGAGGAAGCGGCGGGCTATTTCAACGAGACGTTTCCGAAGGCGCTGCAGCGGGTAAAGGAGGCAGTGGAGGGGCGTTTATAGTTTGAGTCGGGCAGCGCTAACCGGGAGGATCAGGTATCTTCAGGAACCGGGTGGCACCTGCGGGCGCAGCCTGCTCAAACAAGTCGATATGGGATTTTTTACACGATTGCTCTGGGGCCGTAAGGCAGAAGCACGCCGGGCGGCGATGCGCAGGTTGGCGGCCGGGGAGGAAACCGAAATGCCGTCACCCAATCGCCCGTCCTATCTCCGCCTCATCGAACTCATTGCGCATGGGGAGTATGTGCGGCAGGAGGTCCGGGAAGCTGTCGGCCGGGCATTCGACGATCCGAAATCATTTTTTGATGCCAACGGGAATTACAAGCCTGCGGAGCGCGGACTGCGTTTCCCAGCCGACCTCCCGCTCGCGCCGAAGTTCGTGCTGATCGATACCCTGGCGGCGCACGGCCAGATGGCGGAAGTGGACAGGAACGAACCCGGGGAAGAGGAAATCCGTACCGCCGTGACGGAGATCCTGATGGCTAAGGAGATCCCGGTTCGACCCTCCAGGGAAGTGGGCGACGACCCCGATTGCGATCCCGGCACCCTGCTCTGGAATATCCACCAGTCGGAGCTCGAGCCGGAAGGCTATGCCCTCGTGCTCCTAGACATCAACACGGACAGCTATGTATTTACGGTCGTAGCCTCGGAGCACCAGGCGGAAGTGACAGCGCTATTCGCCAAGCTGGTATAGGGTTGTTTCGTCCTGAAAAACGTTGGGTACTCATAACAAAGCCCCGGCGCTTGCGCCGGGGCTTTGAACTTATTAGCACAGTAGCATATTACCCCATTAGCACATTCGCTACGCGCCGCCACCCCAGATATACGCGCCGATGAAGGCCAGCACGGCAGCGATGAGCCCGTACATGAAGATGGTGTAGGAGATGCGCAGCAGCTTGTACTTGCGCGCCAGCACGAGGCCGAGGTAATAGGTATCCTTGATGAGGGAGCTGTAGATATAGTCGCGGTCCTTCAGCAGCTCGTTCATCGCCCAGTTGTATTCCTCCAGCTGCATGCGGTGGAAGTTGCCGAAGAACAGCAGGTTGGTGCGGCGGTTGCGGATATCGTCCTCGCTGAAGGTGCCCTTGTTGACGTAGGGGCGCGTGGCGAGTACGGCGAAGATGATGGTGGCCACGCACACGGCCGACAGCAGCAGCGTAGGCAGCGCGAGGTGGGGATAGTATTCGAGGCGGCCGAGCAGCACGGAAAACATGATCGAGATGATGATGGAGTTCACCGAGATCATGATGTTTGCCTTGGAGTCGGCCTGCGAGGAGAGGTTGATGTGGTTCTCGGAGGTGAGGCGGAACATCGTCTGCACCGAGCGCTCGCGCTCCTTTTCGCTGCGGGCCGCGGCTGCGGCCGCTCCCCCGCCTTTTTCTTCCTTCGACGGCGGCTCCGTGGCGGCGGCATCGAACACATAAGGAGAGACATCCATGGCCTGCGTGTGCGGCACTTCTTTATCGCCCTGCTTCTTGCGCAGCTGCCGCAGCCACTCCTGCTTCTTCGGCTCGCGGTGCTGCTGCGCGTACTCGGTGAAGTACTGGTGCGTCTCGAAGAACTCGATGTTGCGCTGCCGCCATTCCTTCTTGGGCAGCTCCTTGCCGAAGTAGGCCTCCTGCTCGGCGCGGAGCATCCCGTTGATCTTCTTGTAGTCGGGGGCACCGAGGTGATAGAGGTCGGCGTCGCAGAGGATCTTTTCCACGGTGGAGAGGGGCGACTGTGGCATGCGCGTTGCTTGAATGCAGGACGACACGCGCTGGACGATGTGGGGCTCGACGCCTTCTCCCTGCAGGAACCCGGTGGCGAGGCGGATGCTCTCTTTCTCGTGGTCTTCCGCCTTTCCGCTGCTGAAGCCGGTATCGTGGAACCAGGCAGCGAGCAGGAGCACGTACTGATCCTCATCGCTCAGGGGGTAATGGGCAGCCAGCTCCTGGGCGGCAGCCACCACCTGCTCGGTGTGTCCCAGGTTATGAAACGCGAACATCGGGTTCACTTTCTGCCGGAACAGATCGCTTACATAGGCCTGCGCCCGCGATAGGATTTGTAATTGGGTTTCCGTCATGGCCATTCTTTCTTTAATATCGGACAATCATGCCCCATCCATTATATAAAATATCATTCCTCGCCTCCGCCCGCCGAAGCTTTAGCGAAGGCGGGCTCTTCCCAAGGCTACGGCGAGCGGAGCCGCACAGCACGATCGAAGGCCATCGCGAAGCCGCGCCCAAAGATAGCGCCCGGCCGCTGCGGCTAGCCGTTGCCGCGATGGCCCTCCTGCTCCTCCTGGGTGGCTGCCAGATGCTCGGGTCGCGGCGCACGCTGCCCGGCTATGTGCTGCCGCGACCCGAGATCCACTTCCTTGAAAAGAAGCTCAGCGAGATCTCCGGGATCAACTACATTCCCTCCGAGAACTCGCTCATCGCCATCACCGACGACAAGCGCCGCGTGTACCGCGTGCACATAGACGGGCATGCCGACGACTACTTCGAGCCGGAGATCGGTCCGGCGGCCGACTACGAAGACGTGGTGAAGGTGGACTCCTCGGTATTCGTGCTCGTCAGTAACGGCGCCCTCATCGAAGCACGCCGCACCGACTCGGGGGTGGCCACCACCACGCGGTTTCTTTTTCCGCCTGAGGGGGTGGACCCGGCCGTCACGAGCGGTGCGGCGGTGGACGCGGCCGTGGAGGAGCTCAGCAAGGATGTGGATTTCGAGACCCTTTATTACGATTCCAGCGCCCGCGGCCTCATCCTGCTCACCAAGAACCGGAAAGACGAGAGCAAGCAGGCCATCCGCACTGCCTGGCGCTTCGACCTCGCGGCACGCCGCTTCGACACGGTGCCCTTCTACACCATCTCGTTCAAGGAGGTGAACCTGCGCCTGAAGGACGGCCGCACCGAGTTCAAGCCCTCGGCGGCCGCCATCCACCCCATCGAGCGCCGCCTCTATATCCTGTCGTCGGCGGGAATGCTGCTGGTGGTGACGGACCTCCGCGGAACTGTGGAAGCCGTTTACCGCCTCAACCCCAGCTTTTACCCCCAGGCCGAGGGCATTGCTTTTGCAACGAACGGAGATATGTACATCTCCAACGAGGCGAAGCTCGGTAAAGCCACCCTGCTCCGCCTGCCCTATAAAACCGGGGACAAGGCCCCGGCGGGTGGAGCCCGTACCAAGCCGTCCAAACCGGCAGCCCGCAGCGCCGCACCCTGACCGGGAGCGCGCTTCCGCGCCGCCCCACCATAAACACCGAAGACCGATGAAGAGGATTTTATTCAGCTGGGCTTTATTACTCGCAGGGCTCCTGGCTACTGCACAGACCGACTCGCTGCGCCACCGCATCTTCCTGCTGGGCGACGCCGGCGAGCTCGTCAACGGCAAGCACCCCGCAGTAGACTGGCTCAAGCAGCACGTAGACTGGAACGACACCCGTAATATGGCCGTCTGGCTCGGCGACAACATCTATCCCCTCGGCCTGCCCACCGAGGGCGAGCCTGATTTCGAGGAGGCGAAGCAGGTCATCGACTACCTTATCTCGCTCAACCGCGGCAAGAAGGCAAAAGCCTACTTCATCCCGGGCAACCACGACTGGATGAACGGGAAGATCGGCGGCTGGCTCCGCGTTCAGAACCAGGTCGATTACATCAACTCGCAACAGCTCTCCAACGTGGAAGCCTGGCCCCGTGGCGGCTGTCCCGGACCCATCACCATCGAGGTCGACAGCCAGCTCGTGGTCGTGCTTACCGACACGCAGTGGTTCCTCCACATCCACGACAAGCCGGGCCCCGCCTCCAACTGCTCGGCCAAAAGCCTCGACGATTTCGCCACCGAGCTCGAGGAGATCATCGAGACCCATCCCAACCAGCTCGTAGTGGTGGCCACGCACCATCCCATTTACTCGCAGGGCGTGCACGGCGGCGCCTATACGCTGCGGCAGCACTTCTTCCCGCTCGCGGAGGCGATACCGGGGCTGTACATCCCGCTACCCGTGCTCGGCTCGGTGTACCCCATCGCCCGCGGCGTGTTCGGCAACGTGCAGGACTTCAACCACCCCACGTACCGCGCCATGGCCAAGGCCATCGAGGACGTGCTCAAGCGTCACCCCAACACCATCGCCGTAGCGGGCCACGACCACAGCTCGCAGCTGCTCAAGAAAGAAAAGGACAGTCTTTACTATATCGTTTCCGGCAACGTGGCCGAGCTCACCCGCGTCAAGAAGGCCAACAACAACCTGCTCTTCTCCGACCTCAACTACGGCTTCGGCATCATCGAGATCACGAAGAGCGGCAAGGTGACGGCCCGCTTCTACAACACGCGGAGCCCCAACCTGCAGAACGCCCTCTTCAGCAAGGACCTCTTTACGATCAAGAAGGCGGCCCCCGCGCTCGTGGATACCGTGTTCAAGCCCTACCCGAAAACGGTATCGGTGGCGGCCAACAAGAACCTCCGCGAAGGCGGCCTCCGCCGCTTCTTCAGCGGCCGCAACTACCGCCAGGAGTGGACCACGCCCGTGGCCGCGCCCGTACTCGACCTCAGCACCGAGCAGGGTGGCCTGAAGCCCGTGCGCCTCGGCGGCGGCAAGCAGACGCGCTCGCTCCGCCTCGAGGACAAGGAAGGCCGCGAGTGGGCGCTCCGCAGCATCGAGAAGTTCCCCGATGCGGCCCTGCCCCCCGACCTGCGCCAGACCCTCGCCCGCGACGTGGTGGCCCAGGGCATCTCCGCCTCCTATCCATACGCCGGCCTCGCCTACCTGCCGCTGGCCCGCGCCGTGGGGCTGCCCGAGATCCGGCGTAAGCTCGTGTTCGTACCCAGCGACCCGCGCCTCGGCCGCTTCCGCGCCGGCTTCTCCGACGTGCTGGCCATCCTCGAGGAGCGCGAGCCGGTGAACGTGAAGAAGACCTATAACACCGACGACGTGGTGTTCCGCCTCTTCGACGACAACGACGAGCACATCGACCAGCAGGTGGTGCTCCGCGCCCGCCTCCTCGACAACTTCATCATGGACTTCGACCGGCACGAGGACCAGTGGCGCTGGGCCACCCGCGACACCGGCAAGGGCAAGATCTACTACCCCATTGCCCGCGACCACGACCAGGCCTTCTTCAAGAACGAAGGCATCGTACCCTGGTTTGCCAAAAAGCCCTGGTTCCTGCCCGAGGTGCAGGGCTTCCGCGCGAAAGCCGAAAACATCCGCACCTTCAACCGCGTGGCCCGCAACTTCGACCGCTTCTTCATGACCGACCTTTCGGCCCCGGAGTGGGAGCGCGCCATCGACACCTTCCTCAGCGCCATGACCGACAGCGTGATCGAAAGGGCGCTCGCCACCCAGCCCCTGGAGGTGCACAACGCCCGCAAGAACGAGATCGTAGAGACCCTGAAACAGCGCCGCCAATACTTCCGCGACGACATGATGGAGTACTACCGATTCCTGTCGCACCATGTAGACGTAGTGGGCTCCAACCAGCGCGAAGAGTTCCGGGTGACGAAGAACGCCGACAAGACGGTGCGCGTGACGGTGCATAAGATCGACAAGCAGAACCGACTCGCCACGCCCATGTACGACCGCACCTTCGAGCCGAAGGTGACCGACGAGATACGCCTCTACGGCCTCAACGACGACGACCGCTTCATCATCGAGGGCGAGCGCTCGCCCATCAAGGTGCGCATCATCGGTGGCTCGGGTAAGGACTCGTTCGTGAACACGGCGTCGGGCGGCGCGCTCCGCATCTACGACGCCACCTTCGAGCAGAACTACCTCAGCGGCATCAGCGATGGCCACAACCGCCTCAGCCGCGACCCGAACGTGAACCGCTACAATCGCCTCGGATTCAAGTATAACTACAACCGCCCGGGCGTATCGGTTGCCTATAACATGGACGACGGGTTCTTCATCGGCACCAGCTTCGAGATGATGCGCCAGGGATTCCGTAAGGAGCCCTTCCGCGCGCGGCACTACTTCCTGGGCCAGCACGCCCTGCGCACCTCCTCGTTCCGCTTCCGCTACGAGGGCGACTTCACGCAGGCGCTCGGCCACAAAGACCTCATCGTGCGCGCCGACATCCGCGCCCCGGTCAACGTCACTAACTTCTTCGGCTTCGGCAACAATACGCCCTACAACCGCCAGAAGGCGATCGACCGGTACTACCGCATCCGCTACGACATCGCCGACCTGTCGGTGCTGGCGCGCCGCCAGCTGCAGTCGTGGATGCGGATCAGCTACGGCCTTACCTTCCAGTACTTCCGGGTGAAGGAGGAGCAGAACAAGCTGCACTTCATCGACGAGCCCAATATCCCGGGCGTGGATTATTCGGACCTGTACAAGGAGAAGTACTTCGTGGGCCCGCACTTCCGCCTCGACATCAACTCGCAGAACAACCGCATCATCCCCACGCGCGGCCTGGCCATGGATTTCAACGTGCGGCCGCTCATCGGGCTCAGCCAGCATGCGCACAACGTGGTGCGCGCCGACCTCGATATGCGCCTCTTCTCGAGCCTCTTCGAGCTCCCGCGCTTTGTGCTGGGCACCCGCTTCGGGTGGGGCAAGGTGTTCGGCGACGACATCGAGATCCCGCAGGCCTATTACCTCTCGGGGATCAACAACCTGCGGGGCTACCGCCGCGACCGCTTCGCCGGCCAGTCGGTGCTCTACCTGCAGAACGAGCTGCGCTTCCAGCTCGCCAACTTCCGCACCTACCTCTTCCCCGGCGCCATCGGCCTCCTCGGCTTCTTCGACGTGGGACAGGTGAAGTACGGCGATGTAAAGCCCCGCGGCTGGTATGCCGGCTACGGCGGAGGCATCTGGGTGGCCCCGGTAAAGCGCTTCGTGCTCACGGGCATGATGGCCTTCAGCCAGGAAGAAAAGAAAGGCATGCCGCTGTTGACCTTTGGCTTTCCCTTTTAAGGGGACCGAAGTTTGATAAGGGATTCTTACCGCTAAGAAAAGAAGCGGCCAAGGTATTCGCTAAGAGAAAGGTCCTGCGTCAGCAGGACCTTTCTCTTGATCTCAGATGTTGGATGTGAGGATCTCAGATTTATGGGTCGGAGGAACAGGATGTTCCCGGTGGTTTAGGAGAACAATGGAACAGGGAAGTAAGCGACCATGTCCGCCTGGCACCTCGTGACTCCTGCTCGTTGAAATATTGTGTCCCCAAGGCGACCTTACCAGTTTACAACTAGACCAATAGACGAGTACTTCTTAGCGAAACCCTTAGCTCCTTCTTTTCTTAGTGGTTAAAAAAACACTTCTTCTCCTTTTCTGCCTTGCCTATCCCGCATTGATCTCGCTTCCCGTTCTTTTAAACACGGGCGCCGTCTGATCCTGGGGCTGCACCCGCACCCGCATCGCCTTAAGGCCGCTGACGCCCTGGAGCTCCTCGAGGTCGAGGAACTCGGGATCGCCCTCCACGAGGCCCTCGCTGCGCAGGTACTCCACGTAGCCGAGGTATTCGTGCAGCTCCTTCTGCTGAGAGTATACGATGGCGATGGTGCCTGGCTGTGTGAGGCGCTCGCCCGCGCGGGTATGCACTTTGTCGATGCGCTTCTTCACGATCTCGTAGCGGATGTTGTAGGCGCCGTCGACGTCGAACTTGCGCTCCTTGCGGCGGAACGAGATGGAGATGGGCACGCTGTGGGCGAGGATGAGCTGGGTGGTGCGCAGCGGCAGCGGAAGGCGCTTCTCGAGCACCTGCGCCAGCAGCGCCGCCTTGGCCAGCAGGGTGAACTGCCACAGCTTCAGGTTGCTCACATACATCTCGTGAAAGGGTTGCTCCGGCGCGAGCGACTGTCCCACGTACATGTTGAACTCGATGCCGTCGGTGACGTAGCGCTCGAAGTAGTGCGGGTAGATCTTTTGCATCTGCGCCTGCTCCTTGTCGATAAAGCGCTCGAGCGCCTCATTGATGCGCGTGATGCTTTCCTCGTAGGCGCGCCGGTGGCGGTAGAGGATCTTCTTATCGGGGTCGATGCTTTCGAGGTAGCCGTTGATGCCGGCGGCGAGCTCGGGGCGGGCACTACGGAGGTGCTCCATGAGGGCCTGCAGCTCGCCCTGCAGGAAGTCGTAGATCTGCATCTCGTCGTCGGAGAGCAGGTTGTCGTGGATGGCGTCGAGGTACTGGCTGATCTTGAAGCGGACGGCCTTCAGCAGCGGGAAGTCGATGCGGCCCGCGGCCCCCAGCACGTCGCGCGCGCTTTCCAGCTGCTCTACGAGGTCGCGGCGGATGGCGGTGCTGCGCTCCTGCGATGAGTTGCGCACGTCGATCTGCGCGTACAGCGGGTACACCTCGGGGAAGGTGATGGCGGGCAGCGAGGCCGACTCCTCGTCGTGGGCGCTTTGCTCGAGGTAGCTGAAGGCAGCCTCGGTGAACTTCCATTCCACGGCAGGCTGCACGGCGGTGAAGTGCTCCTTGATGGTGCGGTCGATCTCCTGGGCGAGGGCCTCGATGCTTTTCTCAAGCGCGAGCGTGAAGAGGCCCACCGCGCTCTGGATGCGTGCGAGGTGGGGGTAGCGGAGGTAGCCGGCCACCTCGCTCGAGATCTCGAGGAGGCCGATGAGCTGGCCGTCGTCGCAGGTGAGGGGACAAAGGATGAGGGAGCGCGCGCCCTGGTTGTAGTAATACGGAAGGAGCTCGATGCGCTCGCCGTCGCGCGGCGTCACGGTGCCGAGCAGCAGGGGGCCGGCGGCGCCGGCGAAGAGCACCTGGCAGCGGGCGGCCACGGCTGCCCGCTGCGCCTTCACCTCGGCGTTGCGGAAGAGGATGCTGTTCTTATAATGCAGCTCCGAGAACTGGTAGTGCCCATTGATGCGGAAGAAGGGGGTGATGCCCACCGTTACGTGCGGCAGCCCCAGGAAAGTCTGGATATGGCGCTGCAGCTCGTCGTACACCGTTACGTCGGAGAAGGCGCGCACGTTGAGCAGCGTGTTCTTGATCTCGGCGATGACCTGCTCGGAGGTAACATCGTCGACGTTGATCACCACGAGGCCTTCAAAGCAGAACTGCTCGAGGGGGAAGGTGTGGCGCAGGTTGTCGAAGTCGAGGGTGCGCTGCACGGCATAGTCGGTGGGGAGGGTGAAGCCATCCTGTACCGATACCTGCACGAAGCGGGCGTCGAGCTCGAGCTCGAGGTAGTGGATAAGGCCGGTTTCGGGGTCTTCGAAGGGATACACGGAGGCCGCCTGGGCGGGGAGGTCCCAGCCGTAGAACTGGCGCAGGATGAGGTTGTAGGCCATACGCTGCGAGGCGCGGGCAATACCGGTAGCGGTGCGGCTGTCGGGCTCCGAGATGCAATGGTCGCCGGAAGCGATAAAGCGGTCGCGGAAGGGCACGGAGGCGAAGATCGTTTCGTGGCTGAAAGGCATGGCCACGGCATACATGCCTTCGGTGGCGCTGCTGCCGGGAGGGAAGAGGGTCGAGAGCAGGGTGTCGACGAGTTCGGCATGCGGGGCGAGGGCGTCGGCGGTCTCGAGCGGGCCCAGCAGTTCAGGGTGGGTGTCGAGCTCGGCAAGGAGGGGGGCGTACAAGGCGGCCGCGCCGGGCTTGCCTTCGCGGATCATCTGGCGTAAGACCGCTACGAGCGGCTGCAGGGAAAGCCGGCTGTCGATGCCGGTGGTGGTGCTTGTTTGTAGCTGCATAGAAAAGAGTTGGGCCGGCAGTCAGTTGGCCCGCACCACTGTATGGGCAATACCTGAGCCAGAATCTTGATGTGCTAATCAGGTAATGTGCTAATGTGCTGATGGGGAAGGTCGATCTGTGCGGTGCGGATGGTTGATTGGCAAGGACTTAAGGGTGGGGACACCAGGATACGTCCGGTGGTGGGCGGCAGAAAACCGATCGATAGTGCCAGACATCGTGTCAGGTAAGGCGCTCATTGCGACCGGGCTCAGGCGCGGTTTCCTTGAAGGCGAACATCATGTCAGGTACGTGGTCTGCAGGGCTGGGGTGGATTGTATGAACAAGAGGAGAAGCGTACCAGTCGGGATCCTCCTTCCGGAAATCCTTTTGCATCTTTTAACAGATGGTTGCCCGGCCCAACTGGTTGTCGTGCAGCGCATTCGCCTCATTGTTGACTGATAGTAGCCCCCTTTGACACCATTTGAGCCGAGTCCGATGCGTGTTAAGCCAAGCGGCGCCCCTACCGTATGCCCCATTAGCACATTTTCATTATCCCATCCCCTTCGAAACCACCTTCAGGTAGTAGGGACATACGGGCCGTAGTCCGCACTCGCCGCACTTCGGCTTGCGGGCCACGCACACGTAGCGCCCATGGAGGATGAGCCAGTGGTGGAACTTGTACACGAGCTCCGTGGGTACGTACTTGATGAGCTGCTTTTCGGTCTCCAGCGGGGTTTTGGCACGTACGGTGAGGCCGAGGCGGGCCGACACGCGGAACACGTGGGTGTCGACCGCCATATTGGGCTGGTTGTCGACCACGGAGGTGATGACGTTGGCGGTCTTGCGCCCGACGCCCGGCAGCTTTACCAGCTCGTCTACGGTCATCGGGATATCTCCGCCGAAATCGTCGCGCACCATTTTCGCCATACCCATGAGGTGGCGCGTTTTATTGCCGGGAAAAGAGATGGATTTGATGTAGGAGAAGAGCTCGTCGTATTCGGCCTCGGCCAGGGCGGGGATGTCGGGATACCGCCCGAAGAGGGCCGGGGTGTGCATGTTGACGCGCTTGTCGGTGCACTGCGCCGAGAGGATCACCGCCACGAGCAACTGGTAGGGATTGTCGTAGAGGAGCTCGGTTTCCGGGTCGGGCATGGCCTCCTCGAAGTAGGCGATGATATGATTAAAGCGCTGTTGCCTGGTCATCGGGCACAAGTTACGGAGGGGTGGGAGAACAATGGAACAGGGAAAGAAGAAGTGGGCCCCTTGCTGAATGGGCTGAGCAATTAGGATGGGCAACATGAGAGAAGGAACGCAGATTTCACGGATTTTATACGATGAGCGCGGACCGGTGCTTTCGAAGCTTCAGGCGTTGCTACTGCAGCCTCTTTCTGCCGGTATGATTTTCCAGTACGATCAGGTATGTTTTTCCAAACACAAAATACCAATAGGCAAATAGCCATTAAACGTTTTCTCCTTAGCGAATACCTTATTTCCTTCTTTTCTTAGCGGTTCAAAAACGCTTCTTTTCCTTCTCCTGCCTTTTCTGTTCCGTACTAAAAAAGCCCGTTCCGCGAAGCGGAACGGGCTTGGTAATGCTTTGGGAAAGGTGCTACCGTAACGACTGTGCCACCTTAGTTCCCCCTTCGGGGGACAGGGGGCTGGGCTGGGTTGCCTGCGCATAGCGCAGGATGTTGAGCACGGTCTCGGTGCGGGGCGTTTCTACAATGCTGTTGAGGCGGTCGTGGGCGGAGCGGAGCACGGCGAGCTTTTCGCGCAGGGCCCAGTTGCCGGCCAGCTCGGCGTCAACGGCTGCGGCTTCGTCGGGTGCCATTTCCTTGTAGATATAGCGAAGCAGGTCCTCCGGGGTGTAGAATGACATAAAGCGTTTTTAGTTCGTAAAAAGCGGACGGTGGTGGTTGACTAGGTCGTACGGCTCTTTAAACGATCTGATAACACCCTTATTGTGCGGAAGGTTCATTGTTTTTGGCCTCGGGCACGAGGTAGAGGTCCTCGTTTTCGCGCTTCATGCCGTATTTCTCGCGGGCGAGGCGCTCGATGGTGGCGGGGTCGTGGCGGAGGTCCTCAGCGAAGCGGCGCTCGGTATCGATCTGCTTCTGGTAGTTCCGCTTGGAGGCCTGCAGGTCGGAAAGCTCCTGCCGGCGGGCCTGCTGGGTAAAATAGTCGTTACGATCAAAGAAGAGCAGCCACAGCAAAAAGCCGACGCCGGCAATAAGGAACTTATTGCGGAGAATGGAGGGGATACGCTTCAAAGGGTTCATGTGGAGGCTTTCTGTAATACGAAAGTACGGAATGGGGTAATGGGATGATGGGGTAATGGGAGAATAATTTAGAGGAATGGGAGGATGGGGTAATGGGGTGATGGGAGAATGCTTTGGTCGCAGTAATACGTTGGTGGTTCTAATCGATCTTAAACAGATCGTAAAAGCCACATTTCATTCGCGCGTAAAAATATAAGAGCGTCCGCCAGAAGAATGAGCACCAACGGATCGTACTCAACCACAGCGGTCTGCATTCTTTCTCTGGATTACCCCATTCTCCCATTACCCCATCAGCACATTGAAAAAAGCTTCGCTTTTTTCTCAGGCCACTCCTCGTCGATGATGGAGAAGAGCACGGTGTGGCGGACGGAGCCGTCGGGGCGGAGCATGAACTTGCGGAGGGTGCCCTCGCGGGTGCCGCCGATCTTCTCTACCGCTTTCTGCGAGCGGAGGTTCTGGTGCGCCACCTCGAAGCCCACGCGCTGCAGCCCCCAGGTCTCGAAGGCGTATTGCAGCAGCAGGAGCTTGCACTCCTTGTTGTACACCTGACCCCACACTTCGGGCACATACCACGTATAGCCGATGTTGACGCGCTTGTGTTCCTCGTTGCCGTCGTAGAAGCGCGTCATCCCGATCACGGCGTCGTCCGACGTGCGGTGGATCACGAAGGCCTGCCCGTCGGCGCCCGCGTGGCCGTAGGCCTTGGCGATATAGGCATCGAACTGCGCGTCGTAGGTATCGTTGATCAGCAGTGTCTTCGTGAATTCCCAGAGGCGCTCGTCGCGCGCGAGGGTGCGGAGCTGCGGCTCGTATTCTTTGGTGAGGAGCGCCAGGTACAGGTGGCGGCCGCGGAGGAGGGAGGTGTCGATGGGTTGCATGGCGCAAAGCTATCGCTGCGGGTGGCTTTGGAACCGGTACAGTATGTACTGTTTCATCAACCTTTCTGTTGCGATGGCGTAGAAGAGAAAGAACGCAGATTGGACGGATGCTACGGGTTAGCGCAGATATCCGTGTTTATCCGTTCCATCCGCATCATCCGCGTTCCTTCTCTCATGCAAAGGGCCCCGCCATCGGCGGGGCCCTTCACTTATCAACAAATCAACTTATCAACTTGCTTACTTACCGAACCGCAGGCTCGCACCCGGGTAGTACGCCGATTCGCCGAGGAGCTCCTCGATGCGGATAAGCTGGTTGTACTTGGCCATGCGGTCGGAGCGGGAGGCCGAGCCGGTCTTGATCTGGCCGCAGTTGAGGGCCACGGCGAGGTCGGCGATGGTGTTGTCCTCCGTTTCGCCCGAGCGGTGGCTCATGATGGTGTTGTAGCCGGCGTGCTGCGCCATGCTTACGGCATTGATGGTTTCGGTGATGGTGCCGATCTGGTTCACCTTCACGAGCAGGCCATTGGCGGTGCCGGTGTCGATGCCTTGCTTGAGGCGCTTCACGTTCGTCACGAACAAGTCGTCGCCGACGAGCTGCACGCGCTTGCCCACTGTTTCGGTGAGGTTCTTCCAGCCTTCCCAGTCGTCTTCGGCCATGCCGTCCTCGATGGAGCAGATCGGGTATTGGTTCACCCAGTTCTCCCAGTATTTCACGAGCTCGTCGGAAGAGAGGGTCTTGCCGTCGGACTTGTGGAAGGTGTATTTGCCGTTCTTATAGAGCTCGGAATTGGCGGCGTCCATGGCGATCATGATCTGCGAGCCGGTCTTGTAGCCGGCAGCCTCGATGGCGGTCAGCACCGTCTCGATGGCCTCTTCGTTGGAGCCGATGTTGGGGGCGAAGCCGCCCTCGTCGCCCACGTTGGTGGAGTAGCCTTTCTTCTTCAGTACCGTCTTGAGCGCGTGGAAGATCTCGACGCCCCAGCGGAGGCCTTCGGAGAAGGATTTGGCGCCCACGGGCATCACCATGAACTCCTGGAAGTCGATCTTGTTATCGGCATGCGCGCCGCCGTTGAGGATGTTCATCATCGGCACGGGCAGCGTCTTGGCGTTGGTGCCGCCGATATAACGGTACAGGGGGAGCGAAGCCTCCTGGGCAGCGGCCTTGGCCACGGCCATCGACACGGCGAGCATGGCGTTGGCGCCGAGCTTGCCTTTATTTTCGGTGCCGTCGAGGGCGATGAGCTGGGCGTCGATGCCGGTCTGGTCGCTGGCGTCCTGTCCGAGCAGCTCGGGGGCGATCTTCTTGTTGACGTTCTCCACGGCTTTCAGCACGCCTTTGCCCACATACACGCTCTTATCGTTATCGCGCAGCTCTACGGCCTCATGCACGCCGGTAGACGCGCCGGACGGAACGGCCGCACGGCCCATGGAGCCTTCGTCGGTGATGACGTCCACTTCTACGGTGGGGTTGCCGCGGGAGTCCAGGATCTGGCGGGCGAATATCTCGGTAATGTAGCTCATGCTTTAAGAGTTTTGATTTTTACGGAGCCGCAATTTAGGTGTTTTCCAGTTGGGGGATGCTGCAGCTGCCGGCCCAAGTTGGGTTCGCCGCCGCAAGCGGCTCGCTTTTCCCAAAGCGGTACGCGGGTTTCTCGCAAAGGCGCCAAGACGCGGAGACGCAAAGAGTAACGCGCTACGCAGCATCTTGGAAGAACCCCCTCATGTACCGTTGTAAAAAGCTAGAAGCCGGTAGGCGTTGGTATGAATTCCCAAACGAAACGTTCAACATAGCTTCGTCGGACTAGCACCATGGGCGAATCATCCTTCTCGAAATGACGGACGCATAGGAAAGGCACACATTCCTGCGCCTTTGCGTCTCAGCGTCTTTGCGTGAAACCCGCGTGCAAATTAAAAAATTGCTAGCCGCTTGCGGCGGCTGTTGCTCCAGACGCGCGCAACGCCACTGACATTGATGGGCATTTTTTAAAGCTATTTCCCTGCGGTCAGGCTGCGGAACACCGTTTCGAGGCTCTCGGAGCCCGAGGTCAGCGATACGATGTTGAGGCCCTGCTCCACCGACAGCTGCAGCAGCGCCTTGCGTACCGTTTCCGGCTCGTTGGTGCGGAGCAGCCAGGTGTTGCCTTCTTCCTTTTCTGCTTCGAGCACACCGGGCAGGCGGCGCAGCCATTCGGCCTCGAGCCCTTCCTGGAAGCCCACGCGCACGTTGTTGACCGAGGAGCGGCTCCGCAGGTTGGCAAGCGTATCGTCGGCCACGATATTGCCTTTGTTGATGATGACCACGCGGTCGCAGATGGCTTCCACTTCCTGCAGGATATGCGAGGAGAAGAGCACGAGCTTGTTGCGGCCCTGCTCCCTGATCACGTTGCGGATCTCGATGATCTGGTTGGGGTCGAGGCCGGAGGTGGGCTCGTCGAGGATGAGCACCTCGGGGTCGTGGAGGAGTGCTGCGGCCAGGCCCACGCGCTGCTTGTACCCCTTCGAGAGCTGGCCCACGCGCTTGTGCGCCTCCGGTGTGAGGCCGGTGAGTGTGATCGCCTCCTCCACCCGCTCCTTCTTACGGGCGATGCCGTGCACGTCGCCGATGAAGCCGAGGTACTCGCGCACGTAGAGGTCGTAGTACAGTGCGTTGGACTCGGGCAGGTAGCCGATCTTCTTTTTCGCGGCAAGCGGGTCGGCCGTTACGTCGACGCCACCCACGGTCACGGAGCCGCCGTCGGGTTGCAGGTAGCCGGTGATCATCTTCATGGTCGTGCTCTTGCCGGCGCCGTTGGGGCCCAGGAAGCCCACGATCTCGCCGGGGCGCACCGTAAACGAAATACCGGCCACGGCGGTCTGTGTGCCGTACTGCTTGCGGAGGGCTTTTACTTCGATCGACATAAGTGAATAAAGATAAAGAAGGGTTTTTCACCGCTAAGAAAAGAAGGTGCTAAGGTTTTCGCAAAGAGGCGCGCAAGCGCGGGTCTATTAGTTTATTGGTCTATTAGTTTATTGGTCTATTAGTTTATTGGTAACTCGCCTCTGTGGAGCAGTCTTATGTATCGCCGACAGTCGCTTCTGTGCAAGGGTCGCGCTGCTACTGTTGCCTCGAGCATGTGTACGTCCTATTCGCGCGTACCCGTTTCGACATTCAATACTCATCATTCGCTATTCTCTCTCCTTCTCTGTTCCTTGTTCCTTATTCCCTGTTCCACTGTTCTTCTAAACGCGCAGAAGCTCATTCCGGCTTCCTCGCCCTTAAGATCTGACATCATCACATCTGACCTCTGAAATCAAGAAAGGTCCCATTGGGACCTTTCTCTTAGCGAATACCTTAGCGTCTTCTTTTCTTAGCGGTAAGAATCTCTTCTTTTGCTTTACCTGCCTTATAATCCGTCGAACTCATAGAGCGGGTCGATGCTCGTTCCGGCCTTCATCTCGAATACGGGCTTGATGAGGCCGTCCCTGAGGCCATACACCCAGCCGTGCAGGTCGGGGCGCTGCTCGCGCTTCCAGGCTTTCTGGATGATGGCGCTCTTGGCGAGGTTCATCACCTGCTCCTGCACGTTGAGCTCCACGAGGCGCTCGTGGCGCGCGTTCTCGTCCTGTATGGCATTGAGGTCGTGGCGGTGCGTGCGGATCACGTCCTTGATGTTGCGGAGCCACATGTTGAGCACGGGCTTGTAGTCGGTATTGGAGGCCGCCGCTTTCACGCCGCCGCAGCCGTAGTGGCCGCATACGATCACGTGCTTCACCTTCAGGTGCGTCACGGCATAATCAAGTACGGCAAGCAGGTTCACGTCGGTGTTCACCACGAGGTTGGCTACGTTGCGGTGCACGAAGATCTCGCCGGGCTGGGTGCCGGTGATCTCGTTGGCCGGCACGCGGCTGTCGCTGCACCCGATCCAGAGGAACTCGGGCTTCTGGATCTCGGCGAGCCGGTTGAAGTATTCGGGGTTGTCGGCCACCCGCTCCGCCGCCCAGGCCTTGTTTTCGAGCAATAATTTCTGATAGGTTTCCATGTAAGTAAGTGCGTTAAGTTGGTTAAGCAATCAGCGAAGATCAAGAGGCCATGTCCGACTGGGGCACATAGGGCGCATCGTCTTTTTCAGCGAAGCGCGACAGGCCGTTGGTGCGCTCGAGCGAGCCCTTCACTTCTACCTGTATGTTCTTCAGGTGCGCATGCTTCGTGAAATCCTCGATCACCTCCACCACGTCGCGGTCGATAAAGTCGGCGCGGCTCGCATCGATCAGCACGTAGGAATTTTCCGGCACCTTCTCGAGGCGGTTCTTGATGATCGCCTTGTTCAGGAAGGAGACGTCCTTGCGGAGGCGGAAGAGGTGGCGGTTGGCGTCGCTCACCACCATCACGGCCGTCTTAAAGTTACTGCGCAGCACGAAGAAAAGGCCGATAAAGATGCCGATCACCACGCCTTTCAGCAGGTCGGTGGCCAGAATGGCCGCGATCGTGATCACGAAAGGCAGGAACTGGTCCCAGCCTTTCTTGTAGAAATCCACGAAGAGGGCGGGCTTCGCCAGCTTGTAGCCGGTGAAGATGAGCACGGCGGCGAGGGCGGCCTTCGGAATGAGGTTGAGCAGGCTGGGGATGAAGGCCACGCAGAGCAGCAGCAGGGTGCCGTGCATGATGGTCGACTTCTTGGATTGGGCGCCCGAGTTCACGTTGGCCGAAGAGCGCACGATCACCGAGGTCACGGGGAGGCCGCCGATCATGCCGGAAATAAAGTTGCCGACGCCCTGGGCCTTCAGCTCGCGGTTCTTGTCGGTGACGCGCTGGTAGGGGTCGAGGTCGTCGATGGCTTCGATGGAAAGGAGCGTTTCGAGCGAGGCCACGATGGCGAGGGTGACACCCGTGATCCAGACATGGCTGTTCATGATCACCGACCAGTCGGGCTTCGTGAAAAACGAGAAGAATTCGTTTGCCGAGGAGGCTTGCGGCAGCTTTACAAGGTGCTGAGGATCGAGGGCGCCGTTGCCACCCATCGATTGAGCGATGCCGATGCCGATGAGCACCACCAGCAGCGGGGCGGGAATGAGGCGGACGAACCCTTTGCGGCCGGTCACGAGCTTTTCCCAGAGGAAGTGGAAGGCCAGGCACACGCCGCCGATGAGGAAGGCGATCTTGTTGATGTTGCCGAAGGCGAGGAAGAAGTTCGTGAAGATATTGCCCTTCTTCGCCGGCGGGGGAACGGCTTCGTCGGTCTCGAACTGCGAGTCGTCGCCCAGCAGGTGCGGGAACTGGTTCAGGATGAGGATGAGGCCGATCGCGGCCAGCATGCCCTTGATGACGGCACTGGGCACATAGTCGCCGATGGAGCCCGCGCGGGCAAAGCCCATCGCGATCTGCAGCACGCCGCAGATGACCACCGACACGAGGAAGGCAGGGAAGGAGCCGCCGGGCATCAGGAGGATGGCCGCCGATACGATAGCGGTAAGGCCGGCCGCGGGGCCCGACACGCTAAGCTGGGAGCCGCTGAGGGCGCCGATGACGATACCGCCGATCATGCCGGCGATGAGGCCGCTGAACAGCGGCGCCTTGGAGGCAAGAGCCACGCCGAGGCACAGGGGCAGGGCTACGAGGAAGACGACAATGGACGACGGAATGTCGGACCGCAGGGACGAGAAAAAGGAAGTACGCTCTTTCATACGAATGAGTTTAAGGAATTACTGTAAGGGTACATGACACAGGGCACGGGTGCCGGCATCCGGGTAGAGAGGGGTTACAGCAAGCAATCAGGAAAAGAAGGGTGAATTATGAAAGGCTGCCTTCGGGAGGGGGCGCCACGAATTCGGGATGGTACGACACGTGGTCGTCGACCGCATAGCGGTGGAATTCGGCAAGGTCGAAAGAGGAGGGGTGGTGGAGGTGCAGGGGCTCGTGGAGGTACTCCTGGGGCATTGACAGGCCGCCTTCGGCTTTTTCCTCGTTGGTGTTGGTGAGCGGAGCGTCGTCTTCGCAATCGGCGAGTTGCTCGGTGCCTGCCTTCTCCTCCAGCTGCGCTGCATATACAAAAGGCGTACATACACTCAGCCAGACCAGCGCCAGGATCAGCAGCAGGCTCCCGATCCGGTGCAGTAAGTGATATGTGCGATTTGCGGCGTGCATGCAGGGGGGCAAATCTATCGAAAAAACGCTCCCCCGGTGCAGGCCCGCCCCGGGATTCGATATCGCAACATAGTTTTAACGCCCCTGCGGGTTTCCGGATGAGTACCCAAGACGTTCGGACTCAGGGTGCCGGGCACGAAAAAAGGCCCCGGGAGGCCTTTCTATAAGTCGAGATCGTCTGTAAATCGGAATCTCCGGGCTTAGCCATATGGCGGGAGGTGTGCCGTGAAGTACCCCACAGGAGCGGCTTCAGTTCCCGCCTCCGGCTTCACAAATGTTCTGGGAGCTCCTGTTTTAGAGAGCGTTTTTAGTGGAGGGCAGGGGTCAGCGGCGGATCTGCACCGGGGTGCCCACGACGGCGTAGTGGTAGAGCTCCTGCACGTCCTCGTTCTTCATGGCGATGCAGCCATTGGTCCAGTTGCTGTAGCGGTCGATCATGTATTCGTCGTTGGGCCAGGTGCCGTGGATGCCGACGCCGGCGCCCGGGGTGGCATTGGCGGGGACCTTGCCGCGGCGCTTCAGCTCCTTGAAGCGCGCGATGCTCTGTGCCGTAGGGTAGTCGATGCCGAGGAAGCGGCTCCATTTATTATGTACGCGCTTGTTGATGATGCGGAAATCGCCCTCGGGGGTACAACGGTCGCCTTCCATGCACTTGTCGGCCAGGCTGTTGTTGCCGAACACCACCGGGTAGGTGGCATACCAGCCCTGCGCATCGTATACCTGCAGCTCATAGCCCGACTTGTCGATCATGATGCGTACTGGCTGGCTGGGCAGGCTGAAGCCTTTGGGTGTTTTGAAGGTAGGGGCGTGGGCCACGTGGCCATCGGCATTGGCGATGCGGTGCGCCGGCAGCAGGAAGAACGCGGCGGCGATCAGGCCCGAACGGAATAAGATGCTTTTCATACGGTCTAACGGTTGGCGACGTGAAGATAACGGCTGGAAACGGGGCTTGGTATGCACCCCTCGTTGTTCTTTTGCCAATTAGCAAAAACCCTGCACAAATTTCTAAGTGCAGGGTTTTCGAAGAAAAAAATCTCAGATCGGTGATCTCGGATCTGGGATCTCTTTCAGAAGCACCCATCCGATAGGAAAATTCCGTTCGTTCAGCAGATCTGAGATCATCACATCTGAGATCTCAGATCCTCGTCTTACCAGTGGCTGAGGCGGATGCCCACGTTATAGGGCTTCTGGTCGAGCCCGCGGCTCCACATATTGTTCATGGCATAGGAGCCGTAGAGGCGCACCGGGCCGAGGTTGAGCTCGCCGATCCAGGAAAGCTTCCAGGGCTCGAGGTCGAAGTTGTCGTGGGTCTTGTCTTTCTTGCCGGCGATCTTCACCTTCTGGCGCGACGAGTAGAGGTAGCCCGCGCTCACGCCTGCCGAGAAGCCGAAGCCCTTGCGGCGGCCGGGGGTAAAGTCGAAGTTGAGCATCACGGGCACGGTCACATAGTCGGCGGCCAGCTTGTTCTTGCTCACGCGGTCGTAGTCGAAGCGCACCACGGTCGGGTCCTCATAGAAGTGTACGCGCTCATCGTCGAAGTGGTAGTTGTTCAGCTCGAGGCCGATGCCGTATTTCAGGTTGAGGCGGTGCTTGGCGAGGTTCAGCTTCTGCATGAAGATCCAGAGGTTCACGTTCACCGACTTGCCGGTGCGCAGCTTGAAGCCCTCCTTCGTGCCCCCCGGGGCAAAGGCCTGGGCGCCGGCCGACCCGTAGTTGGTGGCGTCGTTGTAGTTGGAGAAGCCGAGGTCGAGGATGAACCAGTTGGAGCTCAGGTTCTTAGGCGTGCGGCGGTTGTTGCGGCTGCTGCTCCAGGTGATGTTGCGGTCGGATTTGCCGTTGCGGACGATCACGAGCCCCCCTACGCGGATCGTGTCGGCGGAGGTGCTGATCACGGCACTGTCGGTACGGGCGGTGCTGTCGGTCTGGGCAAGTGCGGACAAAGTGGTGCCCATTGCAAGGGCTGCAAGTAACATTCGTTTCATGTTCACGGTCTTTTTCGGTTATTTTAAATTGATGGCCACCGTACCGACTACGAGCTGGTCGTCTTCATTGGTGGTCCTGATGCCGGTGCGGCGCTCGATGAACCGGGTGGCTTTGCGCAGGAAGCTACGTACCGATCCCTGCCTGCCGTTGTTCAGTGAGGCCGTGCTGGCCTCGCTGTCGGCGTTGTTCATAGGAGTGTACGCAGCAAGAGGGGCATCTGTTACAGGTGTGCTGTTAATATTCTGTTGTTGGAGCGCGGGCTGGGCGTCGAGCTCGCTCACGCGGCCGGGGAGCCGCAGCGCATAGGTCTCCTGGGCTGCATCGTCGTTCGCCGCTACAAGTGCGTCGGCGGCCAGCTTTGCCGCTTCGGGTTGCGCGGGCGTTCCGGTGCCGGCAGGCTTTCGCTTTTCTGCGCGGGCGATCGCGGGAGCTACGGCATTGTAGCCTGCCGCAGGCTGCCCGGTTGCGGTTGCGGGTTGCTGGCCCGGTGCGGGCGTGCTACCGTAGGCGATGGTTGCCTTTGAAGGCACGGCGGGCTCCAGGGAAGCGGGCGCGCCGGCGGCCGTTTTCGGACCGGTTTGCGCGTTGTTCGTCTGTGCCAGGTTGCCCGGGTTACCCGTGCGTTCGGGGGTGCCGCTGAGCAGCAGGTAGGCGCCACCGGCACCTGCAAAGAGGAGCACGGCGGCGGCCGCGCGCCACCACCCGAAGGCGGCGCGGCGGGCGGGGGCTTTGCGGTACAGCTCGCTCTTGAAAGGGCAGGGCAGCGTCTCGAGCGGGTCCAGCTTGGTAGCCAGGAGCGCGGCGTGGCCGGCCTGGAGGCCGGCGTCGGTGCGCAGGAGAGCCTCGAGGCGGAGGCGCTCCGCTGCGGGCAGCTCGTCGTCGATATAGGAAAGCAGGTCTTCCTCCAGGGCCGCCGCGGCAATGCCGGGCGCCAGGAGGGCTTCTTTATCCAGGTGGGGCAGGAATTCCGGCTCGAGCTTCGTGTCGGCAAGCAGCGCGAGCTCCTCCTGCAGGTCGGGATGCAGCAGCACAAATGCGTCCACGGCGGCGCGCCCGGCGGCGGAGAGCTCGTCGTCGACATAGAGCAGGAAGTACTCCTCGTAGTTCGCGCGGGTGATCTGCAGGGGTGCGTTAAATGACATTTTCCACTTTTACAAGGTACTGCTTCAGTTGAAGCCGGGCGCGGTGCAGGTACACCTTCACCTGGCTGGGGTTAAGTCCCGTGATGGTGCCGATCTCTTCGTACGAATAGCCTTCGTAGTCTTTCAGCATCACCAGCGAGCGCTGCGTTTCGGAAAGACGGCCCAGGGCCTCCTCGAGGATGGCCTTGGCGTTGTGCGCGGGCTTGTGCACCACCTTCACGTCGGGGTTGAACTCCTCCTTGAGGTAGATGCGCTTCACCTTACGCAGGTGGTCGATCATGGCGTTGTACGCGATCGTGAAGAGGAAGGACTTGCTTTTGGCGGGGTCCACCTCTTCGCGCGAGCGCCACAGCTTCTCGAAGGCGGTCTGCACCACATCGCGCGCGTCTTCTTCATGCCTCAGGTTCTTGAAGATGAAGCGGAAGACCGCGTCGGCGTGCAGGGTTACACAATCATTGTAATCTCTTTCCGTCATAAACAGGCTTAGGGAGGGCTGGTTGCATGTTGTACGCGCACGCCCCTGTAAAAGTTACAGCAAAGACCGGAAAATTTCGGGAAGCAGTGGGTGGGAAAGCGGATGAACCGGGAAAACGAACGGTGAAATGGTGTTCCGTCGTACTCAGAGTGCCACGGCGGAACCGATGCCGCGGGATACGGATTCCCAGATGAGCTCGCTGCCCTTCACGGGTGCGGAGCGCCGGCATTGCTCGGTGGCAGCATTCCCCTTCAGGCAGCGCGCGGTGCCGGACGCCTTGCGTTGGATGGCCGTAAAGGCCAGCAGCCCGATCCCGAGGGGAAGGGCGACGGTGCGGATCAGGGAGCGGCGGGCGGGACGCATGTCGGTTGGTTTGGGAATAGGACGAAGGTAGCCGGGCCGGTGTTACAGATTTCCTAAAGAAAAGTGGAGGCCAGGAGCAGAATAACGAATATCGAACAGGGAATATCGAATGCAGCAGGGGGCTACTGTACCTCGGAAAGCGTTACGATCCGGTAGGTGATCCCGAGGCGCCGGGCGTTCTCCTCCACCGTCAGGTCGAAGCCGGCCTCCTTGCGGCGCCGGTTCACGCCCCCGGGGTCTTTGATGGGCCAGATAAAGCACTCGGTGCCGGTGACGCCCTTCCTGCCGCGGCAGGTACCCTGGGTGCCCCACACCTGCTCCTTGCCCTGCTCCATCAGGTACCGGTCTTCCATCATGGCCACGAGCCGGAAGGGCAGCTCGCCTTTCTTTCCGGCGGTGCGGATGAGCGGGAGGTAGTGAGCGATCTTGCCGGAATGCTGGATCACGTACCAGGCTGCTTCATGGGCCGGCTCGCCCACCAGGCTCCTCCCGGGATACCCTCTGCGGGCGATCACCGAGTCGACCCAGCGCAGGTTCGAGGAATCGATCCGGGACTGGATGCCCCACAGCTTCATGTCGATCTCCCCAAGCGATACGCCGTACGCTTTTGCCAGCGAGTCTTTCTGCGCCGGCGGGGCCGACAGCAGGGCGCGGTACTGCTGGTCGATGGCATATACCGAGTCGAGCTGACGCTTCAGTTCGCGATCGGGGGGAGATTGTGCGGAAGCATTCCAGGCAAGTAGCAGCAGCGCTGCTGCGATGAGCTGTTTCATACGTATTTGTTGATTCGATAAGGGCTGCCGAAGCCGCCGTTCTGTTTTGTTGCCTGACGATGCGGGTCAGCCGTCTCTTTTCTTTTTCATGTCGCGCAGCAGTCCGGCCGTCAGCAGTAATAATACGGCCGCGCCGGCCACTACGGCTACCCAGATCCAGCGGATGCCTTGGTCTGCGGCTTTGGGCGAAGCCACCTGCCCCAGGGGCTCGGGCGCGCCGTAGGCAAGCGTCGCTACGGCCTGCGGCAGCGTGTCGCGAAAGGCGGAAAGGTCGTAGCGCGGTGCCCGGGCTTCCGGGTCGCCGGCCTGCAGCGTGTATTGCATGCCGCCTTCGAGCCAGGCCCGGAGGCTGCGGGACCGCTGAAAGGCATCCGCACCGGAAATGCGCAGCGGCGGGTTATCGCCGTTCTCGATGACGAGCACCAGTGTTGTGTCGTTAAGCGTTGCGAACAAGAGCTCGGTCTGCCCCGGAGACAGCAGGAAGTTGGTGACGTACACTTCCCGCCCGCCGCGCACCGCGTACAGCGTGCTGTTGCGCAGGAAGTAAGGGGCACCTTCCACGGTGATGCGGATGCGCTCGAGGAGGTTCCCGTTGCCGTTCCGCAGGTGCAGGCGGGTGTGCCCGGCGCTGTCGTGCCGGCGGAGGCTCAGTGCGCCTAGCGGCTCCATTGGGGCAGGCGCCGCGCGGCCCGTGCTGTAGCCCGCCTCCAGTATTTCCATCGGATCCATACCGTTGTTGCGCACCTGCAGGCGGAGGTAGGGATAGCGGCTGAAGGGGAAGGTGAACGACTGCTGCGTGATCGCTTCCGATACCGCCGTCGGCGACAACTCCAGGTGCTCGGCGATGCTGTACCACTGCCGGCGGTCGTGCGATCCGCTGAGGTGCGCCGTGCGGCGGGCCGAGGTGTTGGCGAACTGTACCAGCAAGGTTCCTGTTCCGGGCGGCGGCACTTCGAGCTCGATGAAGCTGTGCACCGAGTCGGTGCGCATGGCGAGCAGCGGGCAGCGCACATAGGAGTAGCCCGAAACGGCGGCGGCGCTGTCGAGCAGGTAAGCGACCGTATTTCCACGGTCGTCGCGAAGCCGCAGGTCCGAGAGGTCGGGGCGGCAGTGCGCGGTAAAGGCGGTGGTCAGCGCCAGCCGGTACCAGCCGCTGCGGGGAACGGCTTCGAGCCGGGCCTGCACGCGCGGCTGCGCCGTGGCGACACTTCCTGCCCCGAGGGCCAGCGCCAGCAATCCTTTATACAGCACGGTCATCGATGAGGAGCTTTTTGAGTTTCTGGTACATGAACGATACGGTGAGGAGCAGCACGCCGAGGAGGATAAAGGCCGCGATGCGGGCGCCCTCGGAGAGGCCGCGCAGGTCGAAGCCAAACAGCTTCAGCAGCGCGAGCGAGAAGAGGCTCAGCGAGGCCACGCGCAGCGTCTTGTTGCGGTGCCGCATGCCCAGCCACATCAGCACAAAGGAGCAGCAGCCCCAGAGGATGGTGAGACCGGCGCGCCCGTATTGCCCCAGCAGGTAGGGGAGCGGCCGGCTGGGTGCCTGGAGTACAAAGCCGTAGTGCACCGATCCGTCAATACTCCCGAAGAGCACGAAGGCGGCGGCGAAGGCCCAGGCAAGCCCGGTGAGGTGCGCGCGGAGCGGGGCCGACTCCCGCTTCACCAGCAGGGCCGCCCGCAGCAACATCGCTATGTAAAATGCGGTGGCGGCCAGCTGCGCGTAATAGTGTCCGCGGGCGCCCGGGTCGCCGGCCAGCAGCTCGCGGAAGGCTACGATGTTGAAGAAGCTGCCGAGGTAGAACAGCGTCGCTCCGCCCGTTAGTGCCAGCGTGACCGGCGTTGTCCACCGGGCGCGGCGCCACTTCAGGATGATCCCGAGCAGCAGCACGAAGACGGCCGTTACGATGCGGTGGTACACGTTGGGTACCGCGTAGGCCGTCAATTTGTAGAAATACAGGTTGACGCCGAAGAGCGCCGTGAGGTAGAGCAGGGTGCAGCCGATGGCGAGTGCCGCCCGCTCCGTGGCCCGAAGGTCGAAGCCCGCTTCGTCCTTCGGTGTTTCGCGTGCCCGCAGGGCGGCGTAGGCGAAGAAGGCAGCCGTCACCACGAGGTTGGTGACGAGGCCCCGGGTGTCGCGGTACAGCAGCACGAGCCCCGGGTCGGAGTTGGCGGCCTGCCAGTCGAGGAAGAGGCTCAGCAGCGTGAGCCCGGTGAGCACGCGGGAGGCGGTGCGGAAGAGCCCGATTCCCGAGCGTTGGAACAGCCAGTAGAGCAGCACGAACTCGGCGCTCCAGAACAGGGTGATGGCATGTCCTTCGAGCTGCACCGGAACGGCAAGCGCACCGAAGGTGAGCGTGAGGCCGATGAGCAGGTAGAGGAGGTTGCGGTCGGTGCCGCCGCGGCGGTAGCAATACAGGGCGAGCGCGAGGTTGACGGCCCCGGTGCCGATGGTGAAGAGGCCCTGGTAGCGGCCACCTTCCACCGCTGCCAGCAGGGTCATGCCGGCCGCGTAGTACGCAGCGGTGAGGGCGAGCAGCAGCGAGAAGTCGAGGCGGCGGAAGGGCGTCCGGCGCCGTATCCCGTGCACCATGTTCATCCCGAGAAAGAGTCCGTAGAGTACCGTCACGAGTGCCAGGGCGAGGCCGTACCTGATGCGCGGGTCTTCTTCGATCCATACGTCCCGTACAATCCAGCCGCCCACGATCAGGAGCGTAAAGACAAGGGCGAGTATGTTGACGACGGGCCAGCGCTTGAACCAGGCCAGGGCGAGCAGGCCGGCGTTGAGGATGCAGAGGTAGGAGAGCAGTACTACGTAGTTGCCTTCGCCCGTGCTTACGAGGAAGGGGGTGAGGAAGCCGCCCACCGCCGCGATCACGGCCAGCGCCAGCTGGTTGTAGAGCAGCGCCAGCAGCACGGCGAAGCCGGTGATGCCCACCATGAGTACAAAGGCAGTGGTTTGCGACAGTAGCCCATACTGGTGGAAGGCGAAGGCTACGGTGAAGTAAAAGACGGCGATGCCGCCGCCGGCAAGCACCGAGGAGAAGGCCGTATAACTACGGCGCAGGAAGTGGGCGAGCCCCACGAGCAGGGCGCCGCAGCCAAAGCCGATGGCCACACGGCCCGCTTCCCCGATCCAGTCTTTATCGATGGCGTATTTCACGAAGAAGGCGATGCCCAGCACCAGCACGGCGATGCCGATCTTGTTGACCAGGTTCTCGCCGATGAATTTCTCGAGGTCGGGATTGTTGTTCCACCAGCTTTCCCAAGGGAGGGCGCGCTGGCGCTTCGGTTGCGGCATCGGCTCCGGCTCAACGGCTTCGGGAGGAGGCGCTTCGTGCAGGCGGGGCGGCTCGGCGGCGGCCTGGGGCGGGCGCTGCGGCATCGGGCGGGTGAGCGGCCGGGGCGGAATGGGTGTTTCTGTTTTTGGGGGCACCACCTGGGCGGGTGGCTCTGGTCCGCGCTGGCTGCGCAGGCGCGCCACCTCCTCGATCAGGAATTGGGTGCGGTGGGAGAGTCGCTCCACCTGGTCGGCCTGGCTGCGCACGGTGTTGAGCACGATCAGGACGAGCACCAGCAGCAGAATCAGCAGCAGTATTTCCATGGCGTTCGGTTGCGGGCCGGGGCCCGTGGTACATAATTACTCCCTTCGCGGCAGCAGTCCAAAAAGGGCGCTGCCAGGAATTGTTAAAACCGAAGGTCGGTCTCGGGTGCGGCTGGTCTCTTTGACATAAGTCAAAATTCAAAATTCAAAAGTCAAAATGCTTTTGCGCACGCCTTCTATCCATGTAGGGATCCGCATCCTGTGCGACCCTTTTTGAATTTTTACTTTTGAATTTTTATTTCCGCCCGTGCTTTCACCAGCGCCAGCTCGCCGCCCAGGATGTCGCCCATGAGGAACCGCGACCAGAGGCCGGCGTACCAGTTGAAGGGCGTATAAATGCGGTAGCTGCTCGCCAGCGACAGGCGCGTGCGGCCGCCGGGAAGCGGCTCGAGCCGGTAGCGGTCTTCTTCCACCTGCACATGCTTGCCGCCGATCACGATGTGCTCGTCGAGCACCGTCGGCGGCACCTTTTTGGGATCGATATGAACAGCGAGGTCGAGCGCACGCGCGGGCACGCATTGGGTCACGGTCTCGTCGAACACGAGGCCCTTCTCGTAGATGGCCCGGCGCCTGGCGCCCACGGCAAAGGGTTCGCTCTCGGTGCGGAGGTGGCGCGGAAACCCGATGGCGGTGCTGACGCGAAAGCCGGTGCGGGGCAGTGCCGCGTGCGTGCCTTCCATAGCGGCCCATACGGCCTCCGGGGGCGCATCGATCAGCACGGAGCGCGTAGTAACGAGTCCCTGCCCCGAAGAGCTGCGCTCGCCTTCGAGGAAGCCGGTGAAGAGCGGCAGCACAAGGGCCAGCAGCGAGAGCCGCAGCGTGTCCCGCTTTTCCCAGTCGAAGGGTTCGCTTCCTTCTTCCTCCCGCTGTCGCTTGCGCCGGATGCTGTTTGCCCAGAGCCCGCCGAGCCCCGCCATCACGGCAAAAAAAGGGTAGACCATGATCCAGCAGATGGCGCCTTCCATGCTCAGGGCGATGGTCGCAAACAGCAATATCAGCGTCGTGGCCCAGGGACGGAAGAAAGCACCGGTATTGCTGATGCGCGTCTTCTTCGGCGCGAGGATCACGGTGATAAAGCCGATCAGGACCGGCACCAGTCCCATAAAGGCAAGGCTCATTACCGACAGCGCGGCGTCGAAGAAGCCGTACAGCAGGTGCATCGTAAGGCCATACATAGTGGCCAGGGTGGTGGCAAGGATCGGGCGCATAAGTGGGATCGCCGGTGGCGGCAACTAAGGTACGGCATCTGCGCGGTCCGGCTGTATGCGGACACCGGCCGGGACAGGAAGAAGGGTCGTACCGTAATTATACAGGCGATGCGCCTGCGTCGAGCAGCAGGAGGTCGCGGCGGCAGTTCCAGCGCAGGGGCAGCGTGTCGCCAAGGCCTTTGCTGACGTAGTAATCGCAGCCGGCCACCCGCCGGGCGAGTACGTTCTGCGGGTACAGCCATTTTGCCGGGTACAGGCTTTCGCCGCGCCGCCAGAGCACCACCTGCCCGCCGTGAAGGTGCCCTGCAAAGGCCACGTCGTAGTGCGGCGCGAACGCTCCGGGCCGCAGCGGGGCATGCAGGCACAGCAGCCGGAGCGCGGCCCCCGCGTCGCGCCCGCGCGGCAGGTCGCCATCGATGCGGATGCGGGCCCCGTACCAATCGATGGCCGCCGTATCGTGGTGGATCCAGCTGCAGCCGGCCCCTTGGAGTAGTCGTTCCGTGCGCTTCAGTCCCCACCAGCGGTCGTGGTTGCCGCCGATGGCCAGCACGGTGCGCCCGGCGGCCAGGCGTACGGCAAGCGCTTCCACGTGGCGCCAGCCGGCGCGGCTGTCGGCGTAATCGCCGCCCAAGAGCACCAGGTCCACGTTCCGTGTTTCTACGGATGCGGCGATCGCTTCGGCCATGGGGCCGCTGCCGCCACGGAAGTGGAGGTCGGAGAGGTAGGCCACCCGGAGCGGCGTGAGCCCGGGCGCTTCCCGCCGGGCGGTGCGCAGGTCGAAGCGCGGCTCAGAAGCGGTTGCGTATCTCATCCTGGTACCAGATCAGAATGGCGAGGCACCCGATATGCCACTGCCGCAGGGGCTGGCGGAGCCGGAGCAGCCCGAGGAGCATATAGCCGGCGATGGGCAGCACGGTCAGCAGCGCGCGCAGCGGGCCCACTTTGTAGGTGGACCGGATAGAGGCGCGGAGCGGGTCGGGGCGGCCGTCGAGCAGGAGCGGGAAGAGGAAGAGGAAGTGGATCTCGCACGAATAGAAGACGAGCACCGCCAGCGGCGTGAGTGCGGGGTGCAGGAGCCAGAGTCCGTAGCCCGCCGCGCCTGCTATGACGCTGCAGGAGCCGTACTTGAGCAGGCCCCAGGCGGTGAACGGGATGCCGGGGTCAACGGCGGGCGATGTAGCGGGGTCGAGCGCCTGCAGCTGCTGCTGCATCCAGCGGGCGCCGCGGGCAAAAAGCTGCGGCGTAAAGGGGCGGCCCAGGGCGATCGGACGGTGATCGAAGGAATGGCCGGCGAGTTGGAGTAGGGTACGGTAATTCATGAACAGTAGATATAATGAAACCAGGAGCCCCAGGCGATGCCGTTGCCGAACACGAGCATCCGGTGATAGGTATTCTCCAGTGCGCCGCAGCGCTTGCGGTGAAATACGAATTCGTCGTAGCAGATGGCCGCCACCGTGTAGATCAGCACCACGATGATGGGCAAAAGGTAGCGGGTGGGCTGTGCGCTGAGGGTGGCTCCCCACATGAGCCCGAACATGGGCAGGCCGCCGAGGCCGAGCGCGGCCGCTTCGGCCTCCCGCTCTTTTTTCGGGATCTTCATGTTCAGCGGATTGCGGTGATAGCGCCAGTCGAGCACACCGCCGGCGGTGGCCACGGTGCCGGCGAGGGCCAGCAGCACGAATTGCCCCGGCAGGTAGGGGAAGGCGGCGCTGACACCAAGCCGCGGGTCGTGCCGGAAGGTGGCGAGCAGCACCGCGAAGAGCCCTGCCGGCAGGAAGAGCAGCACGAGCGAAAGGTATTCGCGAAGCGGGGCGCGGGTCAGCAACATCGGTATTGGTTTGAAGCGAAGGGTGACGGTAGTTCTACGGGCGGGTCAGCTGCCGTTTTGTTCCAGGTGGGCCGCGATGGCTTCGGAAGTGCGCTCCAGCAGGTCGGTGAGGGCGCTGTTGCGGAGCAGGTATTCGGCCTGCAGGCCGCCGGCAAGGCTGAACACGAGTTGCTGTTTCGGGAAGAGTGCAGCCACCTGCGGGTTGAGGTAGCGGATGCTGCAGATCAGGTCGAAGCCCTGGTTGCGCAGTTGCACGAGCGCCGTGAGCACCTCGTTGCGATAGGGGATGCGCACCTTGAATGGACGGCTCATAAGCAATCGGATTTTGAGCTAATGTACGGAAGGGCATTATTCGGTGCAAGGGGGATTTTTACTTAGCGGGTCCCGGTTCCCGGAGTTTTTGAAGCGTTGCAGCGGCCGGCCGGCGGGTTACGTATTTTGTGGGGGATAAACGCGAACAAATGCCCGCTTCCTCCGAAAAAGAAAAACGCAAAGCTGCCCTGGCTGCCCTGCGCCGCTCGGCGGCCGCCACGTTCGAATCGACGCTCCCGATGCCGCGGGCACTTTTCGAAGACCTGTTCGACCACCTCGGCGAAGCCCTCGAGGAGGAGGAGTGCGACGATACGTTGCGGCGTACGAAGACGTTCCTGGCGGAAGCGGGCGTTGCCGACCCGAAAAAGGTGGTAGCCTGGCTGATGGCCCATGGCGGCCGCTGCGACTGCGAGGTGCTCGCCAACGTGGAGGAAAAGTTCGAAGTATAGCAGGTGAGGTGCCGCAACGCCTCATCGCAAACTGGACTTACCGCGCTCTCCTGCATCCCTACGGGATGCACCCCAATCAGCCTTTGAGTTGGCGTCTACTTGTTTGGCGCTGCCTGCCTCGCTTCGGACGCCGGCCTGTAAGCAACCCTTCCTTGCTGCAAAGGACCGTATCCCACCATCGCCGACGTAAAATCCTGGAAAAGGGCAGGTGGCCCAAGGGTTTAAGGCGGCGTACCTACCGTTTCTTACGGTAAGCCGTTTCCCACCCTTAGGAACTGCCTGCGCCCGGGGCTCCCTCACGCCTGACGCCTGCCGGCCTCCCGCTTTTGTCCCCGCAAAAACCTCTTTCGTGTAACGTTTTTCGCCCCCGGCAAGGGGCGTTTTACGTTTGCGGCAGGTTCTGAAACCACTCCCAACTGATAAAAACCTTTGTTATGAGATCCTTATTCCTCCTCCTCTGCGCCGCGCTCCTCGCCGGCTTCACCGCCACCGCCCAGAGCGTGACGGGCCTCGTGAAGGACGCCGCCGGCAAGCCCCTCGCCGGCGTCACCGTTTCCCTGCTGCGCGAAGCCGCCGTGGTGAAGCTCGCCGTCTCCAACAACAACGGCACCTACGCCTTCGCTGCCATCCCCGAAGGCACCTACCGCGTGCAGGCCACCTACGTAGGCTTCGCGGCCGGCACCTCCGCCCCCTTCACCCTCGGCACGGCGCCGGTAACGGTGCCCGACCTCGCGCTCAGCCCCGCCAAAGCCGCCGACATGGCCGCCGTAACGGTGCAGTCGCGCAAGCCCATTGTGGAAGTGCGGGCCGACAAGATGGTGGTGAACGTGGAAGGCACCATCAACGCTACCGGAAACGACGCCCTGGAGCTGCTCCGCAAGAGCCCTGGTGTGCTGGTGGATAAGGACGAGAACCTCTCCGTAAGCGGCAAGAACGGCGTACAGGTCTATATCGACGGCCGCCCGACGCCGCTCTCCGGCACCGACCTCGCCCAATACCTCAAGACGCTGCAGTCGACGCAGATCGAAGCCATCGAGATCATCTCCAACCCCGGCGCCCGCTACGAGGCTGCCGGCAACGCGGGCATCATCAACATCCGCCTCAAGAAGAACAAGAACTTCGGCGCCAACGGCTCCGTGACCGCCGGCTACAACATCGGCGAGCTCGCCAAGTACAACGCCGGCGCCTCGCTCAACTACCGCAACAAGAACGTCAACCTGTTCGGCAACTACAACTACAACAACAGCCGCAACGCCAGCCGCATGAACATCTACCGCAGCATCGGCGACACGCTGTTCGACCAGCAGGGCCGCAACCGCTTCGACAACATCAGCCACGGCTTCAAAGTTGGCGCTGACCTGACGCTGAGCAAGCAGCACTCCATCGGCCTGCTCCTGAACGGCTCGCTCGCCACACCCGAGATGAACATGAGCAGCAGCACGCCCATCATCTACCGCCCCACCGGCGCCGTTACCCGCGTGCTCCGCGCCGGCTCCATGAGCGACATGCAGCGCGATAACCTGAACGGCAACCTCAACTACGCCTTCACGGGCAAGGAAGGCCGCAGCCTCACCGTGAACGCCGACTATGGCTACTTCAAGAACAACACCGACCAGCGTCAGCCCAACACGTATTTCGCCGCCGACGGAAGCACCAAGATCAACACGGTGGAATACCGCATGGTGTCGCCCACGCGCATCGACATCTCCTCGCTGAAGGCCGACTGGGAGCAGAACTTCGCCAAGGGTAAGCTCGGGGTCGGTGGCCTGTCGAAGTTCATCCGCACCGACAACGACTTCCTCCGCTACAATGTGAATGGCAACGCAGAAACGCTCGACCGCGACCGCAGCAACCGCTTCCGCTACGACGAGACGATCCATGCCGGCTACGTGAACTACAACCGCGCGCTCAAAGGCATGATGATCCAGGCCGGCCTGCGCGTGGAGCATACCGAAACGGGCGGCCGCTCCAACGGCGAGGTGCTCGATGGTGGTAGCTACAAGCCCACGGCCTCCGGCTTCGACCGCAGCTATACCGACTTCTTCCCCTCGGCCGCCATCACCTTCAACAAGAACCCGATGAAGGTGTGGAACCTGACCTACAGCCGCCGCATCGACCGCCCGGCCTACGCCGACCTGAACCCCTTCGAGTTCAAGCTCGATGAGTACACCTTCTCGAAAGGCAACACGGAACTGCGCCCCCAGTACACGAATTCCTTCGGCCTCACGCATACGTATAAATACAAGCTGAACGCCACCCTGAACTACAGCCACGTAGCCGATATCTTCACGCAGCTGATCGACACGGCCGACCGCTCGAAGTCGTTCATCACCAAGAAGAACCTCGCCACGCAGGACATCGTGAGCCTCAACGTAAGCTACCCCTTCATGTACAAGAACTTTACCTCGTTCGTGAACATGAATACCAACTACGCGATGTACAAGGCCGACTTCGGACCCGGCCGCACCGTGGACCTCGCCGCCGCCGCCTTCACGCTCTTCGTGCAGAACAGCCTGAAGTTTGGTAAGGACAAGACCTGGACCGGCGAGCTCACGGGCTTCTATAATGCACCCACCGTGCACCAGGGTACTTTCAGGGCAAAGGCCATGGGCGCCGTAGACCTCGGCGTGCAGAAGACGCTCTTCGCCGGCCAGGCTACCGTGAAGGCCTCGGTGAGCGATATCTTCCAGACCCTGCGCTTCCGCGGCTCCAACTCCTTCGCCGGCCAGGAGTCGCAGTTCCAGGCCCGCTGGGAAAGCCGCCAGTTCAAGCTGAACATGACCTGGCGCTTCGGCAACAAGCAGGTGAAGGCCGCGAAGCAACGCAACACCATCGCCGAAGAAGAAGCCAAGCGCACGCAGGGCGGCGGTGGCGGCATCGGCATCGGGCAGTAAGCAACGGCAATCGGCAATCGGCAATCGGTAATCGGGAATCGGGAATCGGGAATCGGGAATCGGGAATCGAGAGTCGCCTACTTATTCTGTCTCAGGGCCTCGCAGATCCCAAGGTAGAAAGAAAGATGAAGGCAGTGGGTGAGCATTGCCGATTCCCGATTGCCGATTCCCGACCCCAGAGTATCCGAACTATGAATAAAATGTCCTTACTTTCCGCTCTCATGAAAACGAAGCAGCGCTTTCAATTCTGGAACGTGTTCTGGGTGGTGCTTGGCCTCTTCCTCGCCGGGTTCCTCTTCACGCTGCTCATCACCTCCATGTCGCCCGTGGCCTCGAAGGAGTTCAACTGGAAGGAGCTGCTGACCGTTAATCAGCTCATATACCAGGTCTTCACGCTGCTCTTCGTGGTCCTGTATTATTACATTACGCTCAACGGCTACTACCGGCTGCTGGTGAACCGGCGCTCCTTTCTCAGCTTCCTGCGCTACAGCATCCTGATCGCCCTCGCCCTCATCGGTTACTACGTGTTGAGCTATCACCTGAGCCCGCAGCATTCCAGCAAGAAGCAGGTCACTACCGGGCTCATCGTCGTAGGCTATTTCATGGGTACGGTGTTCTACCTCGGCGTATCGCTGCTGCTGTCGTACTTCGTGTTCCTGCGCGACGAGCGCAAGCAGCGCAAGGTGCTCGAGGAGCAGAAGCTGCAGCTCGAGATCGAGAAGTCGCAGGCCAACTACAACTTCCTGAAGGCCCAGATCAACCCGCACTTCCTGCACAACACGCTCAACTTTCTCTACGCCAAGTCGCTGCCCTATTCGAACGAGCTTTCCGAAGGCATTCTCACCCTCAGCGACATCATGCGCTATGCCCTTTCCGACGGCAACACGCGCGACGGCAAGGCGCCGCTGAAAGACGAGGTGGAGCATGTCCGCAACGTGATCAAGATCAACCAGCTGCGCTACAGCAACAAGCTCAACGTCCACTTCGAGGTGGAGGGCGTCATCAACGGGGCCACCATCATCCCGTTCGTGCTCATCACCATCGTGGAGAATGCGTTCAAGCACGGCGACTTCAAGAGCGAGGCGCACCCGATCCGCATCCGCCTGCGCGTGGAGCACAATGCCGTCGTCTTTTCCTGCACCAACAAGAAGAAGACCGGCCCCAAGGAGCTCAGCACCGGAATCGGCCTGCAGAACATCAAGACGCGCCTCGACCTCGCCTATGGCCCGGCCGCCCGCCTCGAGGTGAAGGAAGATGCCGACATTTATACCACTGAACTAACCATTGACCGACTATGATCCGTTGCATGATCGTGGACGATGAGCAGCACGCCATCGACATCCTGGAGCACTACGTGCGGCAAACGCCCTACCTCGAGCTCGTGGACAGCAGCACGCACCCCATCGAGGCCCTCCAGGTGGTAGCCGCGGGCAAGGTGGACCTCGTGTTTCTCGACATCCAGATGCCCGAGCTCTCCGGTATCGACTTCATCAAGGCCATCAACGGGAAGGCACGCGTAATCCTCACCACTGCCTACAGCGAGTTTGCGCTCGAGGGCTACGAGCTCGACGTGGTGGACTACCTGCTGAAGCCCGTGCGCCTCCCGCGCTTCCTGCAGGCCGTGCAGAAAGCCATGGCGGTGCTGCAGCCTGCCGGCGCGGTGCCGGCAACCGAGGCCGAGGACGATTACCTCTTCGTCAAGACCGAATCGAAGGGCAAGCTGCTCAAGATCAACCTGGCCGACATCGACTATATCGAAGGGATGAAGAATTACGTGGCCATTCACCGCGGCGGCCAGAAGACCCTCGTGTATACAAGTATGAAGGAACTCGAGGAGCGCCTGCCGCAGAAGCAGTTCATGCGGGTACACAAGTCGTTCATCATTCCGCTGTCGCGCATCACGGGCATCGAAGGCAACCTGCTCCGCCTGCAGGGCGTGGGCGCCGAGATCCTGATTGGCGAGAACTACAAGCCCGACCTCATGGAGCTGATCCGGAATAAGATGATCAAGTAATGTGCTAATGGGTTAATGTGCTAATGGGGTGATGGGGAATGTGCTGACGGGAGAGACGACTATAGGATCCGTTAAATGGAATAACCATCTTGGAGGGCTGCACTGCGGCCCTTTTCTTTTCGGATCCGGCCGCCGGTGATGAGTCCGGTGGTGCTGGCAGGACTGCATTGCCGCTTCCTAGCACACTGTTTGTGTTTTTGTCGAAAACGATCTTTTGAAGCAAGCGCAACAAGGAAGTGGCGGCGCCGAGAATACCGGGCGCGGTCGGGAGGAGCAGGTAAACCGCAGCTCCGAGGAGCTCCGGGGTGGCAGCGACATGCAGGAAGCCGGAATCCGTAAGCAGGACGTATCGAGCATCGAAGAGCTCGGTGGCCGCAGCGGCCGCGACGATCTGTCTGGTGGCAGCAACGACGGCATGCCGGAGCAAAGCAGCGGCGAGGAAACGGACCGCTGAGCCAGGAACGTAAACGTGCACAGAGCGCCCTGCCGGGCGCTTTTTTGTTGCGGGCAGACGCAAAAACGCCCCGCATGGGCGGGGCGTCAGGTGTATGGAGATTTTGGTTGCTCAGCGACGGAAGAAACGCTGCTGGAGCCGCAGCCCCGGTGCGGTAATAACGGCCACGTAGAGTCCGGGACGCAGGCGGGCCGCGTCGGCGCTGCGCAGCTGCAGGCCCTTGCTGAGGGTGATGCCTTCGGTATAGGCGACGCCGCCGGCAGGGTCGAACACCTGCAGTTGCGCGGCACCTTCATAATCCGATTCGATGCGCAGCGGCAGGGTACCGCTTACGACGTTGGGCTGGATGACGAGAGCGGGCTCCACCGCTTCGGTAAAGCGCAGCGGGAAGGTCTTGCTGTACAGCGTGCGCCCGTTGTTGACGCCGATCTCGAGGCGGTAGTACAGCACCGAAACGCCGGCGCCGGCGTTGGGCAGGGTGATGCTGTAGCTGTGGCGCAGCTTCGTGGTGTCGTGCGAGGCGGGCAGCTGGCCCACAGTGCGGAAGTGCTGGCCGTCGCTGCTTTGCTGGAGGCGGAATTCGGTGATGGTCAGCTCCTGGATCGTTTCCCAGCTCACGATGGCGTGCAGCTTGTGGGTGCGGGCACCCAGGGTGAGGAAGCCATAAGCGCTTTGTTGCGTCTGGGCGGCGGCGGGAAGCAGGGATCCCAGGAAAAAGAGTACGGCAAGGAAGGGTACAGTGGGGCGCATGCGGATTTCTTTAAAGGGTACAATAAGCTTCAAGGAAATTGGAGCGGCCTCAGGGGATATAGGGATACGGAAATCCGACAGGAGATTGGACGGTAGGAGCCACTAAGATAAGACAATCCTTCAAAAACCGAAATCCCGGGCGGCGTTCTTCCGGCACAGTTTTTTCGACCTTTCGCCTTGGGAGCGCCCAATCGGGTTATTCCCAATTTATTACGCATTGGAAAACGAGGAACTATGAAAAACAATTCCCGCAACAACGGGTCGCGCGGCAGCGAACGGCCCAAAGACCGTCGCCCCGGCGGGCGTACGCAGCAATCCGATTACTGGGACCGCATCGCCAACGACGTAGCCTCCGGGTATGGCGCCCAGCAGCGCCCTGGCCGCTCTTACCTTAACCCCGATCAGGAGCCCGACGACGCCCGCCGCGGCGACGCCTGATCACCGGATTGGTGCCCGCCCTTCCGGCGGGCTTTTTTATGGGCTTCATCGTTGAAAGCACGGGCTCCGGCGTTCCGTCCGGGGTTTTTGCCTATTTGCGCCGAAGGGTGGCGGGGGTTTGAGTAGCTTAGGGCAACTACCAGAACCGCCGCCGGTGTCTTGCCCAAAAAGCACGGGCCGCCTAATTATCCTTCTTATGAACCTGCAACGATCCCTCAAAGCCCGGGTCAGCGAGGCCCCGGAAGCATCGCGGCATAGCGAGTACATCCGCCGCGATCCCAACTACGCGCTGTACCTGTTCCTGATCATCGTCGGCCTGTTCGGGATGGCGATGGCCTATCTCTTCCTCTAGCCCAGCCACATGTTGGTAACCGTTTTTTGCCTTATTTCGGGGCATGAAAACCTTACGACTCCTCCTTGTACTGGTGGGCCTTGCGGCCGCACCTGCCTCCTTCGCGCAACTCAAGGGCTTCGGCATCGGGCCCTACGCAGAGGTAGCCTTCCCGACCAATGAGTTCGGAAAAGTATTTAACATGGGCTACGGTGGTGGCCTCGCCCTCGACGTCAAGCTGCCCCTGAGCCTCGGCGTTACCGGCTCCGTGGGCGTGCTCCACTTCCCCGGCGTGGTCGACGGCGTGGCGATAACGGCCTTCCCCGTGCGTGCCGGCATCAAGTACCGCGTTTCCATGATCTATGCCGGCCTCGAAACCGGCGTGGCCCCGATGACGAAGGACATGGGCTCGCCCGTGCTGCTGGCGCCCGCGATCGGCGTCCGCGTGTCGATGCTCGACGTCAAAGTGAAGTATGAGACCTGGTTCCGCAAGAAGGACGACGATAACAACACCATGAACAAGAGCAACTGGAGCTTCTTCGGTGTGATGGCCGCGCTCAAGTTCTAGCATTCGTTTCCGATGGATCGCTCCGTGTCGTGAAGCGTGAGGCGTGAGGGAAAGTGTCCGACAGCAGGACGTTTCCTCCCGCATCCAACATCACACGCTTTTCCCGGCGGCCCTTGGTTTAATGTCTGCTTCGATAAGAAAGTAATGGACCTCCGATGCCCGGTACGCAACCCGTACCGGGCATCGTGTTTTCCATCCGGTCAGCGCATCCCTTGCAACCGCATCGAGGTGCAGGCCGCGTGCGCCAGCCTAAATCTGAAATCACACATCACAGATCCAAGATCACCGATCTGAGATCCACCCCGCTATCTTTGCGCAAACCCTTCGTATGAACGAACGCTTTGTGCAACGCCTGCAGACCGAGATCGAGGAGATCAAGGCATCGGGCCTTTATAAAAACGAGCGCATCATCACCTCGCCGCAAGGACCGGAGATCACGGTCAACGGGAAGCAGGTGCTGAACTTCTGCGCCAACAATTACCTCGGACTTTCCTCGCATCCCAAGACCCTCGAGGCGGCCCACCGCTACCTCGACACCCACGGCTACGGCATGTCGTCGGTGCGCTTCATCTGCGGCACGCAGGACGTACACAAGGAGCTGGAGCAAAAGCTCGCGCAGTTCCTCGGCACCGAGGACACGATCCTCTATGCGGCCGCTTTCGACGCCAACGGCGGCGTGTTCGAGCCGCTCTTCAACGAGCAGGACGCCATCATCTCCGACTCGCTCAACCATGCCTCCATCATCGACGGGGTGCGCCTCTGCAAGGCCCAGCGCTACCGCTACGAGAACAACAACATGGACGACCTAGAGGCGAAGCTGAAAGAGGCGGCCGGCGCCCGCAGCCGCATCATCGTTACCGACGGCGTGTTCTCCATGGACGGCACCGTAGCCCAGCTCGACAGGATCTGTGACCTCGCCGACCGTTACGATGCCATCGTGATGGTAGACGAATGCCATGCTTCCGGGTTCATGGGTAAAACGGGCCGCGGCACCCACGAGCTCAAGGGCGTGATGGGCCGGATCGATATCATCACCGGTACCCTCGGAAAAGCCTTGGGTGGCGCCCTGGGCGGCTTTACGTCGGGCCGTAAGGAGATCATCGAGCTGCTTCGCCAGCGCAGCCGTCCCTATCTCTTCTCCAACACGCTGTCGCCTGCCATTGTCGGCGCCTCCATTGCCGTACTCGACCTGCTGAGCGAAACGACGGCCCTGCGCGATAAGCTCGAGGCCAACACAACCTATTTCCGCTCGAAAATGACCGAGGCGGGCTTCGACATAAAACCCGGGGAGCACCCGATCGTGCCAATAATGTTGTACGATTCGGTTCTGGCCGCTAAATTTGCAGATGCGCTGCTGGCCGAAGGGGTGTATGTCATCGGCTTCTTCTTCCCGGTAGTGCCCAAGGGCCTCGCCCGCATCCGCGTGCAGCTCTCGGCCGCCCACGACCCCGAGCACCTCGACCGGGCCATTGCCGCCTTCACCAAGGTGGGCCGCGACCTCGGCGTGCTGAAATAAAGGACGTATCGCTTGCTTGCTATCTGACAAGGCCCCGTATTTCTACGGGGCCTCTTTTTTGTTCGCTGCGCTCACGGCCGGTCGAACCACAGTGGCACGGAGCATTTTTTTCCCGGCGCGAGCGCCTGGCTTTTACTATAGCAACACGAGGGTTTCACGCGGAGATGTGGGGTGATTGCTTCGGGTGTAGCAGTCCTTTCGTTTTTCCCGGCGCAGGCGCCTGGCTCTTCCTAAAGCATAACGCGGGTTTCGCGCGGAGACGCAAAGCCGCGGAGCACGCAGAGACTCTAGTCCTGCCTACGGCAGGACGTTACTTTCACACGGCGGCACGGCGACACAGCGGCACGGCGTAGGAGACGTGGGGATCAGCGTACAAGGAAAGGACGCACCGGGTGCATCTCTCGCTGTGGCTCCGTGCCGTCGTGTGAACCCACTGGTAAGCCCCGCCCTGGCGGGATAAACTCTGCAAACACATAATAGCGCCTCCGCGTCTCCGCGCCTTTGCGTCTCTGCGAGAAACCCGCTTTCCTCTTTGACGCCTGCGAGGCGCTTGCGCCGGCAAAAAGTGTAGGAAAACAAGTGCAAAAAAAGGACGCCAACGGCGTCCTTTAAAAAATCTTCGTGTCACTCTGTATCTCTGTGTCTTTGTAGTTCAAAAACCCAGCGAGCAACGCGAGCCCTATTTCTTCTTGCGGGCCATGGCGCGCTCGGCGGCAGCGATGATGTCGGCTACGTCGAGGCCGTACTTCTTCATCAGCTGGTCGGGGGTGCCGCTTTCGCCGAAGGTATCCTGGGTGCCTACGTATTCGATGGGCACCGGGAAGTTGCGGGCGGCCACCTGGCCTACCGCGTCGCCGAGGCCGCCGATCACGTTGTGCTCCTCCGCCGTCACGGCGCAGCCGGTCTTGCGGATCGATGCCAGGATCGCTTCCTCGTCGAGGGGCTTGATGGTGTGGATGTTGATCACCTCTACGGAGATGCCTTTTTCTTCGAGCGCCACGCCAGCCTGGATGGCGTTCCAGACGAGGTGACCGCAGGCGAAGATGGAGACGTCGGTGCCTTCGGAGAATTGCTGGGCCTTGCCGATCACGAAGTCTTCTTCCTTGGTGAAGATGGGCCAGGCCGGGCGGCCGAAGCGGAGGTACACAGGACCTTCGTAGTCGGCGATGGCGATGGTGGCGGCCTTCGTCTGCGCGTAGTCGCAGGGCACGATCACGGTCATGCCGGGCAGCATCTTCATCATGCCGATGTCTTCGAGGATCTGGTGGGTGGCGCCGTCCTCACCGAGCGTGACGCCGGCGTGCGAGGCGCAGATCTTCACGTTCTTGCCGCTGTAGGCCACGCTCTGGCGGATCTGGTCGTACACGCGGCCGGTGGAGAAGTTGGCGAAGGTGGTGGTGTAGGGAATCTTGCCGCCGATGGTGAGGCCGGCCGCGATGCCGATCATGTTGGCTTCGGCGATGCCTACCTGCACGAAGCGCTCGGGGAACTCCTTCATGAACTGCTGGAGCTTCAGGGAGCCGGCGAGGTCAGCGGTAAGCGCTACCACGTTGGGGTTGGTGCGGGCCACTTCGGCAATACCGTCGCCGAAGCCGCTGCGCGTGTCTTTCTTTCCGGTGGCTTGTATGTCTTTAAGCATGGATGCGGGGGATTGTGATTTCGGGGCCGAAGGTAAGGAATCGTGAATCGTCAATCGTGAATCGGTAACCGGGAATCGGCAATCGCGTGGCGCGGCAACAGGGAGGACGCCTGCAACCGGGAAGCAGGGACCGGAAAGATTGACGTAGCGAGGCAAGTAACAGGAAAGGATGCCAACGGCATCCTTTCCTGGTTATCGGCGTCAGCATTGCCGATTGCCGATTCACGACCTCAATTCAGCTCCGCCGGTGCCGAACCGAACAGCTGCTTGTCGTCGCGGAGACGCACTTCCCAGGCCCAGGCGGTGCGCATCATGTCGTCGATGCCGTGCTGCGGGTCCCAGCCGAGTTGCGTGCGCGCTTTGTCGTTGTTGGCGTAGATGGCCACGACGTCGCCGGGGCGGCGCGGCCCGATGTCGTAATTCAGTTTCTGGCCCGATACGCGTTCAAAGGCATTGATGGCCTCGAAAACGGTGACGCCGTTGCCGGTGCCGAGGTTGAAGATCTCGGTGCCGGCCTCCTGGCGGCCTTCCTGAAGGAACTTGATCGCAAGGGTATGCGCGTGCGCGATGTCGGATACGTGGATGAAGTCGCGGATGCAGGAGCCGTCGCGCGTGGGGTAGTCGCCGCCGTGCACCGTCATCTTCGGGAGCTTGCCGATGGCGGTCTGGGTGATGGCCGGCACCAGGTTCTGCGGCTTGCCGATGGGCAGCTCGCCGATCTGGTTGGAGGGGTGCGCGCCTACGGGGTTGAAGTAGCGGAGCAGGATGCAGTGCGACTTGCTGCCCAGCTGGAAGTCGGTGAGGATGCGCTCCCCCATCTGCTTGGTGGCCCCGTAGGGCGACTCGGCCGGCTTCTGCGGGGTCAGCTCCGTCACCATCTGCTCGTCGGGGTTGCCATACACCGTGCAGGAAGAGGAGAATACGAACCAGGGAATGGAGAACTCCTGCACGCACTTCAGCAGGTTGGTGAGCGAGGTGAGGTTATTCTCGTAATACATCAGCGGCTTCTCCACCGATTCGCCGACCGCCTTATAGGCCGCGAAATGGATGATGCCCTGGATGTCGGTATTTTCCTGGAAGATGGCGAAGGTGTCATCGAAAGAGCAAAGGTCGACCTTGTAGTGCTTTACTTTCTTGCCGGTGATGCGCTCCACGCCTTCGAGGATGCCGCCGTTGGAGCGCACGTTGTTGTCGACGCACAGCACGTCGTAGCCATTCTCGATGAGGTCTACTACCGTGTGGGAGCCGATATAGCCGCAGCCGCCCGTAACAAGGATTTTTGCCATAGGGGGCAAAAATACGTGAATCGGGAATCGGCAATCGGCAATTCGCGATGCACTGCAAAAAGAACGGATGCCCGAGGCATCCGTTCTTTATTCCGGCGTAAGCATTGCCGATTGCCGGACTTACAAGAACAGCTTCACCACAAAGTACACCAGCGCGGCCAGCAGGGCGCTCACCGGGATCGTGAGGAGCCAGGCCCAGAGCAGGTTGATGGTTACCCCCCAGCGCACGGCGGAGAGGCGCTTGGTGGCCCCTACACCCATGATGGAGCCGGTAATGGTATGGGTGGTGCTCACGGGGATTTTCAGGTATTCGGTAACGAAGAGCGTGACGGCGCCGGCAGTTTCCGCGGCTACCCCCTCGAAGGGCGTCACCTTGGTGATGCGTGTGCCCATCGTCTTGATGATCTTCCAGCCACCGCTCATCGTGCCGAGGCCGATCGCCGTATAGCAGGCCAGGGGTACCCAATGGGGCATCTGGTCGAAGGTCTGGATGGTGCCGTTGGCGATGAGCGCAGCCGTGATGATGCCCATGACCTTCTGTGCGTCGTTGCCGCCATGGCCAATGGAGAAGGCCGCCGACGAAACAAGCTGCAGGCGCTTGAACCAGACGTTCGACTTGTGCGTGTTGAGGCGGTTGAGCCAGAGCGTGAACACGGCCAGGGTCATCAGGATAAGGCCGAGCAGGAACCACTTGAAGTTCTCGCCGAAGAACAGGACCTGGCTGAAGCGCGACTGATAATGCGTGATATAGGGAGTGGTCTGCGTCAGGGTTTCACCTTTCCGCAGCACTGTGTAGGTGAACGTGCCGGAGCCCGTCGCCTTCATTACATCGTCCAGCTCCTTTTTGCCGGTGATCGGGGTTCCGTTGGCCGCCAGCACGATGTCGCCCTTCTTGAAGCCCATCAGCTGGGCGGAGGATTTGTTGGAGACGTCTTTCAGGAAGGCCTGCCCCGATTCGTTGGTCTCCATCTTGATGCCCGCGATGTCTACGCGGTTGGTCTTGATCACCGCCATCAGCGTGACCACGATGCCTACGATGACGCCAATGGAAATGAGGCGTGGGATCAGGGCCTTGCGGAAGGAGGCCATGAACCAGACCGAAATGATGAAGGCGAACAGCATACCCACCAGGGGCGCCAGGAAAATGAAGGACGCCGTGCGGATCACCACCTCGGAGTTTACGACCCCGAAGCCACCGGCCGCAATACCTGCGCCGGCAAAGCCGCCGATAAGCGTGTGGGAAGAGGACGAAGGAATGCCGAACCACCAGGTCAGCAGGTTCCAGGTGATGGCGGCGATCAGGCCGGAGAAAACAACAGCCAGCATGGCCTTTTGCCCGAGCTCGCTGGAGTGCACGGTCTTCGATACCGTGTCGGCCACCCCATGATCCTTGAAGATGAAGTAGGCGGCAAAGTTGAAGACGGCGGCCCAGACCACCGCCTGGAACGGCGTCAGCACCTTGGTGGATACCACCGTGGCAATGGAGTTGGCGGCATCGTGAAAGCCGTTGATGTAATCGAAAATGAGCGCAAGCGCTATGATAACGACGATGAAGGTCATAGACGGATGGGGTAATGGGGTAATGTGCTAATGGGGTAATTGGTTTACTGGAAATGAAGCAGTGGATCGGTTGTTCTGCCCAAATGGAGCTTTTGCATTATCCCATCCTCCCATTATCCCATTACCCCATTCGGATTTACGCGTATTTGACGATGATGGACTCAATGACGTTCGCAGCGTCTTCGCACTTGTCGGTCACGTCTTCCATCACCTGGTATACTTCCCGCTTCTTGATGATCTCTTTCGCGTCGGCCTCCATGGAGAAGAGGCGCTCGATGAACATGTCGGCGATGTCGTCGGCCTGGTTCTCGAGGGAGTTGATGCGCACGAGGGCGTCGGTGATCTTGCGGATGTTCTTCATGTCGCGGAGCTCCATCACGGCCGTCTTCACCTCAGCGGTGGCCTGCACGATGATCTCGGAGAGGCGCTGAATGCCGTCGTCGGTGGGGTTGACGTGGTACAGCTTGATCTTCTTGGCAGAGGCGTAGATATAATCGGCGATATCATCGAGCGCGGAAGCGAGGAAGTGGATGTCTTCGCGGTCGAAGGGCGTGATGAAGTTGCGGCCGAGCTCCGTAAAAATGCGGTGCGTCAGCTCGTCGGAAGCATGCTCGAGGTCCTCGATCGGCTTCACCATGTTCTGGCGCTTGGAGATATCGGTCTCCGCTACGATGGCAGCCAGCTTCTGTGCCATGATGTGCCCGTTGTTCGCTACTTCTTCAAAAAGACCATAGAATACTTTGTCCTTCGGGCTGAACAGTTTCATGAATGATGTAAATGCCATACGTAGTTTTAATCGTGGGGGCAAAAATACTACCACATCCGCCACGCCCTTTTGGTAACGGAGAATTAACGTTAAGATAATATGCGGCCGGACCGGCTCCCCTTTACTTTCCGGGTACCCTTTCATTTTCTGGCGGTTCTGCCGTATGTTGACGGGCCAATGCACACCCCCACATGAGAACCCTGACCTTCTTTTTCCTGCTGCTGCTGAGCACCCGGGCAGCCTTCGCCCAATCGCTCCCGGCTCCCAAAGACCACTTCGGCTTCGCCATCGGCGACGATTACCACCTCGCCAACTATACCCAGACGGAGGCGTATTTTAAAAAGCTGGCCGCCGCCTCCGACCGTATCCGCCTCACCGACATCGGGCGTACGGAAGAGGGGCGCACCCAGTGGATGCTGATTATGTCGGCACCGGAGAACCTCGCGCGCCTCGAGCATTACCGCGGCATCTCGCAGCGCCTTGCCCGTGCCGAGGGCCTCGACGAGGCTGCTGCCCGCACCCTCTCCGCCGAAGGCAAGGCCATCGTATGGATCGACGGCGGCCTGCATGCCAACGAAACGGTCGGAGCACATCAACTGATCGAAACGGTATGGCAGCTCGCGTCGCGTAACGACGCCGAAACACAGCGCATCCTCCGCGACGCCATCATCCTGTTCGTGCACGCCAACCCCGACGGCCAGGAGCTGCAGTCCGACTGGTACATGCGCCGCGCCGATCCGAAGCAGCGCTCGCTCCGCTACCTGCCGCGGCAGTACCAGAAATACATCGGCCACGACAACAACCGCGACTTCTACATGATGAACATGAAGGAGACGCAGAACATGAGCCGCCAGCAGTACGTGGAGTGGATCCCGCAGATCCTCTACAACCACCACCAGAGCGGCCCCGCCGGCTCCGTGCTGGCCGGCCCGCCCTACCGCGACCCGTTCAACTATGTATACGACCCGCTCCTCGTGACGAGCCTCGACGCCGTGGGCGCCGCCATGAACAGCCGCCTCAACGCCGAAGGCAAGCCGGGCTACACACAGCGCTCGGGCTCCGTATTCTCGACCTGGTGGAACGGCGGCCTGCGCACCACGGCGTATTACCACAACATCATCGGCATCCTCACAGAGATCATCGGCGATCCCACGCCCTCCAAAGTGCCGCTCGTGCCTTCGCGACTCGTGCCCAACGGCGCCACGCCCAACCCCGTCACGCCCGGGCCCTGGCGCTTCCGCAACTCGATCGATTACTCCGTGTCGCTCAACTATGCCGTGCTCGATCATGCCGTGCGCAACCGGGAGCACCTGCTGTATAACATCTACCGCATGGGCCGCAATGCCATCGAGGCCGGCTCCCGCGACCACTGGACGCTGACGCCCCGACTGGTGGATTCCATCACGAATGCCTACCGCAAAGACCAGAAGCTGCGCCGCGACGAGGCGGTCCGTGCCGATACCCTTCCGGCCAGGTATTTCGACCTCGTATTCAAGGACCCGGCACTGCGCGATCCGCGCGGCTTCATCATCCCGGCCGACGGCCCCGACATGCCCACGGCGGTGAAGTTCATCAACGCGCTTCTCTACAGCGGCGTGCGCGTGCAGCGCGCCACCCGTAGTTTTACGGTAGAAGGCGTCACCTATCCCGAAGGCTCCTTCGTGGTCAAGACCGACCAGGCCTTCCGCCCCCATGTGCTCGACCTGTTCGGTCCGCAGGATCATCCCAACGACGTACAGTACCCGGGCGGTCCGCCCGTAGCACCCTACGACGCCGCCGGCTGGACGCCCGCCTATACGATGGGCCTTCGCTTTACCAGGGTGATGAATGCTTTCGAGGGACCTTTCGAAACGATCCCCTACGGCGCCATTCAGGAGCCGAAGGGCAGCATGGCATCGGGACGCAACGGCTTCGTGCTTTCGCCCGCGGTCAACCACTCGTTCACGGCGGTCAACGACCTGCTGGCGGCCGGCATAGAGGTGTACCGCCTCACGGCAGCCGATGGCGCGCACCCGGCCGGCACCTTTTATGTGCCCGCCGCTGGCAAAGCGCTGCTGGCGAAGGCAGTTACGCAATACGGTATCACCGTGGCGGCAGCCCCGCGGCGCCCATCCGCGCTGGCGCGCCTGCGCCCGCTGCGGGTCGGCATCTTCGAGCCCTATGGCGGCTCCGAGCCTTCGGGCTGGGCACGCTGGATCCTGGAGCAATACCATTTCCCGGCCGAGCGCGTGTACGTAAAGAGCGTCGACAGCGGCAACCTGCGCAGCCGATATGATGTGCTGCTGTTTATAAGCGGCACCGTACCGCCCGCGGGCGCGCGGCCGGAGACCATGCGCCCGCAGCCCCGGATCGACGACCTGCCCGCCGAGTACCGCAACACGGTGGGTCGCTTCAGCGCCGATACCACGGTGCCCGCGCTGCAGCGCTTCCTCGAAGCGGGCGGCTCCATCGTCAGCATCGGGAGCAGCACCGCGCTGGCCTACCACCTGAAGCTGCCGGTGCGCAACGCGCTTACCGAGACCGTGAACGGCGAGGAGCGCGCGTTGCCTAATGAGAAGTTCTACATCCCGGGCTCGGTGCTGCGCGTGCAGGTGGATCCAACCTTACCCGCTGCCTGGGGCATGCCCGACTCGGCCGATGTTGTATTTGCACGGAGCCCGGTGTTCCGCCTGCCGGCTTCGTCGGTGGCCACAGGCAGCGTTCGTCCCATTGCCTGGTTTGGCTCCGATGCCCCGCTGCGCAGCGGCTGGGCCCATGGCCAAGCCTACCTGAAAGACGGGGTAGCTGCTTTCTCGGCGCGCTCGGGGAAGGGCACCTTCTATGGCTTCGGGCCCGAGATCATCTTCCGCGGGCAGGCGCAGGGATCCTACAAACTGCTGTTCAATAACCTTTACCTCCTTCAGTAACCAAACTCCAAACTAACTGCTATGCGCCTCTTTTTTATTACGCTTTCGCTGCTGCTGACGACCGTTTCCCTCCATGCCCAGGACGAAGGAGTAGTAGCTGTCATGCGGTCGCTTGCCGACTCCGGCCAGTACGATAAGATCATCGCAGACTACGTTCCGAAAGAGCAGGATCTTCCCGCGGGCGGCCTCTTCTTCATCGGCCACGCCTATTTCATGAAGGAGGACAACGAGCGGGCACTCCGCTACTTCGAAGCGGCGATCGCCAAGGATGCCAAAGAGGCCCGGGCGTATTTCTACAAGGGCCTCACCTACCTGTATATGGACCGATATGCCGACGCGCTGCCGCCGCTACGCGAGGCGATCGCGCAGAAGCCGGAGAAAAGCGGCTACCACAGCGCGCTCGGCGATGCACACTACGGGCTGAAGCAGCACGACGAGGCCCTGGCCGCCTACCGGGCAGCGGCCGCGCTGAGCGATGCCGGGGAGCGTCCGTTCGCGATGATCGCGCAGATCCACTCCGACCGCAACGAGCCCGACAAGGCCTTGCAGGCACACTATGTGGTTCGGGAGAAAGGGCAGCGCGGCTCACCGTCCTACCACAACGCACTGTTCAACGTCGGGCTCCTGGAGCTGCTGAAGGGGGCTGCCGACAGGGCCGAGCCCGCCTTCCTGGAGCTGGCGGCGTCTGACAGCACCGACTACCGGACCTTTGCGAAGCTGGTGCAGGTCTACTACCAACGTAAGGAGTACGACAAGGCCCGGCCCTGGAAGGAAAAGCTGTATACTGCCCACCGCGCGGGCCTGCTGAAGAGCCCCATGAAGGATATGTTCTGCTTCGACCAGTTTGAGTGGAACGGCCAGCGCGTCATGGCCTTCGAGCGCTATGAAAATGGTACCGGCAAGCTGTATTACAAGCACATTTTCTACCTGCTCGACGCGCAGGGCGAGGTGACGCTGCAGGTGCAAACGGAGTATTCGCCCGTTTCGGTGGAGATGGGCGGTCCTACCTACCTGCTCGGGATGAACCGGGGCAACACGCATGCTACGTTTCCGGTCGGCTTTCAGTCAGACCCCGCCTACGACAAGCTCAAGACGGCCGTCATCGAGGTGTTCGAGAAGAAGATCAAGCCTACGTCGGCCTCCCGCCCGGGGAATTAGAAGCTTTCTCTGAATAATAGTAGCCCGGCGGTATCGTGAGGCATCAGGCGTGAGTAGGGACTGCCCGACGGTAGTGGATGACCTTCTGACCCCTGACGCTTTATGCTTCCCGATGGAATGCCGAAGAATCAATCGAGAAACGACTACCCGTCCGTTTCATTCGAATTTTTTTGCCGTGGCCCGCGCCACTTCCAGCACCCGCTTTACAGCCGGCTCGTGATCGTCTCTGCGCCAGGTGACGTAGAGGCTCGTGCGCTGCGGTAGTGGAATGAAGCGGACGTCGGGCGGTGCGCCGAAGGCATAGGAGCCAGGCAGCACCGACACGCCGAGCCCGCGCGCAATGAGCCCCATGATGACGCCGCCGAAGTCGGATTCGATGTGCACGTCAGGGACAAAGCCCTCGTCCTGGAAAAGCTGCCGGAGGCCCGACACGTAGTGTGTGCCGTGGTGAAGCCCCGATAAAATGAACTTCTCGTTGCGCAGGTCATGCAGCCCGGTGAACTGTTCCTTGGTGAGGCGGTGGCCTGCGGGCACGATGAGGGCGAAGGGCTCTTCGTACAGTAATTCCGACGACAGCGCGGGGTTGTGCGCCGGGTCGCGGCGGAAGGCGATGTCCATCTGGTAATTCAGCAGCAGCTGCTCGAAGCTCGTATCGGTGGGCTCCACGAGCTCGATCTTGAGCTCCGGCAGCTCGCCCGCAATGCCCGACACGAGCTCGGGCAAATAGCCATAGGACAGGGAGCCGGGGTAGCCGATGCGGATAAAGCCGAAGCTGCCCTCGTGCAGGCTGCGTGCCTGGCGGTGGATGCGGTCGATGTCTTCGGTAAGGCGGCGCCACTGCTCGTAGAGGAAGCTGCCCGCCCGGGTGAGCTTCACGCTGCGCTTGCTGCGCTCGAAGAGCTGCACGCCGAGCTCGTCCTCGAGTGCCTTGATCTGGCGGCTGAGGGCCGACTGTGTGATGAAGAGCTTCTCGGCGGTGCGCCAGAAGTGCAACTCCTCGGCGAGGGCGATGAAATACCTGATCTGCTGCAGCTCCATTTGATTGATCCGTTTTATGCATTAGTCAATGAAGGATCGGCATTGCTGCGGCCCCCGCATTGCGCGTGCTTTGCACTAAATTAAAGCGGATGCCACTAGCCAGGAAAATAGCGATCGAGGCGGCGGGATGGACCGGCGCCGTCTTCTCCCTTTCGGCCTACAGCCTCAACAGCCTCGACCTCATCGAAAGCCAATCCATCGCGTACCTCGTGATGAACATCATCGGCTGCGCCTTTCTCATCATCTACGCCGTGTGCAAGAAGGCCTATGCGAGCTGGGTGCTCAACGGCATCTGGCTGCTCATGACGGCCGTGGCGCTGGTGAAGATCTACGGCATGCCGTAGCGCCGCATCTTTGCGCGAGCATGTCTTCCCGCAACGAACGAATCAACGAACTCGCCCGCCTGTTCGGGCGGCTGGGCATCATTGCCTTTGGCGGGCCCGCGGCCCATATCGCCCTCATGCGCGCCGAGGTGGTGCGCCGCCGCGGCTGGATCGACGACACCCGCTTTCTTGACCTTGTAGGCGCCACCAACCTGATCCCCGGGCCCAACAGCACCGAGCTGGCCATGCACCTCGGGCAGGAGCGCGCGGGCTGGAGGGGACTCATCGTAGCCGGCTGCTGCTTCATCCTTCCTGCTGTAGTCCTTACTGCCGGCATTGCCTGGGCATATCGTCGTTATGGAGCGCTGCCCGCCGTGCAGCCCTTCCTGTACGGCATCAAGCCGGCCATCATCGCCATTATCCTGGCGGCCGTATTTCCACTGGCGAAGGCTTCGTTCAAAAGCGCGGGGCATGCGCTCCTCGGTGGGGTAGCGTTGCTGGCTGCGCTACTCGGTACACCGGAACTGGCCGTGCTTTTTGGCGCAGGCTTGCTGGGGCTCGCCGCCGCACTGGCGAGGCGGGCGGGGACGGTGCACCAGGGTATTGGCTTCTTTCTCCTGCAGGCCCTGCCTCCTTCCGCAGCCACGGTCGGCAGCACCAGCCTTTTTTTCACGTTTCTCAAGATCGGCGCCCTGCTCTATGGAAGCGGCTATGTACTGTTCGCCTTTCTCGACGAGGCGCTGGTAACTACCGGTATGCTCACGCGGACGCAGCTCGCCGACGCCATCGCCGTGGGCCAGTTCACACCGGGACCGGTGTTCTCCGCGGTCACCTTCGTGGGCTACCAGGTGGGTGGGTGGAGCGGCGCGGCAGCGGCCACGGCGGGCGTGTTCCTGCCGGCCTTTCTCTTTGTGGCGCTGCTCAACCCGCTGGTGAAAAGGCTGCGGACATCAAAGCCCTTCGCTGCTTTCCTGGATGCCGTCAACGTAGCGTCGGTGGCCCTTATCGCTGCCGTCTGCATCGATATGGGGCGTGCAGCGCTTACCGACTGGCGCACCTTTCTGATCGCCATTGCGGCTGCGATCGTGACGTTCGGGTTCCGGAAAATCAACAGCGCCTGGGTAGTGCTTGGCGGGACGCTTGCAGGCTGGCTGCTGGCGCAGGTGTGAGGGCGGTTGCTAAGTTTCTCTTAAAGCGATGATGCCCAACGGCGGCCTCCGTATCTTTTCGACGGGCGGAAGCACCAAAGCCGCACGCACACCTGAAGCCGATCTTCCCGCTGTTCTTTCTCTTGCAGCGACGGACGCAGCAATGGGTGTTGCCGGTGCCCCTTATGCGCCCCCAACTTTATCACCAGCAATCGCTACTTATGAACAGGATATTTTTATTTCCCCTCATGCTTCTGCTACTCGGCGCCTGCGGCGGTTCGGCGCGGCGGCAGGAAGGCCCGGTTGTGGGCGCATCCAAGGCCGACGACGCCTACTTCAGCAAGCGCGCTTCCACTGATCTGCTCTCCGAGTTGTGGGCCGATACACTGTCGCGGTCGGCACCGCTAAAAGCCCTCGACGGGCAGGTGCGGGCGATGGCAGCGCAAAAGGCGGATTCGCTTGCGGCCTACGATGCGTACACCCGGTACAGTACCCGGTACTATGCAGATGCGGAACGGTATGCCGCATCGATCGGCGACACGGTACTCCGCGGCCGGGTACTTGCCCTGGTGCGGAGCAGCCGCGACGCGCAGGCCCGCCGTACGGCCGGCCATACCGCACTCGACAGCAGCCTTCAAAAGCGCGAGGCCGCCATCGGCGATGTGCACGGCATGCTGAAGTTGCTGCTGACCCTGCCGCTGATGGAGCGGTACCAGCAGCAAAAACTGCCTTCGCGGACGCCGCTCGAACAGCTTAACCGGAGCTGGCAGCACCTGGAGCAGCGGCTGGATTCGCTGCGCCGCACCAGCGGCGGCTGAGCCCGCTTCCCGTAGTTATGCGGCAGCCCGGCGACCCGTTGTTCCTGCGAAGCCACGGATGTGCCCCTCGTAGCTTAACTTGCCGCTCACGAACCCATCCCGCATGAACCCTGAAGTCAGCCGCTATATCAGCGAAGCCAGCGAGGCCCAGCGTCCGATCCTTGAGGCGGTGCGCCGCATCGTGCACAACAGCGTGCCCGGCGTACAGGAAGATTACAAGTGGAGCCGGCCGGTGTTCCGGGCTGCGCAGGACTTTGCCTACCTCAAGACCGCGAAGGCGTACGTGACGCTCGGCTTCTACGACGCCCTCCGGCTCCGGGATCCCCAGAGCCGGCTCGAGGGAACGGGAAAGGGGATGCGTCATATCAAGCTCCGAACCCTTGCCGATGTAGACGAGCTGTTGCTTTCGGAGTGGCTCCGTACCGCGGCTTCCTGAAGCCCGGCCGCCGCCGCATCAAGCCCGGCCGTTTGTTGGCAACATTCTTGAATATTCCCTAGTGGAAAGGCCCTGCCGGGCAAAGCGATCAACAGTATAGGAAATGGCCGAATCACAAACGAAGGGAAGTATATGGATACCTGGTACGTCATATCAGCGCTGCTGCTCATTGTGACGTCGGTGCTGGCCTTCGTGCCGCATCCGCACTGGATGTTCCGCATCTGGGAGTTTGGCCGCATCCAGGCCTTCGTGCTGCAGCTGATCGTGCTGGGGCTCGGCTTCTGGCTGGTGGAGCGCGGTACGTCCTTCTGGGTGCTGCAGGGGGCGCTGCTGCTGCTGGCCGCCAACAATTTCCGCATCCTTTTTCCGTATACGCAGCTTTATCGCGGAGCAAATGCCAACAAGGCGCAGAAGCGCAGCGAGAGCTGCTCCATCCTCTCCGTCAACGTCTACCAGTTCAACACGGAGTACGACCGCCTTGTCGAAACGGTCCGGAAGCACAATCCCGACGTCATCCTCACCATGGAATCCAATGCCGCCTGGGAGCAGGCGCTGTCGGTGCTCGACCGCGATTACCCGCGGTACCAGAAGGTGGCGCTCGAGAACACCTACGGCATGCACTTCTGGACGCGCCTTGCCGTGCATCGCCTGCAGGTGCACTACTTCGTGGCCGACGACCTCCCCAGCATCGAGGCAGAGCTCTCCTCGCCCGACGGCACCCGCTTTACCCTGTTCGGGGTGCACCCCGCGCCACCGAGCCCCACCGAGGAGCCGAACTCGAAGGAGCGCGACGGCGAGCTGCTGTCGGTAGCCAAGAAGGTGAAGGACCTCAAGGGACCCGTGCTGGTGGTGGGCGATTTCAACAACGTTGCCTGGGCCCGCTCCTCGGTGTTGTTCCGCAAGACCTCGGGCCTCATCGACCCGCGCATCGGCCGTGGCTTTATCTCCACGTACCACGCGCGCTACCGGCTGCTCCGCTTCCCGATCGACCTGTTCTTTCACTCCACCGAGGTGTTCGTGGAGGAGTTCTGCACCCTCGATCCGGTAGGCTCCGATCACCTGCCGCTATATTGCCGCTTTTACTTCAACAACGACAGCCCCGTGCAGGAGGCCGCCGTAGAAGACCTCGAGCCCGGGCAGATGTCCGAGGTGAACGAGATGATCGAGGAAGGCAAGGAAGAGGAAAGCGACCGGCCGGCCGTAGCGAAGGAATGAGGACATAGTTGATGAAGGCGGCCGGTACTGGTCATGAGACATGAGATTCCGGCCATAGTGACCTTCCTGCTCACGCCAGGCGCTCCCTACTGTTTCCCGTTCAGCGCTGCTTCGATCCGGTGCTGCATCTCCACATAGGCTTCCTCGCTCAGCAGCACCTCCCGCTTCAGGTAATAGACCGTTGGCTTGTTGCTGTACCTGGCCTCGTGGAGGCCGGGGCTGGCGCCCACGAACTTCCAGCCGTAGAGCGTCAGCACATTCACCAGGTCGGGCCCGTAAATCAAAACGCCGCGTTTGGGTCGCACGAACAGCGAGTGCAGGCTATCGGGAAGGTAGTGCTCCGCGCGGCCGTAGTTCACCTGCGCGTCCGCCACCTCGCATACGATTTCGAGCCGGCGCTGCGCATGTCCGGCGGTGCCCGCGCCGAGGAGGCAGAGAAAAAGTAGTGCTGTCTTCATCTGTCGGTGTTTGCCGGTAAGGTAGGGTTGCCGGGTTTAAGGAATCCTTAAAGTGCCCGGGCAAGCAGCGCGTGGCGGGCTTCAGCCGGACCCGGCCTCAGGCCCCCGAAGGGCACCCAGCCTCGTTTTCCGGCAAAAAGCGTACTTTTGCGGCCGGGCCACCCGCGAAGGGGCGGCTCCTAAATCGAGCGACCATGGAGGTGAAAAAAGCAATGTGGATGGTGATCCTGATCGTTGCCGTAGCGGCAACCCTCATCCTCGCGAACGTCTACCTGAACAGCGACTACAGCGACCCCGCAGACTTCGTGGACCAGAAATACCAGGAAGAGTAAGTCCTGCCTGCGCATGCCGCGTATTGGCCAACCGGTTTCCTGGAACCCGTGGCCGGCTACACCGGCGTCTGCGCTACCGGAGGCGAGCGCGCAACACGCCCACTTCAAGATAGCCTGCACCGATAATGCCGTTCGCTGACGCCGCAGCACTTACTGCCGGCCCCGGAACCCGGAAGGCGCTGCTGTTTACCCGCAGGCACCCGCATCCCGACTGCATCGGCACTGCTCCCGAACTTTTCCTACATTCAGCACCCGGCCGGCGCATCAACGGCCACTTTTTTTTCGATATGACAACACCCGGTCCCTCACAGCGCCCGCTGCCCGAAGCCTACGAAGGCACCATCAGCGCAGCCGAATACAACGACATCATGAACCTCGCGCTGCGCTACCACGAGGAGCACGGCATCGCCGTTACCGGCGAAGCGGAAGGCACGCTCATCACCGAGATGAACGACCAGCAGCAGCACCGTTTTCTCGACAACCTCGTGCGCCTGCTGGCCATTAGCGAAAAGTCGGAATGGAAAGAACTCATCTGGGCCCACTTCGATAAGCTCAAAGACCACAGCGCCGCCTACGCGTTCCTCTACAAGGACTTCGAATATGCGGAGCCGCTGCTCCGTGTGCTCGTGAAGCCAGGCGACTTCGAGCCGGGCCTCGACGCCGACCTCGATGGCTTCGTGCACCGCGAAGACCTGCCCGGCACCTGGTCCTTCCTCATCATCGAGTACGAAGGGCAGCTCGACTACGTCTCGCGCGACGATATCGGCGAGTGGGAGAAGCCCGAGGAGGAGCTCTTCGCCTCCGCCATCGCCAACACGCCCGCCGAAGAGATCGAGATCGAGGAATACCTCTTTGCCGAGCGCTTCACCGTATACGGGATCTTCAGTGGCGACTATGCCGCGGCCCTCGTGCTTGACCTCGAGCGCCGACTGCCCGACGCCATCGGCCCCTACGGCGCCCTCGTGGCCGTGCCGTCGAAAGGCGCCGCCTTCGCGCATCCCATCGCCACGAGCGACGTCATGGAGCTGGTAGGCGCGCTCTATGCCAACGTGGACCAGATCTGGAGCGAAGGGCAGGGTCCCATCAGCCGCGACTTCTACTGGCTTTATGAAGGACAGTTCGAGTTGTTTCATGTAGCGGAAGACGAGGAGGAGGGTGATTACATCGAAATGCCCGCGCGCCTGCGCGAATTGCTGTCGGAGGCCGAGGAGGAGGACGAGGAATAAGCCGGGGCGGGGACGCTGCTCCTGTAAAGCAGCACGTAGCTTTAAGCATATCTGACCATACATGCCGCGCACCACGCACCGTCGTCATTCCACCTCCGCCCGCAAATCGCCCGGCGATGCTTTTTCCGATTTCGTCAAGCGGGATTTTTACCGCCGCCTCGGCTGGATCGCAGCGGGAACCGTGCCGCTCGTACTCCTCGCCAGCGAGCGCGGGCCGCTCCGCTTCGTCTGCCTGCTGGCCTTCCTCCTGGTGGCCTTCCAGGTGATCATGCTGATCGCTTCGGCACAAGAGACGCTGGATGCCTTTTTCCCGCCGAAGGGAGCGCACCGGCGGGGGGAGCGCGCTTCCCACCGCTATCTTACCTATTTCGCCAGCGGGTATTTCATCCTGTCGATCGTGCTGCTGATGACGCAGCTGCGTCGTATCGACGATACCCTCGGCGGAATGCGGCTCTTCTGGATCGCCGGTGCGGCAGGGCTCCCGCTGGCGCTGCTACTCACCTTCCTGGTACGCCGTCTTGCCCCCTCGGTATACGACGAAGGGGGCGAGCATCGCTTTACCATGCACTTTGGCTTGATCGTCGGCAGCTTCCTGCTAGGCCCGTCGGTGGCCAGCCACATCAATTACTCCGGGCCGGGAGCACCCCTGCACTGCATAGAGACCCGCTTCATAGAAAAGACCACGTCCTCGCGGAACAAGGTTTGCTACATACACATCGAAGCCGGTGAAGGATCCACGGAGCGGCTGGAGGTGTCGGGTGATCTGTTCGACGCCCTGCCTGGTGCCGGCGCAGTAATCCTGTGCACCCGCACCGGCGTCCTGGGCTTTCCGGTAGTGGAGACCGTACAGCCGGCAGGAGCCCGGTAGCCCGTTCCCGCTCATAACGTGTTTCCCGGCCCGCCCTATCTTTAGCCGATGACCGACGTATACGACTTCGGGCTGGCCCCCGACCCCGCTACGGAGAAGCACGCAACCTTAAGCCGCCTCAACAAAAAGACCGAGCCTTACCGGGCCCTGCTGTCGGAGCTGATCGACACGGCCTTCCGGGTAAAGACGCGCCGCGCCGTCGACGAGGCCGACCTGGCCGTATGGGAACGGGGTCTCAGCGCGCCGCACGTGGATGTATTCAGTCACTATACCGGCCGCTTCGTATCGGCACTGTCGCATGAATTACCGTCGGTACAGGAATGGCTGATCGGGTTCGTGGCGCATCCGTCGGCAAAGGTCCGCCTGAACCTGGTCACCATCATGCTGCACCATCCGAACGACCGCGTGCTCGACACCGTACTCGCTGCCGGCCTGGCCGACAAGAGCGCCACCGTGCGCGCGAAGGCCGCCGACGTGATCGAGCGGGTGGAGCGGACGCACTTTGCCGAACGGCTTCCGGCGCTCATTGCGGCCGAGACCAGCGATAAGGCGAAAGAAACCATGGAGCATTGCCTTTACTGGCTCACGCACGACTACCAGGTATACGACCGCACTGAGCGCGGCTACAGCATCTGGGTAAAGGTGGCCACGGGCATGACCGGCCGTACCATCAGCGAGGCGGAATACCAGGACCTGGAAAAAACGGTGGCCAGGATCCGGGCGGAACACGATGAATTGTATGGTTGAGGCGCATCAACCGCGTAGGGCCGGCAGCGCACCGATCTATAAAGCGAGGCAGGCCGTCGACGCGGAAGTGTGTCCTTGTAGATCTACGGGCGGGCGCGCTGATCTATTTGTCGAAGGGCTCCAGCCTCGGCTTCTTTCGGGGCGGCAACACCAGCTGCGGGCTCAGGTCCGGTAGCACCTCCTGCAGCCTGCGCGGGCCGTACACGCCGGTATCGAGGAACATCCAGTCTTTTCCTTCGTTGCGCGAAATGGCCACCAGCGTGCTTTCCACGGTCATAAGGCCGAGCGGGGTGCGTACCGTGGTGCTTTGCGGTACCAGCGTCTGCAGCTCCTTTCCATGCGTTACGATGGGCGCCGGGCTGCCGATGGAGTACCGTGTGAACCCCGCGCCCATCCGCTTCATCTTCTGGTGGGCCGAATCCATCTTGGTCCGCACCCGCTCCGCGCCGCCGCCGAAGGCGATCACGTTGGGATGCGCGCGGCGCGCGAAGGCGGCAAAGTCGTTTTGCATCACCGCCGTGGCGAGCTCCATCGCCTGCACCTTGATGCGGGTGGGTAGCGGCTGCGCACCGCCCCGGAGCGGCAGCAGCAGGAGTGCAAACGAGAGGATGGTAATAATACGGATCACAGGTCGCGCTTTTTGTTGATGCGGTAGCAGATCGCCCAGATGAGCGCGGTCAGCAGCACCGTGTACAGGATGTGGATGTTGGCCTGGCTGACGAGCGCGTCCCACTCGTCCTGCTTGCGCACGAACCAGCGCGGGTAGGGGATGAGGCGGTCGGAGATCTCCAGCGGCAGGTATTCGCCGATGCCGCCTGCGTGCTTCTTGGCCATCGCCACCAGGTAGGGCTCGAGCGGGAAATAATAGAACAGGAAGGCGCCCAGCGCCAGGAAGGCCTTGCGTACAATGAAAGCGATAAGGTGGGCGAAAGAAAGCTGCGAGAACGTCTGCAGGAAGAAGAGGCCGATGTAGCGGCTGCCCTCGTAGAAATACTTGCCCGAGCCATCGGTGTTGAGTGTGCCGATCATCAGCGCGGTGCCGGTGTACAGGAGGGTGACGACGAGGCTTACGATGGCCACGTCGATGACCTTGCTCGTCATGAACTGCGAGCGGCTCCAACCATCTATGATGTTCTGCCGGTGCGTTTTATACGTATACTCGTTGGTGATGAACATGATGACGAGCACCGACGGCAGAAACACGAACACCGACGAGATGAAGGCTACGGTCTGCCAGGCATCGGGGAACGCGAAGGGGTTGTTGAGCATCTTCAGCAGCGGTCCCATCTGCGGGTCTTCGAGCTGGTCTTTATAGCCGCTGGTGTACAGCACGTAATTCATGCCCGGGTAGGCGAGTGCCACGATGACCAGCATCCACCAGAAGGCGGGATACTTTTTTATTTTCAGCCACTCGGTTCTTATGAGGTTGCCCATGGTCGCTTGTTTGGAGCTTTTTTGATCGGATTAGGTATTGCGGTCGTTTCAGGAGGCGCTGCCTTCGGCATCGCCGGTGAGCTCGAAGAAGCGGGCCTCGAGGCGCTTCTTCTTCAGCAGCAGGTGCGAGAGTACGATGCCCTGGCTGAAGCAGTGGCTGTTGATGGCGTCGAGCTGCGCCGAGCGCTTGGGAAGCGTGAACTGCACGGTGCCCGCCGCGCGGTCGATGTGGTGGCCGCTGCCGAAGGAGCGCACGGCCGCTGCAAGCGCGTTGAGATCCGCGGCGCCGAGCTCCACCACGTCCTCATCCTGCATCACCTCGTTGACCTCGCCGGTGACCACGAGCGAGCCTTTCTTGAGGATGGCTACATGGGTACACACCTTTTCCACCTCGTCGAGCAGGTGGCTCGCCATGATGATGGTATGCCCCGCATTCTTCAGTTCGGTGATGAGTGCCCGTATTTCTGCGATACCCACCGGGTCGAGGCCGTTGGTGGGCTCGTCGAGCACCAGCACCCGGGGGCTGCCCAGCAGGGCGGCGGCGATGGCGAGGCGCTGCTTCATGCCGAGGCTGTAGGTCTTGAAAGCGCTCTTGCGGCGCTCATGGAGCTTTACCTGGTGGAGCACCGCTTCGATGTCGGTCCCGGTACCGCGCCCGCTGATGCTTTGGGTGATGCGCAGGTTGTCGACGGCGGAAAGGTAGTGGTAGAAGTTCGGCGTCTCTAGCAGCGAACCGATGCGGCGGCGGCCTTCGGGAGAGCCGGGCTGTCCGAACCAGAGGAAGGAGCCACCGTCGGCCTTCAGCACGTCGAGGATGATGCTCAGCAGGGTGGTCTTGCCCGAGCCGTTGGGCCCGAGGATGCCGAAGACGCTGCCTTCGGGCACGCTGAAGGAAACATCCTTCAGGGCCTGCACCGGGCCGTAGCTTTTCCGGACCTGCGATAGGGAGAGAACCGCACTCATAGGGGTCTGTTTGATGATGGGATAGAAGTATTAAAAAGCACTTTGCACTACAAAGTAAGTGCAATATTTCCGAACCGGCGGGACATTCGTCATAATTATTTTTTTCGGGGTTGCCGTCCTGCCTTGCCCACGTGGCGCGGCCTCTGGCCGATGGCTTACCTTTGGTGCGCCCCGGCACGCCCGCTCCCTGCCCGGCGCCCTGCCCGAAAACAACGACCCATGCAGCCCCACAACCGTCAGCAACAGGCCCGCCTTCTACGCATCTCCCGTAAGGTGCACCGCACCACGGGCGCGCTGCTCTTCGCCTTCTTTTTCGTTGTTTCGGTTACCGGCCTGCTGCTCGGGTGGAAGAAGAACAGCGGTGGCTACATCATGGCGAAGTCGCATTCCGGTACTTCTACGAACCTGGCCGACTGGCTGCCCATCGACAGCCTGCACCGCAATGCGCTTCGGATCTACCGCGACTCGATCAGGGCTGGCGGCTCGCCTGCGCTCGACCGGATCGACATCCGGCAAGACAAGGGCATGGTCAAATTCGTGTTCGTCGACGGCTTCTGGGGCATCCAGCTCGATGGGGCCACGGGCCGCCTCCTGCACATCGAGAAGCGGCGCTCCGACTTTATCGAGAAGGTCCACGACGGCTCCATCCTCGATCACTACTTCGGAACCGGCAGCGTCATCAAGCTGATCTATACCACCGTGATGGGGATCGCCCTGCTGGTTTTTACCGTTACCGGCTTCTGGCTGTGGTATGGCCCGGGACGCATGCGCCGGCAGGCCGCGCGCAGCCGGTCCGGCGCCGGCGCGTCCTAATACCGAATGCCGTATTTTAGTCCTGGCTGCCGTTCCTGGACGACCCGCCAGCCCGGCCCGAGGCCGGACGCCGGACGCACCCGGATGGTGTGGGCTTATCCCAATCAACGACACGTTTGCATATGGCCACTACAACAAAGAAATCGAAAGCGGCAACCGCTCCGGCGCACGAAGGGCTGCTCGGCATCCTGAAAGCCCGTTTTGAAAAGCATCTGCACCGCCACCCCGGCATTGACTGGAACAGCGTTGTTGCAAGGCTCAACGCTGCACCCGTAAAACTACAGGTGCTGGAGGAGATGGAGCGCACGGGTGGTGAGCCCGACGTGGTGGGCGCCGACCCGGCTACGGGCGCCCTTATCTTCTTCGACTGCGCTCCCGAAACACCGGCCGGCCGCCGCAGCGTTTGCTACGACGGCGACGCACTGGCCGCCCGCAGGGAGCACAAGCCGGCGCACAGCGCGGTGGGCATGGCCGAAGATATGGGCATCGCCCTGTTGAACGAGGAGCAGTACCGTTTTCTGCAGGCCCTCGGCCCGGTAGATCAGAAGACCTCGAGCTGGATCGCCACACCGCCTGCCATGCGCAAGCTCGGGGGTGCGCTCTTCGGCGATTACCGCTACGGGCAGGTGTTCTTTTACCATAATGGCGTACAGTCGTACTACGCGGGCCGCGGCTTCCGGGGCGTTCTGTACGTGTAAGCAAAAAGCACTGCCGTATGCAATCCTTCTTTGTGCTGCATCTCCGAGAGTATGCAACCGAACCTGTTTCCGAGCCGCCTGCTCCTTGTGCTGACGCCAGGTGTCGTACTGATCGTACTTTTCTTTCTGATCCGGTATCTGCACCCGGCAGCGGTGGCCGATCCATCGCCATGGGTGCAGCATAGCCATAAGCCGGCCGCTCCGAACAACCATTCAAGGCCAGGGCAGCCCGCAGCGCCGAACACACAGCCCCGACTGACTATGAATAATTTCCTTCTTCGTTGCTTCACTCCCGCAATATTACTGGCAGGCTGCGCCCAGATGCATTCCACTGCTCCCGCGGTGCCACCGCCCTTTCCGCACGGGCCGCTGGATTCGGCATACGTATCGCTGCGGCCCGCCGTACAAACCTTTTCCATCGACAACCGCAAGCCGGTGCGCATCCGCGCGGCCCGCGGAACCGAGGTGCTGGTGCCCGCGGAAGTGTTTACGAATGCTGCCGGTGAAGCGGTGGCCGGGGTGCAGGTGGAGGTGGTGGAGACACTGTCGCTGCCGGAGTTCGTGGCCGGTGGCCTGGCTACACATTCCGATGGCCGCCTGCTCTGCTCCAATGGGATGGTGTACCTCAACGCCCGCGCCGCCGGAGAGCCTTTGCAGCTGAAGCCGGGCAGCACGCTAACCGTATCGATGCCGACAATGGGCGCAGCGGGGCGCTTCGAAATGTTCCGCGGCGACGGCAAGAACTGGACTGTCGACAGCAGCATGACCCGGCTTGATTATGCGGTGCCGCTTCCGCTGCATCTCCTGTACCCGGAAGGCAACGAGACCTTCCTGAAATGCATCTCCAGCGTTGGTGGCGCCAACGAGCAAAATTTTTACCTGGATACCAACATCGTGAGCGTAACGCAACCGCAGTACGAAGGGACAGTCATCGCCACCGACGAGTTCCGGCAACGCATCGGGCATTTATGGGGGATGATGGAGCAAATGAGTTATTTCACCAACCGGTCGTATCACTACAGTCTGGAGACGGGCTGCGGGCATCAGTATAACTACGATATCTGGCGGGTCTATTACGATCACCCCGAGCGGTCCTTCCGTGCCTCCGACTCGATCGCGAAAGCGATGTACCTGGCCTACTTCCGCGCCAACAAGGAGCGGATCGCGGCTTTTTGCGAAGAGGTGAACCGGCACAAGCGCAAGCAGTTCTCCAACTGGACCGACACCAATTACTACTTTGATTTCCGGAAGCATTCGCTCGAGGAGCAGTTCATGCGGCCGCTGCGCGATTTTCCCGTGTCCGATAAGGAACTCCCACGCCTCGATCCGCGCGGGGTGGACCTCGCTGCCGCCGACGCCTTCGACCGGTTGCGCGCGAAAGGCGTTCCGGTAGCGGAGTGCAACGAACTCCTCAGCTATCACTTCCGGCGGGAGGCCATCCTCCGCGCCCTGCAGCAGGAGCGCGACGCCGCGGGCAACCGCGAACGGATGGAGCAGGTGTACGGGTCTACGGTTTTTGCCACCTCGCAGATGGGCTGGATCAACTGCGACCGGTTCTACGACGATCCTGCCGCCGGCAAGGCATCGATCTACGTCACCAGCAGTCCGGGCACAGCGCTCGACTACATTGACTATTCGCTCGTGATCCCGGCGCTGAACGTGCGGCTGTCTGCATTTATCGATAGCGCCGGGCGCTGGTCCTTTACCCGGAAGGAAGGGGCTTATACAAAGCTGCCGATCGGGCAGGAGGCCGTCATTACCGGTGTGGCGGTGCAGCGCGATTCGGTGTACTTTGCCAGCCGGAAGATCCGGATACAGGATGGCCTGACGGTGGCGCTACCGATGAAACAGCTGCACCGGAACGATCTGAACCGCGCGCTCACCGAGGCCCTTAAGCCCTGATGGAACGCGCAACCCACAACGCTCCCGAAGCATCTTGCCCGATAACCCGACACACCATGAACCGAAACCTGCTGATCCTGTTCTGCCTGCTCCTGACGCTCCGCTCGACCGGCCAGGACGACGATATCCAACGGCCGGATGACATCCGTGCGAACCGCGTGCGGACGCGCACGACCCTGCTGGGCGGGGGAAGTAGATCGACCATCGTATCGAGCTTTGACCGTGCCGGGCGGCTCACCCGGTGGGTGCTTACGGATAATGAGACGGGCAAGAATCCGCAGGTGACGATCGTATACCGGTATGACAGCAGCGGCAAAGCGGTGGCCGCCACCTCGATCAGTACTACCGATACGCTCCATTCCGCGTATGAATACGGGAGTGACCAACAGCTGCGCCGGAAGATCACCCGCTTTCCGAACGGCACCTTGCAGGAGCTGAGCGAGTTCACCTACAACCCGAAATTCGAACTCGTGTCGCGCTATTGGGACAATGGAGAGGTCTACCGCCAGGATAGCAGCTTCTACGATGCCCAGGGGCGTGTTGCACGCTACAGCGGTGTCGACGAGAGCGATACGTTAGTGCGTAACTGGAACTATTTGCTCGAGCACGAAACGGATGCGTCAGGCCGCCTGCTCCGCCAGGTCACCCGGTCGGAAGGAAAGATCATCCTGGTGGAAGATTTCGGCTACGACGCGCGCGGGCTGTTGCTGTTTAAGGAATCGACGCACAGCATGATGGGTGGTTTCAAGTCGAGGGAGCAATACACCTACACGTTTTATTGACCGGCTGCCCGGGCAAGGCTGATGCAGTATTCCCCACATTCCTGCCCCCTTGCACAGGATAGCCCGCTACCGGCAACTCCCTATCTTTCGCCTTCCAAACACATCGCTATGCGTTACCGGTTTTTCGTGCTAGCCCTTACCGTCTTTTTTGCGCAGTTCGCCGTTGCCCAGCCGCGCACCGTTACCGAGCTATCGGAGGGCTGGAAGTTCAGCCGCGGGGCCCACGAGGGCGCCGCCGCGCCGGGCTTCAACGACGGTGGCTGGGAAACGGTGTCGGTGCCGCACGACTGGGCCATCCGCGGGCCCTTCGACAAGGAGATCGACAAGCAGGTGGTGGCCATCACGCAGAACAACGAGAAGGTGGCCACCGAGAAGACGGGCCGCACCGGGGCGCTGCCTTATATCGGCGAAGGCTGGTATCGCCGCAGCCTGAGCGTTCCCGCGCTGCAGCCCGGCCAGCGGGCGCTGCTCTTCTTCGAGGGCGCCATGAGCGAGCCGCGCGTGTACCTCAACGGCAAGCTGGTGGGGCAGTGGAACTACGGGTACAACTACTTTCACATCGACATTACGGAGCACGTTGCCGCGGGCGGCAGCCATTTGCTTGCCGTGCACCTGCGCAACGTAGGCGAGTCGTCGCGCTGGTATCCCGGAGCAGGGCTCTACCGGAAGGTGCACCTCATTATCAAAAATGCGGAGAGCATCGCCGAGTGGGGCCAATACATCACGACGCCGGTCGTGAACGCAGATGGGGCTAAGATCAATATCCGGACGAAGGCGTCGGGCAAAAATCTCCGGCTTGAAACCGAGATCCTAGACCCGGCCGGCACGACCCTGGCCGAATACAAAAGCGATAATTTTTTCCAGGGTGAGGTCAGCCAGGATATCCATGTATACCGGCCGATGCGCTGGAGCCCTGAAACGCCCCACCTCTATACCGCCATTTCACGTCTCTACGCCGATGGCCAGCTGCGCGACTCGACCCGGACCCGCTTCGGCATCCGGTCGATCAGCTACACACCCGCCACCGGCTTCCAGCTTAACGGAGTCACACGCAAGTTCAAGGGCGTGTGCCTCCACCACGACCTCGGCCCGCTCGGCGCCGCTATCAACACGGCCGCCCTCCGCCGGCAGCTGCGCATCCTCAAGGACCTGGGCTGCGATGCCATCCGCTCCTCACACAACATGCCTTCGCGCGAGCAGCTCGAGCTTGCCGACGAGATGGGCTTTATGTTCCTCGCAGAAAGCTTCGACGAGTGGGCGATGCCGAAGGTGAAGAATGGCTATGCCCGCTTCTTCCATACCGATGCGGAAAAGGACATCGTGAACCTGGTGCGCGCCACGCGCAACCACCCTAGCATCGTGATGTGGAGCTCCGGCAACGAGGTGCCCGACCAATGGGGGGCCGAGGGCGCCAAGCGCGCCAAGTGGCTGCAGGACCTCTTCCACCGCGAAGACCCGACGCGCCCGGTAACCGTAGGCATGGACCAGGTAAAGGCCACCATGCAATCGGGCTTCGGCGCACTGCTCGACATCCCCGGTATGAACTATCGCGTGCATCTTTATGAGGAAGCCTACAAGGCCTTCCCGCAAGGGCTGCTCCTCGGGTCTGAAACGGCGTCCACGGTGAGCTCGCGCGGCATCTACAAGTTTCCCGTGGTGAAAGCGATCGAGAAGCAGTACCCCGACTACCAATGCTCGTCTTATGACCTTGAGTATTGCAGCTGGTCGAACCTCCCGGAGGACGATTTCATTTTGCAGGACGACAAGCCCTGGGTGATCGGTGAGTTTGTGTGGACCGGCTTCGACTACCTCGGCGAGCCAACGCCTTACGATGATAAATGGCCGTCGCGCAGCTCCTACTTCGGGCTTGCCGACCTGGCCGGGATCCCGAAAGACCGCTTCTACCTGTACCGCAGCCGCTGGAATACGACGAGCCCGACGCTGCACCTGCTGCCGCACTGGAACTGGGCCGGCCGCGAGGGGCAAACGACGCCGGTATTCGTGTATACGTCTTATGACTCCGCCGAGCTCTTTGTGAACGGCAGGAGCATGGGCGTGCAACGCAAGCGCACCGATTCGTCGGCGCAGCACCGCTACCGCCTTATGTGGATGGACGTAAAGTACGCCCCCGGCACCGTGAAGGTGGTGGCCTTTGGCACCGACGGGAAGCCCGCCGCCGAGAAGACGATGGTGACCGCCGGCAAGCCGTACCGGATCGTGCTGGAGCCCGACCGCGACACCCTGCAGGCCGACGGCAGCGACCTGTCGTATGTGACCGTATCGGTAGTGGACCGCCAGGGCAACTTCTGCCCGACGGCAACAGAACAACTACGGTTCGACGTCAGCGGCGCCGGCACCTACCGCGCGGCCTGCAACGGCGACGCCACTTCGCTGGAGCTCTTTCACCTGCCCACGATGAAGACCTTCAGCGGCAAGCTGGTGGTGCTGGTGCAGTCGAAGAAGGAAGCGGGGAGCATCGAGCTGCGCGTAACAGGCAAAGGCCTGAAAGAGGGTCGCGTAGCGCTTCGGTCGGTGAGGTAAGCCAGATGTTTACCGTAAGTATACAAGGAGAGCCGGTGCGTAAGCACCGGCCTTTCCTTTTATCCGCTGGTTCAAGTGGCAGCCGGATCTTTGCTCGTTCCGGTAAAGTAGAAAGTGATGGCTATCTTTCAGGTTAGATAAAAATGACCTTTATGCTGCTCGTACTTCATGAGATCGAATTGGGTTCCGGCAATCCCGATGCCAGCAAGGAGTTTTACCATAAATCGTTGGGGCTTCCCTTGGCCGTGGATCAAGACCAGCTTAAGGTGGTGCGGCCCAACGTCGATGGGTTGGATTTTAATCTATCTACCCATCTTTCCGCTCCCCGTGTCATCATCAGTTTTCTGACCCGGGACCTGGAAGGGGTGATGGACGAGCTGAAGCGGCAAGGACGGCCTTTTTCGGGCCCCCGGCCTTCCCATTTGGGGATGACCTCGGTGCAACTCGAGGATCCTGATGGATATACCGTGAAGATCAATATGCCCACAGAGGGCTCTCCGCAATGGCTGAAGGACAAGGCAGCCAGGATCGGCACAGCCGCACTGGTAGCGTCAGGCCATTAATAGGATACACCGCAAAGGCTGCACGCGCAACTTCAAACTACAGACTTTCTCTGCACCCCATCCACAGCCGCTGCATGTATTCCAGTCCCTTTTCGCGGGCAAAGGCAATGTTGCGCTCGGGGATCTTTTCGGTACCGGGATAGGCATCGACCGCGCGCGTCACGCTTTCTTCGCGCAGCACCTGCAGCATGGGATAGGGCGCGCGGTTCGTGTAGTTTGCGGGATCGTCGGGGCGACTGCCGGCGAAGACATAGCCGGGATGAAACGACGCGAGCTGGTAGGTGCCTTCATAGCCTCCTTTCTGCAGGCGAAGGTTCGCGGCGTCGAGCAGCTTCAGGTATTCGGGAAAGCGGGTGAATCCGTCGGGCACGAGGAGAAACAGCGTTTCAATTTCCGCATCTCCATCCAGGCGCGTGAAGGCGGCTGTGAGGGCGTCGAGCACGGCCGCGCGGGTGCCGCCGGCTATTTCAAAGCGGATGCTGTCGCGCTTCACCTCGCGGAGCGCAAAGGGACAGAAGTTGCAGCCGACCACCACGTCAGTGATCCACTTTTTGGTATGGGCAATGAGTTGGGCATGACGCGGGTGCTGCATGGGCCTAAAGGTAGGGCAGGAGTGCCGACCCGGTCGTTACTTGCGCTAGTAAAGCGACCATCGGGTTGATGCCGCAACCGCTCCGGCCCGGCCTGAGAATACCCGGCAGCACTTATCTTAGGCCCCCAAGCCGGATCAATATGAACACCACCGATAGTCACAACGAGCGCATCGCCAGCATGACCTTCGCCTCCGTATACCCGCACTATGTTACGAAGGTGGAGAAGAAGGGCCGCACGAAGGCCGAGCTCCACCAGGTGATCGAATGGCTCACGGGGTTCGACGAAGCGCGCGTGCAGCGCCTCATCGACGAGAAAGCCACCTTCGCGGCCTTCTTCGGGCAGGCTTCCCTGAACCCGGCTGCGCGCCTCATCACCGGGACCATCTGCGGCTACCGCATCGAGGAGATTGACCATCCGCTCACCCGGCAGGTACGCTACCTCGACAAGCTGGTAGACGAGCTGGCAAAGGGAAGGAAGATGGAGAAGATATTGCGAATGGGGTAATGGGGTAATGTGCTGATGGGGCAATATGCTGGTGAGGTGGGTTATGAGCAGGTAGGCGGGATTATGGGATATGGAAACAAGAAGCATGATCGACACGTTGAAGACGCTGTTTGCAAGGGACCTCGGCCGGCTGCGCAGCGAGATCGCCGCCTATACACAGGAGGCGAACCTCTGGAAGGTGGAGGGGGTGGTCACGAATTCGGCCGGCAACCTGTGCCTGCACCTGCTGGGAAATCTGAACACCTATATCGGCAGGGAGCTCGGTGGCACGGGCTATGTCCGCGACCGGGCGCTTGAGTTTGCGGCAAGGGAGGTGCCGCGCGCGGATCTGCTGAACCGGATCGATGCCACGCGGCAGGTCGTAACCAATACGCTCGATGGCCTGGACGAGGCGGCCCTCGAAAGGGAGTACCCGGAGCTCGTGTTCGACAAAAAGACCTCTGCCGGCTTCCTGCTGGTACACCTGGCCACCCACCTCGCCTATCACCTGGGCCAGGTCAATTACCACCGGAGGCTCATCGACCGCTAGGGGGCGGCCGGTGGGCGCCTGCTGGCAGGGAGCAAACCACCCGCGCCCGGCCGGCCCGCGTAGTTCTACGGATGATGCCCTGCCTGCCGCTTATGGAAAAGCCGGCGCCACGCGGTTTGGATTATTGAGGATTTTTATATATTTGAACCCTCAACTCAATCAACTAACTGCATCATGAAAATCACAAAGCTCCTCCCGCTCCTGGGTCTTGCCTTGCTCGTACTCGCCAGCTGTAAGAAAAAATCCGACGACACCGATAACAACACCCCCACGGTAGACGCCAATGGCAACCTCCGGGTGGCCAGCGACGCCGACGGCGCCGTGTATGCCATCAAGATGCACCTGCACGAGGGCCACAACGGCACGAGCGTCGACGAAATGTATACCGCCTATGCCTGGTTCGGCTCGCAAACGGCGTTCAAGCCTGCCGGTGAAGTGAAAGTGAACGGTTACGACCTCATGAACTTCGGCGGCATCAACTACTACGGCTACGCCGGGTTCGATCAGCTGTTCCCCAACAACACCGCCACCTGGACCGTGCAGGGCGATGCGGCCGCCGGCGTACCGGGCTTCACGCACACCGACAATACGGCCTTCGCCTCCGGCGGCCAGTTCACGCTGCCGGCCAGCATCAACATCAACAACAGCTTCACCCTGAACTTTACGCCGATCAACAACGTGGCCGGCGTCGTGTTCTCTATCATCGGCAATAACGGCGAGAAGCACAAGGCCGTGGCCAACGGCGCCAGCTCCGTTACCTTCACCTCGGCCGAGATGAAGGAGGTAGCCTATACGCAGGATCAGATCGGGTTCCAGATCACCTCGGTGGCCTACACGCAGCAGACCATCAACGGCAAGAAGATCTACTTCGTAAAGCAGAACCAGCACGCCCGCGAGACGGTTACGCAATAATCGATTTGTTACTTAAAAGAAATCCGCAGTTCGCTGCGGATTTTTTTTGCGCGTTCCGGCAGGGGCCCAGATCTGTAGTGAAGCATTGTACATTTACGGGGGCCGCGGGCACAAGGTGTTGCTACGCCCTACCGCTGTCCTTCAAAAATGGAACCCTTGGCAAGCCCGAACCCGGTTTTCAGTGCGCGGAACGACCGACTGCAGTACAGTCTGCCCGTAGTGATCAGCGCTATTCCTATCGTGGGACTCACATACGCCTTTCTGAAAGACCCGGCCGGCGAATCGGCTGGCTTCAGGGAAAACCCGGGACTGATTGTCTTCATCGGGTTCCTGCTCCTGGTTCTGGGTTATTTCTGTTACCAGATGCTCGATAAACGGGAGAAGCTGGTGGTTGAACCGACCGGGATCTGGACATCGAAGTACAAGCGGATCGACTGGGAGCAGGTGAGCTCCCTTGCCTTCCAAAGCGCAACGGGAAGATATGGAGGCACCCGGCTGATCATCGGGCTGCGCGCATCGGGCAGGGAGCTCCGGTTCGATGTCTCCGGGCTCGACAGGACGCCCGAAGAAATACGGTGCGCGCTGAAGGCGCATTCGGCCGGGTTCGATATCGCATTCCCCGATGAAGCAACAGAAGTGGCATCATGAGCCAGGGACGCCGAGCGGTGCCTGCCCGGTACACACGGACGGTTGGCTTATCTTTAAACGGTACGCAGTACGGCGTAGATAAAACCAAAACATGACGATAAGGGTAATTTTTCAGATCATCCTAAAGGTGCTCGGGGTTTTCTTCATCAAGGATATCCTGGCGACGCTTCCGCACCTGCTCTCGGTGGGCCTTTTTCTTTTCGGTGCGAATAGCGGGGCCGAAGGCTTATGGACCCTGGCAACCACCTTGCTGGTACTCTTTGTTTATTGCCTCGTTGCTTATTGCCTGATCTTCCGGACCGACCGCGTTATCGACAAGCTCAGACTGGACGAGGGGTTCACGGAACAAAGTATCACCTGGTCGATACACCGGTCGACGGTACTGAGCATTTGTGTGATCGTGATCGGCGGCCTCATCGTGGTGGACGGGATCCCGGAACTCTGCCGGCAGCTGTTTTCCTACTTCCAGGAACGGCGGATGACGTTTGGGCAAACGGATCCAAGTATCTCGTATTCGGTGCTGTCTGCAGCCAAAATCCTTATCGGGCTCCTGCTGATCGGGAGCCAGCGGCAGATCGTAAATTATATCGAGCACCGGCGGCGGAAATGACCGCGGCCGGCGAACGCCGCAAATTGATGCGCTAACCTGCGCCGGCGCAGGGCCGCTGCTTTCGGCTGGTCGTGGGAAAGTCAATACCGGCAAGCGTTTACATTCTTTTACAACCTTTTTACGGCGCATTTACCGGCATTGTGTTTCCGGGCGCGTACGTTTGGTGGAGCGAGGTTGCCGTGATCACGGCGCCCCAACCCGCCACCGGATAACCGTCACTAAGAAGTTGAACCATGAAACAATATAGCGCAGCAAGGCACCTGCTTACCATTCTCGCGATCCTGCTTTTGGGTACTGCCTGCCAGGAGCCCGCTAAGAACGGCTTGCCGGACAAACACCCGAAACTGATAAAAACCATCGGTAACCCGGGGTATGGCAATGTTCAATGCAGCCTGGAAGATAAAGCCGGCAATCTCTGGTTCGGCACCACCGGGAATGGCCTGTACCGGTACGACGGGAAATCGTTCCGGCAGTTTTTAATGGCCGACGGGCTGAACAGCAATAGCGTTTATGCACTGATGGAAGACAACGAGGGCAGGATCTGGGTCGGTACCGAAGCGGGGCTCTGTCTGTACAAGCCGGCAGCTTCCACCACGCCGGGCGGGAACGCATTCGACCCGGTCCGGATTCCCTTACCTAAAGACCTGCCGCCCAACACGAATCCCAACAAGCAGAATGCGCACTTGATCCACAGTATGCTGCAGGCAAAAAGCGGGAAGCTCTGGTTCGCTACGATTGACGGGGTTTTTGTATCCGACGGCCAATCCTTCACCCACTTCCCGATCCGGGAGGCCCCAAACGGCTATCTGGGTACTAACGATAAAGCCGAGCGACTGCTGGAAGACAAAGCGGGCAACATCTGGTTTGGCGGACGCACCAACGAAGGGGCGTACCGGTACGATGGAAAAACGGTAACCCAACTCCGGTTGGATACCTTGTTCCAGGACGGGCCAACGCCCAAACCGCACAATTGGGGCTGGCCCCAGGTGCAGGACAGGGCCGGGAATATCTGGTTCAGCAGTTGGGGCGGGGCCTACCGGTACGACGGTAAATCGGTGACCGGCTTTACGAGGGAGGCGGGCCTGCCGAACGAGGTGACCTGTATCCTCGAAGACAAAAAGGGAAACCTTTGGTTTGGCGGCGCCCAGGGACTTGCCCGCTACGATGGGAAAACGTTCACCCGTTTCGGCACAAAAGACGGGCTGGCCAATCCCTGGATCTGGTCACTTTTGGAAGATACCCGCGGACATATCTGGGTGGGCACGAGGGCAACCGGGCTCTACCTGTTTGATGGAACGAGATTCATCGCCTATTCGGAGTACCAGCAGCCCGTAGCGAAGTGACCATCGGGACCGCGGTTACGGTCGGACGCAGTTGCGCTTTCCTGCCGGCAGCGGCGCGGTCATTGTTTCCGGTAACAGGGATCACCAGGCAGCTTGCGGGTTTGGACAAGGGTACCCATCATCCGCTCCCGTGCTTCCGGCTTTGGTACAGGGAGTTGCTGCCGAAACGGACCGGGTTGCCGATTTTTTACACTGTTTACACGCTTATTTACGATCCATTTACGGCAGGCGGGCACAAAGCAGCCTACTTTTAGTGCAGCGACGCCGAATCGCGCACGCAGCTGCGCTTTCAAGGATCCCATCTTACGGCAGCCATCGAACGACGATCATCAAACCCCCAATAATATGAACAAAGCTATTTATGCGCTGATCGTGCCGCTGGTGGTGGCAGGAGGCCTCGTGTATGCCAATCGCGACGTCAGAAGGGAAGCCACCGAACAGCCGGCCCCCAAGCCGCCCACTGCTGCTGAAAGAGCCGCCGCGTTGAAGCAATGGGAGGCTACTCCCGATGGAATGAAGTTCACGGCATGGGAATCCTCGCCCGCAGGCAGGAAGGTGTATGCCGCCGAAGCCAGGATACGAAAGCAGCTGAGTGGCTATTCCGACATGGAGGCCGTGATCACGGACCTTGCGCTGCCGCTGGGCGCCCGATTAGGGTTTGGCGTGATGGTCCGTATCGACGGTGCCGATTATATACTGACGTTCCCGGCAGCGCCGGAGCAAATGAAGCAGTTACAAAGCCTGAGGGTGAACGACAGGATCATCGTCCGAAGCCGTAACGTATCACACGCGCCCAAGTATGCCTACCCGATCGTATCGGCCGACTATGTGGAACGGGAGGGAAAAATGTTGTTCAAACGCATTCCCCGGCCGGGCGGTTGCTGAGCGGCTGCGTGCGTGCTGAGGCCTCTTGCTACACCGGACCTGCAGCACAGGATGCAGGGGCGCCCCTGAAACGTAATGGCTGGTTGCGTTATTTGATCACCGCTCATCGGGCCGTGCAAGCACGGCAGGCGAGGCGACGGCACGACTGCATCCTGCTTTTAAAGGCGCACACGATCAGTTCCCGTTGAGCGCTGCCACTTCCCGGTACTTGTACGGGCAGCTTATGACCCGCCGGGCGGCAGCATTGCCGGGATCCACCTTCTTTTTGGCGCAATCTCACCTGCGTTGTTGTGTACGGTTGCCGTAGGTTTGGGGCACAAACATCAACGCATCCACTATGGCACTGATCAATCCGCACATCAATTTCAACGGGAACGCAGAAGAAGCATTCACTTTTTACCAGTCGGTATTCGGCGGCGCGTTCACAAAAGTGATCCGGTTCAAGGACCTGGCAAGCTCCGGGTTCCCGGTGGCCGAACACGAGGAGCACAAGATCATGCATATCGCTTTGCCGACCGGTACCGGCAGCATGCTGATGGGCAATGATGTTCCGGAAATTTTAGGAACGACCAACGAAAATGAGCACCGGAGCAAGATCGTGATCACCGCGGAAAGTAAAGACGAGGCCGACCGGTTGTTCAGCGCGCTCTCCGCGGGCGGACAGGTGGAGATGCCGATCGGTGACAGCCCCTGGGGAACGTACTTCGGTATGTTCCGCGACAAGTATGGCATTGAGTGGATGGTGGACTTCGACCCGAACGGTACCGGAAAGGCGTAAGCCCGGTACCGCGGGTGATGGGCGCTATCGCCTTCAAACGCACGGCAGTTTCTTACATTCAGCCCAACCATGGCGCAAAAGTTTTGGTCGCTGAGTGCGATCAGATGAGGGCGTGCAAATAGTTCGCAGTATCGGTCAGTTCGACCTTTCTTAATTGGTCCAGGATCGCCAATTCATCCATTTGCGGATTTCTTTTGTTGACGACCATTTCTCTGAAGGCCTTTATTGCCTGGTCTTCATTTAAGTCAATAATATCCGTCAGGAAATCGTCGGCTGTTTTGACGTTCAGGCCGAAGGAATGGAGATACGCTTCCGGGAAGTCTTTGATGTTATTGGTAACGATAAGATTTGCATTCGTCTTAATTGCTGCTGCAAGTACATGACGATCCTTTGCATCGGGCAAATCCAGATGCTTGATCAGGCCTTCATAGTTTTCAACCAGGGCATCCGGAAACGCTGCGTTCGCTACTGAAACTCTTTTAAGAGCTTCGTCTTCCGGAATCCCTTTTCGCACCATGACTTCTTTCCACTCGCCAAAAATGTGCTTACTCCACTTCGGAGTATACAAATCGTAGTGTGCAAACCAGAAAAGGAGGTCTCGACAAATGACCGGGTAGATTACGTTTGTATCTAATACTGCAGTAAACCGGACACTATGAATCATACAAGCCGTTTTCCTCGTCGAAGTTCATGATGTCGATAATATGTTGCTTTTGCGTTTCTTTCAATTTGCGCTTGTAGCTAATGACATCTTCGAACCTGATCCTCCTATGTTTACCGACTTTGGTAAACGCTATTTTTCCTTCCTCTAATAATTTCACTAAGTGAGGCCTCGAGCAGCCAAGTATTTCCGCTGCTTTCTGGGTAGTGACTTCGGTGGCAACGGGAACGATCGATATAGGCTTGCCCTGGCTCATTGCTTTCAATACGTCTCCTAATAGCCTGAGCGCGCTTAAGGGAATTTTTATTTTATCCTTGGTTTCTTCGATTTCTATCTCTGCCTCGTCGGTATTGATCTGTCCGATCACAGATACCAGAGCAGGATAGGACTCCATTGCGGTCTTCTGATCGGATTTTGATGGCCGCCGTAACTGCTCTAATGCTTCCATATTCATGAGTTTCTCCTGCAAATTTATTCGAAATAAACGAAATAAGTGAAATATTCGAATTCCGTGCCATGTTTTGCATCCAGGTACGTCAGGCGCTCGTCCATAACGTCACCTATCCAAAACCTTTTAGGTTTCTTAGAGTCATATCATTCTGGCGGCTGAAGCGCATGAGCAACAGGCCTGTTCCGGCTTTTGCAGAATTCGCGTGCTGCGGCCTGTTGCTGTAGTCCCGTTTGCCTGAAGCCTAACGGGTCTTACATTCGGGCACCCCGAACCTTGCTCTAAACGTGTCCTGAACACCGTGCGGGCGATGGTTGCCACTTAAAATCTGCCAAAGGTTACCCCTACCCAAATGCGCGCTCATTTTCAGTTTGTTGATGTTCGCTGCGAACGGTGCCCTTGCCCAGCCGCCTGTTGATACGGTGGATGTTCAGCCCTCTGCGTACCTCGACATCAGGCACAACGTATCGCTGGTACAGCTGATCGCCAACCCGGAGAAATACGATGGAAAGAAGATACAGGTGATCGGGTTCCTGCAGGTGCAATTTGAAGGCAACGCAGTCTACCTGCACGAGGAGGATTACCGGCACGGCATCTCTTCGAACGGGTTTTGGGTGAGCTTCTCCGATAAGTTGCGGCGACACAGGAAGGTGGGTCAGTACAGTAACCGGTATGTGATCCTGATCGGCACGTTCCGGGCCGACCGGAGAGGACATATGGGCCTGTTCAGCGGAACGCTCGAAAACATCGTACGCCTGGATGGCTGGGATTTGAAACTGGAGTGAGGGATCGCAATCCATGGGCGCGATCGGCGGAAGGGGAGGTTCGGGAAACACGCCGGGTAGCGGGTACGGGTGCCTGGGGTGCAGCACCGGGGACTCTGCGCTCCGAGGGAGTATCCTCTCGTGTAGTTTTTCGGGCCGCAAATGGCTGCTTACACACCGCTCATAACGGTTCGGCGCTTTATTTATGTCAATTAATCTTGGTTAATATTCGGAGTGAATAGCTTCATGGCTCATCACAAAAATTCTTGTTTATGAAAAAGGTATTCTTCCTGACCATGATCGCCGCCACCTTCGCCACCGCAGCACAGGCGCAAACGGCCCAGGCCGCGGCAGCTGAGCCCGCCAAGGAGTCCGCGAAGGCGACTTCGGCCAGCACTGCTAACCCGGGTATGGACCGCGCATCCCTGCTGGAGAAAATGAAAGAAACGTTCAAGGCAGGCATGATCGAGAAAACCGGCCTCACCGCCGCACAGGTCGACCGTGTGCTGGAGCTCAACCTGGATATGCGCCTCACCGCTTCCCGCGAGCTGCAGGGCCTCAGTGAAGCCGACCGCGGCGCACGCCTCGCCGAGCTGAAAGCCGCCAAGATGAAAAAGTTCTCCGAATTCCTGACGGCCGACCAGATCAAATCGGTTGATGCTTTCTACGCGGAGTTTGCGAAGAACAACCCCCGCAAGCCGGGCCGCTAATTAGCCTCCGGTTGTTGAAAAAGCTGCCCGAGGGCAGCTTTTTCGTTTTTGGTGGCCCGCCAGTTGCCCGGCAAGTCGTTCCTGTGATCAGGAGGGTGCTGGCCTTGGGCCCACGATTACGGCAAGGGTTCATAAAAAAACCGCCTTGTCATTCCGCAGCGAAGCGGAAGAAAAAGGTGGGTTTGTATAACTACGGGGCATGTGCTACGGAGTAGGTGTGGCGGCGGCAGCCTTAGCGGATTCGGCGCGGCCTTCGCGGATGTCTTCGCGCTCGGTGAACTCCTCGTTGATGCGGTTGAGGCGCCTGGCGAGCGTGATCCAGGGCTCGCCGCCGAGGGCGAGCTTGGCAGCACCATTGATCATGTCCATGATATCTTTGTAGAGGCTGCGGACGATTTTGCGTTTCTCGATAATCTTGAAGGCGGGCTTATTGTCAGTGGCGTGGCGGAGGCGCTCCTGCCTAGCGGCGCGGAACGCCCCCTGGTCGGCCCCTATTTCGGTGAGCCATTGGGCGGCGTCGGTGGCTTCAACGGCTGCGCGAAGGTGGGGCTTGCTGCGCAGGTTGGAGAGGAAGTTGTCGATCCGGGTGGATTGCTCGTCGAAGTTGACGCGGCTAAGGTTGGTGCTGCCGCCGAAAATCTCGAAGAAGGCGAGCAGAGTTTTGCCGCCGGAGGCGACCTCGGGGCTGCAGCGGCGCGCACAGGCGCTGCAGTCTTCGTAGAAGCCGATGATGCGTTCGTCGCGCGTATTGTCGGCAGCCTGTACGTTCTCAACGAGTTTAGGCCAATTTGCCCGTTTGCTGGTTATTCGAAATAGTGGTTTATTCCCGATTGTGTTGCTCAGTTTAAGTCTAGGGCGCAGTTTGCACGAGTGAGTTGCGTATATTAGCGAATTGACGGGCTTCTGTCTTCTATACCAAAACTTAAACTCTACGAGAAAATAGGTTATGAATGACCTTTTGACCAACGGTACCGAAATCAAACAGAGGATACTATCTGAAATCAGAAATGCAAAGCAGTGTATCTACCTTGCAATGGCCTACTTCACCGATAGGGATATCGCAATGGCCATTGTTGAAGCAAAAAACAGAAGTGTAATCATCGACATTATTCTTTCTTCAAACGCTCAAAATGAGACTGTAAAGCTAATACTGAAAGGGGCAGGGGTTAGTATTCATGCTTTCGATACAGGCGATGCGCGAGGTATAATGCACCATAAGTTTTGTCTTATCGACAATAGGATTTCAATCAATGGCTCGTACAACTATTCCCTAAATGCAAGTAACAATAACGTTGAGAATATCCAAGTTTCAGACGATTTGAAAACGTATTCTCAATTTTTATCAGAGTTCGAACGTTTAAAATATAATATTGATAACCGAATAGCTGTAAATGAAGACACACAAAAGCCTGTTTCGGAAAGTCAACAAGCGCAAAAAGTGAACATCATTGATGTATTCTCCAAACAGTTACATAGTCTCGTTTACTCAGCCGCACAAATCGATACTGCAAAGTATAAAGAGAATGGATATAACACTTCCAAGGCTAGTGGGGGAAATGTTGACATTTTCCGAACGGAGTATGATAGCATCAAAGAGAAAATCAGAACATATGCAACGGATGAAGGTTTAGGAAGTATGAAAAATGTGTTGATTTCGAATGTGACTGCTGCCTTCGAAGGCACGAGAACAAATCTGGAATTGGAGAAGCAGGAGAAGCTAAGCGTTGAAAAGAGAAGCAGTGAGCTCGAGAAGAGGCAGATTCTCGAAAAAGCGACGGAATTGAAACAAGAGAAATCAGTTTTGGAATCCGGTAATCAGAATACTGGCGAAAAAGGGCTATTGCAAATCAACAAGGAAATTGAGAAGAATAAACTAGAAAGAAGAAATTTAGAACAGTCTTTCATTGTAAAGGAGTTCTGGACGGTTGGCACTATTTTGATTACGATAGGGCTATGTATTTTTGTTTTTTACCTTTCAATCTTCTTCGCTTCAGCAGTTTATAAAGTCTTTTTCGAAGGCAATGTCATTCGTGCGTCTCTTGAGGCCGGCATTAATCCTGGGTTACCGCAACTCGTTGATGCAAACGCGATCATCAAAATATTTAAGCAAGAAGGGACTTTGTTTGGGTTCATTGCAGCACTCTTTTTCCTAATCCCAATCCTTTTATCTAATTTAAAAATCCTTGGTAGTGAGAATAAGGTGGTGAACAATTTAATGTTTTGGGTGGGATTATTGATTTTCGACATCCTAGTCTCAACAATGGTAGCTATCAATACTAACGAGATAAAGAGCTTGTTGGCAGGTAAAGAATCCACACTTGATATTTGGGATGTTGTAAAGCATGGCGAGTTTTGGTTAATATTCGTATTTGGCATGTTCCCACTGATTCTTACGCACTATCTAATCGACTACATTTTTAAAAGGTACAAGAACTCTCGAAGAGAGATTGTAGATGCCGAAAAAAACAATCAAATTAACTTTTTAGACGGAGAGATTATCGAATTATTGGCAGAAAAGGAATTGTTGACCAGCAAGATAAAAGAGAAGGAGGATGCTATAAATGAGAAAAACAAGTACATCCTAGTTTTGGAAGCTGAAAGCCATAGTCGTCAAACACTAGTTGAAAACAGTTATGCTGAGTTCCAAAAACAAATCAGGTCAATATTCGATGATTTCAGCACCAGAATAATTAGCGGACGGATTTTCAACGATATTATCCTGAATAGTGTCATATCGGCATATAAGTCTGGTTATATTGAATTTCTTCCAGAGTATTATTCAGCGGACCAAGTAGCAAATCGAGTAAGAGAGATCGAACTATCAACTGCAACGATCTAATGAGTATCCAAATGAAGATATCTTTCATGGGCTGTGTCACTATTCTTTTTTTACTTTCATGTGGATCAGAGCCAGAAAAGAAGTACTTGACCTACCAGAATATTGTCATTCTTTCGGACATGTCAAGCCGCTTGGAGAATAGGCCGCCAAAGGACTTGGAGCAAATTTCTAAGATTGTTCATTTTTTCAAGAACGAATGTGTTAAGCCCGGGGAGAAGATTGGCGATAAGTCTTCCATTTCTTTTTCATCATTTTCAGATAGGACAATTGCATCTATTGATATTGATGGAATAAAAAATTTGGGAGAGAAACAGCGTTTTATTAATTCCACAGGAGAATATCTGAATAGTGGTTTGCGGCAGGAGACAGAAAAATTTGAGCAGAAAGTAAAAGCTGCTTATGAAAAAACTAGAAACAAGGGATTGGATTTAATAAGCATTTTGATTGAAAAGATCGAGAACGAGCCCATTGTAAAGAAGGACACTTTGTTGACAAATGGAGTTGATACTACATTCATTTCTTATGATAATCATCTGTATATTTTTACTGATGGATATTTAGAATATTTAGACAAAGCTGTAAATAGCCAATATTACTTCGGTGCTGCTGAAATTGAAAAAATTAGGCGATACTGCATCGCCAATACAGTTGACGTCGAAAGGGCGCTTGAAATAGACAGTTCATTAGGCTTGCCAGCTACCAAAAGCTACAAGAATCAGTTCATTAACCTTCATATTCTTGAAACTCACGAGCGGGATAAGAACGATAAGCTCCAGACTTATAAACATCGTTCTGGACAAAGGGACAATGAGATACTTGAGGTGGTATGGCGTAAGTGGGCAAAAGTAAGCGGATTTAAAAGCATTGAATGGAAGAAGTATTGAGCATTTTTTGAACATTCGAAAGATTCTGATTCTGTTTCGACAATTATCGTGATTTGTTCAAGGGAGAAGCAACTATTTTGTTTATCATAGCAAGAGTGTGCCCTATTAAATCAACCATACCTTTCATGTTTTCCTGTAATGGGTTTATTGGACACCGCACGAATGCCTAACAGAAGCTGGTAGCCTGCCTGAATTCTAATTTGGTCGTGCTGAAGGGCCAATCCTACGCGCTAGATCATTATACCGGTAGTATTAAAGGGCAAATGGATATTTCAACATTGCGTTCGAGTTCTTATAGGCCCGATCTCGACTACACCTAAATAAGGCTTGCATTTTTGTTGATAAGTTCTGGCTTATACATATCATAAAGAATATTTTGCTCACTCAGTCAGATCGGGCTCTTATAGAAGTTCATGAGTTGGATGACGACTTATAATTCAGGAATATTTTCATATCATGGTTGTTTGTTAGAAGAATTACTATCTTACCCAAATACCAAAATTGATCAAATGAAAATCAAATCAATCCTACTGCTTTTCGCCACATTCTTCTTTGCAGCAAGTCAATCCAAAGCGCAGAGCCTTCAGCAGATTTTGGACGCTATTCTAGTTGAGGCCAATAAAGCAATAAATGCAAAACCATCTTTAGTAAACTTGGCCGTAAAGACAATCGAAGTCAACTCGTCTTCAAAAGCTTATTTTGGGAATGGGAAGACGAGGGAAGTATTTAAGCTGGAGTTGCCTAAAGGAACAAAGTCTTGGTACTATCGGGTTACTGTGCTAGATATTAATTCAAGTTACCAATATCAAGAAAACGAGACTTTTTTCCATCTGCTTTCTAATAGAAAGAATATGGATATCTATGCGCCCACCAATAAAGGAGTCGACTTTTTTATTCTAGGTCATTCTGGTGATGTTTCCTCCTTTTTGCAAACAGGGAATAGTAACTTCAGGTTTTATCAAAACTGTTCCATGGTTGGCATGAATTCTTTCACAGGAACTTGTGAATTAAACCAGGAAAATTTATGGATCGGCATCAGGAATCCAAATACAACATCAGGGCTAAAGGTCATCGTTGAAGTAGTTTCATTAGGCCTATACGAATAGCCTCACGCCTGAATTTTAGAGTTGTAGCGAGGCTACAACTTTTTTTGTTCCGCTTCCGACAAGTTCTTTCGAAGCGGGTCAGACAATTTTCTGTTGAGGTATTTTTTCTATGCACCGTGTACTGGGCGAACACTCTGTGTAACGCTGGATATTGCTTCGCTGCGCTTGGTATTAAGGGCGATTCGCGTAACGAAGGATACTACGGCAGGCTTAGGATGACAATGTTGTTCGCTTAACATAATGAAGTAGACGCCGCGCAACGCAATATGCTTTGCGTGCTCCGCGTCTTGGTAGCTTGTCGGCCTCCGCGCCATAGGCTTCGGCTGACGGCATCCGGCGGGTCGATCTTAAGATGGTACAGCCCCGCTGCATAACATTCCGGTAACATTCCCTTCACCTACCCGTAACCTTCGCGTCACAGCCCCATAACATCCGGTTGCCACTTTTGCGGAAACATTCTAGCAACCCATGTATTCAAGGTTACTGGTACTCTGTAGTCTGCTCCTCCTCCAAACCGTTGCCCTCGCCCAGAACATCCGCGTAGGCGGCACCGTCCGCAACGACAAGAACGAGCCGCTCGCCGGCGTGTCGATCAAGGCCACGACCACCGGCACTACCTCCGCTACCGACGGCTCCTTCATCCTCACCCTCAGCAAAGGCACGAAGCACACGATCACCTTCACGGCGGTGGGCTACAGCGCCGGCACCATCACCGACTACGATCCCGCCTCCGGCACCGACCTCAACATGGTGCTGCAAACGTCGTCGCAGGCGCTCGCCGGCGTTACCGTGAGCGGCTCCCGCGCCCCGCGCCGCGAAACCGTCAACGCCCTCATCGCCTACCAGAAGAACACCAGTACCGTGGCCCAGGTGATCTCCGCCGAAACCATCCGCCGCTCGCCCGACAAGAACACCGGCGAGGTGCTGCGCCGCGTGCCCGGCACCTCCATCCTCGAGGGCAAGTACCTCGTGGTGCGGGGCCTCGCCGACCGCTACAACCAGACGATGCTCAACGGCGTGCTGCTGTCGTCGACAGAGCCTGACCGCAAGACCTTCTCCTACGACATCTTCCCGGCCACGATGCTCGACAACATGATCATCAACAAGGCTTTCGTACCGGAGCTCCCTGGTGAGTGGGCCGGCGGCCTCGTGCAGATCAACACCCGCGATATCCCGGCCAACGGCTTCCTCAACGTGCAGGTAGGTACCGGTTTCAACACCGGCACCATCGGGCGCGACTTCTACTCTTATAAAGGCGGCCGCCTCGACTTCCTCGGTATCGACGACGGCTTCCGCGCGATCCCCGCCGCGCTGCCCACCAAGGGCGCCCTCGCCGGCTCCTCGCCCGAGCAGCTCGCCTCCTTCGGCCGCCAGTTCGCCAACATCTGGACCGCTGAGCAGGTCGCCCTGCTGCCCAACCACTCCGCACAGGTGGCCGGCGGCTTCAACACCCGCCTCTTCGGCAAGCGCCTCGGCGGTACCATCGCCCTCACCTACAACCGCTCCTTCCGCCGCGTGCCCTTCTCCAACCGCTTCATCGCCAACGAAGCGGGCGACGTCAACTTCACCTATGAAAGCGAGCGCTATAGCCAGGACGTGCTCGCCGGTGCCATGGCCAACTTCACCCTTCAACTCTCCAGCCGCCACAAGATCTCGGTGCGTAACCTGCTCAACGTGAACTCGAGCAAGTACGTCACCGAGCGCACGGGCCAGGACTTCCTCCTCGGCTCCGGCGAAGGCCAGAACCTGCGTGCCACCGAGCTCGCGCTGCGCCAGAACGTGTTCTTCAACACGCAGCTGCAGGGCGACCACGCCTTCGGCTCCGCCAACGGCCTCAAGCTGCGCTGGTACGGCGGCTTCAACATCCTCGACCAGTACATCCCCGACCAGCGTCGCCTCCAGTACATCGAGGAAACGCCCGGCGGCGCCTGGGTGGCCCTCATCGGCGGTGGCAACTCGCAGAAGTCGGGCTCGCGCTTCTTCTCGATGCTGAGCGACTACAACTACACCGCCGGCGGCGACATCTCCAAGACCTTCGATCTCTTCGGGCAGAAGCAGACGGTGAAGGCCGGCTATATGCTCCAGATCAAGGACCGCCTCTTCGACTCGCGTCCCTTCTACTACGGCGTGGACCGCGACCCGTCGGGACAGGCGATCCGCCGCACGGCCGACCAGATCTTCGCGCCCCAATACATCACCAATCAGGACGGTGGCATCGTATTCGGTGAGCTGCAAAGCCCCAACTACCGCTACATGGCGAACACGATCCTGAACGCGGGCTTTATCCAGTTCGATAATGCCTTCTCCGACAAGCTGCGCGCCGTATGGGGTGTGCGCTACGAAAACTTCGACCAGCTGGTGGGCTCGCCCCGCCGCAGCGACCCGCGCCATGTGCACTCGGTGGTGGGCGACTGGCTCCCCGGCGTCAACCTGACCTACAAGCTGGATGGCCGCACCAACATCCGCCTCTCCGGCTCGCAAACGGTGATCCGTCCCGAGTTCCGCGAGCTGAGCAACTTCGCCTTCTACGACTTCGAGCTGGGCGCCACCGTGCTGGGCAACCCGAAGCTGCAGCGCACCAAAGTCACCAACGCCGACCTGCGCTACGAGCTCTACCCGCGCGCCGGCGAGCTGTTCACCGTGGGTGTGTTCTACAAGTATTTCTCCAACCCGATCGAGACCTACTTCAACAACCTCGGCGCCGGCTCCTCCGCCACGTTCAACTTCGCCAACATGTCGAAGGCGAACTCCTACGGCGCCGAGATCGAGCTGCGCAAGAAGCTGGACTTCGCCCGTGGCCTGAGCAATTTCACCCTGACCTCGAACCTCTCGTATATCTACAACCGCGTGGAAGGCGTGAACGTCGACCGCCCGATGCAGGGCCAGAGCCCTTATCTCGTGAACGTGGGGCTGCAGTACGATCATGAGCGCACCGGCTTCAGCAGCACGCTGCTCTTCAACCGGATCGGCCGCCGCATCCTCTATGTCGGCAACCTGAACCAGAGCGTGGGCGCCTCGGGCATCCCCGACATCTGGGAGAACCCCCGCTCGCTGCTCGACCTCCAGGTGTCCAAGAAGGTGCTGAAGGGTAAAGGCGAGATCCGGCTTAATCTCTCCGACGTGCTGAACCAGCCGGCGATCTTCTACCACGACCTGGATAAGAACAAGAAATTCAATACGGGTGCCGACGTGCAGGCCATCCGCCGCTCGTATGGCACAAATGTGAGCGTGACGTTCAATTACGCCATTCGATGACCCAGCCCCGGCCCCTCCCAAGAGGGAGGGGACACTGAAAAACGGGCTCGCAACCAGAACTGACTGCAACCAACCCTAAGAACCGGAAGAACACCCAAAACCTTCCAAAACCCAACAAACCTCTCAAAACCTATCAATAGGCTTTATATGAAACGGACATTCCTCATCTTCTCTGTTGCTCTTGTAACCTTTTCCGCCTGCCGTAAGATCCAGGTAGACGATAACGGCTCCAACAACGGGGGTGGCACGGTGATCACTCCTGAGTCGACGATCCTTTCCGGCACCATCGGTACGGACCTCACCCTGCGCACGGGCAAGACCTATACCCTCCGCGGCATCGTGTACGTAGCCAACGGCGCGCAGCTCACCATCGAGCCCGGCGTCACCATCCTCGGCGACAAGGCCTCGCGCGGTACGCTCGTGATCACCCGCGGCTCCCGCATCAATGCGGCCGGCACCGCCGACAAGCCCATCGTGTTCACCTCCTCCGAAAGCGGCGGCGCCGCCCGCGCCGGCGACTGGGGCGGCCTCGTGATCCTGGGCCGCGCCAAGACGAACGCCGTGTTCAACGGCCAGGCCGGTCTCGGTGAGGCAGAAGGCGGTATCAACAACGGCGACGGCTACGGCCTCTTCGGCGGTACCGACGACAACGACAACAGCGGTACGCTGAAGTACGTGCGCATCGAATACGCCGGCTACGCCTTCCTCCCCGACAAGGAGCTCAACGGCCTCGCTTTCTACGCTGTAGGCAAAGGCACCACCGTTTCGCACGTGCAGGTTGCCTGGGCGGCCGACGACTCCTTCGAGTGGTTCGGCGGCACGGTAAATGCCGATCACATCATCGCCTACAAAGGCCTTGACGACGACTTCGACACGGATAACGGCTTCTCCGGCAAGGTGCAGTTCGCCATTGCCGTGCGCGATTCTTCCGTAGCTGACATCTCCGGCTCCAACGGCTTCGAAAGCGACAACGACGCCGCCGGCTCCACCCTCGCGCCGCAAACGAGCGCCGTGTTTGCCAACGTAACGTCTATCGGTCCGAAGCAGAACGTGACCAGCATCGGCAACACGTTCTACCGCAACGCCGCGCAGATCCGCCGCAACTCCTCGCTGTCGGTGATCAACTCGGTGTTCCTGGGCTGGAACAACGGCCTGCTCATCGACGCCTCTACGGGCCGTCCCACCGACCTCAACATCTCCGGCGCCACACCCACGCTGTGGTGGCGTGGTAACGTGATCTCCGGCGTGCCTTCCGCATCCAACCAGGTGAAGTACTCCGCGAGCACGTCGCAAGCCACCGGTTGGACTGCCGCCGACGCACTCGCCTGGCACAACACGGCTGCCTTCAACAACACGCTGCTGGCCACGAACGACGCCGTGGGTTATGCCGCTGCCTTCAATTATAGCAACCCTGACCTGACGCCGGCCGCCAACTCGCCGTTGCTTTCCAATGCCTATTCCTACACCGACGCCCGCCTCAGCGGCCTGCAGCCCGTGACCTACCGCGGCGCCGTTGGTCCGAACGACACCTGGTACAAGGGTTGGACGCGCTACGGCAACTAGCCCCTGTCTCCGGCCCCAGCGCTACGCGCGCAACCTTCGGTTGACCCCGTAGGGGAACTTAGGCCGGAGTTACTTTCCGGTAGCAGTCTATCTTAAAGCACTAAAGCCCCGACGTTTGCGTCGGGGCTTTTCTTGTTTATCCGTCGGACGAAGGATCTGTAGAAGTACGGTGATCGCGGTGCAATATCAGGAGCTTGCATATCTAACCATACAGGCAATAAGTAGCAACTATCCATCGGCCATTCTTGCACCTGACACCCGACGATGTCGGGTCCTTCCGGCAACGCTAACCCATTCACGATTGCCGATTGCCGATCTTACGCCACCTTCAGCGGCTGTGCGGCGGGCTGCGTGCATTGCCAGCAAAAAGCGAAGAGGAGTGCAGCGAGGAAGTCGGCGCTTGCGGGCAGGAGGCCGTCGGGCAGGGCGCGCCATTCGGCGCCGTCGCGGCGCCGGAGCAGGAGCCCTTCGGCGCCTACGGTGAACCGGTACTTGCCTTCGTCGAGCTGCAGGGTGCCAGATCGCTGCCGGCTGTCGTCGAAAGTGCAGGTGCCCATGCGTAGGCCGTACTCGTTGTGCAGGATAATTTTCGGGAAGACGGGCGCGGCCGCCTCGAGGAAGAAGAGGCGCTGTAGTCCCGGCGCCTGGAGGCGGAGGGAGCCCGTTACTGGGTTGAAGCGTACCCGCGTGGTGGGGGTATCGTCGGTGCCGATGGAGCAACTGCCTGCCTCCACGGTGTCCATCCATATCCGGTTTGCCATGCCTTTAAGTTCGTACGCGGAGCAGGCCCCGGCAAGCACAGCAGTAAACGTTAATAGTAAATTAATAAAAACTTAATACAGCGCCCGGCGCAGCTCAGGGGGCAACGCGGCTGGGGATCTGCGACGAGGAAGGGCGCGCAACCAGCAGGCGGCCGACCTGTTTGCGTACGGAAGGGTCCTCGGTGCCTTCGAGCAGCCAGCCATCGCCGGCGCGGCGGGCAAGGAGTTCGGGCATATTGCGGGTCGGCCCGGCGCGGTGCGGGGCCGGGCGGAAGCGGACCTGATCGCCATTATCGGAGACCTCATAGCCACAGGGGGCTTCATCAAAAAAAAGCACGACGGCGTAGTTCATAACCCCCTTAAGGCAAGGCCTGTGCCGGAATTTAACGGCAGGGATGGATCATGCGCTGCAGTGCTTCTAACTGATTGGTAATGTACGCATTACGAGGGTGCAAAGAATTGTCGCAGGCACCTTCGGCGAGTGAATGATTACCGGTCGAGCGCCTGCACGAGGCAGGAGAGCAGGAAGGTGGCGTTGAGTACGAGCAGCACGAGCACGGCACGGCGGAAGCGGGCGTCGCGGCCCGAAAAGGCAGGGTGCGTGCGAACGATGCGGACGGCCCCGTAGCGGGTAAGGCGCTGGATCTTCATATCGTAAAGATGACGCCTGCAGGTAACCGGAATGTAACCGATGCGTTACCGATTTCTTACATCGGGATTTAACCATGCGATAGTATTCCGGTAACCTGGAATTCACATGACGAAGGCAATTTTGGGACGCTCCTCAAGCAGACTATTCCCGCTCCTGTATCTACAGGGGCGTTTTTCTTTAGCCGACCCGGCGCGTGCTAGCGGCCTTCCTCCATTCGGATCCTGGGTTCGGTCTTAGAACGGAGATCACCTTTACCCCGCATCTTCCAGGTATAGGACCAGGATGCGTCATTCCGGTTCCAGGCTTCGCCTTCCATGGTATTTCCCCGGATGGTACTGAGGTACGTCGAGTACTTCCTGAGTACCACAACCACCGTGTTGCCGTTCTGCGACCAGACGTCTGCCTTCGAGTCGTAGGATGCTGCAGTGGCGCTGCCCGGGTTGGTACTATACCGCACATGGCCGTCGGGGTGAAAGTAGAACTCATACGCATCGCCGTCGGAATCGGTGCCGCCCCAGGTGCTGTTGGCTACTGACGACGCGGGCGGCGGTGGGGCGAAGGAAAGGAAGGACAAGGAGACGACGAGCAGGGTGCAGGCGGTGCGAAAGCGGCTCATGGGTGGGTTTTACACCAAGTTACGGCGCTTTCGGGGCGGGGGCGGATCCGGCCGCAAAAAAGAAAGCCTCCTGGAAAAGAGGCCCGTCGGGAATGTATCGAGGAAATTGCTTCTGCGGCACGAAGGTGCGGCACCCTTGTTACCTGTCTGTTACGCCAGGATGAACAAAACGCTACGGCTTCCCGTAACAATACGGTAACGGATTGGTGATTCATGGGTAACGCCGTTGCCGCCCGGGCGCCCGAACTTTACGGAAACAAAATGCTATGGACGCCCTTACCCTGGAGCAATGCCTCAACGATGTGGTCGAGGTCCGCTTTGAGCCCTCCTTCGACCGCAGCCACGCGCCGCATGCGATCGGCCTCGTGTTCGGACGGATGACGCCCACGCTGCGCGCCCGCGTCGGGCGCCTGCGCCCGCTGTTCACCAGCCGGAGGGTGCTGCTCTATTTCCGGCCGCTGGGCCCCGACGGGATGGGGCTCTCCTTCATCGTGCGCGAATTGCTGCTGATCGCCAACAGCCCTTCGCTCGACTACGACCGGAAAAGCTTCGGAGCGCTCGGTGCGGTGCTGCACCGCGAAGAGCCCCTCATCCTCGCCTTTTACCAGCGCGACCGCCGCGGGCGCCTGCGCCTCCTCACCGACGCACAGTACGATCCGTACTTCCTGCCGGCTTACTACTTCAAGACAGCCTCGGTGCTTGAAGAAGCGTAGTAGCACGCAGAATGCGCGGATAACGCAGAAATGATTTTTCGTGTGGTGCGTGATGTCCTTTTCTATGAAGCAGGCTTCAACTGCAACGGCTTTAGGTGCAGCTGTTCCCATAAAGGTGGCGACAGCTTCGAGGTGCAAGATTTTTTGATAAACCGCGGAACGTGAGTCGTGCTAAAGCACTTTTGAAGAAGTAGTTCTTTGAATTGGCATGTCTCTTTTTCGCGTTTTATCCCAAGAATCTACCTCGGAAAGCAATGACAGCCTTTCAGCGGAAATGTGGCCATGAAGCAAGTGCACAAAGTGAATTGTCCCAACCGGTAGACGACCGTCCAAAAGGAAAAAAGTCTTTCCGCGTGTTCCGCGCATTCCGCGTGCCCCTTACCGCTTACCGTCGAGGGTAAAGCCGATGGAGGTGCCGACGCCCTCCGTGCTGCGGATATGGATGCTGTGGCCGTGGGCTTCGACGATGTGCTTGCAGATGGAGAGGCCGAGGCCGGAGCCGGTGACGTCGCGGGCGCGGCCGCCGGGAGCGCGGTAGAAGCGCTCGAACACCCGCCCGACGGCCGACTCCGGGATGCCCATGCCGTCGTCGGAGATCTCCACGAGGATGTTGCGGCCGTCGGTGTGGTACATCGAGGCCGTGACGGAACCACGGTCGCGGCCGTACTTGACGGCGTTCTCCACGAGGTTGATCAGCACCTGGCGGATCTTCTCTTTGTCGGCGTGCACGAACAGCGGTGCCTCGCAGCCTTTTTTGATGTACAGGGCGATGTGGCGCGGCTCGGCGAGCAGCGAGAGGCTTTCGTATACCTCGCGCACGAGGTCTTGGATGACGAAGTTGCCGCGGTGCAGCTTGAGCTCGCCGCGCTCGAGGCGCGAGATCTCGTCGAGGTCCTGGATGAGGTGGGAGAGGCGCTCCACGTTGCGGGACGCCTTCTGCAGGAAGCGCTCGGTGAGGGTGCGGTCGTCCATGGCGCCCTGGAGCAGCGTTTCGAGGTAGCCCTGGATGGCGAACACGGGCGTCTTGAACTCGTGGGAGAGGTTTTGCAGGAACTCCTTGCGGTAGGTTTCGTTGCGCTTCAGCAGCTCGATCTCGCGGCGCTTGCGCTCGCCCCAGGCCTCCACGTCGGCCCGTACCTCGTCGATGCTCTTTTGCGGCAGGATGTGCTTGTAATACATCTCCTGCTTCTTGGACGCCTTGGTTTCGTAAATGAACTTGTAAATGAGCTTCAGCTTGCGGTAGATGAAGTTCTGGATGATGTAGGAGATGAGCGCGTAGGATCCGGCGAAGATGAGGACGAAGGCGATGAGCGCTTCCTTCCAGCTATGGCCGCCGAAGGCGAAGAAGCCGAGGCCGATGGGCACCGACAGCACCAGGGCGGTGAAGAGGGCAAGGAGGCGGGGACTTAAGTTCTTTTCTTTAAACATGAGCAGAAGGGAGGAGGAAATTAGGAAAGAATGACGAGTGGAGTACTTGAATAACAGAATACATGATCCACTGAGTACTCGAGGTGTGGTACGAGGAAGGAATTGCGGAACGATGCTCCTCACCCGGTCGACCCTCCGACCTCCCCTCGGCTGCTCAATTATTCATGTACTCAAGTAATCAAGTACTCCACCTCTTCCCTCACAACTCGAACTTATACCCTACGCCTTTGACCGTAGTAATACAATCGATGCCGAGCTTCTGGCGGATCTTGCGGATGTGTACGTCGATGGTGCGGTCGCCGACGATGACGTCGTTGCCCCACACCTGGCTGAGGATCTCGTTGCGGAGGAAGACCTTGCCGGGGCGGGAGGCGAGCAGGTAGAGCAGCTCGAACTCCTTTTTGGCGAGGGAGATGGCATTGCCTTCCCGCTCCACTACGAAGCGCTCGGGGTCGATGAGGAGGCCGCTGACGTCGAGGGCCTTGCTCTCGGTGCGGCGGGCGCGGCGCAGGAGGGCCTGCACCTTGCTCACGAATACCTTGGGCGAGATGGGCTTCGAGATGTAGTCGTCGGCGCCGGTGCCGAGGCCCTTGATCTGGGTGGCCTCGTCGGAAAGCGCGGTCAGGAAGATGATGAGGGTGTCTTTGAGCGCGGGCTGGGCGCGCAGGATGGAGCAGACCTCTACGCCCGTTTTGCCGGGCATCATGATGTCGAGCACCACCAGGTCGGGGCGGGCCTGCTGGGCCTTGGCCACCGCCTCGTTGCCGTCGGCGGCCGTGATCACCTGGTAGCCCTCGCGGAGCAGGTTGAACTGGAGGATCTCCAGGATATCGGGCTCGTCATCAGCGATCAGTACTTTCCAGGAGCGGTTATCCATGCGTTGCTTGCTTGCCGCAAACCTAAGCCAAAGAAGGGGAGGGGGGCAGGAGTTAATAATTTGATAACAGCCCATCCCCCAACCCCTTCCCGAGGGGAAGGGGAGTTCGGCGTCCGCAGGAATGACAGGTCTGGGTAAACCGTAGGGGCGCCCAAAGTCTCCGTCTTGCTTGCGGCGCCCGCTGCCCGCTTTGTTCAACATTGATTAAGCTATAACGCCGCAGGAAAAGAGCAAGACACCGACACCAGAAGGGCGTCCGGGATCACTTTCTTTTTCACACAGGCTTCGCTATGAAACCGAATCAGACTCCCCTTCCCTTTGGGAAGGGGCCGGGGGATGGGCCTTTAACACCTCTAAAACGGTCGGTTCTAAAGCCGGGTACTAAATTTGTACTATGCGGCCTATGTACCCCGTTCTCCGTGTCTTGATCCTTACCCTCCTGCTGGGGGCGCCGGGAGCGGCCCTCCATGCCCAGAAACCCGCGGCGGGCTGCCAGCCGCCCCGCCAGCGCCAGCTGTTCCACGACTACGTAGACCGGCAGCAGGGCAACGCCCTCCGGGCCGACGGCAAGGCCGACAACGAGTTCCGCGCCGGTACCAACGAGGACGTTAACTTCCAGCTGACGCACGTGCTCACGAAGCGGATCGACGCCCTGCAGTGCAGTATCGAGCAGGATACGCTTGCCCGCGACCAGAAAAAGGTGGCCTTTATCCGCGGCATCGAGCGCATGCTCATCAACTTCACGAGTAACTTGCGGGCCCGCCGTGTGCAGCCCGCGCACCTGCCTGCCCTCTTCGACGCCTACGAGGCCGCCATGGCCCTCGACCGCACCGGCGCCTCCATCGTGCCGCTCGTGCAGCGCTCCTCCTACGAAGTCGGCAATTACCTCCTGCTGTCGCAGGCCTTCGACAACAACCCGGGCCGCGCCGAGTCCAGGAACATCGTGCTGAGCAAGTACCTGCAGCTGCGCCCCGAGCGCATCTTCGCCACGCTGAAGGACAATCCCAACCTTCCCAACCGCGACTCGCTCATCCTGCTCGCCGCCTACAAGTTTCCACGCCAGCTCTATGATTACGCGGCGGCCTCTAACTCCCTCGCCTTCGCCATCCGTAAGCTCGACGACCCGCTCGTATCGGCCGTGTCGAAAATGGCCACGTCCGGCGGCTCCGGCCAGCTCTATTTCCCCTTCCTCGACAACATCCTGAAGGGGAAGATGACCTTCGAGCAGATCGATGCGGTGAAGAACGACCCGGTGAAATACTACAAGCTGCTCGTGAAAACGCGCATCGACTATGTGAACCGCTCCATCCCCAGCGAGCCGGGCGCCGCGCGCGACACCGTGTTCGAGATGGAGGGCCTCACCCGCATGCTGCAGCGAAAGGCCATCGACCCCTTCGTCAACACCATCAACGCCCTTCACGAAAAGCCCGACCCCGAGCGCTTCAAGATCCTGCAGGGCCTCTCGGCCACCGAGCTCTATTATCTGGCCGTATTCGGCGAGCAGGAAGTGTATACCTCCAGCTTCGTGCGCGGCATCTACCCGCTCATGATGCAGAAGGCCGGAGGGCGCGGCGACTCGCTCATGATGCTCGTTTCGTTCGACCGCTTCAAGAAGTTCATCAAGATGGCGGCTGGCTACAATACGCTCGACGAATTCCTCAAAGCCTTTCCCGGCAAGGGCCAGGCCGAGAAGCTTATGACTGCCTTCGTGAACGGCCTCGAGCGCACCACCACCCTCGAGGACGGCGTGGATGTGGCCGACTCCTATGCATCGATCGTGGAAAGCAACAAGCCCCTCGCGGCCCGGATGCTTGAGAACGTGCAGGCCAACCTGGAGCGCAACCGCACGCAGAACAACCAGCGCGGCATCGTGCTGTACAACCTGCTGAGCAAGATCTTCCAGTCGGCCGACTCCACGAAGGGCATCGACCTGTCGAAGGAGTTCGGCGTGCCGCCGGTGTACAGCGTTTCCTACGAGTCGCTCACGCCCGATACGAACCGCGTGTTCATCCACCAGTTCTTCTACGGCGACAAGGACGGCGTCATGAACTACCAGCGCCAGCTGGCGGCGCTCGGTAAGGGTTGGAAAAAGATCGAGGATACGAAGCAGTGGATGGCCTTCGCCAGCACCACGGGCAAGCCCCTTACCCTCTATTTCAACAAGCCCCTCGACGAGGAGAGCGGCGAGCTCGAGAAGGCGCAGGCGGCCCTGAGCGACTACCTCATCGAGCGCGGCATCCAGCCCACCGTGGTGGTGCACCGCGGCCACAGCTACTATGCCGACTATACCATCGAGCAGATCCAGCCGGCGGCCAAGATCGTGTTCCTCGGCTCCTGCGGCGGCTATCACCTCATCCACGACGTGCTGAGCCATGCCCCCGACGCGCACATCATCGCCTCCAAGCAAACCGGTTACAACGTCATCAACCAGGCCTTCCTCGACCTGCTCTTCCAGCAGCTGCGCAGCGGCAAGCCGGTGGAGTGGATCCCCTTCTGGAAGGACTTCGCGCGCACCTCGGGCAAGGCTCAGGGCTTCGAAGACTATATCCCGCCGCACCGCAACCTCGGCGCCCTCTTCATCAAGGCGTACAACAGCCAGATGGGCGTGGCGAACGACGACGAGCGCGTGTCGAGCAAGTGATTGAATATCGAATAACGAATAACGAAGTGGACGCCCCGGGAAATCCCGGGGCTTTTCCGTAGGAACAACGAACAAGGAACAGGGAACAAGGAACAGGGAATCAGGAAGCTGGAGCCCGGGCTTCCCTCGGCAGGCCCGGGGGAGACAATAAGCACTCGTACTCCCATACCTACGGAGCCCGGTACGGACGCGCGATCGCGCGTCCCAACGAGAGCACCAACCTTCCAAAACCCTTAAAACCTTCCAAAACCTTATTCCCACCCTACTTTTGCCGCCTAAATCTCCCGAGCGATTGGCTTCTCCCACTACAAAATCCTTTGACCTTGCCGTGCTGCGCCGGGTGCTGGCCTTTGCCCGCCCCTACAAGCGCCGCCTCTGGAGCTCCATTGCGCTGGCCATCGTGCTGGCGCTCTTTACACCGGTGCGGCCCTGGCTCATCCAGCTCACCATCCAGAAATACATCGCCAACGAGATGGCCGAAATGGTGATCCGCGTCACCATCTACCAGATCGCCTTCCTGCTGCTGGAAACGGCGCTGCGCTTCGTCTTCTCCTACCTCACCTCCTGGCTCGGGCAGGCGGTGGTAAAGGACCTGCGCACCACCACCTATAAGAAAGTACTCGGGCTCAACCTCCGCCAGTTCGACCGCACACCCATCGGCACCCTCACCACCCGCACCGTGGACGACATCGAGCGGATCAACGACATCTTCTCCGACGGCCTCATCCCCATCCTCGCCGACCTGCTCTCGATCATCTGCGTGCTGGTATACATGTTCGCCACCCACTGGCAGCTCACGCTCGTGTGCCTTATCCCCTTCCCGGTGCTCATCGTGGCCACCTATTACTTCAAGGAGAGCGTCAATAAAAGCTTCCACCGGGTGCGCAACGCCGTGAGCGACCTCAACGCCTTCGTGCAGGAGCACCTCACCGGGATGTACATCGTGCAGGCCTTTGCCGCCGAAGACCGGGAGATGGACCGCTTCCGCACCATCAACAAGGAGCACCGCGACGCCAACATCAAGGCCATCTTCGCCTACTCGGTGTTCTTCCCGGTAGTGGAGATCGTGCTGGCCACCTCCACGGGCCTCATCGTCTGGTTCGTGACCCACCCCAACGTTTCCTCGGGCGTCATCACCTCCTTCATCCTCTGCCTCAACCTCCTGTTCCGTCCGCTGCGCGTCATCGCCGACAAGTTCAATGTGCTGCAGATGGGCCTCATCTCCGGTGAGCGGGTGTTCAAGGTGCTCGACAACGACGATTACACCCGCGACACGGGCACCCACGACCCGGCCCGGGTGGACGGCCGCATCGACTTCGAGGGCGTTTCGTTCGGGTATACGCCGGAGCACCCGGTGCTGAAGAACGTGAGCTTCTCGGTGCCGCCGGGCAAAACGGTGGCGATCGTGGGCCATACGGGCTCGGGCAAGACCACCATCATCTCGCTGCTCAACCGGCTCTACGAGGTGGGCGAGGGTACCATCCGGATGGACGGGGTGCCGGTAGGGGAGTGGAAGCTCGATGCCCTGCGCCGCCATGTGGGTGTGGTGCTGCAGGACGTATTCCTCTTCTCCGGCTCCGTGCGCGACAACCTGACGCTCCGCAACCCGGCGATCCCGCAGGAGCGGGTAGAGGCGGCGGCGAAGCTCATCGGGATGCACGACTTCATCGGGCGCCTCCCGGGCGGGTACGATTACAATGTAATGGAGCGGGGCGCGACCCTTTCGCTCGGCCAGCGGCAGCTGCTGTCGTTCATCCGCGCGCTGCTCTACGACCCGGCGGTGCTCGTGCTCGACGAGGCCACCTCCTCCATCGATACCGAAAGCGAGGCGCTGATCGAAGGGGCCATCCAGACCCTTATCGCGGGCCGTACCTCCGTCATCATCGCCCACCGCCTCAGCACCATCCAGCGTGCCGACCTCATCCTCGTGCTCGACAAGGGGGAGCTCAAGGAGATGGGCACCCACCGCGAATTGCTGCAGAAAAGCGGCTTTTATCACCGATTGTACGAGATGCAATTCGAAAAGAAAATAATTTCGGCGCCCGAACGTTAAACTATTCCCAACAGGGCGGGTCACAAAGGGCTTAACCAGCCGCCCTTGCGGCCCACCCTTCAACCTGACCTGTAAAATACCCGGATCTATGAAGTTATTGATGCGCTCCCTGCTCGGCCTCCTCCTGATCGCCGGCGTCTACTCCTGCCAGAAAGAGATCAGTGTCGAGTCGGGCGCCTCCGCCGCCTTCGCCCTGCAGGACGAGTTCGGCGACTGCCTCGGCGACACCGTGGCGGGCTCCTATTATGCGGGGCGCGCGCTGGGCGATACCAACTACCTCGACCTCCGGGTACGCGTGCTCACCACCGGTCGCTATGCGATCAACACCGACGTCCAGAACGGCTTCTCCTTCCGCGCCACGGGCAATTTTGCCGACACCGGCCTGACCACGGTGCGTCTCCGCGGCACCGGAACCCCGACGGCCGAGCAGGTGACCACCCTGCGCATCTCCCGTGATTCCGGCTACTGCGACATCGTCGTGAACGTGCTCCCGAACCCCGGCGGCCCCGGCGGCGGCCCGGGCGGTGGCGGGGCCTGCAATGCCCAATCGGCCGGTAGCTACCAGAAAGACACAGCCCTCACTGCCGCCAATACCGTGACCGTGCAGCACAGCTTCGCCAGCACCGGCAACTTCACCGTCTATACCGATACCGTGAACGGCTACTGGTTCCGCAAGGACGTGACCGTAACGGCGGCAGGCCAGCCCCAGACCATCGTGCTCGCCGGCAGTGGCACCCCGGCCGCGATCGGTACCAACACCTTCAATGTGCGCTTCGGCGACACCACTACCTGCACCTTCTCGGTCACGGTTACGGGCAACACGTCGCAGCCGACCAATGATACTTATTTCCCGATGGGCCAGGGCAGCTACTGGACCTACTCCGACCCGGAGCGCGCGGCGGCTTCCGACCCCGACACGGTCCGGACCGTAGTTTCCGGCACCTCCACCATTGGCGGTCAAACCTACAACCGCTTCATCACGAGCGACGATGGCGGCGCACGCGACACGGCCTACTACCGTAAAGACGCAGCCGGTACCTTCTACGGTGTGGCCGACGTGGCCGACCTCGCTACCGCGCTCGGCTTTACCTTCCCGGTGGGTTCCTTCGAGGCTCCTTTCCTGAAAGAGTCGCTGACGACCGGCGCCACCTGGGTGTCCAGCACGGTCAATGGTACCTCCTCGGGCCTGCCTACAGCGCTGCGCCTCACGTTCAAGTGCACGAACAACAACGCCACCGTGACCGTGAACGGCCGCACCTTCAACAATGTGTATGTGATCGAGAACAACTTCGAGCTGAGCGTGATGGGCGCCCCCTTCTTCGCTCCCTTCCCGGCCACCATCACCTACTTCGCCAAGAACGTGGGCCTCATCAAGGACGTATCCACCGGCTACGAGCCGCAGGAGCTGCGTTTTTACCAGATCAACTAAAGTGTCTTATCCTGGAAAAGCCCCCGGCCATACCGCCGGGGGCTTTTCTTTGCCGGCCCGGGAATCCGTAGCTTTGGCGTACCTAAACGACTCGCATGAACCAACGGCTGCATCAACTGCTTAGCGCACTCTTTGCTCTCTTCCTGCTGACCTCCTGCCAACAGGAGATCCAGGCGCCCGCGGTGCCGGTGGCCGCTTTCAGCCTGCTCGACTCCTCCGGCAACTGCCTTCCCGACTCGGTGCATGGTACCTACCGTGCCGGGCAGCCGCTCGGCGATACCAACTTTATCGAGGTGACCGTGCAGGTAACGACGCCCGGCCTCATCACGCTCAGCAGCGGCCCGCAAAACGGCATCACCTTCAGCGGCACCGCGCAGCCCACCGCGGCCGGGCCCGTACGGGTGCGGCTTGCCGGCAGCGGCACCCCGGCTGCAGCGGGCGCAACCACGATCTCCCTCAGCCAGGGCGGCGCCAGCTGCCCCATCGTGCTGACGGTGGCGCCGGCGGCTCCCTCCGGGGGCGGTCCTGCGGGTGGGGCCTGCGTCGGCACCGTAACCGGCACCTTCAAAAAGGACAGCCTGCTCGGCCCCGGCCACCGCATCGCCATCTCGCATACTTTCCTGGCCTCCGGCACCTTCCGGGTGCATACCGATACCGTGAACGGCTATTCATTTAGCGCCGACGTGACTGTGCCCACTGCCGGCATGCTGCGGGTGGCCGACATGCAGGCTACGGGCAGGCCCCTGCAGGTAGGGAGCGACACCTTCACCGTGCGCTTCGGCGACGGGGACACCTGCACCTTCAGGATCGACGTGGTGGCCGGCACGCCTCCTCCCGGCGGCGGCAGCGTTCCGGACACGACGATGCTCCCGCTGGCCGTGGGCAACTGGTGGAGCTACGACCACGCCGCCACGTTGAATGGCATCGATACGATTACGGTGACCGTGATCGGAACAAAGACGGTTGCGGGCAAGACCTACTTCGAAGCCCGCCGCAATTCAGGCATCCACGGGACCCAGTACGCGTATGGAACGGCAGATGATACGCTGCTGTTCCGGAAAGATCCGAACGGCTCCGTGTACCAGCTGGTGCGGATCCAGAACGAGTTCGGTGGCTGGGTACCCTACACCTTTGCTGAGCCTTACGTGGAGCTGGCGTTGTACCTGCCCGGAAAAGTGCCCGGCGACGAATGGTTCACCAACAGCTTTACGGGCACCGGGGCGTCGGGCACAAGGCAGTTCCGCGTCCGTGTCGCACTCGCGAATATCGGGGGCATCTCGCTCAACGGGTACAACTTCCCGAATACCTGGAACACGCACGTAGAATTGCAGACCACTGACGGCGGCGGCGCTCCCTGGATGCTTGCCCCCGGGTTTCCCTCGTTCCGGTCGAAGATGCTGGTGCGGGGTGTGGGCATCGTTCTGGAAGTGGTGGGAAGCCGCCAGAACCAGATCCGGTACTGGCGCTTTCAGTAAGCCCGGAACCCACGGCTGAGGCGCCCTTTCTTTTTGCATTTAGGAAGCAGATTGTTCCATGTTTTTGGGCATGCCGCCTTATCTTTGCGCCAAATTTCGGGAACAGATATGATGGTAAGACGTGTCAAAACCTTGATGGTAGCGGTTTTCAGCCTGTTTTCAGTGATTGCATGCGGTCAACATCCCCAGGACGAACACGGTGAAAAAACACCGGATGGCCACGTAGCTGGCGATAACCGGCACGAGGAAGGCAAAAAGTTTGACGCCAACGAGGTGATCTTCGGACACGTGCTCGACGCCCACAGTTTCCACTTCTTCGATTATAAAGGATCCGACGGCAAGACCCATCCCGTAGGCCTCAACCTCCCGGTGATCGTATACGAGAAAGGCGCCGGCCTCAAGGTATTCAGCTCGGCCAAATTCGACCACGGCCATGCCGTAGCCGAGGGCCGCTACCAGCTCGTGAACGACCACTGGCGTCATGCGCAGCTCGCCGCCGGCAACATCACAAAAGAAGAGGCCAAAGCCTACCGCAACGAGAACATCGTGGCCGTGGACCCCGCTACGGGTGCTCCCATCGCCGACGCCAAGGTATACGACTTCTCCCTCACCCGCAACGTGGTGCAGATGTTCCTGGCCCTCATCGTACTGATGTGGATCATGATGGGTGTGGCCCGTCGCTACAAGAGCGGACAGGGTGTAACGAGCGCCCCCCGCGGCATGCAGAACGCCGTGGAGCCCGTCATCACCTTCGTGCGCGACGAGGTGGCGAAGCCGAACCTCGGGCACAAGTACAAGAAGTTCATGCCGCTGCTGCTCACGATCTTCTTCTTCATCCTTATCAACAACCTTTTCGGGCTCATTCCCGGCTCGGCCAACGTAACGGGCAACATCGCCTTTACCGCCATGCTGGGTCTCGTATCCGCCCTCGTGATCAACTTCTCCGGCAACAAGCACTACTGGGGCCACATCTTCAACCCCCCGGTGCCCTTCGGCATCAAGTTCATCATGGTGCCGGTGGAGATCCTCTCCATCATCACGAAGCCCTTCGCCCTCATCATCCGTCTGTTCGCGAACATGCTGGCGGGGCACATCATCATTATCTGTCTCATCTCCCTCATATTCATCTTCGGCTCGCTTGCGAAAGGCGCCGGCTGGGGCTTCATGCCGATCTCCATTGCCTTCTCGGTGTTCATCTTCGTGATCGAGGTGCTGGTGGCCTTTATCCAGGCCTTCATCTTCACCAACCTCACGGCGGTGTTCCTGGGCCAGGCCATCGAAGACCACCACCAGCATGAGCACGACGCGCACCACGGCAACCCGCCGACGGAGCCCGTCATTATCTAAGATCTCAGATCTTGGATCTATGATCTGGGATGTGAAGGAGAAAACAGAAACCAGGGTCTTCGAGTGTGTGACGAAGGATCGATCTAAAGAAAGATCATAGATCCAAGATCACCGATCTGAGATTCCCTCCAGTTGTGATTCATTCATCTATATAAAACCTCTATCATGAGCTTACTTAGCATTCTTCTCAGCGAAGTTCCCTGGGCAAACGCAGGTGGTGCCATCGGCGCCGGCCTCGCCGCGATTGGCGCTGGTATCGGTATCGGCCAGATCGGTCGTGGTGCCGTTGAGTCCATCGCCCGTCAGCCGGAAGCGTCCAACGACATCCGCGCCAACATGATCCTGACCGCTGCGTTCATCGAGGGTGTTGCCCTCTTCGCGGTGATCGCCGGTATCCTGGCCATGTTCGTGTAACCGAACCGCTGAAAAAAAAGTTACCGCGCCCGACGCACAGGGCCGAGGGCGCGGTTCCTTAACATCTGAGATCTCAGATCTGAGATCCGATCGAAACATCAAAAAATCGACAAATCCCTAGATAATGGATCTTTTAATACCTGGCCAAGGCCTATTCTTCTGGACGCTGCTCGCCTTCCTGATCGTGTTCTTCCTGCTGCGCAAGTTCGCCTGGGGACCGATCCTGGAGTCCCTCGGCGCCCGTGAGAAGACGATCGCGGAGTCGCTCGAGAGCGCCCAGCGTGTGAAAGCCGAGATGGCCCAGCTGAAGAACGAGAACGAGGAGCTGATGGCGAAAGCCCGTGAGGAGCGCTCGCTGATGCTGAAGGAAGCCCGCGAGACCCGCGACAAGATCGTGAACGAAGCCAAGGAAATGGCCAAGGTCGAAGCCAACAAGATCATGGCGGAAGCCCAGGCGGCCATCAACACCCAGAAAATGGCGGCCCTCACCGAGGTGAAGAACCAGGTGGGCAAGCTCGTGATCGAGGTGACCGAGAAGGTGCTGCGCAAGGAGCTCTCCTCGCCCCAGGCCCAGGAAGCCCACATCAACGGCCTCGTGAACGAAATCAAGTTGAACTAATGTGCTAATGTGCCAATATGCTAATGTGCTGATGAATTTAAATCACCGGCAGATTAGCAAAAAGCACCTGGCGACAAGCATTAGCACATTAACTCATTAGCAAATTAGCACATTCGACTTATGTTGAGCCCCCGTTTAGCCTCGCGTTACGCCAAATCCCTGCTGGACCTCGCCATCGAGCGCGGGCAGCTGGAGACGGTGTATGCCGATATGCAATACCTGCGCGACCTCATCCGCTCGAGCCGCGACCTCGCCGTGATGCTGAAAAGCCCGGTGATCAGCAGCGAGAAGAAGCAGGCCGTGATCAACGCCATCACCGCCGGCAATATCGGTGAGCTGACCCTCGCCTTTACCCGCCTGCTCATCGCCAAGCACCGCGAAGGCGAGCTCGTGGAGATCGTGCCGGCCTTCATGACCCAGTACCGCCAGTACAAGGGCATCCACATCGTGAAGCTGACCACGGCAGCACCGGTGAGCGAAGCGGTGAAGACCAGCATCCTCTCGCAGGTGCGCAGCGCCTCCGCCAACATCCAGCAGATCGAGCTCGAGACGGCGGTGAACCCCGACCTCATCGGCGGCTTCGTGCTCCAGACCGGCGACCAGCTGGTGGACGCTTCCGTTGCCTACGAGCTGAAGGAGATCGGCCGCCAGTTCGATAAGAATGACTTTATTTATAAGATCATCTAAACAATACCCGGCGCGCGCTTTGCGCCCCGGTTGTTCCTTTTTTAGTAACCAGTTAAATCAGCAAAAATGCCTGAAATAAAGCCTGATGAAATCAGTGCCATCCTTCGCCAGCAACTGAGCGGTGCACAAACTACCGCCGAGCTGGAAGAAGTAGGAACCGTTCTCCAGATCGGTGATGGTATCGCCCGCGTTTACGGCCTCGGCAACGTTCGCGCCGGTGAACTCGTAGAATTCGAAAACGGAGTACAGGGCATCGCCCTCAACCTCGAAGAAGACAACGTAGGTGCGGTACTGATGGGTGAGATGGGTACCCTCCAGGAAGGCGCCAAGGTGCGCCGCACCGGCAACATCGCCTCCATCAAGGTAGGCGACGGCATGGTTGGCCGCGTGGTGAACACCCTCGGCGAGCCCATCGACGGCAAAGGCCCCATCGCCGGCGAGCGCTACGAGATGCCCCTGGAGCGCAAGGCCCCGGGTGTAATCTTCCGCGAGCCCGTAAAAGAGCCCCTCCAGACCGGTATCAAGGCCATCGACGCCATGATCCCGATCGGCCGTGGCCAGCGTGAGCTTGTGATCGGCGACCGCCAGACCGGCAAGACCGCCATCTGCATCGACACGATCATCAACCAGAAAGAATTTTTCGCCGCAGGCAAGCCTGTATACTGCATCTACGTCGCCATCGGCCAGAAGGCCTCCACCATCGCCGGTGTGATGAAGACCCTGCAGGACGCAGGTGCCATGGAATATACCATCATCGTAGCCGCCTCTGCGTCGGACCCCGCTCCGCTGCAGTTCTACGCGCCCTTCGCCGGCGCCGCTATCGGTGAGTTCTTCCGCGACACAGGCCGCCCCGCCCTCATCATCTATGATGACCTGTCGAAGCAGGCCGTAGCCTACCGCGAGGTATCGCTGCTGCTCCGCCGCCCGCCGGGCCGCGAGGCTTACCCCGGTGACGTATTCTACCTGCACAGCCGCCTCCTCGAGCGCGCCGCCAAGGTGATCAACAACGACGCCATCGCCGCCCAGATGAACGACCTGCCCGAAAGCATCCGTCACCTCGTGAAGGGTGGTGGCTCGCTCACGGCCCTGCCGATCATCGAAACCCAGGCCGGCGACGTATCCGCCTATATCCCCACCAACGTGATCTCGATCACCGACGGACAGATCTTCCTCGAGTCGAACCTGTTCAACGCCGGTATCCGCCCCGCCATCAACGTAGGTATCTCGGTAAGCCGCGTAGGTGGCTCCGCCCAGATCAAGTCGATGAAGAAGGTGGCCGGTACCCTGAAGCTCGACCAGGCCCTCTACCGCGAGATGGAAGCCTTCTCGAAGTTCGGTGGCGACCTCGACGCGGCTACCAAGCTCGTGATCGACAAGGGTGCCCGTAACGTGGAGATCCTGAAGCAGCCGCAGTACTCGCCGATGCCGGTGGAGAAGCAGGTGGCCATCATCTACCTCGGTACCCAGGGCCTCATCCGCGACGTACCCGTGCGCCGCGTGAAGGAGTTCGAAGAGCACCTCATCATGGAGCTCGAGAGCAAGCACCCCGAAGTACTCGCCGAGTTCAAGAAGGGCGGTTTCTCCGACGAGGCCGTGAAGAAGCTGACGGACCTGAGCAACAGCCTCATCCCGCAGTACAAGTAAGGTCAATGGTGAATGGTCAATCGTTCACTGACATAGATAGAAAAGCCCCGGCTGCAAAGCCGGGGCTTTTTCTTTTCCGGCAGGAAGCAGGGCACAGATCAGCAGGCGTCAATTGCGGATCATAAATCGGAGCCACTTCATCCGGTGGAGGGTCTTGAGGGCCGAACAGGTAGCGGGACAGGACTTCCGGATCCCTTGAATACGCATGCTTCCATACAAGCCACCTCTGCTGTTCGTCACAGTTTTAACGCATTTCGTCACAAAGGCGCGCGCTCTGTCCCATAGCGTTGACCAGCAGTGAGTTGGCGAATTGCCCAGGTTATTTTTGCCGCCCCTGTTGCTGCCAGTGCGCCAGGGCTTCATTCAAACACTGCTACGGCTGCAGCTGGCGCAGCCACCAAAACTTCACCTATTATGAGAAAATGGAGTCTTTCCGGACTTGCCGTTCTTTTCGGCATGGCTGCAGCGGCGCAGGCCGGCTCGCTCGACCCGAACTTCAACCCGGGTACCGGCATCGATGACGTTGCGGACATGGTTGCCGCACCGAACAACAAGTTTGTAGTGACCGGCTGGTTTACCGCTTACAATGGCACTTCCCGAAACAGGATCGCGCGTTTCAATGCCGACGGCAGCCTCGATATGGGCTTTGTTCCCGACGCGAGCTTTACCCCGGCACCCTATGCCATGAACGTACAGTCCGACGGCAAGGTACTCGTGGGAAGCAACCCGATGACGGTGAACGGCGTAAACCGGGGTAACGTGATCCGCTACAATAACGATGGCACCGTCGACCTTACCTTCCTCCTCTCGGGCGGCGGCATCAACGGCGCCGTGATGGCCCTCACCTTCCAGCCGGATGGAAAGCTGCTGGTGGGCGGATATACCGACGGCAACAACAACGCCCCGCGCTGGGGTGGTATCAAGCGCTTTAGCGCCAACGGCCAGGTTGATAACACGTTCAGTCCCGGTTCCGGCGCCAACAGCTGGAGCTATGTGCACGATATCGCGGTGCAGGCCGACGGCAAGATCCTGATCGTAGGAGACTTCCAGCAGTATGGTTTTACAACCGTACGTGGCGTTGCCCGCCTCAACAGCAACGGCTCGATCGACGAAACTTTCGTTCCCAACCTCGTGTCCGGCTCTTTCCAGGACGTAGAGGCGTTGCCGAACGGCAAGACCCTGCTCGTCGGCCGATTCGATAAAGGAACTGGTCTTATCTCAGGCGTCCTGCAGCTGAACGCAGATGGAACGCTGGACGCCGGCTTTTCCCAGGCTACCTTCCAGGCGCAGCCCAGCCCTTTTCCCTTCGGCCCTCCCCCGATGGCGAACCTGACGACCATTTCGGTTCAGGCAGACGGTAAGATCCTCGTAGGAGGCAACTTTGCCGGCGTGAGTGGCTCCGCCTACCGCGGTGTGGCCCGCCTCAACGCCGACGGTACTCCCGACGCCTCCTTTAACCCGGGCACCGGCATCTCAGCCAACGGATATGTTTTCGGTATTGCGCCCAACACAGGTGGTACCATCGTAGTGGCTGGCCGCTTCACCAGCTTCAACGGCACGGCCCGCAACGGCCTGGTCGGTCTTCAGCTGGGGAGCATGGCGCTTCCTGCCACCGCCAGCATCGGCACGCTCGACGCTTCTTCTTTCTGCCCCGGCGCCTCCCTGACGGTACCTTTCACCACCAGCGGCACCTTCAATAGCGGCAATACGATCACCGTTCAGCTCTCCGACGCCTCGGGAGGCTTCAGCGCCCCGGTAGCCATCGGCTCCACCACGGCTGTTGCCTCCGGCTCGGTCAGCGCCCAGATCCCTGCCAACACACCGGCCGGCACCGGCTACCGCCTGCGCCTCGTGGCCTCGAACCCTGCCCACACAAGCGCCGACAACGGCCAGAACCTGCAGGTCAACGCCGCCTTCAACGCCACCATCGCCTACCCGGGCTCGCCTTATTGCGGCAGCACCGGCACCGCTGCCGTCACCCTTACGGGTTCCGTTAATGGCAGCTTCTCGGCTACTCCGGCGGGCCTCGCCCTCGACGCGGCCACCGGCCTCATCGACCTCGGCGCCTCCCTGCCCGGTACCTATACGGTCAGCTACGGTTCCGGCTCGGGCTGCGGCGCTGCCGCCACGACTACCGTATCGGTGCGTCCCTCGACCTTCATCGAGCCGGTGTCTGCGCAGGTAGGCTGTGCGGGGGCTATGTTCCCGGCCGTTACCTTCGCCGGGCCGGCCGGCCAGGCATACTCCTGGACCTCCTCCAACCCCGACCTCGGCCTCGCTGCCTCGGGCAACGGCAACGTTCCAGCCTTTACCGGTCTGAATAACGCCGATACCTCGGTGTCGGGCTCCATCACCGTTACCGCCACGGGCGGCACGGGCTGTGGTACCCGCGTGTTCCGCTACCGCGTGGAGGTGAAGCCCACCCCGGCGCTGCAAGCCGTGGCGAGCCAGCAGTGGTGCGCCGGTGCCGTCACCACGCCGGTTGCCTTCACCAGCAACCTGGCCGGCACTACCATCACCTGGACCAACTCCAACCCCTCCATCGGCCTTGCCGCCCAGGGCAGCAACGGCGTTCCTGCCTTCATCACCAACAACGGCAGCGGCTCGGTGCAGACGGGCGCCCTCAGCGCCACGGCGCGCAAGAGCGGCTGCGCCTCCGCCCCGGTGAACTTCACCATCGAGGTGTCGCCGGCGGCCGGTACCATCGTGTACCCCGCGGCTACCTATTGCACGGCCGGCTACGCTACCCCGGCACTTACCGGCTCTACGGGCGGTACCTACTCCGCCGGTGCGGGCCTTGCGATCAACCCCACCACGGGCCAGATCAACCTGGGTCTCTCCACCCCCGGCAGCTACACGGTTGCCTACACGGTGGGCGCCTCGGGCGGCTGCGCAGCGGCTGCCACTGCGGCCATCACGGTGCAGCCCCGCGTAACGGCGAGCCCCCTGCCCAACCCCGTGCTGTGCGTGGGCACCCCCGCCACCATCGCGCCCTTCTCGGGCACGGCCACGCACTTCGCCTGGACCAACTCCAACCCCGCCATCGGCCTTCCCGGCACCGGCACGGGCAACCTGCCGACGTTTACGCCGCTGACTACGGGTTCGGCCTCGATCCGCGTCACGCCTACGGGTCCGGCCGGCACCTGCCCCGGCAAGATCATGGCCTTCGTGATCCGCGTGCAGAACTGCACGGTGACGATGACCGGTGATACCGACGGCGATGCCGGCACGCTGCGCGCCGCCTCGGTAAGCCTGAGCCCCAACCCGGCGGGCCAGAAGGTGATCGTGACCTATAACGCACCGCACAGCGGCATGCTGACGGCCACGGTGCTGAGCCGCGTAGGCACGGCCACCGGCCGCCCGGTTGCCTTCTCCGGCAACACCGTAACGCTCGACCTCGGCGGCCTGACGCCCGGCATGTACATCGTGCAGCTCACCGACGTGCGCACAGGCACCTCGGTACAGAAGCAGGTCGTGAAACTCTAAGAACGTGAATTAGGGATCGAAGGCAATCTCCTTCTGATCGTTTCTGATAAAAAGCCCCGGCCGCAACGCCGGGGCTTTTTCATAGCCGGCAGGAGGGAGCGCAAGGGGAAATCCGTTTCGATCCCACAAGGAAGGGCCTTGCTTCCCACCATGGCTCCATTTGCCGGTAAAAAGGGCTGTTTCAACGATTTGTATCGGGGGAAACACTTAAAAGTGCCATTTTCGCGCGTGCGCCGGCCCGAAAACCACCGGCGCCCTTGCAACCCATCCTTATGACCCGCACCATTCGTTTCCGCCCGGTCCGCCTCGGAGCTTCGCTGCTGTTATCCTTCCTGCTTCTCGGCAGCCTGACCGCCTCGGCCCAGAACTTCATTCCCGGCAAGATCGTTCGCCCCGCCACCAACGCGGCGACCCGCCTCATCCTCGACCCCAACGGCGACGGCTTTACCTCCGCCACCACGAACGGCTATTACGGTCAGGACGACGTTGCTTCCGATAACAACGAGCTCCAGTACAAGCCGCTGTACCCCTTCTACGCGGAGCCCAACGCCGACCTCCGCCGCGGCCCCAACAGCCGGTTTACCGACTACGTGCCGAGCACGATCGACAAGGCTTCGTACTATATGTACTACAGCGGTACCAACCTGCACCTGCGCGTCCGAATGGGCTCCATCATCCCGGGCGCAAAAGGCTATAGCTTCCTGGTCGACATCGACGGCAAGTTCGGCGCCACCGGTCCGCTGGCCGACCCCAACTTCTTGGCACAGACCTCGGGCGTCAACGGCAACCCCGGCTTCGAGATCGAGATCGACCTGTTCTCCCAGGCCTCGCAAACCGGTGTGGCCGTTTATAACGTGGATGGAAAGGACAAGCGCAACGACTTCCTGCCGGCGGTATGGAGCGTCAACAACTGGCTCGAGTACTCGCAGGTGGCCATGGCCGCCACCTCCGACAACGGCGACCCGGACTACTATATTGATTTCTATGTTCCCTTCAGCGTGCTGAGCGGCATCAACTTCGCGGCGCCTACTACGCCCACCAACATCAGCACCAGCACGCCCATCCGGATCATCCCGACAACGGTGATGGCGCCCCTGCCGGCCATCGGCGGACCGAAGTCCGACCTGTACGGCCTGCCCGACAACCTCTACCCGAGCGCCAACGACGAATACATCGCGATGCTGGGCTCGATGCCCGCGTACACGATCGGCAACTTCGCCACCGGAGGCTCCGGCCAGAGCGCCGCCGCCTGTACGGCGCCCCCGATCCTGAACAAGGTGAGCAGCGCCAGCAGCACGGCCACCGTTACCGGTACGTGGACGCCCAACAATACCACCGGAGCGATCCTCAGCAACGTGGTCATCACCCTCTACCGCAGCACCGGCGGCGCCTTCAGCGCGGTACCGGGCGGTACGGCCACGATCACCGCAACCTCTTCCTCCAATACCGTCAGCTGGTCGATCCCCAACGTTCCGGTAGCCGCCGGCAACACGTATTATGCCGTAGCCCAGGCGCCCGGCGAAACTGCCTGCTTCCAGAGCGCCACGGTTACCGCCAGCAACTGCGCCATCCCGATGGCGGCCCCGGTGCTCGACGCCTCCTGTGTGCTGGCGGCGGGCAACGTGTCGTCGAAAGGCTTTACGTTCAACAACAAGCCGAGCGTATGGCCCAACAGCTTTGCCAAGGTCAGCAACACCTCGCTCGGCACGTCGGCTACGCAGACGTCGACCGCAGGCACCGGCATCACCGGTACGAGCAATATCCAGAACGGCAACGGCAGCGCCGCACAGTTCTTCCGCGAAGGCTCGGCCACCGGCGTTACGCCGGCCAACCCCGCCGCCTGGGATTTCTCGAGCGGGTGTAGCGGCGGCCCCGGTCTTTCGGCCGGATCGTACCGCTTTTGGGTAGAGGATGCCAACGGCTGTGCCTCGGGCATCCTCATCGGCTGCGTCACCGGCACGGGCAACACCGCTTCCCAGCTTGGTGGCGGCGCGGCGGCCACGTCGCTCAACGTACCGGCCATTACCTCACCGGCCAACGGGGTACTGACGAGCAGCACCACTTCGATCACCGTGAGCGCCACCCAGGGCTCGACCGTCACCTTCCTCCTCAACGGGGTATCGCAGGGCACGGCTATCGCCGCCAACGGCGCCGCTACCGCGCTTGCCATCGGCACGTCGGGCACGGTCACCTTCCCCATCGCCGCGGGCACCCTGTCGCGCAACGACCGCGTACAGTTTCTTTCCGAATACAAGGGCGCCAGCATTTCGACCTCGTATTGCGGCCGCAGCGGCTCCGAGATCATCGTAAGCTGCGTCACCCAGGCCCCTTCGATCAGCACCAACAGCACCACCGGCCTGCTCCAGCCGAGCAGCCCGGGTGGCTTCATCCAGGGCACTGCCTCCTCGATCGGCGGCACGGTAACGATCTACAACAGCACGGCCACCGGCACCTCGCTCGGCACCGCCACCGTTGGCAGCACCGGCGCCTGGACGAGCGCCGTTACCCCGGTGAGCGGCCAGAGCTACGTGGCCACCGTGACCGGCACCAACGGTTGCGCCTCCACCTACTCGCCGGCACTCCTGTACAGCAACGCCACCACCTCCGCCTCGCTGTGCACGGGCGCGGCCATCACCTCCTACACCACCACCTACTCCAACGGCACGGCTCACGCGGCGCCGGGTACGACCGTCAACAACGGCCCGCCGACCTCGAGTGCCTTTGCCATGAATGCGTTTGCCACCACGGTCACGGCTTCGTTTGCCACGAGCAGCAACCCCCGCCTTATTTCGCTGTACGAAGACGGCAACTTCATCGCCTCCACCCGCGTGGCCGCCAACGCTACCACGGCGGTGTTCAGCAACGGCGTGGCTTCCGGCGACAACCTGGGCTTCTACACCGGCACCACGGGTACGACCTCGCCCGGCAACGTCTACTTTACGATCTCCGATACGAGCACGACGCTCCAGACCTACCTGCCCGAAACTACCTGCCCCAACGTGGGCGTGGTGACCTGCCCGGTAACCACCCAGCAGCCGACGCTCACCGTGGCCAACTGCCCCACCTGCACCACGGTCGGCACGTCGAGCGCCACGGTGCCCGCCGGCGGCACGGTCACCTTCAAGCTCTCCAACGTATCGCCCAACACGATCTACGCCATCCGTAGTACTACGGGCGTGTCGTATTCCAACACCTATACCGTGCCGGCCAATTTCACGGGCACCGACATCTACCTGTCTACCTTCTCCATCTCGGGAACGGCGGGCAGCACCGTCACGCTCGAGGCCATCGGCACTACCGTGATCGTGAGCAACGGCGTTACCGTATCCTGCGCCAGCACCAGCACCACCGCCGCGGTGACCCTGCAGGCTGCCGCCGGCATCTCGATCAGCGGCACCGTATACGACGACCCGTATAAGTACAATGTGGGCGGAACGCCCGTGAGCTCGGTCACGAATGCCCTCAACGCCAGCCGCCAGCTCTATGTGTATCTCCTCAACAGCAGTAACGCCATCCAGGCGGTGGCCACGGTGAGCAGCGCGAGCACCAACACCGGCACCTATACGTTCAGCAGCCTCGTGAGCGGCACTACCTATAAGGTGGTGATCGACACGGTGGCCGGCCGCGGCCTGGGCTCCTTGCTCTCCACTGCATCGGTGCCCTTCGGCTGGGCCCACAAGGCCGAAGGCATCGGCAACGCAGCCGGCGACGGTACCCCCGACGGCATCTATACCGCCAACACCATCACCGCTTCCCAGGTGGTCAACTTCGGCATCAACGGCATTCCCAGCGCCACCACCACTTCGGCCGCTTCGCAGGTGAATCCGGGCGGCACCACGAGCACCACGGTGCCTGCCGGCACCTTCGGCGGATCCGACGCCCGCGACGTCGGCAACACCGGCATCGTGGAATACGTGCGCATCACCGGCTTCCCGACGAATGCGACCTCCATCACCATCACCGGCACCCAGAACATCAACAATGCGACGTCCACGATAACCTACTATGCCTCGACCCTCCCGGTGGGCTGCACCAACTGCGCCCTCTTCCCGGCGGGCGGCGTGTATGTGCCCGCGTCCACCAACGGTAACCTGTCGAACGCCTCGGCGGTGCAGGTAGACCCGGTGAACGGCGCCGTAACGGTAGCCATTCCGTATGTGACCGTGGACAACGGGGGTAGGGAAAGCGCCGCCGCCAGCGCCAGCCAGCCCCTCAGCGAGTTCTCGGTTTCGGGTACGGTGTACCACGACGGCGACGCGCTGACCGACAACAGCATCGACGGCACGGCAACGGGCCAGGTGACGAACAACGGCAGCAACCTGCCCCTTTATGTGAACCTCGTTAATGCAGGTACCGGCAACGTCGTTGCGGTGGCCGCCGTGAACACGTCGACCGGGGCCTACAGCTTCGGCACCGCCGACGGCCTTACGGTCAACAGTAGTTATACGGTAGTGCTCAGTACGACGCAGGGCACGGTAGGAGCAGCAGCGCCGACGGCCGTACTCCCGACCACGCTCCCCGGGTGGATCTTCACCGGCGAGGGCGTCACCGCTGCGGGCGATGGCTCGGCCAACGGCTCCTTCAGCACCGGCACCCTGTCGGCTTCCGCCGTGGTCAACTTCGGCGTGAACGCACGCCCCACCGCCGGCACCAATACGGTTGCGGCAGGCGTTAACCCGGGCGGCACCAACAGCTACGCGGTACCCGGCGGCTCGTTCAACCCGGCCGACGTGAGTCCCGGCTCGATCGCCTCCGTCACGATCACGTCCTTCCCGACGAATACGACCTCCTTTACGGCAGGCGGGGTTACCTACACCTCGTCTTCCTTTGCCGCGGCAGGCGGCTCGGTAACGGTGCCCTTCTCGAGCGGCAACCCGTCAGCTACTTTCAGCCTCGACCCGGCCAACGGCGCCGTCAGCCCCGTGATCTCGTACACGACCACCGACAACGGCGGCGCCACGGGCAACAACACGGGCACCCTCACGCTCAACTTCAGCACGCTGGCGCTCTCCGGCACAGTGTACCATGATGGCAATGCCCTGACCGACAATACCGTGAACGGCACCGGCAGCAATCTGGGCGGCACGCTCTTCGTGAACGCCGTAAGCGGCGGCGCGGTGGCGGGCTCGGCCACGGTCGCCTCCGACGGCACCTGGTCGATCGCGGGCCTCAGCAGCGGCACGTATTCGGTGATCCTGACGAACAGCAACAGCAATGTATCGGCGGCACTGGCTTCGGGCTACGTGTTTACCGGTGAGGGCAGCACGGCAGCCGGCGACGGCAGCCCCAACGGCACCTTCGGCACCGGCAGCATCAGCGGCAGCATCACGGGCCTTAACTTCGGTTTCAACGCCCTGCCTACCGCCGGCACCAACACCGTATCCGCCGGCAACAACCCCGGTGGCACCAACACCTACACGCTCGCCAACGGCTCCTTCAACCCGACCGATGTGGCTCCCGGCACGATCGCTTCCATCACCATTACCTCTTTCCCCACGAATGCGACCTCCTTCACGGCAGGTGGCGTCACGTACACCGCGGCTTCCTTCGCGGCAGCCGGCGGCTCGGTAACGGTTCCGTTCACTTCGGGCAACCCGAGCCAACCGGTACAGATCGACCCGGTGGCCGGCGCGGTGAGCCCCGTGTTCTCCTATACTACTACCGACAATGGCGGCAGCACGAGCGCCAACACCGGCTCGCTGACGCTGAACTTTACCGACATCACGATCTCGGGCACCGTGTACAACGACTACAACGGCGGCAGCATCGGCGGCAACGGGGCCGGCACCCTGGGTGGAACGCCGCTTTATGTGAACCTGGTGAACACCGCCAGCGGCAACGTAACGGCCAGCAAGGCCCTGCCGGCCGGCGGCACCTATAGCTTTACTTCCGACGACGGCGTACAGGGCGGCAGCTCCTATAACCTCGTGCTCAGCACCTCCGCCACCGGCACCAGCGGCCTCCTCCCTGCGGGCTATGTGTTTACGGCCGAAGGCAGCACAGCCGCCGGCGACGGCACGGCCAACGGCCTCTTCGCCCTGGGCAGCGTCAGCTCGAGCCAGGCCGTGAGCTTCGGCGTCAATGCCCTGCCGGTGGCCGACCTGAAGGCCTATAGCCTGAACCCGAATACCTCTTCCGCGATCGCTTCCGTAACGGTGACCAGCTCGGCCAACGCGGCCAACAGCTACGCGGCCGAGATCGCCCTCAGCGGCACCGCCTCCAGCGGCGATACCCCCGGCGCCCTCACCGGCACCGATGCCGACGGCAACAACGGGTCTTCGCTGACGCTCGGGGCCTCCGTGTCCGGCGTTTCGTTGGTGATCGACCCTGCTTCCTATGCAGGAACACGCAATGGCTCGGCCTACGCCGATGCGCTCATGCTCCGGTACAATGGCATCCAGCTGCAGCCCGGCGGCTGCCAGGGCGCCGATGCCACGAGCGGCAACCCTGCCTGCGGCCTCTTCAACGGCGCCACGGGCAAGTGGGAGATCCCGGCCTATGACCTGTCTGCCCTGACGGTGCTGGCGAAAAACGGCAGCTCCACGCTTGGCTTCAGCTATGCCTGGAAGGACGCCGCCGGATTCACCGGGAACACCAATACGTATTCGATCTCTTTCAGCCAGGTACTGCCCCTGCGCCTCGGCGCCTTCACGGCCAGCGCCCGGAGCGAGAGCACGGCGGAGCTTCAGTGGAATACCTTCGACGAGGTGAACACACAGCATTTTGCCGTGGAGCACAGCACCGACGGCCGCACGTTCCGCGCGGTCGGCACGGTGGGCGCGCAGGGCCAGGCCGCTGCCGCCAGCTACAGCTTCCTCCATACCGGTCTTGCCGCAGGCACCCACTACTACCGCCTCCGGATGGTGGACCGCGACGCTACCTTCACCTATTCGCCCGTGCGCCTCGTGACGCTGGATGGAGCCGCCAAGGCCGGCTTTACGCTTGCGCCCAACCCTGCGCAGGCGGGCGCTACCCGCATTCTCTGGATGGGCCCCACCGCCCGCCCGGTGCAGGTGCGCGTGCTCGACGCGGCCGGCCGTCCCGTGTGGAGTGGCTCGATGAGCAGCAGCGTACTCCTGCTTCCGACGGGAGGCTGGGCAGCGGGTATCTACCAGGTGCAGTTGTTCCAGGACGGGCGCAGCTACCACCAGCAGCTGCTGGTGCCCTGACCGGACGGTAGCAACGAAACGATCTTCAAGCACCCCCGCCCCGAGGCGGGGGTTTTTCATGCCCGTGAGCGATGCAATCTCCGGATGCATAACTGCTTCGCCTGCAATCCAATAGGAGGGAAGAGTCCTGGTTTTTGAAACAATGATTTAAAATTTAGTTTGGTTTATATCGTAAACCAGTTTACGTTTGCTCTACAATCGCAGTTTATGAGAGCCTTCTTCCTCCTCCTGACCTTCCTCATCGCCACCGCCGCCGGCGCCCAGAAGATTTCCGGCACCGTGCGCGACGGCAAGGGCGCCCCCGTGGCCGGTGCTTCCGTCAGCATCAAAGACAGCTACGACGGCGCCACCACCGACTCCCTCGGCCGCTATTCGTTCAGCAGCACCGAAACAGGCAGCCGCCTGCTCGAGGTATCCGCCATCGGCTACCGCGCAGTGACGCAGCCGGTGCAGCTCGGCGGCGCCCCGCAGACGGTGAGCGTACAGCTCAAGGAAGAAGTGACCGAGCTGAAGGCCGTGGTGATCTCCGCCGGCTCCTTCGAGGCCTCGGATAAAAAGAAGGCCACCGTACTGAGCTCCATCGACATCGTGACCACGGCCTCGGCGAACGCCGATGTGACCGGCGCGGTAAAGACCCTTCCGGGCGCGCAGCAGGTAGGGGAGAGCGAGGGCCTCTTTGTACGCGGCGGCACCGCCCAGGAAACGAAGACCTTCATCGACGGCACGCTCGTCAACAACTTCTTTTACAGCTCGGTACCCAACACCGCCACACGCGGCCGCTTCTCGCCCTTCATCTTCAAAGGCACGGTGTTCAGCGCAGGCGGCTACTCCGCCCTCTTCGGACAGGCGCTTTCCTCGGCACTGATCCTCGAATCGATCGACCTGCCCGAGCAGAGCTCCGGCAACATCGGGGTGTCGGTGATCGGTGTCAGCGGCGGCGTTCAGAAGCTGGCGAAGGACAAGAAATCTTCCTGGGGCGTCAACTACGGGTACAACAACATCTGGCTTGGCTTCCAGCTGATCAAGCTTCGGGATGAGTACTTCCAGATCCCCGAATACCATACTGCCGACGCCAACTTTCGCATTAAGACCTCCGCCACGGGCATGCTGAAATACTACGGCACCTTTAGCTACAACAAGCTCGGCATCCGCCAGGCTTCGATCGACACGCTGGGCTATAAGGATGCCTTCGGCCTCAACAACCACAACCTGTACCATAACCTGAGCTGGCGCGAGAACATCGGCCGCCGCTGGAAGCTGAACCTCGGTGCTTCCTATTCCACCAACCGCGACGACATCCGGAGCAACCTGGTAGACGCACAAAACAAGGAGCAATCGATCCCGGGCCTCGAAACCCGCAACTTTGACCTCAATACGAAGGGCCGCTACTTCAACGCCAAGGCCGTGTTCGAATACCGGCTCAAGGGACTGAGCGCGCTGCGCTTTGGTTTGGAACACAACTACAGCGACGACGGCTCCGACTACGTGCTGTTCAACGGGCAGCGCTTCGGGGGCACCATCCGCGAGCGGATCACGTCGGTGTTCGGCGAGGGCGACATCTACCTTACCAATGCGCTGGCCGCCCGCGTAGGGCTGCGCGCGGAATACTCGGTCCTGCTGGGCAAGGCCAACCTGGCCCCGCGGCTGTCGCTGGCCCACAAGCTCGGTGCGGGCGGCCAGGCATCGCTCGCCTACGGTGAGTTTTACCAGACGCCGGAGCGCCGCTACCTGCCGGCACCCGTGACGCTCGACTACGCGAAGGCGACGCATTACATCGCGCAGTACCAGCGCATCGCCAACCAGCAAACGTTGCGCGTGGAGCTGTTCTACAAGAAATACCAAAGCCTGCTCAAGACCGGCATCACGGGTGGCCGCGAAGTGGCCACGGGCTCTACCGGGTATGGCGACGCCCGCGGCTTCGAGCTGTTCTGGCGCGACAAGAAGACGGTCAAGAACCTCGATTACTGGGTGTCGTATTCCTACCTAGACACGAAGCGCGACTACCTGAACTTCCCCACGGCCATCGAGCCTTCCTTTGCCGCGAAGCATACGGCGTCGCTGGTGGTGAAGCGCTTTGTACCTTCGATCAAGACCGGCTTCAACGCCTCGTATACCTACGCCTCGGGACGCCCGTACTATAACATCGGCTACGACTCTAACCAGGACAAGTTCAAGCTGACCGATGCCGGCCGCACCATCGACTTTCACAGTGCTTCGGTAAGCGTCAACTACCTGCCGAAGCTGTTCTCGAAAAAGGGCGCAAGCCGCTTCACGGTGCTGGTGTTCTCCGTGTCGAACGTGCTCGGCAACCAGCAGGTCTACGGGTACCGCTACGCCAGCAACGGGCGCCGCAAGCAGGCCATCACGCCGCCTACCAATATGTTCGTGTTCCTCGGCGCCTTCATCTCCTTCGGCGTCGACCGGAGCGAGGACGTGATTAACTCAAACCTGTAATGTGCTAATGGGGTAATGTGCTGATGTGCTAAAAAGAGACTGATGAAACCCCTGAACGATAGAAGCAGCCTTTTTTTGAAGATCGTAAGGACGCATCATGATGCGTCCCTCTTCCCGAACAGACCGCCTACCACCAGAAGAACCGCTGCACAGAAACGACCCCTTACCAATAGACGAATAGACCAGTAGACCGATAAACAACTAAACAACTAAACAACTAAACCAATAAACATCATGTCGTACTACCCCACTCCCGAAGGCAAAGACCCGCACCTCTGGCAGGTAGCCCGCCGCCGCGCCTCCTTTCGCTACTCCGCGCTTACGTACCTGATCGTGAACGCGTTCCTGTGGATCCTCTGGGCCCTCACGAGCCGCAACAACTACAGCGGCATTCCCTGGCCCGTATGGCCCACGCTGGGCTGGGGCATCGGCCTCGCCTTCCAGTACTTCGGCGCCTACGGCAGCCCCGCCGGCAAAGACCCCGCCGAGGCAGAATACGAGAAGCTCCAGCGCCAGCGCGACGCCGGTACCAAGGGCTAACCAACTCCTGAACCTTCTAAACCTTCTAAACCCTCTAAACCTGTTCTCAATATGAAAAAGCTCCTTCTCATAGTACTGGCCGCTGCTACCTTCGGCGACGCCTCCGCCCAGTCCGACAAGTATACCGCCGCCATGGCGGCCCGCGTACAGGCCCTCGATACCACGCGCGACGTGCAGGCCCTCAACGACCTGTCCAATAGCTTCGAGCGCATCGCCGAGGCCGAGAAGACGCAGTGGCTCCCGTATTACTACGCAGCGCTCGCCAAGGTCAACGCAGGCTACATGCTTACCGCCGGAAAGATGGGCGGCATGGCGGCCACGCTCGATCCTGTTGCCGATAAGGCCGAGGCCCTGCTTGCGAAGGCCGAATCCCTGACCACCGCCAACTCCGAGCTCTTCGTGGTAAAGAAGATGGTGGCGACCCTGCGCATGATGGCCGACCCCATGAGCCGGTATATGACCGAGGGTAAGGCCGCCACCGAGGCGCTCGAGAGCGCCAAGAAACTGGATCCCGAAAACCCGCGCGTGTATTACCTTGCCGGCCAGGACAAGTACTATACGCCGGAGCAGTTCGGAGGCAGCAAGGCCGAGGCGAAAGCGCTGTTTGAGCTCGCTTTGCAGAAGTTCGACAGCGCGAAGCCGGCCGATGCCCTCGCACCGCGCTGGGGCCGTGGAAATACGGAGTACTACCTGAAGCTGGCCAGCAAATAAGTACCCATGAACGAGCCCTTCTCCCCGCAGGACAGCCTCGCGCTGATACGCACCATGATCGACAAAACGCGGTTCAGCCTCCGGGAGAACCGCTTCTACTTCCTCCTCTGGGGCTGGGTGGCCTTCATCGCCATGCTGCTCCAGTTCTTCCTGAAGGCAGTGCTGCACTACCGGCATCACTACATGGTGTGGCTCGCCACCCTCCCCGCGGTGCTCGTCACCATCTGGTACTCGAAGCGACACCGGCAGCGGGGCCCGCGCACCTACGTGGGCGATGCGATGTCGGTGCTGTGGTTGGGCATCGGCTGCTCCTTCTTCGTGCTGAGCGTCATCATCTCACGCTCGGAAACGGGCTGGTACGGGGCTTTCCCGTTCTTCATTCTCTTCTACGGCCTCGGCACCTTCATCTCCGGCAAGCTGCTCGCCTTCCGCCCGATGGTGATCGGCGGGATCATCAACTGGGCCCTTGCGATCGGCTGCGCCTGGGCGCCCTACGACTACCAGATCCTGATCGGCGCCGCGGCCATCGCCACCAGCTACCTCATTCCCGGCTACCTGCTGGGCCGCACCAAAAACGATACGCGATGAACGAGCAACCTATGAACGAGCAGGAGAGCCTGCGGCTCATCACCGAGATGATCGGCAAGGCGAAGAAGAGCATCCACGAAACGGGTGTCAGCGCCATGCTCTGGGGTTCGGTGATCGCGCTCTGCGGCTTTGTGACCTTTGCCGAGATGCACTGGCGTTTCTACATCGGCTTCGACGTGTGGGTGCTCACGCTGCTGGCCCTGCTGCCCCAGGTGTTCATCTCGATCCGCGAGCGGAAGCAGCGGCGCGTGCTCACGCACACCCAGGAAGCGATGAACGCCGTATGGCTCGTGTACGGCCTCAGCATCTTCGCACTCGTTTTCTATTTCAACACGGTAACCGAACCGGTGACGCGCGAGCTTGCCGGGCGCGGCATTCGTGTATTCGACAACGACCGGCTGCGCAGCGTGCCCATCCCCAGCCACGGCAGCCTCCTGCTGTTGCTCTACGGCATCCCGACACTCGTAACCGGCATCGCGCAGCGCTTCCGGCCCATGAAGCTGGGCGCGGTCGTATGCTATGCCTGCTTCGTGGTCTCCTGCTACGTCACCACCGAGTGGGATATGTTCCTCAACGGCATTGCAGGTGTCTGCAACTGGCTCATCCCCGGCCTCATCCTGTGGCAGCGCCACCGGGCCGGTATAAAAGCGGCGCATGTTTAAGGACCTGGATCCCATACTCCATTCGCAGCTCCGCCTGGCGGTGATGTCGCTCCTCATTGCGGTGAAGGAGGCCGAGTTCACCTTCCTGAAGGAGAAGACCGGCGCCACCGCCGGTAACCTCTCCGTGCAGGTGCAGAAGCTGAAGGAAGCGGGGTACATCGAGGTGCAGAAGCAGTTCAAGGACAACTACCCGCAGACGCTGTGCCGCGTAACGCAGACGGGCATCGACGCGTTCGAGAAGTATGTGCGGGCGCTGCAGGGGTATATCGGGAAATAGAAGCGTTTAGCGTTTAACGTCTGAAGCTGGTCGCCGGGAGGCGGCCTTTTTCTCTAACCGGCTGATAAGAAAAAGTTCGTTTGTGCGTTGGTGGAAGAAACCGGCCGATGCGTGTCCTTACTTTTCTACCTGCTTTAAGCCTGATTTGGCTACTCTCCTGCGTAGGTAAGCCCAAACCTGAAACCGGGCATTCTTCAAGCATGCAACTTGCCGGCCGGCTGTTGCAGAACCAATCTTCCTTGGTCATCAAGTCAATGGAGGAGAAACGGAGCGAATCGGCAAGTCGGTATAAAGCGGACTTGCACCTGCCGATGATGAAGCCGGCACATGGGCATTGCCGCGGAATGCTGGATAGCATCGACACTTGGGAACGTGTGCCGGAAGCTGCACGGCCATCGCTTCCGATTGCTTCAGCGCACTTAGAATGACTGCAGGACAGTATCTACGGTGTCAATGCTTGTTTGGGCACGGAGCTTGGAGAATTGGATTTCGTATACGGCAGGTTTTCGCGTGAGCCGGCTGCCAATGAGATTGTTTCGGCAGAGGGGCTTTCCAATTCGCTGCTGGCGCGGTTACGCCTGAACGTGTTGAGTCAGCAAGTTCGTGTAATGGAGCTCCTGAATGAACAAGTATCGTTTTATGATGAGGATTACGATGTGTTTTCCGCAATCGTCGGGCAGAATTCCAATGCGTTGCATCCCGAAGAGCAGCTTATCATCAACGCCGGTGTCGGAAGCTTCGCGCGGAAGGCAGTCGCGGGCATTCGAATCAACGGGCGGTTAGTGGCAATCGGTCCGGACGGGCAGGCGGTAGATTCCATCCGGGTTGGCTCCACCGCCGGCAGCTATTCCATTCCTGTCGGGATCGGGTTTACTGACCAGGACGGGAAGCGCCGGACCGTGACCAAAGAGGTTGAATACCGTGTGCTTAGGCCCTAAGTAGAAAGCCGTATTTTTACGGGAGCAACCGTAACAATACTATATTAGTGGCATAGACCAAGACGAACCACCTATGACCTCCTCCCTGTTTCAGGAAGCGACCCGTATCTGGAAAGAATTCTCCGGCCAGCCTTCCGCAACAGGCCTCCGCTTCGAGCTGGACCTGCACCGGACGATGCCCGGCTTCTTTGCACTCGGCGACGAATACCATTATGTGTTTCACCTTGCCGACGGCTCCTTCGAGTACCTGAGCCCCGACGTGGAGACGGTGCTGGGCTATCCCGCGGCACAGGTAGACGCAGCGTTCCTGCTGTCGGCCATTCATCCCGACGATCAGCCCTATTTCCTGAACTTCACGCACCGCACCCGCAGCTTTTTGGCGGAGCTCGGTCCGGGCCAGCTGCCGCATTACAAGGTCCGCTTCGACTTTCGCGTGCGCCGGCAGGACGGCAGCTATATCCGCATCCTGCAGCAGGCGGCCGCCCTTCATCACGACGGCGAAGGCAACCTGCTGCGCATCTTCGGCGTGCATACCAATATCACCGACATCAAGGAGCACGGCGTGCCGGTGCTCTCCTTTATCGGCCTCAACGGGGCGCCTTCGCACATCAATGTGGAGGCGGAGCGCATTTACCCGCTTCCCGGCGACCTGCTCACGCGCCGCGAGAAGGAGGTGCTCGCCTTCCTGATGGAAGGACGCAACAGCCAGCAGATCGCGGAGGCGCTCAAGCTGCGTGAGGGCACCGTGCACACCCACCGCAAGAACATGCTTCGCAAAGCCGGCGTCAGCAACAGCTCGCAGCTGATCGTCCGGGCCATCCGCGAAGGCTGGATCTGAAACGCTGTTTGAGTTATGTGTCAGGCTACTTAGCTGGCCGTACAAGCACGGCATACGGGGCTGCCGCCCCTTTTCACGACGTCACAACGACACAATGGAACGACGGGCAGCAAGGAGACCCATCAATTCCCTCCGTCGCGCCGTTGCGCCGTCCCTCTGTCGCGCCATCGGGTGCTAAGAGGCTGTTTGAGTTAGCTGATGGGCTGGCAAGGCCGCAAGCGGCCTGTTTTACGCGGCGGCGCGGCGAGGGGCGGCGCAGCGCAGCGGTAATCTGTAAGAATTTCATTTTGCATTTCTTCGTCGCGCCGTCGCGCCGTTGCGCCGTTGCGCGCAGAGGCCGCTTGCGGCCGACCATCTCAGAGCTTTCGGGAAAGCCTATTAGCTCAAACAGCCTCAAAGGCCGCTTGCGGCCGACCGTCAGGCGCGGGAACGGCAAGGCCGCCCCACCGTTCAACCTTTCCTTCTTTGCATTGTTTTGGGAGTGACGCGCGCGGCCCGTGCGTAGCTTTGTCCACCATGCCCCCCGTGATCTCGGTCTCGCACCTTACCAAGCAATATCCCGGCCTCCGCGCCGTGGACGATCTCAGTTTCACCGTGGAAGAAGGCGGCGTTTACGGCTTCCTCGGCCAGAATGGCGCGGGCAAGTCCACCACCATCCGCATGCTCCTTACCCTGGTGCAGCCCACCGCCGGCCGCATCGAGCTGTTCGGCAAGGAATTGTACGCCCACCGGCACGAGGTGCTCGCGCAGGTCGGCACCGTGATCGAGCGCCCCGACCTGTATAAATACCTGACGGCTTACGACAACGTGCGCCTGATGTCCGAGCTGAGCGGCGTGCGTGCCGACCGTGCGCGCATCATGAAGCAGCTGGAGCAGGTGGGGCTTGCCGACCGGGCAACGTCGAAGGCAAAGACCTTTTCGCAGGGCATGAAACAGCGCCTCGGCCTTGCCTGCGCCCTCATCCACAACCCCCGCCTCCTTATCCTCGACGAGCCCACCAACGGCCTCGACCCGCAGGGCATCGCCGACGTGCGCCGCCTGCTGCGGCACCTGAGCCGTGAGGAGGGCAAGACCATCCTCGTGTCGAGTCATCTGCTCGCCGAGATGGAGCTCGTGGCCGACAGCATGCTCATCATCGACCGCGGGCGCAAGGTGGCCGAGGGCCGCGTGCAGGAGCTGCTCAACCCCGACGACATGCGGGTGGAGCTTACCGCGGCCGACCCTGCGTCGGCACGTGCGGCGCTTGCCCGGAGCACCTGGGCAACCCGCCTGGAACCCGGCGCCGACCGCCTCCTCCTGCGCCTCGCGCGCACCGAAGTACCGGCCCTCAACCGCGACCTCGTAGCGCTCGGTATCGACGTACTTGCCCTGCAGCCGCGCCACTCGCTCGAAGACTATTTCCTGTCCATAACACAATCTGCCCATGCTCCTGCGGCTCGTTAGGCTCGAACTGTTCAAGATCGCGCGCAAGCCGCGCACCTATATCGCCTTCGGCGCCATCCTGGCTATCGTGCTGCTGCTGCAGCTCGCGCTGTATAAAGACGGTGAGACCTACCTGCGCTTCGCGCTGCAGTCGCTCGAAGGGTCGTTCGGAATTACCGGTACCATCATCAACGGTTACTTCGTGTGCTTCGTGATCCTGCAAACGCTGCTGGTGCACGTGCCCCTGCTCATCGCCCTCGTAGCCGGCGACTCCATCGCGGGCGAGGCCAATATGGGCACCCTGCGCCTCCTCTTCTCGAGGCCCGTGAGCCGCAGCACGGTGCTGCTCGGTAAGTTCATCGCAGCGCTGCTGTATACGCTCGGCCTGCTCGTGTTCATGGCGGTGGCAGCGCTCTTCGGCTCCCTGCTGCTCTTCGGCCCCGGGGACCTCATCATCCTCAAGAGCGATATGATCGTGATCCTCGATAGCGGCGATGTGATGTGGCGCTATGCATCGGCCTTCGGCTTCGCCTTCCTGGCCATGAGCACCGTAGCGGCCCTGGCCTTCTTTCTTTCACTCTTTGCCGAGAATTCCATCGGGCCCATCATTGCCACGATGGCGGTGGTGATCGTGTGCACCATCCTCACCACGATGGACATCCCGATGTTCAATGCGCTGAAGCCCTGGCTGTTCACCAACCACATGCTCAACTGGAAGGGCTTTTTCGAGCGGCCGCCCGACGGGGCCGAGATCGCCCGCTCGGCGGCGCTGCTCGCGGCCCACATCGTGGTATTCGTAGGCGCCACGCTGCTCATCGCCCGTAAAAAAGACATTTTATCCTAAAAACGAATGATTATGAAGTGCTGTTTTGGTTTTGTGACGCTGTTCGTTTGCTCTGCCTCGGTCCAGGCCCAGGAGGCTAATGCCCTGGTGCAGCAGGTAAAGGCCCGACTCGAGAAGGTGGCCGACTACCAGGCCACCGCACAGATGGACATCAACGTGCCGTTCATCAACGCGCCGAGCTCTGAAGTGCAGGTGTTCTACCGCCGCCCCGACAAGTTCCGGGTGCAGAAGCCGCAGGGAATCTCGGTGCTGCCGAAAGGAGGGGTGCGCATCAACCTCGCCGCGCTGCTTGCCGGCAACAACTACACGGTGGTGGATGCCGGCACCGCGGCCGTCGGCGGCTTCAACACCCGCGTGGTGAAGCTGCTCCCATCTGACGAAAGCGGTCCGGTGGTACTGAGTACGCTCTACATCGACGCGGCCCAGCCGGTGATCCGTAAAACTACGGTGGTGGCCCGCGAGGGCGGCTCCTACGAGATGCTGTTCGACTACGGCCGTTACACCGCCTGGGGCCTGCCCGACAAGGTCACCTTCGTGTTCTCCGCGAAGGAGTTCAAGATGCCCAAGGGCGTCACCTTCGACTACGAGAAAAGCGGTCCAAAGAAGGACCCGCCGAAAGGCGACGGCAAGGGCCGCGTGGTGCTTACCTACAAATCCTATACGATCAACAAGGGCGTGCCGGATGCGGTCTTCAAGGATTAGTGATGAATGGGGTAATGGGGGAATGGGGTAATAGGGTAATGCAGTGAACGAAGAATGCCGGGAGACTCCCGGCATTCTTCGTTAATGGCGTCGCTTCCTATGGCAAGCTATTTCTCTAATCCACTGGTCTGGTTCGTTCAATTACCCCATTCTCCCATTCCCCCATTCCCCCATTCTCCCATTACCCCATTACCCAATGGTTTCATCGATCCGCTCGTCTTCCACGTTCTTCAGCACTTCCGATACGACCTTGCGGAGCGGGTTGCGGGTGCGCTCCTCGTAGCCGGCGCGGCGGTTGATGATGTCGACGCACTCGAAGACGGCGGTGGTGAAGGAGGAAGCGTCGGCGATGCCTTTGCCGGCAATGTCGAAGGCGGTGCCGTGGTCGGGAGAGGTGCGCACGAAGGGCAGGCCGGCGGTGAAGTTCACACCGTCGCCGACGGCGATGGTCTTGAAGGGAATGAGGCCCTGGTCGTGGTACATGGCGAGCACGGCGTCGAATTGCAGGTACGACTGGCGGGCAAAGAAGGCATCGGCGCTGTACGGGCCGAACACGAGGTAGTTTTGCTGCTTCGCTTCCTTGATGGCCGGGCGGATGATGCTTTCCTCCTCGGAGCCGATGAGGCCCTCGTCGCCGGCATGGGGGTTGAGTCCGAGTACGGCGATCCTGGGTCGGTCGATGCCAAAGTCGCGGCGGAGGCTTTGCTGGAGGAGCTGCAGCTTGGAGAGGATCCGGCCCTTCGTCAGGTGGCTGGCCACGTCCTTGACGGGAACGTGCTCCGTTACGAGCGCCACGCGGAGGTGCTCGCTGTACAACAGCATCAGCACGTCGTTCACTTTGGCCGCCTCCTTGAAATAGGGGGTGTGGCCGGAATGCCTGAAGGTGTCGGACTGTACGTTCTTTTTATGGATCGGCGCCGTTACGATGCCCTGGAGGTGGCCTTCGAGCACCGCCTGGGTGGCGGCTTCGAGCGAGCGCACCGCGTACTGGCCGCCGGTGTCGTTCAGCTGGCCGGGGGTGATGGCCACGTCGTCTTCCCACACGTTGAAGATGTTGATCTGCTTGTGGTTCACCTTGCTGAACTCCTTCAGGCTCTGGTAATTGAGCTGCGCTTCGGGAAGGCTTTTCTTATAGAAGTTGATCAGCTTGTTGTTGGCGAAGATCACCGGCGTGCAGTGCTCCAGCAGCCGGTGGTCGGAAAAGGTCTTCACGATGAGCTCGGGGCCGATGCCGTTGATATCGCCGCAGGTGATGCCGATGACGGGTTTTTGCATACCCGCAAAGGTGTGGAAAATTATGTTACGGCCGGCGGATGAGCGGGCGCCGCGGGCCGCGGCGACGGGCGGCACGGCAATTACCGGGGCCGGGCAAGCGGCACCGCTCGGGGGGCGCCCGGCACCGTTCGCAGCCGGATTTCTACGACCCGCGGAAGCAGGCTGTTCGTAAGAGCCGCAGGAGACACTCCGTAAAACTACGATTCAAAATCGCCAAGTTTTACCCTTGTGCCGCGTCGGAGGGAGGTCTACTTTTGAACCCAGACGCCGGTGGGGCTTTCGCGACCACGGGCAAACCCAAAGCAGCAGCTACCCCCAATTACCTAGGCACACCTGCCCCAGTGGTGTTGCCAGTATGCCGGCTACCGCTTCTGCGTTGTGTTCGATTTCCCAGCCTTCAATCCGATCCTTCAAAAAACCGTACCCCTATGACGAGACTTTTACGCCTTCTGGCCGTAATGGTCATTTCCCTGCCCGCCGTGGCGCAATGCCCTTCCGGGTATACCTCTGCCCAGTTGAACTGGGATGCCATGGATTTCCTGAAGACCGGCGGCGGCTACGCCACCTATGTCACGGCCGGCATGGCCAAGACGCAGAACTTCGCCTTCGGCACCGGCAAGATCAATATCGATCATACCTATACCGGCACCAACAATGGCGGTATTTCTACGGCCCACACGGGCGAGCTCGGCGCCAACGGCACCGGCGCCGACGTGTTGTTCCTCGGCAACGGTACGATCACGATCACCTTCTCCAATGCGGTGCGGAACACGAGGTTCGCCATCGCCGATATCGACCGGAGCCAGCGCGTCTCCATCCAGGCCTACAATGGCCTGCTGCCGGTGAACGTGGCGCTCTCGACCCTCTCTACCTCCATCCTTACAGTTACCGCCAACAACACCGCCCTCGCACGGGTCGACGCCAACACCACGGTGCTCGCCAACAACGTGACCACCGGCACGGTGAACGTATCGATAACCGCCGAGATCACGAGCATTGTGCTCACCGTTTCCAACACCGGTACCGTTACCTCGGGTTCTACATCGGGCCAGGAGAACGGCGGCTTTTTTCTTTCCGACATCAGCGCCTGCACCAATACGCCCGCCTTCACCACCAACTATTACCAGGTGGCGAAGCCTTTTACCGGGCAGCCCGGCTATGTGCTCATGAGCGCCAACAACATGGTGTACCAGGTGGATGTGGCCACCGGCAACGCCAAGTTCATCTTCGCCGACGCCTCCAACAACAACATCAACTCGATGGGCTACGACCCGGTGAACCGGATCCTGTATTACACCTACAGCCTTACCTCGTCCCCGTCGACCGATAAGAAGGTGATGAAGTACGACTTCAACACGGGCACCATCAGCACCTTCATCCCCGACGTCAACACGCTGGGCATCCCGACCTACCAGATCGGCATCGAGTCGGGAGCGGCTTCCTTCTATGACGGTGCGCTGTACCTGGGCATCGAGGGCTATGTTCCGAACACGACCTCCGTGGCCGGCCGCAAGTCGATCGTCTGGCGCATCCCCATCAGCAGCACCGGCGTCATCGGCGACGTGGTGCAGGCCTACGGCATCCCCTCCGACCAGACGGGTACCGGCCAGATCCACGACTGGGGCGACATCGGCGTCAACAACGGCGTCATCTACGACTTCGACGTATCGCAGAACGGCTCCAACGTGCTCCACTACAACATGCAGACGGGTGGGCTCACTTCTTATAACCCGACCTTCACCGTAAACCAGACCGGCATCGATTACAACGGGCAGATCTACAACGTGGGTACGACCGTGTCGCCCTATACCGGCACCACGAGCGTGAACACGGCTGCCGTAAGAACGATCGTCGGTAACCCTGCCTTCCCGGCGTCGGTGAGCATCGGCGATGCTTCGGAAGCCTTCCGGCCCAAGGCCGATTTCGGCGATGCCCCGGCAAGCTACGATCCCGACCCGAATGCCCCGGCCGTGCACGAGGTAACGGCGACCCTGCGCCTCGGCGCCGCCACCACCGACGAGTGGGATAAGATCACCTCGGCGCTTGGCGACGGCGATGCCGACGACGGCCTACCCACGCCCACCATCGTGATGAACAACAGCAACTTCCTCACGAACGTGAACGTGTATAACAACACGGGCGCGCCGGCTACGGTGGCCGCCTGGGTCGACTTCAACTCGAATGGGATCTTTGAAGCCGGCGAGGGCGCTACGGCAACGGTTCCTTCGAGCGCATCCGTGCAGGCAGTGGACCTTTTCTGGGCTTCGCCTTCCAACAACCTGCTCCCGTATTCCTACACGTTCATGCGCATCCGCGTGACGTCGGCGGCCAACAACCTCACTACGGCCAAGGCCACCGGCTTCTTTGCCGACGGCGAGGTGGAAGACTACCGCGTGCAGGTGAACGCCTACTCGCTGCCCAGCGACCTCCTGCGCTTCGATGCGCAGAAGGCTCCGCAGCGCCGTGGCCGGATCAGCTGGGACGTGGCCGACGAGGTGCCGGGCTCCGTGTATACACTGCAGCGCAGCACGGACGGCCGCACCTGGACCGAACTGCAGCGGCAGGCAGTTGCCGCGCCCCGCAGCCTCGGTAAGTATACGTACACCGACATGCGCCCCGAGCCGGGCGTCAACCACTACCGGCTGCGGATCGCCCGTCCGGGCGGGCAGGCGCAGCAGAGCACCGTGCGCCGCCTGCAGTTCGACAGCGAGGCCCGGATTACGCTGGCCCCGAACCCCGCTGCTGGCGCTACCCAGCTGCTCGCGGCGATCCCGAAGGCTGCATCCGGTACCCTCACCCTCTATGCCGCAAGTGGCGCGCTCGTGCACGCGCAGGTGCTCCGGCTTCCGGGCGGCAACAGTGCCACCCCGGTGGCGCTGCCCACGACGCTGACTGCCGGCACCTACCTCGTAGAAATACGGATAGGCGACCTGCGCTATACCGACCGGCTTCAGATCCGCAAGTAAGACCGAGAACAATCCAATCCAAACCAACCATCCTGTGAGTGTCATGTGGAGAACCCGAGCCAGCATCGTCCTGGTATTGTTACTGCTTTTTTCATTCCGTCCTGCTTTTGCCCAGGACAAGTACAGTAAAGTGCGCATCCCGGTGAAGGACCCGGCGGCCCGCGCATTCGTATTCAACAACCTTGAGCTGGATCACTACCAGACGGTCGGGGAGGCCCTCGAGGTGGTGGTGGACCAGGACGAGCTCGCCGTGTTGCGCGCTTCCGGCTACGCCTACACCGTGGTCGTCGACGACGTGGTGCAGTATACCACCGAGCTCAACCGCCGCCTCGGCGACGGGGGAGAGGCCAACCGCGCCAACTTCCAATACACTTGCGGCAAGGCCAGTTCCATCTTCAATGTGCCGGCGCTGTTCGGAACGGGTGGCAGCCTGCGTCTGGGTGCGACCTCGGGCTATGGCTATTTCACCTACAACGAGATGGTGGCCGAGATGCAGGCGCTCGTGGCCGCTTATCCCACCATTGCCTCATTGCAGACGATCGGTACCTCGGAGCAGGGCCGCGTCATCTACGGCATCAAGATCTCCGACAACGTCGCCCTCGACGAGAGCGAGCCGGAAGTGCTGTATACCGCCCTGCAGCATGCCCGCGAAGCCATCGGCGGCACCAGCATGATCTTTTTCATGGAATGGGTATGCGAGAATTATTCCCGGGATTTCAAGGTCCAGGAGCTGGTCAACAACCGCGAGATCTTCATCATCCCCTGCGTGAACCCCGACGGCTATGCGTATAACTACAGTGGCGCCAGCGCCTCGTATCCGACCACCGGCGGCGGGCTGTGGCGCAAGAACCGCCGTACGCTTCCGGGCGGCAATATCGGGGTGGACCTGAACCGCAACTACAGCGTGGACTGGGGCAACTGCGCCGGCGCCAGCACCAGCTGCGGCACCACCAACACTTCCCAGGATACGTACTTCGGACCGAGCGCCTTCTCGGAGAAGGAAACCCAGGCGATCCGCGCCTTCGTACAGGGACGCCGCTTCGTGGCCGCCATCGACCAGCACTGCACCGGGCCCTACTACTCGCTGCCGTTCGGCCGACCTTCGCTCCACACCATGAGTACGCTCGATAAGTATTTCTACAGTGCCGTACCGGCGCTCATGGGCTTTTACAATTGCCACCTCGCCGGCAACTCCCCCGAGACCGTCAACTACGAGGTGGCGGGTGGCATCAAGGACTGGTTGCTGATGGGCGACATCGGCACCGGAACGAAGGGCAAGATCTACGGCATGACCGGCGAGGCCGGCGGCGGCTCCTTCTGGGCGCCCATCAGCCAGATCCGCCAGCTGTGCCAGGAGAACACCTTCCAGAACCTGCAGCTCGCCTATGCAGCCGGCGCCTATTACAACATAGAGGACCAGAGCGACATCGCAGCCACCCGCCTCAACGGGAAGTTCGCCTACGAAGTCCGCAACATCGGCCTCAGCAACGGCACTGCCACGGTAAGCCTGGTGCCGATCGAAAACATCTTGTCGGCAGGCGCCGCGAAGACGCATACGTTCACCACCTACTACCAGACCGCCACCGACTCCATCGCTTACGTGCTCCCCGAAGGGATGCAGAACGGGATCCGCATCCGCTATGCCTGGAAGATCACGGCACCCGACGGCCTTACGATGTACGACACCGTGGAGAAGATCTATAACCCGGTGACGCTGCTGTCGGAAGATATGGAGGGCAACCTGTCGACCAACTGGACAACGGCCAGCAACCTGACCACCACGGCGGGCAACTGGGGCTTCGTGACCACGACGGCTTTTGGCGGCACCAAATCGCTGGCAGAGTCGCCGGGGGGTAATTATACGACCAGCACCACCCGTACCATCACCTACAAGAATACCTTCAACCTGTCGGACGCCGCGAAGGCTTATCTCTCCTTCTGGGTGAAGCACCGCACCGAGAACTGCCGCGACAAGCTGCAGGTGCAGTTCTCCACCAACGGCACAACCTGGACCCCCTATTGCGGCACCCATACGGTATCGGAGAACAGCGGCCAGCTCGCCGGGCAGCCGGCGCTCACCGGCATCCGCGACCAGTGGAGCCGCGAGCTCTTCGACATGACAGCCCTCATCGGGCAGCCGGCCGTATATATGCGGTTCCAGTTCACCTCCGACAACGACGCCGACGGCTTCGCCTACGAGCTGGATGATGGATTCTATATCGACAACGTGAAGGTGGTGAAGACGACGCAGACCTTCAACGTGCTGCCCGTGCGCTTTCTCCGCTTTACGGGCAGCCTGCAGCCGAACGGCACCGTGCGCCTCGACTGGGAAGCGTACACCGATGCGCAGCACAGCCACTTCGAGATCGAGCGCTCCGCCAACGGGCAGCAGTTCGAGTCGTTGGGCCGGTCGGTGCCACAGCCGCCGTATCACTTCGTGGATGCCCGCCCGTTCGCCGGCAACAACTACTACCGCATCCGCCAGGTGGACCGCGACGGCAAGGTCACCTATACTCAGGTAGTGCTCATCAACGTAGCGCGTCAGTTGCAGCTCCGGGTTTTCCCCAACCCCGCCACCGATGTGCTCCAGGTGCGGCTCTCCTCGGGGCAGGGCGGCACCGTGCGCCTCGCGCTCGCAAACCTGCAGGGCCAGCCTGTATGGACCGGGGTGCAGGGCCTCTCGGCCACGGAGCGCCTGCTTGAAGTGCCCCTCCAGGGCCGCGCGGCTGGTACCTATATCCTGCGCATTACCGACAATAACGGAACCATCCTCGCCACGCAGCGCGTCGTGAAGCTATAAACTCGGTTTGGTCTAGTTCTCCGGAGCCACGGCTGCACCTGCGGTCGTGGCTCTTTTTTTGGCGATGCGGGGTGCGCTTATCTCCTAACAGGCCTACCCTGCATCGGATTCTTACAGGGGAAAACCTGTAAATCTGAAATCAGCACATCCGAGATCTGGGATCCTTCACCGTACTTTGTACCATGTATACGCTGAAGAAGTCGCTGGGGCAGCATTTCCTTACCGACGAGAGTATTTGTCGCAGGATCGTGGCTTCCCTGGAGGCATACCCTTCCCGGCAGCTGCTGGAGGTGGGGCCCGGCGGCGGTGCGCTGACGAAGTACCTGCTGGAGCTGCGGGACATCGACTTCAAGGCGGTAGAGGTAGACGACGACAAGGTGCAGTACCTGAAAAAGACCTACCCCGCGATCGAGAGCCGCCTCATTCACCAGAGCTTCCTCGACATGGCGCCCCCCTTCGAAGGACCGTTTACCGTGGTAGGCAACTTTCCGTACAATATTTCCACCGAGATCGTGTTCCGCATCATCGAATGGCGCGCACAGGTGCAAAGCACCGTCGGCATGTTCCAGAAGGAGGTAGCCCAGCGCCTCGCGGCCACCCACGGCAACAAGGTGTACGGGGTGACCTCGGTGCTGACGCAAACCTACTTCGACGTGGAATACCTCTTCGACGTACCGCAGGGTGCCTTCAACCCGCCACCAAAGGTGATGAGTGGCGTACTGCGCATGACCCCGCGTGCCGCGCCGCTCGACGTTGCTTCCGAGCGGAAGCTGTTTGTGCTCGTAAAGACCGCTTTCAACCAGCGGCGCAAAACACTCCGCAATGCCGTTAAGTCGCTGTTTTCCGAAGAGGAGCTCCAGGATGACCTGTTCAACCGGCGCGCCGAGCAGCTGAGCGTCGCCGAATTTGCCACCCTGACCTTCCGTATGCGATGAAGACCGCCCTCCTGACCGCGCCCGCCCACCCGATGCTCGTGCCCGCGCTCGAGGCCCGGGGCTATACCGTGATCGATGCGCCCGCCATTACGTACGAGGAGCTGTTGGAGCAGATGGATACCGTGGAAGGCCTCGTGGTGACCACCCGCCTGCGGATCGACGCGCCCCTCATCGACCGGGCGCCGCGCCTGCGCTGGATCGGGCGCCTCGGCTCGGGGATGGAGTTGATTGATGCGGCTTATGCCGAAGCGCGCGGCATTACCTGTATTTCTACACCCGAGGGCAACCGAAACGCGGTGGCGGAGCACACGCTCGGCCTCCTGCTCGGGCTGCTCAATCATATTCCGCGCTCGTTCAATGAAGTGCGGGAGGGCCTCTGGCGCCGCAACGAGAACCGCGGCACCGAGCTTTCCGGAAAGACCGTGGGTATTATCGGTTACGGCCATACCGGCGGCGCCTTTGCCCGCCTGCTGGCGCCCTTCGACGTACAAGTGCTGGCCTGCGACAAGTACAAGGACGGCTTTACCGACGGCTATATCCACGAGGCTACGCTGGAGCAGATACAGGCCGAGGCCGAGGTGCTCAGCCTGCACCTGCCCCTCACGCCCGAAACGAAGCAACTGGCCAACGATCGCTTCTTCGAGAGCCTGCAGCGACAACCCTTCTTCCTCTCTACCTGCCGCGGCAAGGTCACGGATACGGCGGCGCTCATCCGCGCCCTGGAGCGCGGCCTCCTGCGCGGCGCCGCCCTCGACGTGCTGGAGAACGAGCGGATCGCGCAGCACAGCGATGGCGAGCGGCAACAACTCGAATGGCTCTGCGCCCATCCCGACGTGATCATCACGCCCCACATCGCGGGCTATTCGTACGAGGGCTACCGGCGGATGTCGGAGGTGCTGCTGGAGAAGCTGGAGGCGGCGGGAGTCGTGAAGCGTCAATCGTGAATCGTCAATGGAGCAGTGTTGCCTGGTAATGCGCCTGGCCCCGGGCTGCACCGCCCTGCGCACGATTCATGCTTCACGAAAAGAATCGCCTTCCGGGCAATACCGCCCTTTTCACGACTGACGATTCACGCTTCATGAATCCATCCCATTCGCCCGAAATCGGAAAAAGAGTATATTTGTCGACACAAGCAACGCTTCGGTGAGCAACCGGGGCGTTGCTCTTTTTTTCAATTCGATTAACCGAACGACCATGAGTGGAATTCAATATGTGACCAAGGAGACCCTCGAGCAAATGAAGGCGGAACTGCAGCACATGAAAGGCGTAGAGCGCCCCGCCGCCTCGAAGGCCATCGCCGAGGCCCGCGAGAAAGGCGACCTCCGCGAGAATGCCGAGTACGACGCCGCCAAGGAAGCCCAGGGCCTGCTGGAGGCCAAGATCGCCCAACTCGAAGGACAGATCGCCACGGCGCGGATCGTGGACCAGACGAGCATCGATACGTCGAAGGTGTCGATCCTTACAAAAGTAAAAGTGACCAACCTGAACAATAACAAGCAGGTGACCTACCAAATCGTGTCCGAGAAAGAGGCCGACCTCAAAAGCGGCAAGATCTCCGCCACCTCACCCATCGGCAAGGGCCTGCTCGGCAAGGCCGTAGGCGAAGTGGCCGAGGTGACCGCACCCGCCGGTACGCTCAAGTTCCGGGTGGAAGAAATCACGGTTTAAGGCATAGAAGTTAAAGAAGCGATTCTAACCGCTAAGTAAAGAAGGGGCTAAGGATTTCGCTAAGATTAAGGCCGCGCTGAAGCGCGGCTTTTTCATTTGTACTGCGGCGCATCTCGTAACGAATCCTTACCATTGCTTTTGGCTCTTTAAAGAAGAGGCTGTTGGCGGTGTTGACGCCTGCGAAAGAAACCTTAGCGAATACCTTCTTTTCTTCTTTTCTTAGCGGTAAGAAACTCTTTTTTACTTACCCAGCCTTAATCATAAGCCATGAGCATCTTCACCAAAATCATCTCCGGCGAAATTCCTTCCTATAAGATCGCCGAGAACGAGCGCTTCTTTGCCTTCCTCGACATCTTTCCGCTCCGCGAAGGGCATGTGCTGGTAATCCCGAAGCTGGAGGTAGACAAGCTTTACGAGCTGCCGGAGCAGGAGCTGTCGGAAATGCTGGTGTTCGCGCAACCCATCGCCCGTGCGATTGAGAGGGCCTATGGGCAGCGCGTCGGTATGTCGGTGATCGGCATCGAGGTGCCGCACGCACACCTGCATCTCGTGCCCATCCGCAGCGCCAACGACATCAACTTCACACAGCCGAAACTGCAGGTATCGCCGGAGGGGCTAAAGGCCGCGCAGGAAAAGATCCTCGCGCACCTTTAGGCGTCGCCACAGCGCCAGGCAAATAAAAAGGGATGCACCGGCATCCCTTTCTGTATTTATACGGTTGCGGAGCAGCGCCACCAGAGCATGTCGCCGTCTTCGCCCACCACCTGGAACCCGTTCTTCTCCAGCGTGCGGTGCGAGGCGCTGTTGGCTTTTTCGGTCTCCGCCGTTACAGATGTTACTCCTGGTTGGCGCAGCGCCCATTGCGTGATGGCAGCGACGGCCTCCGTCATATAGCCTTTTCCCTGGTGCGCCGCATAGGTGCCGTAGCCGATCTCCACGGTGCCGGCGGCATCGGGCGCGCCCTTGAAGCAGAGGTCGCCTACCATGCTGGCGCTGGCTGCGTGCACGATGGTCCAGAGCGTGGAGAAGAGGTGCGCTTCGCCAGCGGCGGCTACGCCGGGCAGGATGGTATGCGTGAGGGCATCGGCCAGCGCATCGTCGAGGGAGCGGGGATGGGGCTCGAGGCCCAGCTCGCGCTCGAGGGCGCCGTCGTTGCGGATATAAGCCTCGAGCTGTGCGTAGCTGAGGGGCAGCAGCCGCAGGCGCGGCGTGTGGAGTACTGTCTGAGGAGCGTGTGCGGTGATCATAATCGGTGCCCGCAAAGGTACCCTGCCCGTTTCCGGACGCAACGAAGGGTTGGATGAAATGCGTTATTTGCCGATCGGGCGCACAAAGGTTGTCGCTACCGCGGTGCTTCAGCGCGCAACCGTGGCTCCGCGCTCCTTGCCGAAAAGGGCTTCCTCGAGTTCCTGGAACCCGTTCCACTGGCAACCGCCGTCGTGCTTTTCGAAGGAGCGGCCGCGGTAGCGCACCGAATAGTCGTGGTTGGTAGTACAGAGCAAGGGCTCGAAGACGCGGCGCTCGAGGCGGAGCACGAAGGTGTCGAGGGCAGCGCCCTGCGCTGGTTGGAGCCAAACGGTATCCTGGCGGCTACGGGTGTGCAGCACGGCGTAGCGAGCCGTATCGCTGCGGAACAGATCGATACGTTCCTGATCACTGGCAAAGCAACCTTTGTAGTCATGGCGGATGCTTCCCTCGCGGGTGGCGCCAGCCAGCGCATGCCGGTACCCGAAGCCATCGCGGTCCCGGAGCTCCGGGTGGTAACGCTCCGCACCATTGCCGCAGGCCATTAACCCGAGAGTGCACAGGAGGATCGGGAATTTCATGATACGTCGTTTTTTTATCAGCACATTACCCTTCATCGACAAGCCCGGGGTGTCAGGAGCCACTTGTCAGGCTGAGCCTGTCGAGGCCACTCCATCAGCACATAATCCTATCACCCCATTACCCCATTAGCATATTAACCCACCCTTCCCGGATTATCGTTGATGAACTTATCCCAGGCGGCGGCGGGCTTGCGCGGGTTGCGGGCGCGGCTGCGGGCGCCGGCGGCCACGGGAAGCCCTTCGGAGAAGTAGTGGGTGATGGCCACGGCGAGGGCGTCGGTGGCATCGAAATATTTGGGCGATTCGGTAAATTTCACAAGCTGGTGCAGCATCTGCCATACCTGCTCCTTGTCGGCATTGCCGTTGCCGGTGATGGATTGCTTGATGCGCTTCGGCGAGTACTCGGTAACGGGGATGCCGCCGGCCATGGCGGCCGCGATGGCCACGCCCTGTGCCCTCCCGAGCTTGAGCATCGACTGCACGTTCTTGCCGAAGAAGGGCGCCTCGATGGCGAAGCTGTGGGGCTTATGCAGCTGCACGAGCTCGGTCACCTTTTCGTGAATGAGCTGCAGGCGCACGTAGTTGTCTTCTTTGACCGGGAGCTTCAGTACGTCGATGGCCCGCACGCCGATGACGCCTTTCTGGACGGCGATCACGCTATAGCCCATCACGACGGTGCCTGGGTCGATGCCGAGTATGATTTTCAGTGGTTTTTCCAAGGAGGCGCTTATTTTTAGGGCGATGCAGTGGGGTAAAATTAGTAAAAAATTTAGCAATTACTTGCTGGGCCCGCTGCTCTTCGCCTGGCTCGTCTACTCCATCCGCGGGCAGGTGCTCCGGCAGCCGCACCTCGCCGCGTCCTGGAAGGAGATCAGCGCGGCGTTTACCTCGGGGCAGGCGCTCTACCTCGGGGCCATCATCTTGCTCATGGGCGTCAACTGGGGACTCGAGGCCGCCAAGTGGCGCCTGCTGGTGGCTCCGGTGCAGCCCATCGGCTTCTGGCATGCCCTGCGGGCCGTGCTTTCCGGCGTTTCCTTTTCGGTAACGATGCCCAACCGCATCGGCGAATACCTCGGCCGGATGCTCTACCTCCCCGAAGGAAAGCGCCTCCGCATCATCGCCCTCACGCTCGTAGGCTCGCTGGCACAGCTGCTCATCACGCTCTGGGTGGGCACGGCCTCGGTACTCATCCTGAAGGGGCGCCTCATCTCCTCGGGCCTCGTGCACCCGCTGGCCTGGCAGTTCGGCTTCTTCGGCCTGCTGGCGATCACCCTCGCTTTAACAATTTTTTATTGCTCTGTTTCTGTCTTTGAGCGGTGGCTCGAACGTATCACGAACAGGGCTTCCTGGATCTACCTCGTAGAAGCACTACAGGAGTTTGGCATGCAACGCTTGGGCCGGCTTTTGCTTCTATCCGGTGCGCGGTATGCCGTCTTTGTGATACAATATGTTTTGGCTTTTCATTTGTTCGGAGTTGTTGTATCCTTACCGGTAGCCGCCGTGGTCATGGGAGCCGTTTTCCTGGCGCTGGCCATCATCCCCAGTGTAGTATTGCTGGAGGTGGGGATCCGCGGGCAGGTCAGCCTGCAGCTGATCGGCCTGTTCAGCGCCAACAGTCTCGGCATCCTGCTCAGCTCGGTCTCCATCTGGTTCATCAACCTAGTGGTGCCGGCCCTGGCGGGAAGCCTCCTGATCCTGGGCATTAAAATATTCAAGCAACGATATGAGGAACGTTAAACCCTACTTGATCCTGGCACTCTGCACGCTGCTGTTCGGCGGACTTCATGCTTCCCGCGAGGAGCAGGAGCTGCCGCAGGAAGTGGCGTCCAGCACCACGCAGGAAGACTTCTGCGGCATCCGCAACACCACTTTCCAGAACGGCGAGGTGCTCACCTACAACGTCTACTATTCCATCATCGGCATCTACGTGAACGCGGCCAACGCCACCTTCTCGGTGAACCAGGAGCGGCTCAACAACCGGCCGGTGTACCACATCACCGGCGTGGGTAAAACGACCTCCTCGCTCGAGTGGGTGTCGAAAGTGAACGACCGCTTCGAGACCTTTATGGACACGGGCACCCTGCAGCCGTATAAATTCGTACGCAACATCCAGGAAGACTCGTACCGCAAGTTCGAGACGGTGACCTTCAACCGCAACGCCGGTACTGCCATCACCAACGAGGGCGTATACAAGGTGCCGGGCTGCGTGCAGGACGTGGTGAGTGCGCTCTACTATGCCCGCAACATCGACTTCAACAAGTACAAGACCGGCGACAAGATCAACTTCAATATGTTCCTGGAGAACGAGGTGTACAATATGTACATCCGCTACCTCGGCAAGGAGAACATCAAAACGCGCTACGGGAAGTTCCGCGCGGTGAAGTTCAAGCCGCTGCTCATCAAGGGTACCGTGTTCGAAGGCGGCGAGAAGATGACCGTGTGGGTGAGCGACGACGAGAACCGCATCCCGCTGCGCGTGGAGAGCCCGCTGAAGGTCGGCACCATCAAGGTGGACATGATGGGCTATAACAACCTGCGCTACCCGCTCTCCTCGCTTAAAAGCTTGCGTTGACGGGAGAAAGCAACAGAGGAAGAAGGAATATCGAATGATGAAGGGAGGGACGAGGCGTTCCCTCCTTTTTTGTGGGCATAGGTTGCTGAATGGTCAGTTAAGAGAGAAGGAACGCAGATGCTACGGATCTAATACGATGAGCGCGGATAATTGTTGCTGGTGCTTCAGTTGCTGCGTCCGCAAGCGTCCCCCCAAGTAAGATCTTTCGGTACGATAACATATGCCGCACAGGTGCGCCCCTTACCAACTGACCAATAAACATCTCTGCCCAGCGAAATCCTTAGCTCCTTCTTTTCTTAGCGGTAAGAAAACACTTTTTTACCTTTTACAGCCTTCCGTGTTCCCTGTTCCTTATTCCCTGTTCAACTGTTCGTTCCCGCCTTGCAGCATGTCACCGAGCGACTAAAAAGTAACTCCTGAAATAGATTCCAGATCCGCGATCAAAGATCTGAGATCCTCAGTTCCCTCCCCATGCGGATGCCTTTCTCGGTTTCCACCAATTCGCAGCACTGGCGCTGGTGGTCGTGCTCGAAGAAGAGGATGTAGTTGCCGGCGGCGGCTTCCTGGAGAAAGCTTTTCTTTTCCTGCAGCGAGGTGAGGGGGCGCGTGTCGTAGGCCATTACGTAGGCGATCGGGATATGCCCCGCCGAGGGCAGGAGGTCGGCCATGAACACGATCGTGCGGCCCTTGTACTCGATCTGTGGGAGCATCATCTTCTCGGTGTGCCCGTTCACGAACCGCAGCGACACGCCTTCGAGGAGCGGCACCGTAGCCAGGCGTCCGTCGGCCGGTGCCTCCGGCGCGTTGACGAAGCGCAGCTGCCCGCTCTCCTGGATCGGGAGGATGTTCTCTTTCAGGAAGGAGGCCTTCTCGCGGTCGTTGGGCTGCACGGCCCATTGCCAGTGCTTTTCATTGCTCCAGTAGGTGGCGTTCGCAAAGGCCGGCACCAGTTTGTCGCCCTGCCGCTCGATGGAGCCGCCGCAGTGGTCGAAGTGCAGGTGCGTGAGCAATACGTCGGTGATGTCGGAGCGGTGAAAGCCGTGTGCGGCGAGGCTCTTGTCGAGCGTGTCGTCGCCATGGAGGTAGTAATGGCCGAAGAACTTGGGGTCCTGCTTGTTGCCGATGCCGTTGTCGACCAGCACCAGTCGGCCCTCGTGCTCGATCAGGAGGCAGCGCATCGCCCAGGTACAGAGGTTGTTCTCGTCGGGCGGGTTGATCTTCTGCCACATCGTTTTGGGCACCACGCCGAACATGGCGCCTCCGTCGAGCTTGAAGTTTCCGGTTTCTATTGAGTAAAGGTTCATCGGGTTCTGAAGGTTTTGGAAGGTTTTGTCCCGAAGCCTCGGGAGGTTTTGGAAGGTTCCGTGGTTCAGGAAGGTTCAGTCGGGTTCAGGATGGTTGGAAGCCCCTTTTTGACTTTTTAGTTTTGAATTTTGACTTCCGCACGCTGTTTCTTCAACGTAAAGAAAAGCCCCACGAGCCCGGCGGCGAAGAAGCCCACGAGCGAGAGCACGGAGGCGCGCTGCGAGCCGGTGAGCTCGATGATAAAGCCAAAGGAGAACATCCCGATGACGATGGCGATCTTTTCGGTGACATCGTAGAAGGAGAAGAAGGATGTGGTGTCGCGGGTTACGGGCATCAGCTTCGAATAGGTGCTGCGGCTCAGGCTCTGGATGCCGCCCATGACGAAGCCGACGGCGGCGGCGAGCCCGTAGAACTCATAGATGCCGCCAACCGGCAGCGCCCATCCGGCAATGCAGCAGCCGATCCAGAAAACGACGCAGACCATCAGCGCCCTGATGTTGCCGATCCTGCCCGAGAGGCGCGAGATCAGCAGGGCGCCCGGCACGGCGATGAGCTGGATCATCACGATGGCGATGATCAGGTTGGTGGTCGGGATCCGCAGCTCGCTCTTGCCATACAGGGTAGCCGCCAGCATCACGGTCTGCACACCCATGTTGTAAAAGAAGAAGGAGGTCAGGAAGCGCTTCAGCACGGGGATGTGCGTCAGCTGGCCGAATACCTTTCGCAGCTCCTGGTAGCCGGAGAGCAGGGCCCCACGAGGCCTGTCCGACACCACGGGGCGAGGCAGGCGGCGCAGCGGCAGCTGGGCGAACCCGAACCACCAGAGTGCCACGGCCAGGAAGGAAGCCTGGAACTCGATATAGTTGCCCTTTTGTCCGCCGCCAAGGATGCCGGGAAAGAAAACAAAGATGAAGCAGACGATCTGTAATAATACGGACCCGACATAGCCGTACGAGAAGCCGCGGGCCGAGATGCGGTCGCGGTCTTCGGGCGCGGCGATCTCGGGCAGGTAGGAATTGTAAAACACGAGCGAGGCCCAGTAGCCGATGCAGGCGATCACCATGCACACGATGCCGAGGAAGAGGAAGTGGGGGTAGTTGGGCGTGAAGAAGAACAGGCCCGCACAGGCCAGCGAGCCCATCGTCAGGAAGAAGGCCATGAACGTTTTCTTGTTGCCCCGGGTGTCGGCAATGGAGGAGAGCAGCGGCGAGATGAGGGCCACGATGAGAAAGGCAATGGCCAGCGCATAGGTATAGAGCGAAGTGTTGACGAAGGTGCGCCCGAGGAAGGTCACCTGGTCGCGGATCACGTTGCCCGCGTCGTCGCGCCTGGAGGTGATGGCCTCGTAGTACGCCGGGAAGATGGTAGAGGTGATCACCAGGTTGTAGGCGCTGTTGGCCCAGTCGTACATGGCCCAGGCGTTGATCACCTTTTTCGGGGCGGTCTTTTGGACAACCGGCTCCAGGACAGATGCGGCTTCGGTGGCGGTGTGCATGCTGCGGTATTTGAGGGCTAAAGGTAATGGGTTAATGTGCTAATGGGATAATGGGTTAATGTGCTAATGGGGTAATGGGAGAATGGGGGAATGGGATGATGGGGTAATGCAGGACGGTTGTTCCTTACCAGCCCATGGCTTCAGCCATGGGTTTTCGATTTTCACCAGTCCACGGCTTCAGCCGTGGGTATTCGAAATGCACCAGCCTATGGCTTCAGCCATGGGGTTTTAAGTATATCAAAGAAGAAAGCCGCCCCGGTGGGAGCGGCCTGATATGTTTTCGCGTTCGTTGCACCTTTGCCGGCCTCCGCGCCATAGGCTACGGCCGGCGGCGCGGGAAACCTACAGCTTGCCCATCGCGATCAGGACCAGCAGGATCGCGCCGAGCACGATGCGGTAGATACCGAAGATGCGGAAGCCATAACGTTTCAGCACCGAGATGAAGAACTTGATGGCAATAAGTGCCACTACAAAGGCCACGACGTTGCCAACGAGAAACGCCTTCATGTTCTCCGACGTAGCCATGATGAGCTCGTAGCCTTTTTGCTCCGTGCCGTTCACGTCCCACTTCTTGAGGAACACCGAATAAAGCGTGGCGGCGGCCATGGTGGGCACGGCCAGGAAGAAGGAGAACTCGGCGGCGAAGTTGCGGGTGAGGCGCTGCTGCATACCCCCGATGATGGAGGCGGCGCTGCGGCTGACGCCGGGGATCATGGCCAGCACCTGCCAGAGCCCGATGATAAAGGCCTTCGGGTAGGTAAGCCGGTCGTCGGCCTCGATGACCTCGCGTTGGGTGGTCTCCGTGGCCAGGATGTCTGAGGGCGGCTGCGACGGTTGCGGGAACAGCCTGTCGATGAAGAGGAGCACGATGCCACCCAGCAGGAGGCTCGCCGCCACGATCAGCTGGCTGCTCAGCATGGCGTCGATGGCGTCGTTGAAGAGGAAGCCGAAGAGGAGCGCAGGAATCACGCCCACGGCCAGCTTCGCATAGAACTCCCATTTGGTGAACTGGAAGAACTTGCGCCAATATACGAGCACCACCGCGAAGATGGCGCCGAGCTGGATGGCCACCTCGAACAGTTTCGTAAAGGCGCCTTCCTCGATGCCGAGGAAGGAGGAGGCGATGATCATGTGTCCGGTGGACGACACGGGCAGGAACTCCGTGAGGCCTTCCACCACGGCGATCACGATGGCTTCGAGCAGGGTCATACGGTGGTGGAGGTAGTGCTGGTGGTCGTCTTCTCAACTACGATGCGGGGCTTGCGGAACAGCGCATAGATCTCGATCACGAGGCCGATGAGGATCACGATGGGCGCGATGGTGATGCGGCGCGTGCCGTATACCTCGTCCTTATTGAATACGTTGGGATCGTCGGAGCCGCCGCCGGCCATGAGCAGGAAGCCCAGGATGATCACGGCCGCGCCGATGGCCATCCACAGCAGGTTTTCGCGCCCGAACAGGGGCTTGTCGCTCAGGCGAAGCGTTTCTTTTTCCGTCAGCGGGGAACGTTTGCTCTTCATAAGGGGGGCAAGATACGGACTAATGTGCTAATGGGGTAACTGCCCCCTGTCCCCCCAAGGGGGCACTTAGGCCGTTACTTTCTTTAATAAAGGGAAGCGTTCCTGGGTTCGGGAATTTGAATACATGAGCAAATGAGCATACGAACAAATGAAGTGGGGCCTTTGTAGCCACCCAGCCATCCCTTCTACTTCATGTATTCATTTGCTCTCATTCAAAACTTAACGTAGAAAGCCCCGACTGTGTCGGAGCTTTCGTATAAAACTGCTTTAGGAAATGGTTCAACTAAGAAAGTAGCTTCCACCTAAGTTCCCCCTTCGGGGTCAACCGAGCGAAGCGAAGGTTGCGCGCGTAGCGCTGGGGCCGGGGCCGGAGCCGTTAGTACAGCTCATCCAGCTTCATCTTCAGGTATTTCCGCACCGAGCGGTAGGTGGAGATGAAGGTGATGGAGATGCCGATGGCCAGCAGGCCCAGGAAGAGCAGGAAGAACAGCTCGCGGTCGAACAGGGCCGAGATGCCGGGCGCAAAGCTCTCCAGCAGGAGGATGGCGCCATACAGCACCGCCGTGGCAATGACGGCCGCAAGGGCGCCGTTGAGCACGGCCCGTATATTAAGCGGACGGGCAATAAAGCCGCGCGTCGCGCCCACCATCTGCATCGTCTTGATGAGGAAGCGGTTCGAGAACATGGCGAGGCGGATCGTATTGTCGATGAGGATGATGACCAGGATGGCCACGATGATGACGATGACGAGGAGCACGAGCGTCACCACCTGGAAGTTGCGCTGCATGGCGCCCACGACGCCCTTCGAATACACCACCTCGTCCACGATCGGCAGCCGCGACAGCCCCGACTGCACGGCGGCCACGTTGGCGGAGTCCACGAACTGCTCTTTCAGGTTGAAGTTGATGCTCGTCGGCAGCAGGTTCTCTTCCAGAAAGCCGGTGAAGTCCTCGTTGCCGGCCTTGAGCCACTCGCGCTTGGCCGCGTCCTTGTCGATGTACTCGACGCTCTTCACCATCGGGAGGCGCTCGAGCGAATCCTGCAGGGCGGTGCGGTCGCGCTCGTTGACGTTGGGCTTCAGGTACACCTGCACCTGCAGGCTCTCCTTGAAGTGCTGCATCAGCTTCTTGGAGTTGATGCCAAGCCAGCCGAGGAGCCCCAGCAGGAAGAGGACGATGGTAACGCCCAGGACCGACATGAAGTAGGAAGGTTTGCCGCGCTTCGAAGAGGCTTTGCCGAATTGTGCCATGCAAGAGGTTTTCTGGAAGTGAACAAAAATAGGCCATTGCGCTCAATGGGGACGGACGGTCGCTTAAAGCTTTGTCAAAACCAAACGGGCGAAAGGGCTAAATTTGCCCCTCTAACGGCGGTCGGCCCGGGCTTATTGCCCCGGTTCGCTCCGCTCACTTTTTGAACCACAAAGACACCGAGACCCGAAGGCGCACGAAGATCCCGTGCCCGCAGCTCCGGTACAGGAATCAGAAATGGAATACAATTTCCGAGCGATCGAACAGAAATGGCAGCAACACTGGGCCGACAGCAACGCCTATACAGTGACCAACGACGCGTCGAAGCCGAAGTACTACGTGCTCGACATGTTTCCCTACCCGAGCGGCGCCGGCCTTCATGTGGGCCACCCCCTCGGCTACATCGCCTCCGACATCTTCGCGCGCTACAAGCGCCTCAAGGGCTTCAACGTGCTGCACCCGATGGGCTACGACGCCTTCGGCCTTCCCGCCGAGCAATATGCCCTCGAGCACGGCGTACACCCCGCCGTGAGCACCGCGAAGAACATCGGCACCTTCCGGGGCCAGCTCGATAAGATCGGCTTCTCCTTCGACTGGAGCCGCCAGGTCAACACCTCCGAGCCGCGCTACTACAAGTGGACGCAGTGGATCTTCCTGCAGCTATTTAACAGCTGGTACAACCGCGCGTCTAACAAGACCGAAAAGATCGATACGCTTATTGTCGCCTTTGAAAAGGACGGCAACGCTGCGCATCCCATTCCCGCCTTCGGCAAGGCTCAGGCTGACAACAGCATCCATTTCCCGGAGCGGTTTACAGCCGAACAATGGAAGTCCTTTGACGAGAAAACGCAGCAGGCTATCCTGATGGAATACCGCGTGGCCTATTGCGGCTACGGCGAGGTCAACTGGTGCGAGGCCCTCGGCACCGTGCTGGCCAACGACGAGGTCGTAAATGGTGTGAGTGAGCGCGGCGGCTATCCCGTTATCAAGAAGCGCCTGCGCCAATGGTACCTCCGCATCACCGAGTACGGCGACCGTCTGCTTCAAGGACTGCAGACCGTTGATTTCTCCGACGCCATGAAGGAGATGCAATCCAACTGGATCGGCAAATCCTCGGGCGCCGAGATCACGTTTGAGCTGATCTCCCCTTCTCTCCCGGAAAAGGGGTTGGGGGATGAGGTCATTGACCATTCACCATTGACCATTGACGTCTATACAACAAGACCCGACACGATCTTCGGCGTCGACTTCATGGTGCTGGCACCGGAGCACGAGCTCGTGATGGAGATCGTTTCCGACGAGCAGCGTGCCGCCGTCGAGGAATACGTGGCCTATGTGAAGAGCCGCTCCGAGCGCGAGCGCATGGCGGAAAAAAAGATCTCCGGCGTGTTTACGGGCGCTTATGCGCAGCATCCGTTCTCCGACAGGAAAATTCCGATCTGGATCTCCGAATACGTGCTCGCGGGTTACGGCACCGGCGCCATCATGGCCGTGCCGAGCGGCGACGAGCGCGATCATAAGTTCGCGCAGCACTTCAACATTCCCATCACCAACATTTTCGGCGACGCCTACACCGGCGAAGACGCGGTGACCTCCAAGGACCTCGTGTTGCACGATTCGGACTTCGTGAACGGCATGAAGGCGAAGGAAGCCATCGAGGCCGTGATCGACAAGCTCGTGGCACAGGGCATCGGCACACGCAAGACCAACTTCAAGATCCGCGACGCCGCCTTCAGCCGGCAGCGCTACTGGGGCGAGCCCTTCCCGATCAAGTGGGTGGATGGCGTGGCATACCCGCTGCCCGAAAGCGCGCTGCCGCTCGAGCTCCCGCACGTGGAGCAATACGGCCCGGGAAAAGAAGGCGAGGGCCCCCTGTCTGAGGTGAAAGATTGGACGGAGCGCAACCTGGAAACCAACACGATGCCCGGCTATGCCGGCTCCTCCTGGTACTTCCTCCGCTACATGGACCCGCACAACGACACCGAGTTCGCATCGAAATCAGCTACGGATTACTGGCGCCAGGTAGACCTCTACGTAGGCGGCACCGAGCACGCGGTGGGCCACCTGCTCTACTCCCGCATGTGGACGAAGGCGCTGTACGACCTTGGGCTCATATCGTTCGACGAGCCGTTCAAGCGCCTGCTGAACCAGGGGATGATACAAGGATCGTCGCGCTTTGTGTACCGCGTTCGCGGCAGCAACCAATACGTATCCGCCGGACTGAAAGATCAATACGAGGTCGACGAGATCCGCGTGGATGTGAACTTTGTCGACGGAGTGGAAATGGACACCGAAGCCTTTAGAAAGTGGAAGCCTGATTTTTCCGATGCCGAATTCATACTGGAGAATGGGAAGTACATCTGCGGCTCTGAAGTAGAGAAGATGTCGAAGTCGAAATTCAACACCGTGAACCCCGACGTACTCGTGGAGAAATACGGTGCCGACACCTTCCGCATGTACGAGATGTTCCTCGGTCCCGTGGAGATGTCGAAGCCCTGGGACACGAAGGGCATCGAGGGTGTGCACCGCTTCCTCAAAAAGCTCTGGCGCCTGTTCTATAATGAGGCCGGCCTGCAGGTAACGAACGAGGCACCGACGAAGGACGAGCTCAAAGTATTACACAAGACCATCAAGAAGATCGAGGAAGACACGGAGCGCTTCTCGTTCAACACAAGTGTGTCGAGCTTCATGATCGCCGTCAACGAGCTGTCGGACCTGAAGTGCACGAAAAAGGACATCCTCGCCCCGCTGCTCGTGTTGCTGGCTCCTTACGCCCCGCACGTGAGCGCCGAGCTCTGGTCGGCCATCGGAAACGAGGGCTCCATCCTCGACGCGCCCTTCCCGGCCTTCCATGCAGAGTACCTCGTGGAAGCCTCCAAGGAGTACCCCGTGTCCATCAACGGTAAAACGCGCGCGCAGATCGACATCGCCCTGGACGCTACCGAGGAGCAGGTGCAGGCCCTCGTGCTTGCCAACGAAACCGTGCAGAAGTGGATGGAAGGAAAGCCGCTCAGGAAGCTGGTGTTTGTGAAAGGCAGGATGATCAACGTGGTAGTGTAGTTCCACAAAGTCAAAATTCATCCCGAAGCTTCGGGAGTAAAAATCAAAAAGGCGTCCTCCCGCGGGGCGCCTTTTTCATGGGTGCCGTATCTTACCCGCAGCAATGCTCAGGGAACCACCGCCCCTGCCACCAACCTTCCTAAACCTCCTTAACCCCTCTAAACCTTTTCCTTGCTGTTCGACTTCAACCAATATTCCGCCCCGCTGCTCATCTTCTTCGTGCATGGCCTCGTGTATGCCGGCCTGCTTGCGCAACGCGGGCTCCGCGAAGGGCGGCGCTCCGATGGGTGGCTTGCGGGCTTCCTGCTGCTCTGCGTGCTCCACATCGCCCCCTGGATGCTCGGCTTCGCCGGCTGGTACGACAACCAGCCCTACCGCGACCTGCTGTTCTACATTCCCTTTCAGCACCTCTTCGCCCTCGGGCCCCTGGTGTATTTCTACGTACAAAGCCTCCTGAACCCCTCGTTCCGCTTCAACCGCCGCGCCGCGCTGCACTGCCTGCCCGCCGTTGCCTACCTCGCTTACGCGGGGGTGATCGTAGTTACCGACAAGCTCGTGCTGCGCCGCTACTGGTTCCTCGCCGACGGCTCCGACCCGGACTTCTCCCTCTGGTACCAGCTCGCGGGATTCGTGTCGATGGTGACCTATGGCTACGGGTCGCTGCGCTACTACCAGCACTTTCGCCTCCTCATGCTGCAGGTGTCGTCCAATGCCGAAGGGCTCGCCTTCCGCTGGGTGCGCCGCTTTCTCCTGGCCTTCCTCGCGATGCTCCTCCTGCGTGTCGTCTTTTTCCTGGTATCGCTTGCCGGCTTCACCGATTATTCCGACTCCTGGTGGTATTACCTGGGCTTCGGGGTCCTGTTCTATGCCATCGCCATCCGCGGCTACGGCAATGCGCAGCAGGCCACCGTGGGCTACCGCGCCCTGCTTTCCGAAGAAAAGGCCGTGCTGCTGCCCGAAGGGCCCGTGCCGGCTGGAGGGGAGGAGGAGCCGATACCGGTGAGCGTGGAGGAGTCCGCTCCGGCTACCGATCCGCTTGCCGGGGAGTGGAAGGGGCGCATCGAGGCACTGCTGGCCGGGGAAGCCCCTTACCGCGATCCGGAGCTGAGCCTCAGTGCGCTGGCCGGCCGCCTCGGTCTTCCCGCCGCGCAGCTGTCGCGCATCATCAATAAAGGATACGGCTGCAACTTCAACGACTTCATCAACGGGTACCGCGTCCGGGCTGTGCAGGACGAGCTGGCGGCCGGCGCCCACCTCCGGCAAACCCTCGTGAGCATCGCCTACGACTGCGGTTTCAACTCGAAGGCGACCTTCAACCGGGCCTTCCTGAAGCATACCGGCAAGGCGCCCAGCGATTTCGTAAGGAGCCTGGAATGAGCCATGGGTGCGGGCACGCCGAATTTGAGCCGTCCCGAACCCGGTTTTTGAGACGCGCTTTCTTTGGCTCAAAACCGATCCTGAGGCGGTGCCGCCCGGCGCATCCGGCAGTTTTGTGTGGTCAAACGGCCCAGGGCCTACTCCTTACACAAAACCACTTATTATGCGCTCCTTTTCCCTCCGTGCCTTTCTCTTCGGGCAATCGCTTCCCGACGACCGCACACTCAACATCGGCTGGCTCCTCTTTCGTTTTTACCTCGGGCTTTCCCTCGCCATCGGCGCCGGCCTTCCCAAGATCCGGGACGGCTTCTCGCCCGATTGGTTCGTGCGGATGGTGGATGGGATGGGCTTTGATTTTCCGTCACCCGTATTCTGGGCGGCCCTCGCTTCCTGGGGCGAATTCCTCGGCGGCATTTGCATCGCCTTCGGCATCCTCACCCGTCCCATGGCCCTGCAGCTGGCCTTCCAGTTCTTTATCATCTCCTTTATCTGGTATGGCGAGCCGGAGCCCCTCGTTGGCATGTACTACCAGCAGCTCTTTTTCTGGTGCTTCCTGCTGGTGCTGTTTGCGGGCGGCGGGCGCTTCAGTGTCGATCGCTGGCTGGCAGCACGCCAGTTCCCCCTGCGTCGCCTCCGGCTGGCCACGGGGATCGCGCTGGGTGGTGGCATCCTGCTGCTCGGCACGGCCGCCGGCAAGATGCCCATTGTGAAACGAACGGTCGTGTACCGGGTGCAGGTACCCGGCCCCGCCCCGAAAGTGGTGGCCGTACGCGGTGGCGATGCGCCCCTGAGCTGGGAAACCGACCGCGCGCTGCACCTCCTGCCGGGCACCGATATGTATACCGACACGGTTACCTACAACACTGCCTATGGCTTTACCGACGTCAAGTTCGTGCGCGACGGGCAGTTTGAGCTCGATCAGAAAGACAACCGCCGCGTGCAGTTCAACGGGAAAGACACCGTGGTCTATTCCGCCACCTTCGACGTACCCGACACCCCAACGAAATAAAGATCCACTCAACTCCATTTTATGAACCGAATCAGTTCGTTCCTCTTCGCCCTGCCGCTGCTTTTTGCCGTACTCCCGTTGGACGGCCGCGCGCAAACATCCAGCCCCGATCCCTTTATTCCGTACCTCGGCGCCTGGGCCGGCACCTTGCAATACCTCGACTACAGCAGCAACGATACGGTGTCGATACCGGTGGAGCTCGAGGTGCGCGCCATCCCCGGCAACGCGGTGCAGGTGGTGCTGGCCTATCATTACCCGGCCGAGGCGGACCACGACCATAACGATACGCTTTCGTATGCCGGCAGCCCGGCCTACAGCGAAGGCCTCTCGTGGAAGACCGGCGGGGCCGGGCGTGATGCGGGGAGGGCCAGCTTCATCCTGCGCAGCCACCAGTGGTCGACCAACAGCATCGGGATCTGGAAAGAGGTGCAGTGGGACCATAAGCCGGGGTTCTTTCTCCGGAACCGGTACCATTTCACGAGAAAAGGGCGATGATCGGTCTTTAAGGTTCTTGGGGTTTTTAGGGTTCTTAAGGTTTCGGCCTCGACTCATCCAGGACATTAAGAGCCCCTTAAGCCTTCAGAACCTTGAGCACCCTTTCAAAACAACTCGTTAAAGAACCCGCCCGGCGAACCTATGCACGCCGTTTGCTGTTAGATAGGGCAGAATCTTTTCCCATGGCTTATCCCAACCTCACCCTCATCAGTGCGCTGCGCGGTGCGGCGCAGCAGCTGCGCAACGGCGCACCCTATGCCTGGGGCGACCACGGCTCCTGCAACTGCGGCCATGTGCTGCAGGTAGTTACCCACCTCAGCCGCGAAGAGATCGTACGCCATGCCCGTACCGGCATCGGCGAGTGGACCGAGATCGCGGAGGACTATTGCGGCGTCACCGACGCGCCCGTGACGCTCCTGGTGAGCCGCCTCGAAGCAATCGGGCTTACCCCCACCGATATCCACTGCCTCGAATACTTGCAGGACCGCGCGGTACTCGACCGGCTGCCGGGCGGCTTCCGCTGGCTGCAGAAGAACGTGCGCGAAGACGTCATCGTCTACTTCGAGACCTTTGCGGCCCTGCTCGAGGAGCAGCTGCTGCCGCGGATCGACATCTCGGAGCTCGAGCGCCCCGTGCCCGTACCTGCCTGAGGCGGATGCCCGGAATTGTGCGGATAGCGCGTTCTTTGCAGTTCCAGATCCCCATCATGCAGAAACACGAATTTGAAAAAGCCCTTGCCGGCGTCGAGTTGCACCCCGTCGTGCCCCTTGCGCCCGGCGACGCCCTGCTGCGCATGAACCTCACCGCCGGGAACGCGCACCTCAACACCGCTACCTTCTCCAGCACCGGGCTCTTTTCGGCCTGGGTGGAAGACCTGCTGCACCGCAAGGAAGCGCGCTATGGCATCGGCGGCTACGGCGAGCACCGCACCATCTATGCCCGCTCCGAATACTTCGACACCGGCGAGGAGCCCCGCCGCCTCCACCTCGGCATCGACGTCTGGGGACCGGCCGGCACGCCCGTGCATGCGCCCCTCGCCGGCACCGTGCACAGTGCCGCCTTCAACGATCACTTCGGCGACTACGGCGCTACCGTAATTCTACGGCACGAGCTGAACGGCTTCGTGTTTCATACACTCTACGGCCACCTCGACCTCGCCTCGCTCCAGGATAAAGAGGAAGGACGCGCCGTTGCGGGAGGCGAGCTTGTTGCCCGCTTCGGTCCGCCGGAGGAGAACGGCCACTGGCCGCCGCACCTGCACTTCCAGGTAATTGTGGACATCGGCGATTGGAAGGGTGATTACCCCGGCGTGTGCCGCTACTCGGAGCGGGCCCAATGGATGGCCAACTGCCCCGACCCCGACGTGCTGCTGCGGCTGATGGAGCGGGCCGTCGGGGAGCCGGATTAACGCCGGCCCGCGTGCTTCCGGCGCCTGCCGCCGCGGACGATCCTGCGTGTCAGCCCGTTATGGGCAAGGCTGCTGGGCGCTGCCGCGTCCACCCCATTATGTTTTCGGTGCCCCGCGTTCCGCTGGGTTGCTGCAGCCGCTCCTGCCCGGCGGGCACTATCCCTTTTGATTTTTTTTTGATGGCCGCAGATGCGGGTCCAGCCTGCTTTTGCGCCGCTCATCGCGAAAAATTTCTGTCCGCTTTTTCCATTTGTCGAACCTTTTTTTAGAAAGCTGGTTAAAAGAAGCGACATCGTCCGGCTTCGCCAGGCCCTTCCCATAACCAACCTTAAACGCCATGCGTAACCAACAACTGCTGCTGATCTTCGTAGTTCCCCTCTTTTTATGTTCCTGCGTCCGATACGTTGCCGGCAGGGTCGGCCTCACCGACGAGGCACCGCGGCTGCAGTCGCTGCCGGTCGAAGGCAAAGAGGTGTATTTCCTTGGCATGATGCACCTGGCACGGCCTGCCTTTTATGCCAACACGCAAAAAGTAGTCGAAGACCTGCAGGCGAAAGGATTTGTCTGCTACCTCGAATCGATTACCGGGGTGGATTCCAACACGCGCCCGGCCTTCGATACCACCGCCTTCCGGAAGTTCCGGAAGCTCCTGAAGCTGCAGGTGGGCGTGCAGTATTCCAAAAACGACAATCCGATCATGCAGAAGATGGTGAAGCAGCTCGGGCTGGTTGACCAGCCGAATTATCCCCTTATGGGCGTGCAGCGCTATCGCTGGGTGGATATGAGCTACAGCGACCTCGTGCGGATCTATGAATTCAAGCATGCTCCGGTGTTGCTCGACAGCTGCGACCTGAATACGGCCCTCGACAAGCCCTATTCCTGCTCCGGCGCAGGCAGTGGCCGACGCTCCTTCCTCGAAGAGGTGATGCAATACGAGCGCAATCGCTTCATTGCGCAGACCGTACTCCGGTCGGAAGATAAAAAGATCCTGATCCTTTACGGCAAGGCGCATTACGATGGCGTGCTTGCCGAGCTCCGGTTGGCGGCCACGCAGGCTGCCGCAGTGCGTCGTTGATCCTACCGTAATTATACTGGCTGGCACCCTTAGGTGTCATTGCGGTGCGCCTGCTCCGGGTGCCGCGAATGTATCCCCCTTCTGTTCCGTAATACTGCATGCCTTTGCATGAGCCTCCTCCCTGTGCCCTCCCGGGCGGGTGGGGAAAGGAGGCGTCGTGCCCGGTGATGTGGCGGTACAGGCCCGATACGCGTACACTCCAGGTCACCAAATCACCCCAATATGGAACTAGCACTCCGGATCTACCAGATCAGAAAAGCCCACCGGCTTACGCAAGCAGAAGTAGCCTATCGTTGCGACATCACGCCCTCCGCCTACGGGCAGATCGAGCGAAGAGCGGGCAACGCCACCTTCTTCACGCTCGCAAAAATCGCGGACGCCATCGGTGTGTCGCTCTCTTTCCTGGTCGACATACAAAACGTCGACTACATCGAGAAAAAAACAAGTTTTGACTTGTTGGATGCGCCCGCAGCCTGATGAAATTTTGTGTCGTTGATCGCAATGAACGCCATTCGGCGGATTAATGAAACTCGAGCCCCGCTGCATGTGCAGGCTTGTTGCGACAATGGCGGAATATCCGACACAGCGCCTCTTCTGAAGGTAGGACTAACCACAAAAAATCAAGTCACATGAGAAAACTGTTCATGGCCGTACTGATGTTCTTCGGTATCGCCGCAACCACTAACGCACAAGACATCACGCAGGACGAAGTGAAGCAGGACCTGCGGGCGGGCGTCGTCAGCTTCGTACGCTCGGTAAAGGGCCAGTTCCGCGGTGGCACGGGTAATTTCGACGAGTTCCGGCTCAAACTGATCGGCTCGGCCAACGTCGCCACCATCACTGCCGAAGGCAACGATCTGCTGAAGGTGACCTATGAGCTTATTCAGCAGGATGCTACTGAGGACCGGATCAGGGAAGTCGGCTTCCAGCCCTTCGCCCGCGCCATGAATCTGGTGCTGAACCATGAGGCCAAAGGCTACTCCGGCGCCAACCTGGAGAATGGTAGCGTAGCCCTCTTCGGAGGCGATGCGAGCAGCCTGGCCGGCTATGATGCGCAGGCCCGTACCGCCGCAGGCGACTGCCCCGATTACCGCGAGTGCCGCTGGTACCAGCTGGGTTGCCACGCGCACAACGTAGGTGCCTGGCTGTGCAAGAACAAGGACGTGCTGCAAGCGATCTACTATGTAGTTCAGATCCTGTCGTACTTTATCTGATGCATCAACGGCCGCCTGGTACAACCGGGCGGCCGTTCTTTCTTTACCTACTGGCCGACCCCGAGTGGCTTCGCAGCCGACGGGGCCTTCGCGGCTTCCAATTACAGCAGGTGACCGCATGCCGGGCGGCAGTATCCATGAAGTACCCACGGGCCTACCATCATCACCCGAAGAAATACGGTTTCATGAAAGCAGTCGTATTCGCATTCGTTGTTTCGTTCCTTCCCCTGGGCTTTGCCAGGGCACAGGCCGCAGCGGCCGTCAAGCAACAGGCGCGTGCCGAGATCTTCTCGTCGGGCTTCATCGATGTTGTCAACAACGGCCAGGTGAATGCAAGTTCCCGCTTCATCCGGCTCAACATCGGCGAGCAGGGCCGGTTCGTGCTGCCCCTGAGCATCTATGGCGGCGTGAGCAACAACCAATTCCAGAATCCGCAGTTGGGCGGGCAGCTGCTCCGGAGCAACGATCACCTGATCAACCAGTACATCAATCCGTCGAGCGGACTCGTCAACATCTGTGTGGAGGGCATTGCCTTCCCGAAGCGGGCCGACTCGCAAACGACGCGGTTCGGTTTCCCGTACGCCATCGGGGAACGCCTGCTGAACGGTACCCGCATCGGCCCGGTAAGCAACCCGGCCACGGGCCGCCCGGTCAATTTCCTGAACGCCTACGTGACGTCGGGGGTTTACTTTCAGACCGGTGCCTGGGAGCGCACCAACTCGAACAACGTCGGCATCTTCTGGGCTTCGCTGCGTTACCACCTCACCAGGAGCAACCCCCGCCAGATCCGCGAGTTTCTGCCCGACATCCAGACCAACGGTTTCTACCACGGCTACAGCATCGGGTTCGGCATCGAGATCAACAACCTGCTCAACGTGAAGTGCATCTACTATAAGTATGCAAAGCAGCCGGAGATCGACTACGGCCTTCCCATCTACCAGTTCTCGATCAATTACTCCACGAGCAAGAACTGAACCCACGCGGCTCAGACCTAAGAGGGTGTGTGACTTATTCGATCACTGCTCATCGGACCGCGCAAGCGCGGGGAGCGGGGCTGACGCCCCTGTCGCGACGGCACGACGGCGCTCCCGAAGCCTCGGTAGGCACGACGAACAGTGGAAAGAACAGATTGTTTTTCTGCGTCGCGCCGTCGCGCATCGAGGCCGCTTGCGGCCGACATTCCCGAGCTTCTAGGAAAGTACATTAATTCAAACAGCCTCTAAGTCATCACTAGAAAGTCAACATTCAGAAGGGCGCAGCCGTCGGTTCGCTTTTTGAATGTTGGCTTTCGTATTTCTACGGGGCGCTGCTTCTTGGGACCGGTGCTGTGATCCGCTTTGCGCGGTGCTTCGTCGTGCATTTCGACGGTCATGAAATCTTATCTCGAAAAACAAGTTTTGACTTGTTGGATGCGCCCGCAGCCTGATGAAATTTTGTGTCGTTGATCGCAATGAGTTGCACGCGGCGGATTAATGAAACTCGAGCCCCGCTGCATGCGATGGCTCGTTGCGACGGCGGCGGAATATCCGACACAGCGCCTCTTCTGAAGGTAGGACCAACCACAAAAATCAAGTCACATGAGAAAACTGTTTATGGCCGTACTGATGTTCTTCGGCATCGCCGCTACCGCAGCCGCCCAAAGCTTTACCCAGGATGAGATGAAGCGGGACCTGGAAGCGGGCGTCGTCAGCTTCGTGCGCTCGGTGAAGGGCCAGTTTCCCGGCGGTGCCGGCAATTTCGACGAGTTCCGGCTCAAATTGATCGGCTCGTCCAACGTCGCTTCCATCACTCCCGAAGGCAATGAGCTCCTGAAGGTAACCTATGAGTTCATCCAGCAGGGAGCTTCCGACGACCAGATCAAGGAAGCCGGCATCCGGTCGTTTGCCCGTGCCCTGAACGTAGTGTTGCACCACGAGTCCAAGGGCTACTCCGGTGCCGACCTGGAGCGTGGGAGCGCAGCCCTCTTCGGCGGTGATGCAAGTGGCCTCCTTGGGTACCAGCCGACTGCCCGCACCGGTGTGCGCGACTGCCCGGATTACCGCGAGTGCCGCTGGTTCCAGCTGGGCTGCCACGCGCACAACGTAAGTACCTGGATCTGCAAGCAAATCCAGGCGTATGAGGCGATCCTGGAAATCATCGAGGGCCCCTACTTGCTGCCTTACCTCTAACCGGTTCTAAAAAAGGGAGGGGTGTTGTATCTGTCTTGAATAATCCAAGGCACACAGCGCCCCAGTCATTGCATGTCGTTTTAACCTGCAGGATACACCACGTCCCGAAACCTCAGGACAGGCTACCAAACAGGAAGATTGTTCTCCTGGTAGGTTGACGAGCGTTACTCCGCATAAAAAAGAGTCAAAATTCAAAAGGTGCCGGCTCCGGTTTTGCCTTTTGAATTTTGACTCTTTACTTTCTGAAAGCTTAGCTCGCAGAGAACGCACCCGCAAACTCCGGAGCAAAGTCCTCGAGCTTACGCTTTCCGATGGGCTGATGACCGTTGTTGAGGAAGTCGGCCTGCATGCTGCCATTGCGGAGAGCGGCGCCCATCTCTACGTAGTTCTTAGCGATCTCTTCGGGAACGCCGGCGCCGCGCATGCCATCAAGGCTTTGCTCGTCGCTGAACCCCACCCAGGGCAACTCCGGCTTGCCGATGGCGGAGCCGAGTGCTTTGGCGATATCGGCATTGCTGCGTACGTCGCTCACCACGTAGTGCACGCTGTGGCCAGTGAAGGCGCGCGACTGGAGTGCTTCGGCAGCGGCGGCTGCAATGTCGGCCGGGTGTACGAGCAGGAGGCGGGCATCGGCGTCGCCGTTGTTGCCGCCGATAATGCCGGCGCCTTTCACGAGGCCGACATTGGCGAGCAGGTTGTGGTAGAAGTAGCCTGCGCGCAGGTGCAGCACATGAACGCCTTCGAGCGCATTAAAGGCATTTTCGGTGTGGTGAAGACCGGTGACGGGGCCGGTGCCGCCGGGCAGGTCGGCGCCGATGGAGCTCAGGTTCACAACGTGCGTCACGCCGCTGGCGGTAACGGCTTCGGCGAGGCCGCGGCCTACCGTGGCGATCCACTGCTTCCAGTCGCCCTGCGGGGCGAAGTTGGGCGGCACCATCGTGTATACGGCATCGGCGCCACGGAAGGTTTCTGTAAGGAAGGCGACGTCTTCCACGGAGCCGACGGCTGCCTTCGCACCTTTGTCGGTCAGGGGCTTCAGGTTTTCCTCGTTGCGGCCGATGACGGTCACGCCGTGGCCGGCGGCAAGGAGGGTTTCGGCAAGGGGGCGGGTAACATTACCGGCTGCGCCTACGAGTACATAATTCATAAAAAAGGGTTTTGGGGGTTTTGGGAGGTTTTTAATGGTTTTGAAAGGTTGGTTTCCGTCAATATTTGTATATACAACTAATAGGTCAAATAAAAAGTTCAGTCTTCGAGGCGGTCGGCGATGCGGCTCATGGCCTGGAGCAGCGCACCTCCTTCGGGCGGGGGCGCGAGGGCTTCGATCCTGCCATAAAAGTCTTCGAGGCAGGCGTGCAACTTCGGCACCAGATCCTTTGCTTTCGGGGTCGGATATACGTTCGTGAGCTTGCCCTCCGTGGTGCGCACGATCAGCTTTTTTTCCTCCAGTTTCTGCATGAGGCGCGTGATGGTGCTGGGTTGCAGCTGCAGCTGGCCGGCCAGTGCGCCCGGCCCGATGCCCGGCTCGTCGAGGGTGGCGAGCAGGAGGTAGGCATGCGAGGGCGAAAGCCCTACCGGGGCCCAGCTTTCCTGGGCCAGCTTCTCCACCTTGCGGGCGAGGGCACCGCTCATGAAGTAGAGGCATTGGGCAAACCGGCTGCACGATGTTTTCATATCCGGAACAAAGAACGGGACAATCATTTGTATATGCAAATATATTTTTCCAACACTTCCTTAACGACCTTTTCCGGGTTCATCCGGGCCTTTTTCGGTAACTTTAGCGCATGTCCAATCCCAATCTACTATCGGGCGGCGAAGGCCTGACAGCGGCGGAGAAGGAGTTCGAAAACAACATCCGGCCCAGGGAGATCGAAGACTTCTCGGGGCAGCCGCAGATCATCGAGAACATCAAGATCTTCATCAAGGCGGCCAAGATCCGCGGCGAAGCCCTTGACCATGTGCTCTTCCACGGTCCGCCGGGACTCGGTAAGACCACCCTTTCGCGCATCGTGGCCAACGAGCTGGGGGTCAACATCCGGGAAACCTCGGGCCCGGTGATCGAGAAGCCCGGCGACCTCGCGGGCCTGCTCACCAACCTGCAGCCCAACGACGTGCTCTTCATCGACGAGATCCACCGCCTCTCCACCATCGTGGAGGAGTATCTCTATTCGGCGATGGAAGACTATAAGATCGACATCATGATCGACTCGGGCCCGAATGCCCGTTCCATCCAGATCAACCTGAACCCCTTTACGCTCATCGGCGCCACCACACGCTCGGGCCTGCTCACGGCGCCGCTGCTTTCGCGCTTCGCCATCAAGAGCCGCCTCGAGTATTACGACGCCAAGACCCTGACCGCGATCATCCTGCGCGCCGCCGATATCCTCAAAGTGGAGATCACCAATGACGCCGCCGGCGAGATCGCCCGCCGCAGCCGCGGTACGCCGCGTATCGCCAACGGACTGCTGCGCCGCGTGCGCGACTTCGCCCAGGTACTCAACGACTCGAAGATCGACCTCGGTATCACCCAGCATGCCCTGCGCGCCCTCAACGTGGATGAGCATGGCCTCGACGATATGGACAACCGCATCCTGTCGGCCATCATCGAGAAGTTCAAGGGTGGCCCGGTCGGCATCACCACCATCGCCACGGCGGTGGGCGAGGAGAGCGGCACGCTCGAGGAAGTGTACGAGCCTTTCCTCATCCAGGAAGGCTTCCTGCAGCGCACGCCGCGCGGGCGCGAAGCCACCGACAAGGCCTATCATCACCTCGGCAAGATGCGTCCCCGCTTTGGTGGTACCGGCGACCTGTTCTCAAGCGAATTGACACGGTAGACATATAGTGCATCCTATTCCGAAGGCGACCAAAGGCCGCCTTTTTCGCGCAAAGGCGCCAAGTACGCAAATATCGCAAAGACACTTGTCCTGCATCGCTTTGCCTTTTCGCGCTTTATATAGAAAAGCCCCGCTGGAAGCGGGGCTTAATTTTTTGCGCTCTTGGCGCGCTTTGCGCCTTTGCGTGAAACGCGCGCCTGCGCGCCTTACTTGTGCACGACCAAGCGGAAGCCGTTGCCGTGGATGTTCACGATCTCGATTTGCGGATCGTCGCGGAGGTACTTGCGCAGCTTGGCGATGTACACGTCCATCGAGCGGCCGTTGAAATAGGTGTCGGAGCCCCAGATGCGCTTCAGCGCCTGCTCGCGGGGCAGGAGGTCGTTGAGGTGCTCGCAGAGCATTTTCAGCAGCTCGTTCTCCTTCGGCGACAGCGTCTGCGTGCGGCCGTCCTTGGAGAGCTCGCGGAGCTTCGGGTTGAAGTGGTAGGAGGCGAGGTCGTATTCGCGGTTCTCGCTTTCGCGGTTGAGCTCTTCATTCCGCTTCAGGATGGCCTTGATCTTATGCAGGAGCACCTCCGAATCGAAGGGCTTCGTGATGTAGTCGTCGGCGCCGAGCTTGTAGCCCTGGATGATGTCTTCCTTCATCGTTTTGGCGGAGAGGAAGAACAGGGGTACGTCGGGGTTGATATCGCGGATCTCCTCGGCCAGGGTAAAGCCGTCCATATTGGGCATCATCACGTCGAGCAGGCAGAGGTCGAAGGTCTCGCGCTGGAAAGCGGCAAGGCCGAGGCGACCGTCGCGCTCGAGGGTAACGTCATAATCATTCAGCTCCAGGTAGTTCTTCAGTACACTGCCAAGGTTGGGATCGTCCTCGCACAGGAGGATCTTCGCTTTCTTTCCGTCCATGATATCGGTTTTAATTCGCTTTAAAGTTAGTGGATTCCCGTTTACAGGGCGCCGTTAGGGCTTTATTGCAAAAACGTTACCAGCTGTGCGGAAGGCAAATAAAGTCAAAGAAGAGTTCTTAACCGCTAAGAAAAGAAGAAGCAACGGTATCCGCTAAGGTGAACTGTGGATCGCGGCACCTCCGCATTGTTTGAGAAGGAGCGCTTGCACAACTGATATCAGGTCGGGATGACCTTATGGGGACATCCGTGCCTATCGTAAAAAATCATAGATATCTGCGTGCTTTCTCTTCGGTAAGCCTCCGGGTGGCCAAAATCCTCATTTCAACAGTGCCGCCAGCTTCTTGAAGCTCTCGTAGGGCCCTTTCTCGGCGAAGTTGTTGACGAGCCAGGCCGGGAGCTTACCGCCGGGCTCGGCTTCGAAGATGTACACGATGTAGATCTGCCCGGGAGCGGCGGCCGGGGTTGCCGTCCAGGAGATGGTGGATTTGCGCACGCGCACCTTCCCGGCTTGCTCGGGCACGAGTCCCGCGGCGCTGGTTTCGGTGATGTGGAGCGAGCGGTCGCCGTCGCGCTGCACGCGGGCATGCACCACGGCGTCGCGGTTACTGAGGGGCCAAGGGAGCGCCGTCTCCGAGTAGTAGTAATATTCAGTGGGGCTCACCTGCTTTACATGGTGCGCGGTCTTATTGCCGTAGACCCAGTTCTTGAAGTTGCCGACGTTGTAGAGCACTCCCTGCAGGCGGTCGAGCGTGCCGGGGAGGGTGGCTTCTACCCGGATATTCTTGAACCCGCTGTTTTCCGACTGGTAGATGCGCATGCCTTCCGACTGGCGCGTGAGCTTCCAGCCCTGGGCAAAGGCGCCGGACAGCGAAAGCAGGAAGAAGCAGGAAAGTAACAGTCTCTTCATAGTGGGCCGCAAATTTACATTAAATGGAGTGTATATATGATGGCGTGGCGGTCGGCACGGTTGCATCCCCGGTGAAAGGCGCTCCCTTGCCTGTGAGGCGGCAGGTCGGTGTGGTCAGCGGAGCGCGAGTCGCCCTTCCGGGTCCACCAACAGCAACTCCTCAGCCTGCAGCCGCTCGATCACGGTCCAGAGCTGCTCCCGCTGGATGTCTTTGAGTTGTTGTAGTAGGGCTTCTACGGGAAGGGGTCGCACCTGTAGCAGGCCCCGGATGCGCCCGCCGATCGCGGCAAAGGCTTCGGGTGTCAGCGGGGCGCGCTTGCGGGCGAGGCAGTTGTCGCAGATGCCGCAGGGCGTTTCGGCCGCATCACCGAAATACCGGTTGATGTAGCTGCTCCTGCACCCTGCGTCTTCCGTATAGCCGATCATGGCTTTGACGCGCTCCCGGAAGGCCTCCCGCCGCTCGCGGTATAGCGTCATGTCCATGTAGAAGTCTTCCGTATTTACCCGGTCGTGCCGAAACACCAGCTGCGGGTCTTCGTTGAGTGGCCGGTAGTCGATGACGCCAAAGGCGGCCGCGCGCAGCAATCCTTTTTTCACCTCGTCCACGTTCAGGCGCATCAGCTTCGCGATCTGTGCCTCCGAGATCACCACGGGAAGGTCCCAGATGCCGGCATAGGTGCGGAGCAACAGGGTCAGCAGCGGCTCGAGCTCGGGGTGGGCTTCCTCGAAGGCGCGGAGGCCGCTGCGGTCGGTGGTAAAGATTACGGTCGGCGGAGCGAAGCTTTTCTCATTGAGGTCGAACCAGCCGTCGCTCTCCATCGCCTTCAGCGCATAGTGGGCCTGGTGGCCATTGAGCTTGAAGTTGCGCACGAACGGATCGAAATGGAAGGTGTAGGACTGGTCCTTTCCATAGTACGACGGGATCTGCAGGTAATTGACGAGGGCGCTGAACACGGTGCGTACCTGCTCGAGCGTCGGGAAGCGGTCTTCGTGTGCCTTCTCCAGGTCGGCAAGCTCGGCGTCGGTGTACAGCAGCACGGCGTAGGACTTCTTGCCGTCGCGGCCGGCGCGGCCTGCCTCCTGGTAGTAGCTCTCGAGGCAATCGGGCACGTCGGCATGAAGCACGAGGCGTACGTCGGGCTTGTCGATGCCCATGCCGAAGGCATTGGTGCATACGATCACCCGGGTGCGGCCGTCGATCCAGTCCTGCTGCCGGCCGGCGCGCTCCTCCTGCGTCAGTCCGGCGTGGTAGTGCGCGGCCGACTCGCCCTGCAGCTCCAGCAGGCGCGCCACTTCCACGGTGCGGCGGCGGCTCTTGCAGTATACGATGGCGGACCCTGGTACTTTTTTGAGGATGTCGGCGAGGCGGTTCATGCGGGCGTCGGTGCGGTAGGCCGAGTAGGAGAGGTTGGGACGGAGGAAGGGCTGGCGGAACTGAGCGGCCCCTTCCATCCCGAGCTGCGTGCAGATGTCTTCCTGTACTTCTACGGTAGCCGACGCGGTGAGCGCAAGCACGGGCACACCGGGAAGCTCGGCGCGCAGGGCGGCAATGCGGCGGTAGGCCGGCCGGAAGTCGTAGCCCCACTGCGAGATGCAGTGGGCCTCGTCCACGGCAATGAGGTTGACGTCGAGCGCCGGCAGGTATTCGCGGAACAGCCCCGTCTCGAGGCGCTCGGGCGACACATACAGCAGCTTGTACGGGCCGTGCGCCACGTTCTTCAGGGTCTGCACGATGGCGCGGCGCGACTGTCCGGAGTAGATGGCCGCGGCGAGGATGCCGCGTTTCTTCAACCCTTCCACCTGGTCTTTCATGAGCGCGATGAGCGGCGAGATCACGAGGCAGATCCCTTCGCGCGCCATGGCCGGCACCTGGTAGCACAGGCTCTTACCGCCGCCGGTGGGCAACAGCGCCAGCGCATCGCGGTCGTCGAGCACGGTGCGGATGATGTCTTCCTGCAAGGGCCGAAAGGCATCGTAGCCCCAGTATTCTTTGAGTATGTCGTGGATTTCGGGCAAGGCAGATAAAGGTGAAGAAGGGATTATAACCGCAAAGAAAAGAAGAAAAGAAGGGATTCGCTAAGGGCGCGCAAGCGCGCGTTTATTTGTCTATTGGTTTATTTGTAAAGGGTCGTCTAAAGTGCGGGCTGCTTTGAGGTCGCCATCATTGTGCTTCTCGCAACGACGGCACAGGAGGGCCAGAGATGAACTTGTATAAAAAGGCCGCGCGTCAGCGCGGCCAAAATCTTTGCGAATACCTTAGCCCCTTCTTTTCTTAGCGGTGAAAAACCCTTTGCTTCTTAAACTGTCTTGTTATGCAACCTTCTTGAAATTCAGTCGTACCGAATTCGCCGCCAGCACCACATCACTCAATCCCATCACCAGCGCGCCAAAAGAAGGCGTCAGTAATCCGAAGGCAGCCACCGGTATGGCGATGATGTTATAGAAGAAGGCCCAGAACAGGTTCTGCCGGATGGTGACGTACGTATGCCGGCCGAGGCCGAGGGCGAGCGGCAGCTTCGTGAGGCCGCTGTTCATCAGCACCACCTGCGCGCTCTGCACCGCGATCTGCGTGGCCTCGCTCATCGACACCCCGATGGTGGCCTTGGCCAGCGCGGGCGCGTCGTTGATGCCGTCGCCGACCATCACGGTGGGCACTTCGGCGTTGAGGCGACCGATGGTTTCGAGCTTCTGCTCCGGCGTTTGCTCCGCGATGGCGACGTCGATACCAAGCGCGGCCGCTACGGCTTCGGTCTTGGCCCTGCGGTCGCCGCTGAGGAGCACCGTGCGGATGCCTTGGGCTTTGAAGTACTGCACCACCTGCTTCGCCTCGGGGCGCAGCTCGTCTTCGAGATCGAGCCAGCCGATGAGGTGTCCGTTGCGGAGTACATATATGTTGTGGCTGTCGTCGCTCGTGAGGTGCGCAGCTACGGCGTAGGAGCCTGCGGTGAAGTGGATGCCCTCGCGGTCGGTGGCCACCATGCCGCGGCCCTTTACTTCCTCGATCTTGTTCCAGCGCCATTCAGGCGACGACTTCCATTCCGCGGCGATGCTTTTCGCCAGCGGGTGCGCCGAGTGCTTCTCCAGGGAATAGACGATGCGTTTGAACTCCTCCTCCGGAATATCCGCATGAAAGCGCGCGATGCGGAAGCGGCCCGTGGTGAGCGTACCCGTTTTATCGAAGACCACCTGGCGGATGTTGCGGAACAGCTCGAGACTTTTGGCGTTGCGGAACAGCACGCCGCTGCGCGCGGCGCGGCCGAGGCCCACGGCGATGGCGGCCGGCGTGGCGAGGCCCATGGCGCAGGGGCAGGCGATCACGAGCACCGCGATGGCGCGCATCAGCGCCGGGGTAAACTCTTTCAGGATGATCCAGTTGGCGGCGAAGGTCACGAGCGCGATGGCAAGTACGGTAGGTACGAAGACCGCAGAAATACGGTCGGCCAGCTGCTGCACCGGCGGCTTCTCACCCTGCGCGGCCTTTACGAGCTGAAGGATGCGCGCCAGCGTGGTGTCGTTGCCAACGGCGGTAACGATGGCTTTGGCCGTGCCCTGCTCCAGCACCGACCCACCGATGAGCGGGTCCTTTTTCGTTTTGGCAACCGGCGCGCTTTCCCCGGTAAGCAGGGCCTCGTTCACCTGTACGTCGCCCCAGAGGATCTTGCAGTCGGCGGGCACCTGCTCGCCGCTGTTGATCAGCACGAGGTCGCCCACCTTGAGCTGCGTGTTCTCGATCGGGAAAATGAGTTCCTGGTGCTGGTCGTCGAAGGCGATCATGTTGGCCATCACCTTCTGCGATTTCATGAGTGCCTTGAGCGAGCGCTGCGTGGTTTGTACCGAGAGGTGCTCGAGGTGCTCGCCGAGGAACACGAGGGTGATGATGGTGGCGGCCGTTTCGAAAAAGAGGTAGTCGGCACCGTGGCCCATCAGCGCGCCGATGAGGCTATAGATGAATGCGGAAGACGCGCCGATGGCGATGAGCACGTTCATGTTGGGCACGCCGTTGCGCAGGCTTTTGACGGCCGAGCGGCCGAAGTAGCGCATGCCCACGAAGAAGACCGGCAGGGTGAGTGCCAGCTGCACCCAGGGATTCATGATCCAATGGCCCCAGCTGCTTTGGTGCACGGCGGGGAACATGTGCAGTAGTAATACGGCCGTAAAGGGCAGGCAGAACAGGAAGCGCTGGTAGTGCGTGGAGAGAAAGGGCTTTTTGGCAGCCGGTGCCGCATCGGCCGGGGCCACGCCGTAGCCCAGCGTCTGCACGCCTTTGGCAAGCTGCTTCGGCTCCTTTCCCCCGTTGACCTCGAAGCTGACGTCGCCGTTGATCACCGATACGGCGATATTCTGCGCGCCCTCCTTCTCGAGGTATTTCTGCACCGTGAGGGCGCAGTTCGAACAGGTCATCCCTTCCACCTTCCATTGTACCTTTTCCATTCCGCTCGCTTCTTTGTGCAAAGGTACCCGCGCGCCTCCCCGGCTCCGGAACAGTGTTGCGACTTTCTTTTCAACGCCGTTGCAAAGCGGTGTTAAATTTGCCGCATGACCGAAGAACTGACCCTCGATGCCCTGCCAGACTTTGCCGGCCGCTTCTGGAAGGCCCATGCCGGCAGCACCGTATTTGCCTTTCATGGCCCGATGGGCGCCGGCAAAACCACGCTCATCTCGGCCCTCTGCGCCGCGCGCGGGGTACCGGGAGCCGCCTCCAGTCCTACGTTCTCCATCATCAACGAGTACGCCGATGCCGGCGGCGGGCGCCTTTATCATATGGACCTCTACCGCCTCCGCGACCTCGAGGAGATCGTGGGCGCCGGGGTGGAAGACTGCCTCCTGAGCGGCGCTACCTGCCTCGTGGAGTGGCCCGAAAAGGCGCCGGAGCTCTTCGATGAGCAGACCGTGCAGGTGTTCGTAGAGCCCCTGGGCGACGGGCGGCGGCGCGTGCGCACCGAGGGGCCGGCGTCATTCGCGGGGTAGTGTCGGCCAAGAGTTGTAATTTTCCGTTTCATTCGACCTCACGATCCTGTCGCGTATGTTGCACAACAAGCCTATCGTCAGTCCGTCCTTCAGCTATGAGACCCTCGAGGAGACCCTCGACATCAAGCCCAAGGGCGCGCAATTGCACATCGGTATCCCCAAGGAGATCGCTTTCCAGGAGAACCGCATCGCGCTTACGCCCGATGCCGTGGGCGTGCTGGTCTCTAACGGCCACAGCGTCACCATCGAGCACAACGCCGGCGAGGCCGCGCATTTCGCCGACCGCGACTACAGCGAGGCCGGCGCGCGCATCGTATACGAGCGCGAGGAGGTCTATAAGTGCCCGATCCTGGTCAAGAGCGCCCCCGTCATCGACGAGGAGATCCACCTGCTGCAGGTGAACCAGATGATCATCTCTCCGCTCCACCTCAGCATGCTGAAAGCGGAGCTGCTGCAGAAAATGATGGAGAAGCGGATCACCGCCATCTCTTTCGAGAACCTCAAGGACGACTCCGACTCTTATCCCATCGTACGCTCCATGAGCGAGATCGCGGGCTCCGCGGTGATGCTCATCGCCGCGCACCACCTCTCCTCGGCCAACCAGGGCAAGGGCGTGCTGCTCGGCGGCGTATCAGGCATTGCTCCTACCAAGGTCATCATCCTCGGCGCCGGCATCGTGGGCGAATACGCCGCCCGTGCGGCCCTCGCGCTCGGTGCTTCGGTAAAGGTGTTCGACAACTCGGTATACCGCCTCAAGCGCCTGCAGAACAATATCGGCCAGCGCCTCTGGACCTCCGTGATGGAGCCCCGGATGCTCGCCAAGCAGCTCAAGACCTGCGAGGTAGCTGTGGGAGCGCTTTCCTCAGAGACCGGGCGCACGCCCGTTGTGGTCACGGAAGAGATGGTGAGCAATATGCGCCCGGGCGCCGTCATCATCGACGTCAGCATCGACCGCGGCGGCTGCTTCGAGACCTCGGAGATCACCACGCACGAATGCCCTACGTACGTGAAGTACGGCGTCATCCATTATTGTGTGCCGAATATCCCGTCGGGCTTTGCGCGCACGGCGTCGCAGGCCATCTCCAACGTGCTGATGCCCCTGCTGCTCGAGGCGGGCGAAGACGGCGGCTTCGAGCGGATGGTGTGGCACCAGATCCACCTGCGGAGCGGCATCTACCTGTTCAAAGGCGCACTCACGAATTTTTACCTGAGCGAGCGCTTCCACCTCAAATACACCGACCTGAATCTGCTGATTGCCAGCCAACGCTGACCACCCCACCCCCGGCCCCTCCCCAGGAGGGAGGGGAGCGACCACACGCGAAGATGAGAGGCCCCCCTCGTAGCAAGAAAGGGTAGCCTTGCATCGAAGTTGCGTACGGACGCATCCTGATGCGTCCCCACCGCGGCTTGAAGGGATTGCGGGCCGGCGCGGGATTTAACAAAACGCCCGCTGCGCAACGGATCTTTCTATGCTGTAACTTTCATCCCGGAAGCGGATAGCACCCAACTGCAAACTGAAAACTAAAAACTATAAACTCTAACCATGAGCCTCTTTAAGTCCGGCAACCCTGCCCTCAACGAAGAAACTTTTGACGAAAACTCTTTTAGCCAGGACCTGGAGTCGCTCCAGGTGGCCCGAATGACCGTGCGCGGCGCGGCTGGCAAGTTCGGCGCCATGATGCTGATGCTGATGGCTGCGGCCACCTTTTCCTGGGTGCGCATCGCCGAAAGCGACAGTGCCCGTACCTGGATCATTGGCTCCGCCATCGGCGGCTTTGTGCTGGCGCTGATCATCATGTTCAAAAAAGAGTGGGCCCAGTACCTCGCGCTTGGCTACGCGATGCTTGAAGGCTTCTTCCTCGGCGCCGTATCAGCCCTCCTGAATGCGGCCTATGCCGAGCGCTTTCCCGGTCTCGCCTCGCAGGCGGTGCTGCTCACGGCCGGCGTCGCCCTCGCCATGTTCGGCCTTTACTATTTCCGGGTGCTCCGGGCCACCCCGCTGCTGACCCGCGTCATTGTGGGCGCCACCCTGGGCATCGCCGTGTTTTACCTGTTCCGCCTCGGCTTTGGCCTGTTTGGCGTGGTGCTGCCCTTCGGCATGGCCGACTCGTCGCCGCTCAGCATCGGCATTTCCCTCTTTATCGTGGGCATCGCTGCCTTCCGCCTCATCCTCGATTTCGACAACATCGAGCAGGGTGCGGCCGTCGGCGCCCCGAAATACTACGAGTGGTATACGGCCTTCGGCCTCACGCTCACCATCGTATGGCTTTACCTCGAGATCCTGAAGCTCCTCGTCAAGATCGCCGGCGGACGCCGCTGATCGCGATCAACCCCATAAGAAAAGCCCCCGACAGTACTGTTGGGGGCTTTTTCGTGAATCGTGAATCGTCAATCCTGAATGGATGACCTGGATTTAAGATCGGTACAATGTAAGTCGGAGAACGTAATGGCTTCTTTTAAATGGAACTCACGCGTTATCGGAAATATGCCCAAGCCTGTCCAGCGCATTATTAGGAAACCGAGGAACGGGGGCTATTGTCTCTGTCCTTACGACCGGGCGGCAAGGGAAAAAGGCTATAGGAGTGAATGTCCCACAGAGTCACCCCTCTCTCCCGGAGAGGGGCCGGGGGTGAGGTCAATGGAGGAAGAACGTAAGGATCCCCACCAGGATGAGCACGATGCCGGAAATGCGCTTCTCGTTGTGCTCGATGAAGTGGGCCGAGAGCAGCTTCACGCCGCGGTGGCCGAGGTGTACGAGGAGCATGATACCCGAGATGCTCACGATGGCATAGATGACGCCGAGCAGGGCCACGAAGCGCATCCCGAACGGACCCGCTTTCAGGAAGAGGCTCTCCACCTCCAGGCAGGGCGAGAGGAACATCATGATGATGAAGATCAGGATCCAGCGGCCGCGGCTCCGCTTGTAGCCGGCTACGTCCTGTTGCGAAGAGTGATGGTGGTGCGGCAGGTTCACCGTGTAGTAGATGAGCCCGAAAACGATGAGCAGTACCGAGGCCGCCACGTTGATGACGTGCCCGTGGTCCTCGCGCAGCTCCTTGCCGATGAGCCCCAGTATAAGGCCCAGGCCAACCGTGCCCAGTACGTGGGCCAGCGCAGCAATAAAGGTGATCGTCGTGACCTCGCCCGACTTCCATTGCTCCGAGCGCGCCACCGCCACCAGCGGCAGCCAGTGATTCGGGATCAGCGCATGAACAAAGGCCAGGAGTACGGTGCCGGCTACGACGGTGAACATGAAGCGGTTCTGGGGTTCTGTGATCAGTTGGATTGCAGCAAAGTTGCAATATAGGAGATTTGTCCCAATCGTACACTTTTTCAGGGCCAAATTCACGGAAGGCAGTGGCCGGCGTCAAAACCCTTCAAAACCTTCTAAAACCATCCAAAACCTCTAAAACCTATCTAAGGAGGAGCTCGCAAGGCTTGAGGCCCGTATGCTTCTTGAACGCGGTGGAGAAGTGGGAGATCGAGGAGTAGCCGAGCAGCACCGACACTTCCGTTACCGAAAGCCCCTTATCATACAAGAGGTATTTGGCATGCTCCATGCGCTGGCCCTGGTAAAATTCGAAGATGGTGGTGCCGAACAGCTCCTTGAAGCCTTTTTTGAGGTAGCACTCGTTGATGGCCACCTTGCGGCTCAGCTCCTTGATGGTAATGGGTTCGCCGATATGCTCCAGCAGCACGTCGCGCGCGCGTAGGATCTTTTCACGGTCGTCGGTGTTGGCCAGGAAGCGGCATTCGAACACCTCGGGCTCCTTCTCGCCCTGCAGCAGGCAGCTCAGCGAGTTGAGCAGGAGGAGCTGCACCTGCGCGTTCACGAAGATATTGGCCAGCGAATCGGTATAGGTGTGGTTGAGTAGCTGCTCGAGGGTCGCACGCGTCTTGTTGCACAAGGGAAGCGTGCGGCTGAAGGAGCGCGTGTGGCGGAAGGAGAGCACCGACTCGGTGATGTGCGTACTGTCGGCCTTGCCGCGCGTAAACTGCGCCAGGAAGGAAGGCGTGAAGGAGAACTGCAGCATGTCGAGGCTCTCGGTCTTTTCCGGACAGGGGCCGCCGGGGTGGATGTGGCAGTTGCTGCAGTCGGATCCGTTGCGGGCGCAATAGGTGTTGCCGGTGAGGCAGAAGTGCAGCTGCAGGTGGCCTTCGCCGGGGTTGCCTTCGGCATAGTGATAGTGGAGCGTGCCCGAATCCTCGCGCGCCCAGCCCGGGGGCTTCAGGTAGCGGCGGATGCTGTAGCGCACCGAGCCGGGTACCTGCTGCACGGTCTCATGGATGAGGGGCTCCGCAGGGGCAAGCTGCGGAGCATCGGCAAAAGGCATCGGGGCGGTGACGGTCATCGGGGCAAAGGTACGCCGGGCGCAGCCCCCCGCTTGTCAACGAAGTGTAAAGTATTGGCGCCGTTGCCTGGTTGCGGTCGTTCTGCTAGTCGTGAGCGGGTGAGCAAGTGAGCAGGTGAGCGTCTGACGGCTTATTAGTTTCCTTCTGAATTAGTATGGTTCGCTCCTGACTGGGTCTTACCTAACCCATTCTCCTTTGCGCACGGCTCACCCGCTCACCCGCTCACCGCTCCCGGCTCCCGGGCCGATTTCGGGACGACTTCCCCCGGTGGTCCCTTTTTTCATACTTTCGCGCCATGCTTTCCGAGAATAAAGCTCCTGAATATCAGCATACATTGGCCAGCGAGGTCACGATCAGCGGGGTGGGCATCCATTCCGGCGAAACGGTGACCATGCACCTGAAGCCCGCCGACGCCCACACGGGCATCGTGTTTCAGCGGGTGGACCTGCCGGGCAAGCCCTCCGTGAAGGCCGACGTCGACAACGTGATCGAGACCACCCGAAGCACCACCATCGGTGCCGGCGAGGCCCGCGTGTCCACGATCGAGCACCTCATGGCGGCCCTCTTCGCCAACGGCATCGACAACGTCTGCATCGAGATCGACGGCGCCGAAGTGCCCATCCTCGACGGCTCCTCCGCACCCTTCGTGGAGGCGCTGGTACGCACCGGCCGCCAGCAGCAGGGCTCCGTAAAAACATACTATACGCTCCAGCACAACATTGTGTTCGTGGACGATGAGAAAAAAGTGGAGATGGTGGCCATGCCCTACAACGGCTACCGCCTCAACACCCTCATCGACTTCAACTCGGTGGTGCTCGGCACACAGCACGCGTCGCTGAAGGATATCTCCGAATTCAACGACCAGATCGCTTCCTGCCGCACCTTCTGCTTCTTCCACGAGCTCGAGTACCTCTTCGACAACAACCTGATCAAAGGGGGCAACAAGGAGAACGCGATCGTGGTGGTGGAGAACCCGGTGACCGAGGCGCAGACGAAGAAGCTCGCCAAATATTTTACCGGCATCGATATCCCGAGCGGCCGCGGCTACCTCAATAACGAGACGCTGCGCTTCAACAACGAGCCGGCGCGCCACAAACTCCTCGACGTGGTGGGCGACCTTGCCCTCGTGGGCATGCCCTTCAGGGCACACATCATCGCCAACAAACCCGGGCACGCCACCAACGTGGCCTTCGCCAAGAAGATCAAGGAGCACCTGAAGAAGAACAAGATCAAGGGCGATATTCCGGTGTACGACATCGAGAAGCCGCCGCTCTTCGACACGGTGGCCATCGAGAAGATCCTGCCGCACCGCTACCCGATGCTGATGGTGGACAAGATCATCGAGCTGACCGACAAGCACGTGGTGGGCATCAAGAATGTGACGTACAACGAGCCCTTCTTCCAGGGGCACTTCCCGGGCAACTACGTGATGCCGGGCGTGCTGATGGTGGAGGCGCTGGCCCAGTGCGGTGGCATCCTGGCGATCCCGAAAGACAATCCCGAAGACAAGTACGACACCTATTTCATCAAGATCGACAACTGCAAGTTCAAGCAGAAAGTGGTTCCGGGCGATACGCTCATTCTCAAGATGGAGCTTTCCAACCCGATCCGCCGTGGCCTTTGTGAAATGAAAGGAACTATTTTTGTCAACAACAAGATCGCCGTGGAAGCGGACCTGGTGGCCCAAATCGTAAAAAGACCGAAGAACAATGATTAGTCCTTTAGCGCAGATACATCCCAACGCGAAGATCGGCAACAACGTCACCATCGATCCGTTCACCGTCGTTTACGATGATGTGGAGATCGGCGACGGCACCCACATCATGCCCAACGTCACGGTCTTCAGCGGCTCCCGTATCGGCAAGGACTGCACTATTTTCCCCGGCGCCGTCATCGGCGCCATTCCCCAGGACCTCAAGTTCGTAGGCGAGGCCACCACCGCCGAGATCGGCGACCGCACCACCATCCGCGAATGCGTGACCATTCACCGCGGCACCAAGGACAAGTGGACGACGCGCGTCGGCGCCGACTGCCTGCTCATGGCCTATGTGCACGTGGCGCACGACTGCATCGTGGGCAACAACGTGATCCTCGCCAACGCCGTGCAGCTCGCCGGCCACGTACTGATCGACGACTATGCGCGCATCGGCGGCCACTGCGGCGTGCACCAGTTCATTCATATCGGCGCGCATACCTATGTAGGCGCGCAGCTCCTTATCCGCAAAGACATTCCGCCCTTCGTAAAGGCGGCCCGCGACCCGCTTTCCTTCGTGGGCGTCAACTCCGTGGGCCTCGGCCGCGCGGGCTACAGCAAGGAATCCATCGACGAGATCTCCGCCATCTACCACGTGCTCTTCGTGGAGAAGCATCCCGTGTCGAAGTCGATCGAGTTGATCAAGACCAACTTCCCCGCCACCGAAACCCGCGACAACATCCTCTCCTTCATCGAAAGCTCCAAGGCCGGCATCATCAAGCGCAATGCAAAGGGCGGCGATGAGGATTGAGCTTTCGGGCACCGGCCGGCGCTTCAACCAGGATTGGATCTTCCGCCGCGCCGATCTTTCGTTTACTTCCGGCGAAGCATACGCCCTTACCGGGCCCAATGGCTCCGGCAAATCCACCCTCCTCCAGGTCATCGGCGGACTGATGCAGCCCAGCGAGGGCAAGGTGACCTATCACCAGGATGACAAGACCGTCGCTCCCGAATCCATCTTTCAGCACGTAGCCCTGGCCGCGCCTTACCTCGAGGTCATCGAGGAGTTTACCGCCACCGAGTTTCTGGAATTCCACCGGCGCTTCAAGCCGTTGCGCGCGGGCAGGAGCGTGCAAGAGATCGTCGACCGCATTGGCCTCGCCGGGGCCGCGCACAAACAGATCCGCCAGTACTCTTCCGGCATGAAGCAGCGCGTAAAGCTGGCGCAGGCCTTCTACTCCGATACGCCCGTATTATTACTGGACGAGCCCACCTCCAACCTCGATGCCACCGGGATACAGTTATACAAAGACCTAGTAGCTGAAGAGGGCGCGGGCCGCCTCCTCATCGTTTGCTCCAACGATCCTGTTGAGTACGAGTTCTGCAACACGGTGCTCTCCGTGATGGACTATAAGCCGGCTACTACCCGGCGCTGAGATTTCATGCAAAGGCGCAAAGTGCGCGAAGCACGCAAACGTCAGTGCGGGCTTCCGTCAGGTCATTGCGAGCGAAGCGAAGCAATCTCCACAACCTACGGAGTGTTCCTGCTGCTGCGGCTTGGAGGCACTCCGCGTGACGGAGGAGATTGCTTCGCTTCCCTCGCAACGACAGAAAGGCTCCGCCATTGGCGGAGCCTTTCTGTAAAAAAAGGGTGCACCGAAGTATAAACCGTAAACCATTTGCGCTCTTTGCGCGCTCGGCGCCAAAGGCTTCGGCCGGCGACGCGTGAAAGGAGCCTGCCTGCGGGCTACAGAATCTCCTTCAGGCTTTCTTCCGCTGCGCTGATCGTTGCATCCAGGTCCGCCTGCGTGAGGGCATTCGACAGGAACCAGGTCTCGAAGGCGGAGGGCGGCAGGTACACGCCGCGGTCGAGCATGGCGTGGAAGAATTTATTGAATAGTGCATTGTTGGCGGAGGCCGCCGATGCGAAGTCCGTAACCGGGTGATCCGAGAAGTGCACGGAGATCATGGAGCCGAGCTGGTTGATCACGAAGGGCGTTCTCGATGCTTCGAGCACACGCTGCAGGCCCGCTTTGAGGTACTCCGTTTTCTGCTCCAGCTCCGTATAAATACCGGGATTGCTCCTCAGCTCCTGCAGCAGCGTATAGCCGGCGATCATGGCGAGCGGGTTGCCGCTGAGGGTACCCGCCTGGTACACGGCGCCGAGCGGCGCGATCTGCTGCATGATCTCCAGGCGGCCACCGAAGGCGCCCACGGGCATGCCGGCGCCGATCACTTTACCATACGTTACGAGATCGGCGTCAACGCCCAATCGCTCCTGCGCGCCGCCGGGCGCCAGGCGGAAGCCCGTCATCACCTCGTCGAAGATGAGCACGATGCCCTCTTCCGTACAAATACGGCGCAATTCCGTGTAGAAGCCTTCAGCAGGCAGGATGCAGCCCATGTTGCCCGCAACAGGCTCGGTTATGATGGCCGCGATTTCCCCCTTGTTTTCGGTAACAAGGCGCTTCACCGCTTCTATGTCGTTATAGGCGCAGGTCAGCGTATCGTTCGAGACACCGCCCGTAACGCCCGGCACGGTCTGAATATTGAACGTGGCCACACCCGAACCGGCCTTTACGAGGAAGGGGTCGGCATGGCCGTGGTAGCAGCCTTCGAACTTGATGAACTTGTTACGTCCCGTATAACCACGGGCAAGGCGCAGGGCGCTCATGCAGGCTTCGGTGCCCGAGCTCACCATGCGCACGAGGTCCACGTTGGGTACCATGCTTTTCACGAGCTCCGCCATCTCCACCTCGAGTTCGGTAGGGGCACCAAACGAAGTGGAGTCGACGGCCTTTTTCTGGATGGCCTCCACCACCGGCCCGTAAGCATGCCCGAGGATCATCGGCCCCCAGGAGTTGATATAATCGATATAGCGGTTGCCGTCGGCATCATAGAGGTAGGCACCTTCGGCACGCTTCAGGAAGATGGGATTGCCACCCACGCTCTTAAAGGCCCGCACGGGGGAGTTAACGCCGCCGGGGATGGAATTTTTCGCGCGTTCGAAAAGTCTTTCGCTATTCTGGATGTTCATAAGTCAAAAGTCAAAAGTCAAAAATTCAATTCGAGGCCTCCGCTCTTTTTCGAGATGTGCTTTAGGCAGGTTCACAAGTCGTAGGTCAGTTTGAGCATTAAGCTTTTTGACTTTTGACTTTTGAATTTTGCCTTACCCGATCAGGCGGGCGGCATCCTTAGCAAAGTACGTCGCAATAAGATCTCCGCCGGCGCGCTTGATGGAGGTGAGGGTTTCGAGGATGGCCTTTTCCTCGTTGATCCAGCCCATTTTGGCCGCGGCCTTGATCATGGCGTATTCGCCGGAGATGTTGTAGACGCTCACCGGCACCTGTACGGCGTTTTTCACGTCGCGCACGATGTCGAGGTAGGGGAGACCGGGCTTCACCATGATGATGTCGGCGCCTTCTTCCTCGTCCATGAGGGCTTCCTTCACGGCCTCGGTGCGGTTGGCGGGGTCCATCTGGTAGGTTTTCTTGTCGCCGAAGCCGGGCGCGCTGTCGAGCGCGTCGCGGAAGGGACCGTAGAAACACGAGGCGTACTTGGCGCTGTAGGCCATGATGCCGGTGCGGGTGTAGCCGTTGTGCTCGAGGCCTTCGCGGATGGCGCCGATGCGGCCGTCCATCATGTCGGAGGGGGCTACCATATCGGCGCCGGCCTGCGCGTGCGAGATGCTCATCTGCACGAGGGCTTCCACCGTGGAATCATTCACGATCTCGCCGTCTTCCACGATCCCGTCGTGTCCATAGGAAGAATACGGATCAAGTGCGATATCGGTCATCACGTACATACCCGGAACGGCCCCCTTGATGGCGCGGATCGAGCGCTGCATGAGGCCTTCAGGGTTCCAGGCCTCAAGGCCGGTATTGTCTTTCAATTCATCCTTGCACTTGATGAAGAGCAGCACGCTCCGGATGCCGAGGCTCCACAGCTCCTCCACTTCTTTTACGGTGCCGTCGATGGACCGGCGGTAGTAGTTGGGCATCGAAGCAATCTCGGTCTCTACACCCTCGCCCTCGTCGATGAACAGGGGGGCGATGAAGTCGGAGGGACTCAGCTTCGTTTCGGCCACCATGGCGCGGATGGCCGGCGTGGCGCGGAGGATACGGTTGCGGCGCTGCAGATACATAGAGATTTCAGATTTCGGATTTCAGATTTGTGATTTGTTCCTGGTTGGTTGGTACCAACGGATCGGAGAGCAAGCCGCTGCAAAGTTACTGTTTCGCCATACCCCGTGGAGACTGTGAATGACTCCGTGCTGTTAAGATAAATCTGAAATCAAAAATCTGAAATCTGAAATCCTCTAGCAGCTGTTCGCGCGGCGGGCCCATTCTTCGCGGTCGGTATCGGAGACTTCGCCAAGCCAGTCGCGGGGATGGAGGCAGGCCTGGAGCAGGTTGTCTTCCGGAGAGCCCGGCGCCGGCTGGTGGTTGTATTCGAAGCGCACCGTGGGCGGCAGGCTCATCAGGATGCTTTCGATACGCCCGTTGGTCTTGAGCCCGAAGATGGTGCCGCGGTCGTGCACGAGGTTGAACTCGGTGTAGCGGCCCCGGCGGATCTCCTGCCAGTGCTTTTGCTCCGGGGTGAAGGCGTCGTGCTTACGCTTCTCCACGATCGGCACATAGGCCGGCAGGAAGGCATCGCCGCAGGCCGCGCCAAAGCGCATCCAGAAGTCGAGATCCTGCCGTTCATTCGGGCGTTGGTGATCGTAGAAGATACCGCCGATGCCGCGGCGCTCGCCATTGCGGTGGGTATTCACGAAGTAGTCGTCGCACACTTTCTTAAACGCAGGGTAGAATGAAGGGTCGAAGCCATCGCACACGTTTTTATACGTACTGTGGAAATGACGGGCATCTTCATCGAACAGGTAATACGGCGTCAGGTCGGTGCCGCCGCCGAACCAGCGGTCTACTACTTCGTTGCCGTTGTACAGCTCGAACATCCGGTAGTTGCAGTGCACCGTAGGCACCATGGGGCTGAGGGGATGCAGCACAAGCGAAAGGCCGCAGGCGAACCAGCGCTCGCCGTCGATCTTCAGCTGCTGGCGCATGATGTCGGACACCTCGCCGAACACCACGGAGGTATTGACGCCGCCCTTTTCGAAGACGCCGCCGTTGGCGATGACGCGCGTGCGTCCGCCGCCGCCTTCCGGCCGTTCCCAGCGGTCTTCAAAGAAGGTCTCCTTGCCGTCGGCGGCCTCGAGCCCTGCGCAGATGCGATCCTGCAGGCCGTGGATATAGTCGATCCAGCGGTCGCGGGTAGGAGAGGGAGGAAGAGTATGCAGGTCGTTCATATCTGTTCTGTCGTTGAGACGCGCCATGGCGCGTCCTTACTCCGGTATAAAGTATAGGCAGTTCTTAGCGGGAACCGTATTCCTTCACCGTATCCACGAAGGCTTTAGCATGATCCACCGGCACATTGGGGGTGATGCCGTGGCCCAGGTTGGCGATGTAGCGCTGCGTGCCGAAGCCGTCGATCATCTCCTTCACCCACTGCTTGATTTGCGGGATCGGGGCGAGCAGCTTCGACGGGTCGAAGTTGCCCTGGATGGTAATGCGGTCGCCAGCCAGCTCCCGTGCTTTTTGGGGCGACACGGTCCAGTCGATGCCGATGCCGGAGGCGCCGGAGCGGCTCAGGTCTTCGATCGCATACCAGGTGCCCTTCGGGAAAAGGATCACGGGCGCATCGTCCTTCACGGCGTTGGAGATCTGCAGCAGGTAGGGCTGCGCATAGGTCTTGAAGTCCTCGGGGCTCAGCGCGCCGGCCCAGGAGTCGAACACCTGCACGGTGTCGGCGCCGGCTTTCACCTGCGCTTTCAGGTAGTCGATCGTGATGTCGGTGATCTTCTGCAGCAGCGCATGCGCCAGCTGCGGCTGGGTATACGCAAACTGCTTCGCCTTGTCCCAGGTCTTGGAGCCCTTGCCTTCCACCATGTAGCAGAGGATGGTCCAGGGAGCGCCGGCAAAGCCGATGAGCGGCGTGCGGCCGTTCAGCTCCTGCTTCGTCAGCGTCAGCGCGTCGAGCACGTATTTGAGGCTGTCTTCGGCGCCTTCGGTTACAAGGGCGTCGATGTCGGCCTGCGTTTGAATGGTCTTCGGCAGCGAGGGGCCTTTGCCTTCCTCCATCAGTACTTCTACGCCCATGGCCTGCGGGATCACGAGGATGTCGGAGAAAATGATCGCAGCGTCCACGCCCACCTGGTCGATGGGCTGCAGGGTGATCTCGGTGGCGAGCTCGGGTGTCTGCACGCGCGTGAAGAAGTCGTATTTCGCTTTCAGCTTCAGGTAGTCGGGCAGGTAGCGGCCGGCCTGGCGCATCATCCACACCGGCGGGCGCTCTACTTGTTCGCCGCGGAGGGCACGGAGCAGGAGGTCGTTTTTCAGTTCGCTCATATTAATTGCTGGTCGTTGTAAAAGTGGAGAAATAGGCCATCATCTTACGCGTGAGCGCTTCCTTGCCGGGCTCGTCGGCCACGATGATGGTGTTGGCGCAATGTTCGCGGATCGCCGCGGCCGTGGTGGCGCCGATGGCGAAGAACACCGCGCCGGCAGGTGCCCCGTTGACCTCGAAGAAGCTCTCCACCGCGCTGGGGCTGTAGAAGAGGAGCCCGTCATAGGCCTTGTCAACAGGGTGTGGGGTGGCAATGGTGCGGTATACAATGATCTCATGCACGCGGATGCCGGCCATCCCGAGCCGGAGCGGCAGTGCATCACGCCGCTGGTCGCCGCAAAAAAAGGCGACGCTCTTTACCCCGGACGCGATGATCACGGAGGCAAGGGCGTCGGCGTCGGGCGCGTCGCCGATGACGGGTACGCGTATTTGTTCGGTCAACAGCTTCTTCGTGGCGTGGCCGATGCAGAAGGCTTCCCAGCGGGGCAACTGCGTCAGTTGCTGTGCCACCGCTTCCACGGCATTCATGCTGGTGAACACCACCTTGCCGGGCGCCGTGGCCACCACCTGCACCAGTCGCCGGGTTTCAGCATCGGTAGCGGGCTCGGTGTCGATAAAGGAAACCGTATCGATATGCAGGCCCTGCGCGGCGGCTTCGGCCACCAGGCCCTCCGGGAGGGGGCGGGTGCTCAATATGATCCGCTCAGGCTTTTGCATTACGGATTTCCTGGATGATTTTCTGTGTGGCGGGTAGCGCCAGGAGCTCCTGGCCTGCCGTTACGCCGAGGTCGCGGGCGTCGGAGAGGTCCACGGTCTTCCGTATTTCTACGAGGTCGGAGCCGTCGGGCGAGCAGATATTGCCTTCGAAGTGCAGCTGCGCGTATTCCGTGCGCGCGAGCGCCGAGATGGGTGTGGAGCAGCCGCCCATCAGCGTGCGGAGAAAGTCGCGTTCGATGGTGGCGCAGAGGGCCGTTACCGGGTGGTTGAGCGGGCGCACAAGGCCATAGGCTTCGGGGTCTTCGGCGCGGCATACGATCATGATGGCGCCCTGCGCAGGAGCGGGCAGCATCCAGTCGAGGTCTACGGATTTCTCCGGGCGCAGCTCGATGCGCTCGAGACCGGCCGCAGCGAAGATGGCGCCGGCCCAGTTGCTTTCGGCCACCTTGCGGAGCCGCGTGTTCACGTTGCCGCGCAGGTTCTCGATAGTGCTGTTCGGGTAGCGGCGCTTCCACTGCGCGATGCGGCGGATGGAGCTGGTGCCGATGGTGAACGGTGAATGGTCTATGGTCAATGCTGCACCGCTGTCCTTATTCACGATTGACCATTCACCATTGACCCAACCCAGCTTAGCGAGGTCGGCCTCTTCTTTATACACGAAAATATCCTTCGTCGACGCGCGCTCGAGCACGGCCACTTCCACGATGCCTTGGGCGAGCTGCGTGGGCACGTCCTTCATGGAGTGCACGGCGATGTCGATGCGGCCGCTGAGGAGCGCGGCATCCAGCGTTTTGGTGAATACCCCCTGCACGCCGAGGGCGTAGAGCGGGGTCACAGTGTCGATGTCGCCTTCGCTCTTGATATAGACAAGCTCGGAGTCGACGCCCTGTGCCTTAAGAAGTTCCTGTACGAGGGTTGCCTGCCAGACGGCCAGTTGGCTGTCGCGGGTGCCGATGCGGAGGGTGCGGGCCATTAATTGGGGACGCTTATGAATTGGTGAAGGGCGGAGATGTACTGGCAGCCGCGCTCGTTACGTTCCTTGATGCGGCCGGCGGTTTCGTTGAGCACGCGCTGGATCTCTACGTCCAGAAGCTTGGCGTGCTGCTCCCGCATGTGCGGGCACTCGGGGTGTTCGCGCAGGGTGCGGAGCTTGGCCTTCAGGTCTTTCAGCAGGGGCACGTGGCGGCGCATGTCGCACCACTCCTCGAACTCCTGCATGCCTTCTGCGATGATGGCCTTCGCCTTCGGCACTTCGGCCTGGCGCATGCGGAAGGTCTCGTCTTTCAGCTTCGAGAGCTCGTCCACGTTCACCATGCGTACGTTGGGCAGGGTCTGCGCATCGTCGGCTACATTATAGGGGATCGAAAGATCGATGATCAGCTTTTCGCCGGCGCCTTCGAGGTGTTGGCGGAGGATGGTCTTCTGCTGCGCGTTGGTGGCCACGATGACGACGTCGGCGGCACGCAGCTCGCTTTCGAGCGCCGCAACCGGCGCCCAGTGCAGGCCCAGCTCGGAAGCAAGCTCCTGCGCCTTTTCGGGCGAGCGGTTGATGAGGGTGATATTGGTGGTGCCGAGGTAGTCGACGAGATTCTTGCAGGTATTGCGGCCGATCTTGCCGGTGCCTACCAGCAGGATCTTCTTGCCGCAGCAGCCGGGCACGTGGGCGCGGATGTATTGCACGGCGGCGAAGGCGGTGGAAACGGTGCCGCCGGAGAGCTCCGTGTTGTTCTTGACGTTCTTGGAGGCCTGCAGCACGGAGTTGATGAGGCGCTCGGTGAAGGCGCCGATGGCGCCGCCTTCCTTGGCGAAGCGCACGGCCGTCTTGAGCTGTCCCACGATCTCATAGTCGCCCAGGATCTGCGAGTCGAGGCCGGAGGCTACGTGGTAGACGTGCTCCACGGCATCGGCGCCCTGCTTGATATAGGCGGAGCGCACGAAGGTCTCGGCGTCGCCGGCCGTCTGGGCGCAGAGGAGGCGCACCAGCTGGTGGGGGCAATGGGCGATCCCGTAGATCTCGGTACGATTGCAGGTGGAAAGGACAAAAAGCTCACCGATGCCCTCGGCGGCAGCCGCTGCGAGGATCGCCGCATATTGCTCGTTCCCGATGGCGAACTGGCCGCGTACGGAAGCGTCGGATTTTTTGTAGTTAATCCCGGCGACGAAAAAATTATCGATGTTCTTGAAGTAGTGGTTGTTCATGTCACAAATCATGTCACAAAGCGGTCAAAAGCACGGTGCAAAGGTACTTGGCCGCAGCGCGTCGTCCTAAAAAGTGTGTCATTGCTCTGTCATTTGCCCCCCTGATCTTTCTCAGGTTGGCGCTTGACGCGGATCAATTGGGCGCCCCGCCGGATGATCTGTGGAGCTGGCCCAGCGATGCGGCCCTTCCTCGTGCAACAAGCGACCGCAATCGCTTGTTATTGGTACCCGCCATGGCGTCCAACGTAACCGGCCGGTGCCGGAAATCTTTGCCGCGCCGTTACCTTTGCGTCACAATTTTCCCCTGTATGAAGCGTGCTGTTGTGTTAATGAACCTCGGGTCGCCCGATTCCACCGAGGTGCCGGATGTAAAACGCTACCTCGACGAATTCCTGATGGATGGCCGCGTCATCGACAAGCCCTGGCTGTTCCGGGCGATGCTGGTGAAGGGCATCATCGTACCCTTCCGCGCGCCGAAGTCGGCCGAGGCCTACAAAAGCATCTGGACAAAGGAGGGCTCGCCGCTCATTGTGCTGTCGGAGCAGCTGGCACGCGCGCTCGACCAAGAAGTGGAGGAGCCGGTGGTGATCGCGATGCGCTACGGCACGCCGTCGCCCAGGGAAGCGTTCGACAAGCTGCTGCAGGCGCACCCCGACCTGAAAGAGGTGCTGCTGATCCCGATGTACCCGCACTACGCCATGAGCTCCTACGAGACGGCCGTAGAATATGCCAAGGAGCAGCATGCCGAAGGGCGCTATCCCTTCCGCCTCGAGTACATCAAGCCCTATTACGACAACGCCGAATACCTGGAGGCGCTTTGCGAAAGCATCCGTCCCTACCTCGACACTGATTACGACCAGATCCTCTTTTCGTACCACGGGGTGCCGGAGCGGCATATCTATAAAGGCGATATCACGCAGCAGCATTGCCTCAAAAAAGAAGGCTGCTGCGATACGCCCTCGGCGGCCCACCAGTATTGCTACCGCCACCAGTGCTGGACCACCACTAAGGAAGTAGCCAGGCGCCTCGGCATCCCCGACGGCAAGTGGGGCTTCTCGTTTCAGAGCCGCCTGGGCCGCGATCCCTGGCTGCAGCCCTATACGGCGCAGCGCCTCGAGGAGCTGCCGAAGGAGGGCGTGAAGAAAGTGCTCGTGGCCTGTCCTGCGTTCATCTCCGACTGTCTCGAAACGCTCGAGGAGATCGCCGAGGAAGGCAAGGAAAGCTTCGTGCATGCCGGCGGCGAAAGCTTCACCATGATCCCCTGCCTCAACGTGCACCCGCTGTGGGTACGCGCCATGGCGACCTGGGTGGAAGGCTTCCGCGCGGGCAACACCGATATGCTGCAGCGCGGCTCGGCCCACGAGCTCGTGCCGAAGGGGTCGATTATGGACATTATTTAGGGTGAATGGTCAATGGTGAATGGTCAATGTGTGCTCCCGATCAACTATTTTCCATTTCTAAACCAAAGCTGATGTTCCTGAAGCTGAATCACCAGAAGCTGGATTTATGTAGTTTTTCGCGCGCCTTTGTTCTGGAATGTTACCGGTTGAGCAACCAGATGCCGCCGGATGAACGGTTTGGGATGATCTCCCAGATACGGAGAGCTGCTCTTTCAGTCCACCTGAATATAGCTGAAGGTGCTTCCCGGAAATCAGAATCAGAGCGCAAACGGTTTTATGAGATCGCCCGCGGGTCGCTCATCGAAATTGATGCTGCGCTAGACATCGCCAATGAATTAGACTATTTGAAGGATCAGGATCTTTCCCGGCTGGAGGAAAACATGGTACGCTGCTTCAAAATATTATCGGCAATGATCAATCCCGGCCATTGACCATTCACCATTGACCATTCACCCCATGTATCCCTACCTCAAGGCCCTCCACATCGTCTTCATCGTCACCTGGTTCGCGGGGATGTTCTACATCGTGCGCCTGTTCATCTACAACCGGGAGGCGCAGGACAAGGCGGAGCCCGAACGCGGCATCCTGCAGCGGCAGTTCACCATCATGATCAAACGCCTGTGGCTCGGCATCACCTGGCCCTCGGCGATCCTGACGGCGATCCTTGGGCCAACGGTGATGTTTCATCCCGACATGCAGTGGCACCGCAGTCTGGGCACCGCCGGCGGCCGCTGGCTCGAGGTCAAACTGGTGTTCGTAATCGGACTGTATATCTACTTCTTCTCGCTGCACCGGATCTACAAGCAGCAACTCGCCGGCACCTTTACCTGGAGCGGGCAAAAGCTGCGCGTGTGGAACGAGGTGGCCACCATCTTTCTCATTCCCATCGTGATGCTCGCCACCGTCAAGACCGGCATCTCCTGGCTCTGGGGGCTGCTCGGGCTCATCGGCTTCATCATCGTGCTCATGAGCGCCATCAAGATCTATAAAGCTTTACGAAAGGGATAGGCCGCAAGCGGCCTCCGTTTCACGCAAAGGCGTAAAGCGCGCGAAGTACGCGTAGCCAGGTTCGCTTCGCTCACTGATTCACGCGGTGGCGCGGCGATGGGCGACGCGGCGGTTCTCCTATGCCCAGTCGTGTCACTGCCGCAGGCTTCGTCTCTATTATTTAATCTTTCAATTTTTGCGGATGCAAGCAAGCGAACGCACGCACATATAGGTCCCTGCTCCCTGTCGTACAACCTGCATGCTAAGTATTATCGCCGCGTCGCCTATCGCCGCGCCGCCGCGTGAACATCCCGCCTTGGCGGGATAAAAAAAGTCCTGCCGCAGGCAGGACTTAATAATTTGTTGCGCTTTTGGCGTGCTTCGCGCCTTTGCGTGAATCCCGCCCGCTCGCGGGCAACTACGCCAGTTCTTCTTCGACGTCGTCAACAGGAACCGGCTTACCCGCCTTGCGCGCCTTCTTCTTGCGCGTGCGGTTCCACCACATGATGGTACCGGTGATGGGGAAGGTGACGCCGAACAGGCATACGATGAAGGCGATGATCTTGCTTGGAAGGCCCCAGATGGAGCCCGTGTGCACCGGCTTGAAGGTGCCGCGTACGCGCGCACCGAGGCTGCGCTCCTTCCAGGCAAGATCGCCGAGGGAAGCGCCGGTGTAGCGGTCGAAATAGAGGGCATGCGTGGCCGACTCGTGCACCGCGTCTTTCGGGAGCAGCTGCACCGTTACGGGGTCGGTGGCGTCTTTCGGTGTCTGTACGTTGTAGAAGGTGGCGCCGGCGTGCAGCGCGCGGGCTTGCTGCAGCACACCGTCGTAGTTCACGGCCGGCTTTTGGGCCGTTGCTTCCAGGGCATACGCAGACTTCGGCGGCGGCGGGGCCTTTTCCGGCGAGCCGGTCACCGTATAAATACCTTTGTTGAACCACTCGAAGCTCCAGGCAAGACCCGTAAAGGCGAACACGAACAGGAAGAGCGCGGAATAGAAGCCGAGCACGAGGTGCAGGTCGTGGTTGACGCGCTTCCAGGAGGCGCCCCACTTGATCGAGAGGCGCTGCTGCATGATCTTCCGGGTGCGCGGCCACCAGAGGACGATGCCCGTGATGAGAATGAAGAGGAACAGCAGGGTGGAAATGCCGACGATGAGCTTGCCCACGGAGTCTTCGCCGCCAAGCAGCCAGCGGTGCAGGGCAAAGACGGTATAGAACGACGTTTCGCGGTAGCTGTATTTCTCCAGGATAACACCCGTGTACGGGTTCACGAAGATGGTGAAGCCGGGCTGCCGCTCGGGCTTCGCACCCGCCTTTGGGGTTTCTTTGCCACCGGCTTTCGGGCCGGCTTCGGTCTTTACTACGGCGTTGCCGGAGTCCTTGCGGGCCGCATTACCCGCGCCTTCCTTCTTTTTCGGGAACGCTACGCTCACCTCCACGCTGCGGTCGGCGGCGGCATACCACTTCACGCCGTTGATCTTCGCGTCCGGGAAAGAGTCTTTGACGCGCTGCAGCAGGTCCGCGGTGGAGAGCGGCGTGCCCCCGGGAGCTACGTAATAGCGCTCTTTGCTGGTGGCCATCTGGATGTCTTTCTCAAACACGAGGAGGGCGCCCGTAAGGCAGGCCACCAGGATCACGAGGCCGGCGGCGAAGCTGAGGTAAAGGTGGATACGGCGGAAGAAAACTTTCATGGTCACTTGTGAATGGTGAATGGTCAATGGCGGGTTAAAATTGACCATTCACCATTGACCATTCACCTGTTTGGGAAAAATTTAGAATTTATAGGTAAGCGTGCCCAGCACCTGCGTGGGCGGGATCGGGTTCACGCTGTAGTTCTCGTGCACGTACCAGTTGAGTTCATTCGTCACGTTCGACACCTTGGCCATCAGCGAGAACTGCTTCCAGCTGTAGCCCGCCGAAAGGTCGAGGGTGCTGTAGGCGGGTACGGAGAACATGCGGTCGCGCCAGGAGAAGGGTGCTTTCGGAACGCCGTTGGCATGCGTGTTTTTCACCACGTCGGAGTTCCATCCGCCGTTGCGCTCGCCGATGTAGAGGAAGGTGGCGCCCACCTTGAGGCCCTTGAGCGCGCCGTCGCCGAAGGTGTAGAAGGCGCTCGCGTTGGCCGTGTGCGACGGGTTATTGACCAGGCGCTCACCGGTTTTGAAGGCACCCTGCGTGGTGTCGTTCTTCGTATAGCGCATGTAGTTGTAGCTCCAGCCGGCGCGCAGGTCGAGGCCTTCGAGCGGCGTCGCGGCGAGGTCGACCTCCACACCGTCGGAGATCGTCTGGCCCGACATCAGCTTGATGTTGCTGTTGTTGTTGGGCGTCACGCCGTCCTTCAGGAAGGCGGCCGTCTGGGCGAGGTTGTTGTTCACGATGCGGTAGCCGGTCACGTTCACCGAGAGGCGGCCGCCGAGGAGCTCGTTCTTCACGCCGATCTCGAACTGGTCGATGGTGGAGGGCTTCAGCGATTCGCCGAACACGTCGGTGCCGGTGTTCACGTTAAAGGAGTTGGCCCAGGAGGCGAACACTGAAGTGTTGGACGTGGGTTTGTACACGAGGCCGACACGGGGCGAGAAGGCGCGGTCGACGCGGGTGGCCGTATAAGCACGGTTGCCGTTGCGGAGGGTATCGGTCTGCACGGGGGCGGTCACCACGTAGGTGGCGCGGATGCCGGCCAGCACGTTGAACTTTTCCGACAGCTTGATGAGGTCCTGGGCATAGAGGCCGAAGCGCTCGATGGGCGTGGTGGTGCGCACTGTACGGGTGTAGGAGGGCACATCGGTGGCGCCGCGGTACTTGCCGGGGTTCAGCACGTTGATGCTGTCGTAGATGCCGGCGGCGAGCAGCGTACCATTGACGTTGCGGCGGTCGAAGGCGAAGCTGTAGGCCACGGTGTTGTAGCGGTCGGCGTCAAGGCCGGCGAGGATCGTGTGCTCCAGCGAGCCGGTCTTCACCTTGCCGGTGAGGTTGAACTGGCCGGTATAGTATTGCTCTTCCGACTGGATGCGGCCCAGCTGGCGGCCCCAGTTGCCGGCGGTGTCGGCGGTGACGCGCTCCACGGAGAAGTAGTCGCGGCCGAAGAACTGGTAGTTTACCGAGGTGTTGATGCTCCAGGCATCGTTGAGGCGGTGCTTCAGCGTGATGCCGGCCGTTGTTTGCTGGGTGATGTTGTACTGCCAGGGCGTGCCGAAGAAGGAGCCGCGGCTGGTGGGCGTGATGGTCTTGCCGGTCTGCGTGCCCTTCGCGCCGATGGTACCGATACCGAAGTCGGGCGTGAAATCGTGCTTCAGGTAATCGCCTTCCACCACCAGCTCCGTATGCTTACCCAGCTTGAAAAGGAAGGAGGGGTTGATGTAGTAGCGGTCGGAATGCACCTGGTTGCGGTAGGAGTCGGTGCTTTCGAAGGAGCCGTTGAGGCGGTAGGCCACGCTTTTGGAGAGGGGACCGTACACGTCGAAGGCGGGCTTGAAGAGGTTGTAGGAGCCGGCGCGGAACGACAGCTCGCCGCCGTTGTGGAACCTGGGCTGCTTGGTGACGAGGTTCACCACGCCGCCGGGAGCCACCTGGCCGAAGAGGATGGCGGCCGAGCCTTTCAGTACTTCCACGCGCTCGAGCGAGCCCATCTCGGGCATCGCGCCGGAGTTGAGGCGGGCGCCGTTCTTAAAGAGGTTCTGCGCGCCGAAGGAGTAGCCGCGGGCGGCGAAGCTTTCCTGCACGTTGCCGCGGGCCGTCGTCATGTACACGCCGTTGACGTTGCGGATGGCGTCGGAAAGGCGCTGCACCTGCTGCTCGCGGAGCAGCGGGGCGCCAAGCACGGTCACCGCCTGGGGCAGGTCCATGGGGTGGATCGGAGCCTTGCCGATAAGGGGCGTGCGGTCGTTGAGGGTGCGGCCGGAGGCCACCACCACTTCGGAAAGCTGCCGGCCATCGATCGTGAGCGTGAGCTCGAGGCGCACCGGCGCACCCTTGCGGATGTCGATCGTCTGCGTCAGCGGCTTCATGCCTGCCATCGACACGAGGAGCGTGTAGCGGCCGTCGGGGAGACTGGTAAAGGAGAAGACGCCGTTCTCGTCGGCGGTGGCGAAGCGGCGGGTGCCGGCCACCTGCACGGTCACGAAGGCAGCGGGTTGCCCGTCGGAGGTGACGACGCGGCCCGCCAGGTTGATCTCGCCGTCTTCGAAGCGGACGGCGCGGGGAGTTTGGAAGGTGGCGTTGGTGTTGGGTCCGCTTTGGGCAACGGTGGTCAGGGAGCAAAGCAGGAGGGTATAGGTTAGCAAGGCCTTCATCAGTGGGTGAAATTTTTTGCAAAGAGAAGCCTTCCGGTGCGCCGGGAGGTCCCGTATCGGGAAAATGCGGTTACGGGAAGCGGAAAAAAGCCGGGGCTGTAGATCTGCCGCTTTCGGCACGCCACGGCTCCTTTTTACCGATCGCGGGGGCCTTTTTCCCGATTGCGTAAACACGCGCGCGCTGGAAAGGGCGAGCTTTGCCGCCGCAAAAAGCACTTTTGATGAAGACCACCTATACCACCGCAGCCCTCCTCCTCGGCCTCAGCGCCGCTGCCCAGGAAGCGCCTGCCACCACCTTTGCCGACGACAGCACCGCCCCCCGCACCAAATACCTCACCGAGATCACCGTGGTGGGGCGCAACAGCAAGAGCGACTACCAGCAGCTTCCCGAGATCGTAGGCACGTCGATCTACGCCGGCAAGAAGAACGCGCTCATCGTGCTCGACAACGTGCAGGGCAACGTCGTCACCAATACGATGCGCCAGGTGCTGGCCAAGGTACCCGGCATCCACGTATGGGAGAGCGATGCCTCCGGCGTCCAGATCGGCATCGCCGCACGCGGCCTGAGCCCCAACCGCAGCTGGGAATTCAACGTCCGCCAGAACGGGTACGATATCGCCGCCGATCCCTTCGGCTACCCCGAGGCCTATTACAACCCGCAGCTCCAGGCCGTGCAGCGTATCGAGGTGGTGCGCGGACAGGGCTCGCTCCAGTATGGTCCCCAGTTCGGCGGCATGGTCAACTACATCCTGCGCAACGGCTCCGAGATCACGAAGCCCTTCGAGTTCGAGACGCAGCAGACCTTCGGATCCAACCGCCTGTTCAACTCCTACAACGCCGTTGGCGGTACTTCCGGCAAGGTGCACTACTACGCCTTCTTCGACCACCGGGCCGGCGACGGCTGGCGCCAGAACAGCCGCTATCTTTCCGATGCCGGCTTCGGTACGGTCACCTACCGCCTCACGAAGCAGTTCTCGCTTTCCGCCGAGCTGATGCGCTCGCATATCCGCAGCCAGCAGGCCGGCGGCCTCACCGACGCCCAGTTTGCGCAGAACGCGCAGCAAAGCTTCCGCGCCCGCAACTGGATGGACATCACCTGGACCAACCCCGCGCTCACCGCCACCTGGCAGCTTAATGAAAACACCCGCTGGACCACCAAGCTCTCCGCCACCATCGGCGACCGCAACTCCGTAGGCTTCATGCCCGGCGCAGGCATCCGGGTGGCCGATACCATCAACAAGGCCACGCTCGCCTACAACAACCGCGTGCTCAACGAGGACTCCTACCGCAACTACGTGCTCGAGAGCCGCTTCATCACCGACTACCGCCTTGGCCTGATGAACAACACGGTCTCCTTCGGCGTCCGTGGTTATACGGGTAACACGCACCGCCTTGCTGAAGGAAAAGGCACCACCGGTTCCGACTACGATATGTCGCTCGCCCCGGGTGGCCGCTACGACCGCGACATCAACTTCGGCTCGCAGAACGTGGCCGCCTTCGTCGAAAACATCTTCCGCATCAACAAGAAGCTCCTCCTCATCCCGGGTGTGCGCTACGAGTGGCTGAAGGGCGACGCCTCCGGCCGCATCGGCTACAAGGCCAACGGCCAGGACTCCCTCCTGCAGAACGTATCGCGCAGCCGCTCCTTTGTGCTGGCCGGCGTAGGTGCCGAATACCATGTTACGCCCCTCACCGAGATCTATGCTTCGTATGCGCAGGCCTACCGTCCCATCCAGTTTGCCAACCTGCAGGCGCCGGCCGCCATCAACTACGTGGTGGACCAGGAGCTGAAAGACTCGAAAGGCTACAACGTGGACCTCGGCTACCGCGGTAAGGTCCGCAACTTCCTCCAGTTCGATGTGAGCGCCTTCTACCTGCAATACAACAACCGTATCGGCAACGTAACGGAGAACGGCGTGACGCGCGTCACCAACGTGGGCAACAGCGTGAGCCAGGGCTTCGAAGGCTACGTCGAGTTCAACCCCGTGCGCGCCTTCACCACCTCCACCACCGCCGACCTGATCGTATTCGGCTCCTACAGCTACCTCGACGCACGCTACAAGCAGCAGTCCAACAAGGCCCTCGAGAACAAGCGCGTGGAGAATGCCCCCCAGGACATCTTCCGCGGCGGGATCACGGCGGGCTACAAGGGCTTCCTCATCACGGGCCAGGTAAGCCACGTAGGGGCGACCTTCTCCGACGCCAACAACACGGAGGCCGCCTCGGCCAACGGCCAGGTGGGCCTGATCCCGTCGTATACCGTCACCGACCTGTCGGCTTCCTATAAGTTCGGCAAGGGCTTTACGCTGAAGGCCGGTGTCAACAACCTCGCCGACAAGCGCTATTTTACCCGCCGCGCGGGTGGCTATCCCGGCCCCGGCATCCTGCCCGCCGACGGCCGCACCGCTTTTGTATCGATCGGCGCCAAATTCTGATTCCGCACTTGCTTCTGCGCAAAAAGCCTCCCCCGGGAGGCTTTTTGCGTTGGCGGCCCGGAGCGGAGCAACCAAATGCCCAGGCGCTTGTTTACCGGTAGCTCATGCCTGTCGTTTTCCTCATTTTGCCGCACCAGCTCTTTGCCAGCGCCGCCCTGACTTTCGAAGGCGCGCGTCCCTGGCTGGTCGAAGAGTTCCTTTTTTTCCGGCAGTACGCCTTTCACCGGCGCAAGCTCGCCTTTCACCGCGCCACCATGCGGGCCGAGCACACGCGGCTGGAGGCGCTTGCCCTGGACCCGGTATACGTTGAAGCGCACGAGGAGCGCTCCGATATCCGCGTGTTGCTGCAGCACCTGGCGGCAGAGGGCGTAACCGAGGTACGCCTGTACGACCCGGTCGACGACTGGCTGGAGCGACGCCTGCGCAGGGGTGCCGCCGCCGCCGGTATGGGGCTGCGGATGCTCCCTACGCCGGCGTTGCTGGGTAATGCGGAAGATCCGTGGTTTGGCGGACGAAAGCGGTTTTTTCACCACGATTTCTACATAGCGCAGCGGAAGCGGTACGGCGTACTGCTGGCGGGTGGGGCGCCCCTCGGTGGTAAATGGAGCTTCGACGAGGACAACCGGAAGCGCTTTCCGGCCGGTGCGCCCGTGCCCGCCTGGTCGATCCCCGAAACGGAGCACCACGAGGAGGCGGCTGCTTACGTGGCGCGGCACTTCGCCGGCAACCCCGGGAGCGGGCGCAGCACGATCGTTTACCCCGTGACCCACGCCGCCGCGGCCGACTGGCTCGCGCGCTTCCTGGACGAGCGCCTCGAAGCCTTCGGCGCCTACGAGGACGCGATCGTGACGCGCGAGCCGCTCCTGCACCACAGCCTGCTGTCGCCCCTGATGAACTGCGGACTGCTTACGCCCCATGACGTGCTCGATGCCGTGCTCGCCCGCGAAGGCCGGCTTCCGCTCAACAGCATCGAGGGCTTTGTGCGCCAGGTGCTCGGCTGGCGCGAGTTCGTGGCCGGTATCTACCGCGTGGCCGGCCGGCAGCAGCGCCGCTCCAACTTCTTCGGTTGCACACGCCTCTTGCCCCGATCGGTATATGAGGGTACCACCGGCATCGCACCGGTCGACAACGTGATCCGGAAGGTGCTGGAGCACGGCTATTGCCACCACATCGAGCGCCTGATGATCCTCGGCAACTTCTTCCTGCTCTGCGAATTCGATCCCGACGAAGTCTACCGATGGTTCATGGAGCTGTTCATCGACGCCTACGACTGGGTAATGGTGCCCAACGTGTATGGCATGAGCCAGTTTGCCGATGGCGGGCTGATGTGCACGAAGCCTTATATCAGCGGAAGCAACTATGTATTGAAGATGAGCGACCATAAAAAGGACCCGCGCTGGACCGAGGTCTGGGACGGGCTGTTCTGGCGGTTCATCGACCGGCGCCGCGATTTCTTCGGCGCCAACCCCCGCTTGTCGATGATGGTACGCACCCTCGACCGGATGGACGCCCGCAGGCGTGCCGGCCTCTTGCAGCGCGCGGACGAATTCCTGGCCCGCCTCGACGCGGGGATCACCGAAGCCACTCTTTTTATATGAGCCTTTTCCCCACCGACCTCGCCTCCATTCAGGCCCGCATCGACGCCATCGACCCGGTGGCGTATGGCCATACCCGTAATTATACGGACGGGGCCGTCACGCGCCTGTCGCCCTATATCTCCCGCGGCGTCATCAGCACGAGGCAGGTGTTGCAGCGGGTGCTGGCGCGCGGCTACCGCCTGCACGCCATCGAGTCTTTTGTAAAGGAGCTTGCCTGGCGCGACTACTTCCAGCGCGTATGGCAGGAGCGCGATGTGGACGAAGACCTGCGCCGTCCGCAGGAGGATGTGCGGCACTACGAGCTGCCGTCGGCGCTGCCCCGGGCCGCCACCGGCATCGACGCCGTCGACGCCGCGCTGCGGGACCTCTTTCGAACGGGCTACCTCCACAACCATTGCCGCATGTATGTGGCGGCGCTGGCCTGTAACATCGGCAGGGCGCACTGGCGCAGCCCGGCGCGCTGGCTGTATTACCACCTCCTCGACGGCGACTGGGGCTCCAACGCCTGCAGCTGGCAATGGGTGGCCGGTAGCAACAGCAACAAGAAGTACGTCGCCAACCAGGAAAACATCAGCCGCTTCACGCGCACGGCGCTCGCCGACAGTTATCTGGATCGACCCGTTGAAGAATTGTTGGGCATAGCGATACCACCACCGCTCATCGACACCGAGCCGTTCGTTGCCGAAACGCAACTGCCGGCGACCGCGACGCCCCGTCTCGACCCGTCGCTGCCGGTATACCTGTATAACTACTATCACCTCGATCCGCTGTGGCGGGCGCATGAAACTGCCAACCGCGTACTCCTCCTTGAGCCCGAGCTCTTTGCGCGTTACCCGGTAAGCCCGTTGTGTATCGACTTTATGCTCCGCCTGGCGGAGGGGATCTCTGATCTTCAAATTTTCACAGGCAGTTTCGCCGAGCTCCGGGCACTCCATCCCGGCCTGGAATTCGTGTTTCGCGAGCACCCGCTCAACCGGCACTATACCGGCACCGCCGATGCGCGCGAGTGGCTCAGTAGTGCCGTCAGCGGCTATTTTCCTTCGTTCTTCGCTTACTGGAAACGGCTCGAGCCGGCCCTCAAAAAAGAATACGCATGATCCTGAACCTTTCTGACATCCAGGCGCTGGAGCAACGCTACCGCACGGCCTTCGTCAACTCGCTCGCCGGCTTCCGTCAGGCAGTACTGGTGGGCACCTGCAGTACCGGGGGCGCGACGAACCTCGCGATCTTCAACTCCCTCATTCACCTCGGCGCGGCCCCGGCGCTATTCGGCCTTATCTCCCGGCCCGACACGGTGCCGCGCGACACGCTCCGCAACATCCGGGAAACGGGCACCTACACCCTCAATTATGTGCCGGCCGCCCTGGCCGCCCGTGCTCACCAGACCTCCGCACGCTACAGCCCCAAGCAGTCGGAGTTTTCGGAAGCCGGCTTCACGGAGCAATACCACGAAGGCTGCGCCGCACCCTTTGTGGCGGAAGCCGTGGTGCAGGTGGCGCTGCAGCTCGAGCAGATCATCGACATCCCGCTGAACGGTACCGTGCTGATCATCGGTGGCGTGCGGCAGGTGCGGGTACCCGACGCGTTGGTAGGTGCCGATGGCTTCGTGGACCTGGCGGCTGCGGACGTGCTGATGAGCTGTGGGCTGGATGCGTATTTTACCGCGAAGCCGCTTGCGCGCTTTCCGTACGCGCTGCCGTGATGCGGCGACGCTGCTTTAATCCCAGAGGTCCACGGGCTTGGTCATGGGCGCGCCCTTCCGGTTGATGCGCCACTCGTACCGTCCGTCGCCTACCGTGGCCAATCCCTGGCGAAAGCTCCCGGCCTCGCTGTAGGCACAGGGAATCTGAATCGTCCCCTCCCGGTCTATATACCCCCAGTTTCCCTGCTGCTGCACCGGCGCCAGTCGTTCCGAAAACAGGCCTGCCTTTGCAAACTGCGGGGCGATCGTTTCTTTCCCGTTCGTGTCGATATAGCCCCAGCGGCCCCCTGCCAGTACGGGTGCCAGGCCTTCCGAAAAGGAGCCCGCGGCCACGTATCCGGCACCGATCACCTCGTTGCCGGCAGCGTCGAGAAACCCGAACTTGCCGCCGCGTTGCACCAGCGCCCGTCCGTCGTAGAAGTTTGCCGCAAGGTCGTACGCGGCGGGGAGGTCGAGCAGGTGGGTGAAGCCGGGCCCGAAGAAGTGCAGCCCCCGGCTGCTGCGTACCAGACTGGCGGGTCCCCGGCGGGCATTCAGCTCCAGCAGGTCAAAGGGCGAAATGCGCTCGTTGTTGCGATCGAACACCTCGAAAAGACCGCCTTTCTTGCGGCCCCACCAGCAGGCGTCGTCCCAGGGCCCGACGGCCGTGAACTGCCCCGGCACGAGGATGGCGCCGGCACTGTCGACCCAGCCCCAGCCACCATCGTCGTAGTAGGGGAGGCGACCCTGCCAGGCGGGGCCGAGGCTTCGGTGCACGAAGGGGATGCGCTCCAGGCCGTCGAGGTCGAGCACGCCCCAGCGGCCCTGGCGCTTCACACGAACCAGGCCGTCTTCAGGTGGGTAGAGGTACTGGATGCCCTCGAGGCGGAGCCGCAGCGTGCCGGCTGCGTCGAAAAGGAGTTGCGCGCTGTCCTCCTGCTCATATGCATGCACCCAGCCCCGATCCACGAACGCATGCTGATAGCGGGGCGGCAGGAGCTCGCTGCCCCGCGCGTCGATGACCCCTGCGCCCGTTTCGGTGCGCACGGAAGCGATACCGCCCGAGAAGGGCTCGGCTTCTTCATAACGGGGAGCGACGACGAGCGTGCCCGCCTCGTCGCGATAGCCATAGCTATCGGTTTCCTTGTCGTACCAGGGGTAGAGTAGCATGGATGGAAGATACGAATAGCGTAAGCGCTGGTGGCTGCTTCATTGGTCCCACTCAACGTTCCGTCCCGGCCGGCGGGGCGTCACCGTGGGGATGAACTCCCGGAGCCCGCGCCGCACCTTCCGCTCGATGTCGGCACGCGAGATCCAGCCAACCTGCCGCCACACGAGGCGTCCGCCCTGGTAGAGCAGCAAGGTCGGGAAGGCGTCCACACCCAGCGACTTACAGAGGCCGGGATGGAGGTCGGCGTCCAGGCTGATCGCGGTAAGCGTGCCCGGGTTGGCAGCGCCGATGGCAGTCACCGAGCTGTTCACGTCGGGGCAGTAGCCGCACCAGTCGGCGCCGAAGTCCACGAGCACGAGGTCGCCGCGGCGGAGGCTGTCGTATTCGGCGAGGCTGATGCCGACCCCGGCACGCGGCCCTTCGAGCGGCGCATCGCCCAGCGCCCACCAGTTGATACCTCCTTGCAGGCTGAACGCGTTTTTGTACCCGAGGGCCCGCAGGCGCTCCGTGGCGTCGCGCCCCTCTTCCCCGTTCTTGCCATAGAGAAGGAGCGGGGTGCTTTTCGGAATGGCCGCCAGGCGGCGGCGGAACGAAGTGTCGCGATAGGGGAGGCTCAGGGCACCCGGGAGGTGGCTTTCCGCAAAGCGGGCCGCGGGGCGCAGGTCGAGGATCCGGAGGCCGGCGCTCTTTTTCATCTTTTCGGCAGCTACCTCCGGTTCGAGGTGCCAGGCGGGTTGCGCGGCGGCGGCAGCGGAAAGCAGGAGGGCAAGGAGCAGAAAGAAGCGAAAAGGCATGGAAACGCATTTTTTTTCCGGGAGGCGGCTAAGCGACCGGGCGCCGCGCCCCCTATCAACGCCGGGGCACACCCGAAGATTGTGGTGCCGCCCGGTAACGGGTGCCCGCCGCTTACTTTTGACCGGAAGGGCATGGTTTTTCCCTTTTCCAACTGTCTATGAGATACACCTACATCATTTCGGCACTCCTCCTGCTCCTCCCGGCCGCCGTGCCCGCCGCGGCACAGGACCGTACCCCCGACAGCGCCGGGACCGACCTTACCGATATCCGCCGCCGCATCTTCGGTGCCCGCTCGCCCCGCACCGACTCGGGTGCGGCGCAGTTTGCACTGGTGCCGGGCGTTTCCTACGGGCCCGCATCGGGCGTTTCGGTATCGCTCACGGCGGTCAAGACCTACCGCCCCCGGAATGCCGGCCCCGACGACAAGCTCTCCAACATCATCGGCTCCGCATCGGTGGCGCAGAAGGGGCAGCTCGTGTTCCAGGCCAATGCCGTTGTGTTCACCCCCGGCGACCGCCACAACGTGCTGGCCGAGTGGCGCTACATGCGCTATCCCTCGCCCACCTGGGGCCTCGGCGCACGCTCGGCCAACGAGGCGGAGTACCAGCTCGATTTCGACTACCTGAAGCTGCACCAGTCGTTTCTGTGGCGGCTGCGGAAGAACTTATACGTAGGCCCGGGCCTGTTCGTGGACGCCCTCTGGCGCGTGCGCGAGCTGGCGCCGCCCGCCCACGGCACCGACTACCAGCGCTACGGGCTCGCGGCCCGCGAGCGGGCCATCGGCCCGGCCCTGCGCCTCCTCTACGACTCGCGGATCAATACGGTGAACCCCGCGAGCGGCACCTATGCCAGCTTCGCCCTGCGCACCGTACGCACGGAGCTCGGCAGCACCAGCAACTGGCAGTCGCTGCAGGTAGACCTGCGGCGCTACATCCCCATGGGGCGGCGTCAGAACGTGCTGGCCTTCTGGAGCTACAACTGGTTGACGCTGGGCGGCGGGCAAACGCCCTACCTGCTGCTGCCCAGCACCGGCTGGGACGACCAGTACAACACGGGCCGCGGCTACCAGCAGGGGCGCTACCGCGGGCGCAACCTGCTGTACCTCGAGGGCGAGTACCGCTTCGGCATCACCCGCAACGGCCTCCTGGGCGCCGTGGCCTTTGCCAACGCGCAGGCCTTCCCGTCGAACCCGCTGCGGGGCCTCGGGCGCATCCTGCCGGGCGCGGGTGGCGGGCTGCGCATCAAGCTGAACAAGTACTCCGCCACCAACCTCGCCTTCGACTACGGCTTTGGTGTCGACGGCTCGCGCTTCCTGGCGCTTAATGTGGGGGAGGTGTTTTAAGGTAGGCGGCCGCTGAAGCGGCCTTGCTTTTCCTAAAGCGGCACGCGGGTATCTCGCAAAGGCGCAGAGACGCGGAGCACGCAGGTTTTTTCGCGATGCTCATAGAGTGCCCTGCCTGCGGCAGGACTTTTCACACGGCGGCACGGCGGAACGCACGCTTATCCAGACTGGGTCTTTGCGTCTCCGCGCCTCCCGATGCTTCGGGGGCTTGAAACCCACTGGCTGCCTCGAGAAAGCTAGACCGCTTGCGGCGGCGGTAGGGAGCAGAACGTGCGCCGTGCCGCCGTGTCTCCGTGCCGCCGTGTGCATCCTTTCGTGCCGCTCGCGGCACATCCAACGCGATTACCGATCTTCGGAACGATGGATACGGCTACTTACGAAGAGATCATCAACAGCGGCACCGTGCTCGACGGTACTACGCTCAACATCACGATAAAGGAGCTGCATGCCCGGAAGGAAGCCGGGCTCGTGGCCGTGCTGCAGCGTATCCTCGCGCATAACGCGGTGGAAAAGCCGCCGCGCCCTGCCGGCACGTTTGACACTTCGCCTACCTGGTACCGCATCGACCTGCCGGCCGAGTCTGCTGCCGCCATCGCCGACCTGTTCCTGGCCCTCGAGGCGGAGCACGCCGGCGAAGGCGATAAACCGGCCCCGATGGAGCTATTTTATGGTAACCTGGCCGACAAATGGATGCCCTTCAGCTACCCGTTATGAGGCCCGTACTCTTCGCCATCGGCTACTATGTCTTTGCAATCCTCGTGCTGTTCGCGCTTGCCGCAGCCCTGGGTCCCATTTATGGGCATGGGGGCAATCCGTTGATCTATGTCATATACTTCTTTGCTGCCGGCGGTGTGGTACTGGCTGCCCTTGAGCTCGGGTGCCTGGTGCTTGGGAAGAAGCATGCGAAGGGAGCGTTGCTGGTGCATCTGCTTGTGCTCGGGGCACTGTTGATCATGCTACGGTGAGAACGCTTCCCCTAATGCAAATGAAAAGGGCCGCCACTGGCGGCCCTTTGTCTGGAAATAGTATGTAGATCAGGAAGTACTTAACGTATCGTGCCGCGTGAAACGAGCGCTGTTCTTGCAGGGCGCTTCGCTTCACGGCTGACGCCTCACCTCTCACGAGCCCGATTTGATCTGCTTGAGCACCGTCTTCTTGGGCACATAGCCTACGTTGGCCCACTTTACCTTGCCTGCTTTGTAGAGGATGAGGGTAGGCAGCGCCTCGATGCGGAGCGTGCGGGTGATGCCGGGATTGAGGTCGGTATCGATGCGCACGATCTCCACCTTGTCGGCCTGCGTGCGGGCGATCTCGTCGAGGTAGGGCTTCATCAGCTTGCAGGGTCCGCACCACTCGGCATAGAAATCCACGAGCACGAGCTTGTCGCTGCGCTGCACAAGGGTGTTGTACTGGTCCGTGGTCATGCCGCGGATGGCGCCACCTTCCTCGGGGAGGCCGTCCTGGCGCCACTTCATGATCCCGCCTTCGAGGTCGTACACCTGGGTGTAGCCCAGCTGGCGGAGCTTGCCGGCCGCTGCGGCGCTGCGGCTGCCGCCAAGGCAATACACGAAGAGGGGCGTGGCCTTGTCGAGCGCCTCCACCCGCTTAGCAAACAGGGTGTCGTTCCAGTTGGCGTTGAGGGCGCCGGGCAGGTGCCCCTTGCCGAACTCCTGCGGGGTGCGGACGTCGAGTACCACCGAGCCGGGCGTCTCCTTTACCTTCTGGGCAAATACGGATGCGGAAAGCGGGGCGGTCTGGGCAAAGGAGCCCACCGACAGCAGGAGGGCGAGGCACAGTACAGACAGGAGGCGGGTCATAGGCGGGGATTATTGCCCTGCAAACATACGCCGGCCCGCCGGCACGGGCGCCTCCGAATCGTTAAAAGGAGCCCTGCGGGCGTTCTTTAGTCTATTGGTCTATTGGTAATAGGATATCGTTAGCTCCGGCTCCCGCCGCACTATTCCCGATTCCCGATTCCCGCTCACCCGCTCACCTTGTTCACCCGCTCACCTTCCCTCCAGGAAGCTCTCTACAGCGGCCGTCCATTCCGGGGCATAGTGGCGCAGGTAGTTCTCATGCCCTGCCTCCGGGAAGGTGACGAGCCGCTTCGGGCCGGCGAGGTTTTGAAAAAGGGCATCCGTCTCGGAGCGCAGCACCTTGCTGTCCTGCTCGCCCCACATCAGGAGCACCGGCACCGACACGTTGCGGGCATAGGTTTCGGGGTTGTGGGCAAAGGCGTTGAAGCCATTCATCACGCCGCCCCAGAACAGCAGCAGGTGGGCCATCGGGAACGCGGGCGCGCCCTGCATCGAGAAGCGGTTCTTTACGGTCTGCGTCATGGTGCCGAAGGGGCACTCGATGAGCGCGCCCCGCACCGGTATCGGTTCCTCGGCCAATGCCTTCAGTAGGGCTGCTGCGCCCATGGAGGTGCCGAAAAGCCACAGGTCTTTTTCTCCCTGCCCCTGCAGCCAGCGCACCGCGTCCCGTACTTCTACGGATTCCCTGTGCCCGATGGTGCACTGCCTTCCTTCCGATCCGCCGGCGCCCATGAAGTCGACGAGCAGGGTGTTGTAGCCAAGGCCGCGGAACACCGACGCCTTATCGAGCAGCCCGCTTTTGGACCCGCCATAGCCATGAAAGAGCAGCACGGTGCCTTTGGGCTGGCGCACCCGGATCCACCAGGCCTCGAGCCGTACGTTGGAGGCGATGGCCACCGTTTCATAGGCGGTGTCGGGCGCCTGCGTGTTCCGCGGCCTTGGGTTGGGTACGCCGGTCAGTGCCATCGAGAGCTTTTGCCCGAATGTGAGCCCGCGCTCGTTTGGCTTCACCCCGCCGTTGTCGAAGTGGGTGAAGCGCCACGCGTGCAGCGCCGCAACTGCATTCAGCAAAACAAACACAATAAGCAGCAGCCGCAGCAGGCGGCGAAGATGACGACGCATACCCGAAAGTAATGTGCTGGCTTCGACTTCGCTCAGCCTGACAAAGTAACTGGTCATCCCGAGCGAAGCGGCGCGAGGAGGATGGTGCTCCTGTGCCGATGCAGGAGCGAAGGACCCCCCACCGTGGCGGGACTGGAGAGAAGGAACGCAGATGAATAGGATCGATACGATCGGCGCGGATGCTTTACTCCGGGCCGCTCCTGACGGTGGGAGGCACTCCAGGTATGATCTTTCGGTACGATCGATGAATCCCTTGACCCACCTTTCAAAGAGGTGCGGACATCGCGAAGTTCAACGAAGATGTTCCTCAACGATGACTGTCCAAATACTGACTTCTTTCAATCGTGCCCCAGGAGCATGCTCGCAGGCGTTAGTCCGGCGCCACAGAGTCACCCCTCTCCGCAGGAGAGGGGCCGGGGGAGAGGTCGGGGCCGGGGGATGGGTCACCGTACAAATACGAACGACTTGCCGCCCTGCTGCAGGGTGAGCTGCTTCTTCTCCGGGTCGAAGACCATGACCACTTTGGCGGGCGCATAGCGGAACTCGTGCTTGCCGGCGGCCTCCAGCGTAAATGCCGGCTGTCCCGTAGCCTGAGCCTGGAGCTTGCCTTTTTCCAGCTGTACGTCGATCTGCACCGGGAGCTCGGGGCTGCTGTAGGTACCTGTGTAGGTTTCGAGCGGTGTTGTTGCGGTGGCGGTATCGGCTTTGGCCTTGTCGGCGGATTGTGCCTGTGCGGTAGCAAGGGAGAACGCGGCAAACAGCATGAGTAAGACCCTGGTAAGCATGAATGGGAGGTTTTAAGTTTCCCTTTTGACGAAGGATGCTTCCACCAGGTTACAGCCCTCAGGTGGGCCGCCCGGCATGCAAGGCGATCACCGGCCCGGTGGCAGTAGCGCAGGTGCAGGATTCCGCCGCGTCACCTGCGGCCCGATCACGATGCCGCGGGACTATTCCTTGAAGTCATCCTTCCCCTTTGCCCGTGCTTCTACGGTCGCCCAGGTAGAAGATGAGGCACTGCTGCGCTGCGGGCGGGTAGGGGTACTCCAGTGTTTCGGACCCGGCTTCCGCTCGAGGTGCATGAGGGAATGGAAGGAAACGAATTCCTGCAGCGCAGTCGGCGGGTATGAAGCTGTGGGTGAGCAGCGGGAAGGCTTTGGTACAAGGTGCCAGATCGGGAGCCGTGCGGCGCCGGCAGCGGGTTATCCTCATTGACGTAACGGGGAAGGCAGCGTTGTTCCCTACCAGCCCCCGTGCGCAGCCAACCTTCCAGCCCCCCAAACCCTTACTCGAGCTTCGCTGCCAGTATCTTCCCCTGCCCCATCGTGAGCGGGCTGTTCTTTGGCAATCTGGAAAGCAATGCCGTCAGTTCCGCGCGGTGCTCCTGCAACAGGGAGCTGTGAAAGGCAGGCAGCACGCCCATCACCGCGTAGATCCCGTCGGCGCAGTCGGGGGCGGTGGAGCGGTCGGCGAGGCAGCGGGTGCTGCGGTCCACGAGCAGGTGCAGCAGGGCCTCGTCGCCGGTCCAGGCGTTCGTGATCTCGGAGGCAGCGGCGAAGCGGGCGGCGCCCTGGGCGGCAAAGAGGCCGGCGGCGAGGTCGCGGCGTTTGGCCTCGAGGGCGGCACGGGCGGTGCGGGCGCCGTCGGCGGCCGGGGCGCGGGCGATGATGTCGACGATGCGCTTACCCGGCGCGGGCGCCGCGTAGAGCACGGCCTCTATGGCGATGTTGCGCACGGTAGTGTCGGTTGCGGAAAGAGGCTGCATGAAGTCCTTGATCAGCTCGCTCTGCCCGATGGAGGCGTTTACGTAGGCGATCTGCAGCTGGCTCTCGTGCTGGCGCTGCTGCAGCTCGAGCTGGTGGGCATTGTGGGCATTGGTGAAGTGCCAGCCCACGGCGGCGATCGTTAGGGAGATAACGGCCGGCGTCAGCGCCGTGAGCTTGTCCCATTTATCCTTCTGCTTGCGGGCAAGGGCCTTCTCGAGCCGGGCGAGGCGTTCGTTGAGTTCAGGTTCCATGGCCGTGGTTTTGGTGCCGGAACAAGATAAGAAAAAGGGTTTAGGAGGTTTAAAGAGTTTAGGAGGGTTTAGAAAGGTTCAGGAGGGTTTAGAAAGGTTCAGGAGGGTTGGGGCGGAGGCCCAATGATGGGGTGCAGGCTACGGGAAGGCATTGGGGTGCTTGGTCCAAACGCGTGTCTTTTTGGAGCAGGCGTGAACATGATGGATCCAGAATGAGCACCCGCTCACGCCTTCGCGAAAGCTTCGGCGTGCGGAGCACCGCCACCGGACGACGAAGCCTTGGAAAAGTCGGCTCATCCACTCACCTGCTCACCCGCTCACCTGCTCACCCACACCTGGGGAAGGCCGGAGTCAAAGAAATCTCCCACGTAAGTTCCCCCTTTGGGGCACAGGGGGCTTCAATTCCGTACATTCGAACCCACAAGCGCTCTATTCCCTTAGCCGATCCATGACGCAGCCTTTAACCGATAACTCCTTTCTGGCCGCCCTTCCGGGTGAGATGGCCGCCCGTCTCGCCGTCCACAACTGGCAGGAAAGCCCCTTCGGCCCGCCGGCCGCCTGGCCCGCCGCCTTCCGCGTCACCCTCAGCAACCTGCTCTCCTCGGCCTTCCCGATGGTGCTGCTCTGGGGGCCCGGTCACCGTGTTTTCTATAACGACGCCTACCTGCCGCTCCTTGCCGAGGATAGCCCCGCCCACGATGCCCTAGCCCTTCCCGCCGCTACCGTATTCGGCGCCTCCTGGCAGCAGGTAGCCGCGCTCGTCGAAGGCGTGCTGGCCAACGGCAACACGGTGTTTTACGAAGACGTGCCCACACCCACCCGCCGCCACGGACGCGTGGAGGAGCTGTTCTGGACTTCCAGCCTGAGCCCCGTGCGCGGCGACGACGGCCGCCCCGAAGGCGTGCTCGTGGTGTGCAAGGAGGCCTCGGGTAAGATCGCCCGCTACCGCTCGGTGATGCAGCAGTCCAAGGCCATTATCGCCATCCTCATGGGCGAGGAGTTCACCATCGCCGAAGCCAACCCTGCCGCTCTCGAGATGTGGGGCGCCGGCCCGGAGATCATCGGCCGGCCCCTCTTCGACGTGCTCCCCGAGATGGTGGACCAGGGCTTTCCCGGCCTCCTCCGTGGCGTACTCCACAGCGGCAAGCCCTTCCAGGGCATAGAGATCCCTGCGCGGTTCGAGCGCCCGGGCGCTCCCGCCGATACCCGCTATTTCAACATCGAATACAATCCCTACCATGTGCACGGCAGCGTCGCGGGCGTGCTCCTGCTCGCCACCGACGTCACCGAAAGCGTGCGCGCACGCCAGCAGCAGGCCATCGCCGAAGACGAGGTGGAGGCTGCCATCGCCGCCGCCGACCTCGGTTACTGGCACGTAGACCCGCGCACCAACAGCCTCCGCTCCAACCGCCGCACCCGAGAGCTCTTCGGGCTCCCGCCCGACGAGGAGCACGTGGAGCTTGGCCTCGCCATCGAAGCCATCCACCCCGACGACCGGCCCCGCGTGGTGGCCACCATCGGGCGCACCATCAGCAACCCCGCCTTCCGCGACTACGACATCGAGTACCGGGTGGTGCACCCCGTCGACGGCGTTACCCGCTACGTGCGGGCCATCGGCAAGTCGTATTTCGACGAGGGCGGTGCCGCGTACCGCTTCAGCGGCACCATCCAGGACGTAACGCCGAAAAAGCTCGCCGAGGAAGCGCTCCGCGTGTCGGGCCAACGCTTCAGCGCCGCCGTGCAGGCCGTGCAGGGCATCCTCTGGACCAACACCGCCGAAGGCCGTATGGAAGGGGAGCAGCCCGGCTGGTCGGCGCTCACCGGCCAGACCCGCGCCGAGTACGAGGGCTATGGCTGGGCCAACGTCGTGCACCCTGCCGATGCGGCCGCCACCGTAGCCGCCTGGGAGGATGCCGTGCGCGGGCGCAAGAACTTCGTGTTCGAGCACCGCCTCCGCCGCCACGACGGCTCCTGGGGGCAGTTCTCCATCCAGGCCGTTCCCGTGCTCAACAACGACGGCTCCATCCGCGAATGGGTGGGCGTGCATACCGACATCACCGCGCAACGCAATGCCGAGGCCGCCCTCCGTGAGGCCACGGCCCGCCAGGAAGCGACCCTCGCGCAGCTCGAGTCGATGCTGCAGAACGCGCCGATCGGCTTCGCCTTCTTTAGCCACGATCACCGCTACGTGCGCGTCAACGATGCGCTTGCCGCGGCTAACGGCCGCCCCGCCTCCGAACACATCGGGCTCCATATCCGCGACGTCATCGGGGAGCAATACACCCCGATGCTCGAAGGCATCATCGACCAGGTGTTTGCTACGGGAGCGCCCGTACTGGGCCTCGAGGTGGAATTTTCCATGCCCCATGAGCCCGGTACCGCCCGCACCTGGCACACCGGCTTTTACCCGGTACGCAACACCCGCACGGGCGTCGTGGACATGGTGGGAGCTGTGCTGATGGACATCACCGACCTGCGCGCCGCCACCGCCGCCGCCCGCAGGGGCGAGGAAGAGCTGCGCCTCCTGGCCGACTTCATGCCGCAGATCGTTTGGTCTACCGATGCAAAGGGCTTCCACGATTTTTACAACAAGCGCTGGTACGAGTTCACCGGGCTTTCCTACGAGGAAACAAAAGGCACCGGCTGGGGCAACGTGCTGCACCCCGACGACGTGGAGCGCTCCTGGGCCGCTTGGAAGCACTCGATCGAAACAGGCGCCTATTACGAGATCGATTACCGCATGCGCCGCGCCGACGGCCAATACCGCTGGCTGCTGGGCCGCGCCACGCCCATCCGCGACGAGAGCGGTGCCATCACCCGCTGGTTCGGCACCTGCACCGACATCCACGACCAGAAGTCGATGGCCGAGACCCTCGAGCGCCTCGTGGCCGAACGCACCCTGGAGCTGCAGCGCTCCAACGAAGACCTGCAGCAGTTTGCCCACGTAGCCTCCCACGACCTTAAAGAACCCGTCCGCAAGATCGCCACCTTCGAGAACCGCCTCTCCACCGAGTTCGGGCACCTCCTGCCCGAGCGTGGCCGCACCTACCTGCAGAAGATCGAGAAGGCTTCCCGCCGCATGTATGCCATGATCGACGGGGTGCTCCGCTACTCTTCGCTCAACGAAGGGGAGCACCGTGCCTTCGAGGCCGTGGACCTCAACGAGGTGCTGACCCACATCGCCTCCGACCTCGAGGTGCTCATCGAGCAGAAGCGCGCCCGCATCGAGCGCGGCCCGCTGCCCACCGTGCCCGGCGCGCCCACCCTGCTCTACCAGCTGTTCTACAACATCATCAACAACGCCCTTAAGTTCGGCGCTGAGGGCCGCCCTACGGTCATCCGTATTTCTGCGGACGAGGTGCCGGCTTCCGAAGGCCGTCCTGCCATGGCCCGCATCCGCATCCGCGACAACGGCATCGGCTTCGACTCTGCCGAGGCGGAACGCATCTTCAAGACCTTTACGCGCCTGCATACAAAAGACCATTACGAGGGCACCGGCCTCGGCCTCGCCCTCTGCAAGAAGATCGTAGATCGCCACGGTGGCTCCATCCGGGCCGAAGGCGAGCACGGCGAAGGCGCACTATTCGAGCTGCTGCTGCCGTTGGAAGGATAGGAATATCGAACAAGGAACACGGAACAGCGAATGAGGAAGGGCTTTAGAGGTTCTGGGGTTATGGGACGAGGGACGTAGGTTAGGAGGAGGAATAATTGAGTAAGCGAGTACATGAATACTTGATCATTTGAGGGAGATGGAAGGATGAGGATTGAGGCTGGAGGAATGACTCATGATGACGTTGCGCCTCCCTCTTTCATTTGCTCCTGTATCCCACCCTCGCTTACTCAATTGCTCATGTATTCACTTGTTCAAGTATTTCCCTCCATGCCTTCTGCCCTTCACCTTCCTCCCATAATCCCAGAACCCTCCCGGGGAATTTTCCCATTTTTTCCTGGCCTTTTTCCCATGGCGGCGCCCGCGGTAGGGGGTAGTTTGCAGGTCTAAAACCACCTGCATGGAAGCCCGGATCCCCGCTATTCACAGCTACTGCGACCGCTGGTGCGAACGCTGCGCCTTTACGGCCCGCTGCGCCGTCTTTTCCGCCACTGCCGACCTGTCGCCCGAAGAAGAAGACCCTGAGCACGAAGCCTTCTGGGAGCGCCTCTCCGGCCAGTTTGCCGAAACGCTCCGGCTGCTGGAGGCCGACGCCGAAAGCCACGGCCTTACCCTCGGCGAGCCCGGCCCCGAAGAGGAAGTGCGGTACCGGCAAGCCCATGCCGCCCGCGAGGCAGCCGTGGCCGCCCACCCGCTCAGCATCTGCTGCGCCGAGTATGCGGCCACTGTGGATGCGGTGCTTTCCGACAGCCCGATCTGGCGCGAGAAGGGCAGTGCCCTGGCAGAAGAGGTGCGCCTCGGCATCCGCACTCCCGGCTCCTCGTACCAGGAGATCGAGCTCGCGGAAGACTGCCACCAGGTGATCCGCTGGTACCAGCATTTCATCGGTATCAAGTTCCGCCGCGCGCTCAACGGCCAGATCGGCGACGGCGACGCGCCCGACGATCCGGATTGCGACGCGAGCGGATCTGCCAAGGTGGCCCTCCTTGGCGTGGAGCGCTCCCGCCTTGCCTTTACGAGCCTCTTCCGCCTCATCCCCGACGAAGACCGCCTGCTGCCGCTGCTCGCCCTGCTCGAGCGCATCGAGGCCTTGGGCCGCAAACAATTTCCGGCCGCGCACCGCTTTGTGCGCCCGGGCTTCGACGAGGCAGCGTGCGTTTAACGCCGTCGGAGCCTGATCGAGGAGGTAGGTGCCTTTTTGTCGTAACGGGTAAGGTTAATCGCTTAAAAACAGCAAATCACCGAAAATGGGACCAGCCAGTTGTAGTTCGTGCCGTAGTTTGTTAGACAAACAGTCTGCTTATGAGCGTACGCCTTCGTCGTTCAACCCCATCCCCGGTGGTCGCGCTCGACACGGCTCCGGCACCTTTCCTGTTCACCGGCAACGAATTCGGCGATCCGATCTGCGTGCTCCACAAGGACGGGCGCCTCTGCTTCGTCAATGAAGCGGCTGCCACCCTGTTCGGCGGCACCGCCGGCTCGCTGCAGGATCAATCCTTTTTCGACCTGCTGCCAGAAGCCGACCGCCCCGCCGCGCACGTTGCATTCACTTCACTTGTCAGCGGACAGCCGCAGGCCTCTTTTCTGTCGGGCGTTCTGAAGCGCGGTCGGCTGCCCGTGGTGTACGATTGGCTGCTGCGCCGCGACACGGCACGCGGGCTGCTCGTCGGCACGGCCCGGTTGCTGCCGCATATGATGCCCGCCGAACTCCTGCGCGCAAAGCAGGAAGCCGAAGGGCGCATCCGCCACCTCTTCGACCTGATCGAGAGCATCGCAGACGGCTTCTTCGCGATGGACCGCGAGTGGCGCGTTACCTATTTCAACGCAACGGCCGAGCGCCTCACCGGCAAGCCCCGCGAGGAGATCATCGGGTGCCGGTTCTGGGACGTGTACCCCATGGCCATCGGCTCCCTGGCCTGGGAGCGCTACCACTGGGTACTCGAGCACAACGAGCCGGTCTCCTTCGAATTCTTTTCGCCCCATTTCCAGCGCTGGTTTGAAACGAACGCCTATCCTTCCAGCGACGGCCTTTCCATCTTTTTCCGCGACATCACGGCACGTAAGCAGGTGGAGGATGAGCGGCGCCTGCTGTCGCTGGTGGCCGAAGAAACGGTGAATGCCGTGATCATCACCGATGCCGGCGGTCGGATCGTGTGGGTGAACAAGGCATTTACAGGGCTTACCGGGTACGGCCTGGACGAAGCGGCCGGTCAGAAACCCGGCGACCTGCTGCAGGGCCCTGAAACGAGCCCGAAGACGGTCGAATACATCCGCCGCCAAGTGCGGCAACAACAGCCCTTTCATTGCGAGCTGCTCAATTACAGCCGCTCCGGCCGCGCCTACTGGACCGAGCTTCGCGGTCAGCCGATCTTCGACACGGACGGTAAGCTGGTGCAATACTTCTCGATCCAGACCGACATCTCCGAGCGGGTGGACCTGCAACAGATGATCATCAACCAGCACATCGACATCCAGAAAGAGCTGAACGAAGCCGTGCTGCGTACCCAGGAGCGCGAGCGCACGGAGGTGGGCAAGGAGCTGCACGACAACGTCAACCAGGTCCTCACCGCGGCGAAGCTCCACGTAGAGAGCATCCGCTACCAGCCCGAGCAGGCCGCGCACTATGCCGGAAAGGGAACCGTGCTCATCCAGCAGGCGATCGACGAGATCCGCTTTCTCTCGAAGCAGCTCGTGACGCCGCCGCTCCAGGAGCTGGGCCTGCGCGCCGGCATCGAGGAGCTCCTCGACCAGTACCGGCAGGTAAAGCATTATGAGATCGAGCTGCACTGGAGTATCTGCGAGGATAAGCTGCTCAAGGAGGTGAAGCTCGTGTTGTACCGCATCATCCAGGAGCAGGTCAATAACATCGTGAAGTATGCACAAGCCACGCGGCTGCACATCGCACTCGAGTACGACGGCACCCACCTCAGCCTCGGGGTGAGCGACAACGGTGTCGGGTTTGAGCTGAAAGGGCATTACCACGGCATCGGGCTGGCCAACATCCGCAGCCGCGCGGCGGCATACGACGGCCGCCTGTCCATTGAGTCGTCGCCGGGAAAGGGCTGCTCGCTCAGGATCCTGTTTCCCAAAGAAACCATTGCGCTGCCGGAGTATCGCTGAACACGGGCGTTCGCCCTCCTGGTTCCCGGCATGCACCTCCATTGTACATTTTCGCCGCCCGTCCGGACGGGCGCCTCCGCATGCGGCGGTCCGTATAAATACAAGTGCGCGGCCGGTTAGCGGGGCGCTGCGGCAAGCGGCGTTGCCGCCTGCTGCGCCGGGGGCGATGTAGCTGCGCGCCTGCGGGCGAGGCGTAGGGTGAGCCCGAGTGCTGCCGAGAGGAAGATCACCTGCGCGCAGAGGCCTGCCGGCATCATCGCCGCGGCGAGCGCCGCGCCGGTGCTGCCGTCGGGTGCCCGGAGCTGGAAGAACGAGGGCCCCGTTGCCGCCATGCCGAGTCCTACCACTGCCTGCCCCACGTTGAGCCCGGTATGGATGCCGGTAGGCCATGCGAGCCCGCCCGTGCGGGCCGCAGCGATGCCGAATACGAAGGCCCAGGTGCCGGGTCCCAACAGGGAGCCGAGCACGGGCCAGCCGGTAACGATATGGTACAATGCGAACGCAGCAGCCGTAATGCCCTGTGCGGCCCAAAGGCCGTAGCGCCGCTGTAGCAGCGTAAAGGGATAACCGCGAAACGCGATCTCCTCCATCAGCGCGAGCGGGAAAAAGACAGCAAGGGGAAGCAGCAGCCGGGCGCCCGCATCCGGATGGAGCGCCGGGTAGATGCCGGTGCTGATGTAAATAAGCGGGAGCACTGCCGCCAGCAGCGCGAGCCCAAGCAGCAAGCCTCCCAGGAAGCGCGGTACGGAGTAACGACTCCAGCGCAACCCCGCGTCGGCCCAGCGGTCTTTGCTCCACCGTAATACCGCCAGCGTTGCTGCCAGGGCCGCCACCGTGCCGGTGATGCCGTATGCGAGCCGCTTGCCTTGCCCGGGGAAGAGCGGCGCCGTAAATATGCTGCCTGCAAAGAGCAGCCCGAGGAAGAGCACCCAGAGCAGCACGCACCGGAGCCAGGGGGGCGGTTGCCGCGAAGCGTGGAGGGAGGATATCATAGTGGCGCAGGCGGGTTTATGACAACAAGATAGCGAAGGCGGCGCACAGAAGCGCCGCGCGGATTTGCCGCCGGCCGCTGGGGGCGAGGCTGCGGGCTGTCACATTTTCTTAACACAAATGCTCCGGATTGGCCTCTTTTTACCGCTTATCACCCCGTCCCCGGAAAGCTTCAATCCATCCCCGAATCGCTCCAATCATACACAATCCGGAAGGAACCGGCGCGCATTTGAAGCAACTTACGACAGATTTCGTAATTGAACCGACCAAACGCAACCGTTATGAACAGCAAAACCAACGTCCGGCAGCTTTTTCTCTTTGTATCCCTGCAGCTCCTCGCGCTCGCGGGCTTCGCCCAAGCTGGCAAAAGCAGCATCACCGGCTTTGTGAAAGACAGTAGCAGTGGTAAGACCCTGCAGTATGCCACCGTGGAGCTTTTCGCAGCTGCCCAGCCGGCAAACCCCATCAAAAGCACGTATACCAATGATAAAGGCCGCTTCACGTTTTCCGGCATCGACACCGGCCGCTACTTTGTAACGCTCACCCACACCGGCTTCGCCGAGCGCCAGGAGCGCCTCGAGGTGACGGCCGCCGGCGCCACCGAGCTGAAGGACCTCCTGCTCGCCCCGGGCGGCAAGGATCTCCAAGGCGTGGTGGTGAGGTCGCGCAAGCCGCTCATCGAGCAAAGCGACGATAAGGTAGCCTATAACGTATCGGCCGACCCCGTGGCCAAGACGGAGACTGCCATCGACATCCTCCGCAAGACGCCCTTCGTGGCCGTGGACGGCGATGGCAATGTGACCGTGAACGGGCAGAGCAACTTCAAGGTGCTGCTCAACGGCCGCGAGACCGCCATGTTTGCGCAGAACGTGAAGGAAGCGCTGAAGGGCTTTCCGGGCGCGCTGATCCAGAAGATCGAGGTCATTACGTCGCCTTCCGCCAAGTACGACGCCGAGGGCGTGGGCGGCATCATCAACATCGTTACACAAAAGAAAGTGGTGGGTTACAATGGCTCGCTCAATACCTGGTACTCCACCAACGGCTGGTGGAACGCCAACGCCAACTTCTCCGCCAAGTACGGCAAGATCGGCTTCACCATGTACTACGGCTCGGGCGGCGGCATCGACGTGCCCTTCCTCAACCGTACAACTACAACTCCCTTCGTTCAGAACCCGGCCTTCACGAAGCGCGAGCTGTATGGCAAGCGCACCATGAACAACTTCTGGAACTTCGGCAACTTCGAGCTGAACTACGAGCTCGACACGCTCAACACGATCTCGGTTTACGGCAATATCTCCGGCGGCAACAACCGTAATATTACGGACCAGACCATCACCACCTCTTATGCTGGCGGTCGTGACTCGGTAAGCCTGTATGACCTTACGAGCCGCAACGAGTATCCCACCAAGAGCGTCGGCGCCGACTATGTGCGCAAGTTCTCTTCGAACAAGGAGCGCGAGTTCAGCCTCCGCAGCAATGCCGAATTCGGCAACAGCAACACCTTTCTGAACTCGGTGCAGGACAACCCCGTGACCGACGATCGCTACGTGATCAACAACAGCGAAGCCGTGAATCGCCAGTACACCGTGCAGGCCGATTACGTGCACCCCATGAAGAACAACCAGAAGCTCGAGGGCGGCATCAAGACGATCCTGCGCCGTGCCTCGTCCGACTTCGAGAGCCTGGACCGCAGCACGCCGGTGGAGGCTTACAAGTTGAACCCGGCCAACACCGACTTCTTCAACTACGACCAGGAAGTGTACAGTGCCTACGCTACGTATTCGTTCAAGGTAAAGAAGACGACCTTCCGCCTCGGCGGCCGCTTCGAGCACACCAATATTGACGGCGACTTCGCCTCCGGCTCCATGCGCGTTACCCAATCGTACAGCAACTGGCTGCCCAACGTGCAGGTGAGCACGAAGGCCGGCGCCACCAACCTCGTGTTCAACTTCTCGCAGCGAATCCAGCGCCCCTTCATCTGGAACCTGAACCCCTTCAAGAACAACAACGACCTGCGCAATATTTCCTATGGTAATCCCAACCTCCAGCCGCAGCTGATCCACAGCCTGTCGGCGCAGGCCCGCCTCTCCAAGGGCGGTACCTTCTTCGGGCTGACGCTGAACGGTACCTACAGCGACAATATGATCGTGCAGTACAGTACGTTCGACGCGGCCTCGGGCATCACTTCTACCACCTCGGGCAACCTCGGCATCGAAACCGGCCTTAACCTGAGCGGCAACATCAACGCCAAGATCAGCGAGAAGTGGAACGTGTCGCTCAACGGCAACGTGCGCTACGCCCAGGTGAAGAACAAGGCCATGAAGGGCCAGCAAAGCTCGGGCTACGGCGGAAATGCCAACCTGAATACGACCTACCAGTTCTCGAAGAAATTCAACGTATCGGGCTACTGGGGCTACTTCCGCCAGCCGGTGACCTTCCAGACACAGTACCCGATGAACCTTTGGTACGGCCTCGGTGTTGGCTACAAGCTGTTCAATGAGAAGATCAACGTCAATCTCGGCTTGGCCTCCTTCCTCGAGAAGCGCCGCGATTGGGTGACGATCACCAAGGACCCGGCCTTCGAAACCCGCTCCGTATCGAACGCACCCTTCCGTGGACTTTCGGTGGCCGTGAGCTGGAACTTCGGCAAGATGACGGAGAACGTGTCGAAGAAGAAAGGCGTCAGCAACGACGACCTCGTGGGCGGATCGGGTGGCGGACGGTAACCGGGAATCGTGACCCGAAGCCTCGGGTCGGCAATCGTGAATGGGTTTCCCTGGAGGTTCGGTGATCCGGCGACCAGGGATGATGAAAAAATAAATATGACCGGGGTGCCTGTACGGGAGCTCCTCTCTATGTGGATGAATTACAGCGACTTCGCTTTTGGCAGGCAGCAGGGCATCCCATTGTCATCCTGAGCTTGTCGAAGGGTGGCCCGCTTTTTTCATCCCATTCTTCAGAACGTGTTTTTAATTGTTAAAAAGCCTTAAGTACGAAGCCCCTCTCCAGGGGCTTCTCCCATTTGGGGAAAGAACAAATGAACATGGAACAAGGAACAGGGAATAAGGAAGTGGGGCAGCGTCGCCAGGGGCTGTTTCCCATTCCTCTGTTTCGTGTTGCCTGTTCTATTGTTCCCTGTTCCTTATTCCTTGTTCCATTGTTTCCCGGCGGTATTCCCGTCTTGGGCAGATGCATATGATGCGTCTCTACGGCTCCTACCGTTCCGGGATCCCATCCGGCACCGTCCCGACAACACTTCCGAACCTTTCTGAACCCTTCTAAACCTCCTGAACCGCCTAAACCTTTCTCTCGCCTTTCGCCTTAACTTCGCGGACATTTTCAACCCGATTCATGGACAATCGCTATAAAGAGTTCCGGCACCTCAACCTGCCGGCCATCGAAAAAGAGGTGTTGGCGCGCTGGGAGGCAGAGCAAGCGTTCCGCAAGAGCGTGGAAGTGCGGCAAGGCGCAAAGCCCTTCGTGTTCTATGAAGGTCCGCCGAGCGCCAACGGCATGCCCGGTATCCACCACGTCATCTCCCGTACCCTCAAGGACCTCGTGTGCCGCTACAAAACGATGCAGGGCTTCCAGGTGCAGCGTAAGGGCGGCTGGGATACGCACGGGCTCCCCGTAGAGCTCGGCGTCGAAAAGGAGCTCGGCATCACCAAAGAGGACATCGGCAAGACGATCTCCGTGGCCGATTACAACCAGAAGTGCCGCGAGGCCGTGCTCCGCTACAAGGACAAGTGGGACGACCTCACCACAAAGATGGGCTACTGGGTTGACCTCGAAAAGCCCTATATCACCTTCACCAACGAGTATATCGAAAGCCTGTGGTGGTGCCTGAAGGAGCTCTATAACAAGGGACTCCTGTATAAAAGCGTGTCCATCCAGCCCTATTCGCCCGGTGCTGGTACGGGCCTTTCGTCGCACGAGCTGAACCAGCCGGGTACCTACCGTAACGTGAAGGACACGTCGGCAACGGTGCTCTTCAAGGCGGCCGAGGACCGCTTCGGTCAGGGTGCCGACTACTACTATATGGCGTGGACGACCACCCCGTGGACGCTTCCCTCGAACCTCGGCCTCACCGTGGGCCCGAACATCGACTATGCGCTGGTAGACACGTTCAACCCCTATACGCACGAGCGCCAGCAAGTGGTGCTGGCCAAGGCGCTGATCCCCAAGTACTTCAAGGCAGAGAACGAGAATGGCGATTTCGAAGCGTTCGCTTCCCTCCCTCCCGGTGAGGGCAAGGGTGGGGTCCCCTGGAAGATCGTTGCGGAGAAGAAAGGCTCGGAGCTTGAAAATGCTACGTACGAGCGCCTGCTGCCCTTTGAAGCCAACTCCCTTGAGGCCGTTCGGGCCATCACGCCCGATGCGCAGCCCTGGCGCGTGCTCCTCGGCGACTTCGTGACCACCGAAGACGGAACCGGCATCGTGCACACCGCCCCGGCCTTCGGCGCCGACGACTATAAAGTGGGCAAGAAATATGGCATCGGCATCCTCACCCTGGTGGACCGCCAGGGTAAGTTTGTGGATGGCGTAGGACCGTACTCCGGCCGCTACATCAAGGATTACAAGAGCGCCACAGACTACGTGGACGTTAACGTCGATATTTCCGTGGACCTCAAAAAGGAGGGCCGCGCCTTCAAGGTGGAGAAATACGAGCACAGCTACCCGCACTGCTGGCGCACCGACAAGCCCGTGGTGTACTACCCGCTCGACGCCTGGTTCATCAAAACGACGGCCCTGCGCGACCGCATGGTGGAGCTGAATAAGACCATTCAGTGGAAGCCCGCCGCTACGGGTACCGGCCGCTTCGGCCAGTGGCTGGAAAACATGGTGGACTGGAACCTCAGCCGCTCGCGCTACTGGGGCACCCCGCTGCCCATCTGGCGCACCGAGGACGGATCCGAGGAAAAGTGCATCGGCTCGATCGAGGAACTCAATACCGAAATCAGGAAGGCATCCGAGGTCCTGGGCGGCGATACCAACAAGAACTATTTACACGACGGTATCCTGGACTTGCATAAGCCCTATGTGGACGATGTAGTCCTGGTTTCGCCCTCCGGCAAGCCGATGCGCCGGGAGCCGGACCTCATCGACGTGTGGTTTGATTCCGGGGCCATGCCGTATGCGCAGGCGCATTTCCCCTTCGAGAACCGGAAATTCTTTGCCGAAAACTACCCGGCCGACTTTATCGCCGAGGGCGTAGACCAGACACGTGGCTGGTTCTATACCCTGCACGCCATCGCCGCCATGCTGAAGGAGTCGGTGCACGAAGTGCTGCGCCAGGAAGGCGTGGAGGGCGATCTGGACGAGAAGTACCCGGGCCTCGCTTATAAAACGGTGGTTTCCAACGGACTCGTGCTCGATAAGAACGGCAACAAAATGAGTAAGCGCCTGGGTAACGTGGTGGATCCATTCGCGACCATCGACCAATACGGCGCCGACGCCACCCGCTGGTACCTCATCACCAACGCATCGCCCTGGGACAACCTTAAGTTCGACATCGCCGGCATCCAGGAGGTGCAGCGCAAGTTCTTCGGTACCTTATATAATACGTACGGCTTCTTCGTGCTCTACGCCAATGTGGACAGCTTTACCTTTAAAGAAGCACCGGTTCCGGTTTCGGAGCGCCCCGAGATCGACCGCTGGATCCTCTCGAGCCTGCAGACGCTGGTGCAGCGGGTAACAGCGGCCTTCGACGACTACGAGCCCACGGTGGCCGGTCGCCTCATCGAGGACTTCGTGGACGAGCAGCTCTCCAATTGGTATGTGCGCCTCTGTCGCCGACGGTTCTGGAAAGGGGAGTACGAGGGCGACAAGATCGCCGCCTACCAGACCCTGTATGAGTGCCTGGAGACGGTCGTCCGCCTCATGGCGCCGATCTCGCCCTTTTTTGCCGACGAGCTCTTCCGTAACCTGAATGCCGTTACCGGTCGCTTCTCCGAGGCCTCCGTACACCACGTGCTTTTCCCGGTTGCGGACGCTTCGCTCATCGATACCCTGCTTGAGGAGCGGATGGCCGCGGCCCAGGACGTATCGTCGCTCATCCTTTCGATCCGTAAGAAGGTGAATATCAAGGTACGACAGCCCCTGCAGCGGGCCCTGATCCCCGTTTTCAACCCCCTGATGCAGCAGCAGCTGCAAAAAGTGGAGGATTTGATAAAGAATGAAGTAAATATTAAGGAAATTGAATACCTTACCGACACGGAAGGGTTTATCAAGAAGAAGATAAAGCCCAACTTCGTGGCTTTGGGCAAGAAGCTCGGCCCGAAGATGAAAGCCGTGTCGACCGCCCTCAGCGGTCTCGACCAGCATGCGATCGGGCTGTTCGAGAAGGAGGGACGCCTTGCCCTCCCCCTGGAGGACGGGGCCGTGGTCGAATTATTGCTGAGCGAGGTAGAGATCACTTCCGAGGACATCCCGGGCTGGTCGGTGGCATCGAAAGGCGCCCTGACGGTCGCCCTCGACGTCAACCTCACGGAAGCACTGGAGCAGGAGGGTATGGCACGTGAATTTGTGAACCGCATCCAGAAGATCCGCAAGGACAGCGGCTTCGAGGTAACCGACCGCATCGAGGTGACGGCCGGCGCCACGGGCAACCTGGCCACCGCCTTAGCGAACTATAATGATTATATTTGCGCCGAAATTCTGGCAGACAAGCTGGAGCTAACTGACAAAATGAACGGTGGCATAGAGATAGAGGTGAATGAGAAGCCTCTCAGCGTCAACGTTTTAAAAAAGGGGTAACTGTATGGCTACAAAGAAAGCAGCAACGAAGAAAGCCGCTGTAAAGTCGGCGAAACCGGCCACCAAGGCCGCGGCAAAAACGGCCGTGAAAGCACCAGTAAAGCCTGCGCCATCAAAAAGTACCAGTAAATCTGCCCCCGCCAAAGCGGCTCCGAAGAAGGCCGCTCCGGTAAAGAAGGCGGCAACCCCCGCCAAGCAAGCCCCTCCTGCCAGGAAAGCGGCTGCCGCCCCTGCCAAGGCCGCTCCCAAAGCTGCCGTAAAGGCGGCGCCGGCCAAAAAAGCGGCGCCTGCCCCGGCCCCGAAGAGCGCGGCACCCGCACCGGCAGCCAAAAAGGCCGCCGCGCCGGTGAAGCCCGTCGCCAAGGCGACCCCGAAGGCAGCGCCCCCCGCTCCGAAGCAGGCCGAGCCTGCCAAGAAGCCCGCGGTAGCGGCGCCCACCAGCAGCGGGGTAAAGCCTGCCATCAAGCCGCTGGCGCCGACGGCCGCCCGCAAGAAGGCCGAGCCCGAGAAACCTTTTGTCATCCCTAAAACATCAACAACCAAATCTGTGAAGTACGATCCCGAGTTTACCAAGTCTGTGCTGGACGACGGCAAGGGCGCAGGTGGCGGCTCCGCCAGCAACGGCACCGGTCCGTCCCAGCGCTACTCCGACGCCGAGCTGCAGGAATTCCGAGAGCTGATCAACCGAAAGCTGGACACGGCCAAGAAAGAGCTCGTGTACCTCCAGGGCCTCATCACCCGCAAGGATGAAGGCGGCGACCTCGACGAGGGCCGCTACATGACCATGGAAGACGGGTCGATGTCGATGGAGCGTGAGCAGCTGAGCCAGATGGCCTCCCGCCAGATCCAGTTCATCGATCACCTCGAAAAGGCGATCATGCGGATCGAGAACAAGACCTACGGCATCTGCCGGGTCACCGGCAAGCTCATCGACAAGGCGCGGCTCCGCGCGGTGCCCCACGCCACGCTGAGCATCGAAGCGAAAATGATGAATAACAAGTAACCTCTTCAAACCCCGGCAAAACGCCGGGGTTTTTTATCTCAGATCTCGGATCGCAGATCGTTGATCTGTTTTGGATGGAACAGTCCTTATCGGTTTCGATGATAACTTGCCAGTAGGATATAATCTATAGTAAAGCAACCCAGATCACAGATCCGAGATCACAGATCCGAGATCTTATCTTTGGCCCGATATGACGCGCGCCCTTTTCCTCTTTCTGTTCCTGATCTTACTGCAGTCCGCATCCGCACAACTTATTGCCGGCCCCATGCTCGGACCGGTGGAGCTGCGCGAGGCAAGGATCTGGCTCGAGGTGGACGCCGGTGCCCGCAACGTGCAGCTGGTGTATTCAAAAGCCGGGGGGCGCAGCGGCCGCACCGAGAATGCGACCACCCGTACGCTCACCTACCGCGGTGAGCTCGGGAAGGAAGGCAACCCGCTCCAGTTCACGCTCTCCGGGCTCGAACCCGCCACCCGCTACAACTACGGCTTCGTGATCGACGGCAAGCCTGTGCCCGGCGGATCCTTCACCACGAAAGAACTCTGGCAGCACCGCAGGCCCGCTCCCGACTTCTCCTTCCTCACCGGCTCCTGCTCCTATGTGAACGAGCCGGTGTACGACCGTCCGGGCAAGCCCTATGGCGGCGACTCCAGCATCTACGGCTCGATGGCAAAGGAAAAAGCCGCCTTCATGCTCTGGCTCGGCGACAACTGGTATTACCGCGAGGTCGACTTCTTCAGCCGCTCCGGCCTCTGGTACCGCGCGCGCCGCGACCGCAGCCAACCCGTGCTGCAACCTTTCCTCAAAGCCATGCCCCACGTGGCCATCTGGGACGACCACGACTACGGTCCCAACGATGCCGACAAGAGCTATATCCTTAAAGACGAAAGCCGCAAGGTGTTCGAATCCTACTGGCCCAACCCCTCTTGCGGGGAGCGCGGCGAAGGCATCTACACGCTTATGAGCTGGGCCGACGTGGACATCTTTATGATGGACGACCGCTGGTTCCGCAGCGCCAACGATATGAGGGCCACCGACAGCGCCGGGGCCCCAAATCCCGCAAAGCGCATGTGGGGGGCACAGCAGATGGAATGGCTGAAGAATGCGCTGCTGGCGAGCAACGCCACCTTCAAGATCATCGCTACCGGCAACCAGACGCTGAATCCGAAGTCGCGCTACGAGTGCCTGCAGAACTATCCCGTAGAATTCCGGGAGCTGATGCAGTTTCTCACCGATGAAAAAGTGCCCGGCGTCCTCTTTCTCACCGGCGACCGCCACCACAGCGAAGTGATCCGCTGGGAGCGTCCCGGCACCTACCCGCTCTACGACATCACCAACTCGCCGCTCACCTCCGGCGTGAGCCGCGTTACCGGCACACCCGAGGCCGACAACCCCGCGCGCGTGCCCGGCACGCTGGTGGAGCTTCCCAACTACACGCGCATCAGCATCAGCGGCGCCCGTGGCGCGCGGCGCCTGCAGGTGCAGTACCTGAGCGGCGCCGGCAATCCCCTGGCAAACTGGAGCGTCGGCGAATCCGAACTAAAACCCACTACATCGCGATGAACATACATTTCTCGTACGACAAGAAGGCCGTTCTGCAGGCCCTGCGTTTTCATTTCCTGAGCCTTCGCGAGATCCGCCTGATGATCATCGTCGTGAACGTGTTCGCGCTGCTCTCGGCCGTGCTGTTCTATATGAAAAAGATCTACCCACTGGCCTTTCTGCTCGGATCCTTTCTCTGGTTCTCGCTCATGATCGTATTCTGGTTCCTGATGCCGGCGCTCGTGTACCGCCGCAACGATACGTTCAAGGATCACTTCGATATGAACTTCAACGACGAAGGCTTCTCGCTCGGCAACGAGCGTGGTACGCGCCGCTACGACTGGACGCGCCTCTCGAAGTTCATGGAGACGCCCGCCTTCTTTTATTTCTACTTCGATCCCCGCACCTTTTTCATCATCCCCAAGAGCGCCTTCACCGGCACCGACGACGTGCATTCGCTCCGCCAGCTTCTGCGGGAGAAAGTAAAAGTTTAATGTGCTAATGAGTTAATGTGCTGATGTGCTAATAGGAAAAGGTTCAGGAGGGTTCAGGGAGGTTCAGGAAGGTTGCGCAAGCGATGGCCTGCTATCGTTCACTACTATGTAATAAACGAGGCGCCGCATAGCGGCGCCTCTCTTTTATTGGTATCGTAGAACAAGTATTACCCCATTACCCCATTACCCCATTAGCACATTCTTAAAGAGCTTTCTCCATCACATAGTGGGGAATGGTGATCTCTTGGAATTCGGTGCCCTGCTTCCGGTAGCCCATCTTCTCGTAGAAGCCGAGGGCGTTCTTGCGGGCGTGCATGGTGATCTTCTTGTAGCCGCGGTCGCGGGCGAGGTTCTCGGCAAAGGTCATCAGGGCCTTGCCGATGCCTTTGCCCTGCAGGTCGTTGAGCACCGCCATCTGACGCAGGCGCACGGTGTCGGGGGCTTCTTCCACGAGCATGCAGCAGCCAAGCATCTGGTCGTCCTCGTAGGCTGCCATCAGGATGTTGTTCTTTTCCTGCTCCAGTTCATCCTGCTCCAGGTGCAGGCCCAGCGGGCGACGCAGGATGTCCTCGCGGAGCTTTACCATCTGGTCGTATTCCGCACTGCCGTGATCGATGATCTTTAATGCCATTACTGCTTCTTATGGGGCCCTCAATATACAATGTTCCCGGTACCCGCGCAAATGCAGTTCACGGCGATGTGTGACCGGCAAAAAAGCGGGGCTGTGACAAGAAAAAGGAAGGGGGTTGATTTATTCGGAAAACTTCTATTTTTGCACCACTATAACCAAACTTTTACAAAATGTCAGACATCGCAGCAAGAGTAAAAAAGATCATCGTTGATAAGTTAGGCGTTGATGAAGCAGAAGTTACCAATGAAGCATCTTTTACCAATGACCTGGGTGCCGATTCCCTGGACACGGTGGAGCTGATCATGGAATTTGAGAAGGAATTCAACATCTCGATCCCCGATGAGCAGGCCGAGACGATCACTACGGTGGGCCAGGCTGTTTCCTACCTGGAAGAGCACGCTAAATAAAAACACCCCGTAACAAGTACGGTTATCTTATCGCCGCCTTCATGCTTAGCAGGGAAGGCGGTTTTTCTTACAAACAACTAATCAGACACAGGCTATTATGAAGGGTTTTAAACGTGTTGTCGTCACAGGCATGGGCGCGCTGACTCCGTTGGGCAATACCGTTACCGAGTACTGGAACAACCTGCGTAACGGTGTATCCGGCTGCGACGCCATCACGCTGTTCGACGCCTCCAAGTTTAAGACCCGCTTTGCCTGTGAGCTGAAAGGATTCGACGCTACGGCCTTCCTCGACAAAAAGGAAGCCCGTAAGCTCGATCGCTTTGCCCAGACGGCCCTCGTGGCCTCCGACCAGGCCGTGCACGACGCCATGATCGAGAAGGAGACCATGAACCCCGACCGCATCGGCGTCGTTTTCGCCTCGGGCATCGGCGGCCTCATCACCTTCCAGGAAGAAGTGATGAACTTCGCCAAGGGCGACGGCACCCCGCGCTTCAACCCCTTCTTCATCCCGAAGATGATCTCCGACATCGCCGCCGGTCATATCTCGATGCGGCACGGCTTCCGCGGTCCCAACTTCTCGGTGACCTCGGCCTGCGCCTCGAGCTCCAACGCGATGATGGAAGCCCTCAACCTGATCCGCCTCGGCAAGTCCGACATCATCATCACCGGTGGTGCCGAGAACGTGATCTCCGAGGCCGGCATCGGCGGCTTCAACGCCATGAAAGCCCTCTCCGAGCGCAACGACGATCCCAAAACAGCCTCCCGCCCCTACGATAAGGACCGCGACGGCTTCGTGATGGGCGAGGGCGCTGGTGTGCTGGTGTTCGAGGAGCTGGAGCATGCCCTCGCGCGCGGTGCCAAGATCTATTGCGAAGTGGCCGGCGCCGGCGCTACCGCCGACGCACACCACCTCACGGCCCCGCACCCCGAAGGCCTCGGCGCCCGCAACGTGATGCTGCAGGCACTCGAAGACGCGGACCTGCAGCCCTCCGACATCGACTACATCAACACCCACGGCACCTCCACGCCGCTCGGCGACGTAGCCGAGGTAAAGGCCATCCAGGCCGTGTTCGGCGAGCATGCCTACAACCTGAACATCTCCTCCACCAAATCGATGACCGGCCACCTCCTCGGCGCCGCCGGCGTCATTGAGGCCATCGCCTGTATCATGGCGGTGCAGAACGACATCGTGCCGCCCACAATCAACCACGTCACCGACGACCCGGAGCTCGACCCGCGCCTCAATTTCACCTTCGGTGAATACCAGAAGCGCGAAGTGCGGGCGGCCCTCAGCAACACCTTCGGTTTCGGCGGCCACAATGCCTGTGTGATCTTTAAGAAATATTCTGCTTAATTTGCTACAGCGAACCCCGCACTAAAACGTAGCGTACCATTTGTGTCTTTCTGGAAATCCTTCTATAAGAAAAAAGACGGCGAACCTTCTTTCAAAAAGCAGCTGAAAGGCCTGCTGGGCTATAGCCCCGGCAACACCGCGCTGTACAAGACCGCCCTGACGCACCGCTCCGTAAAGGAAACCTCCGACGAAAACAACGAGCGGCTCGAGTACCTCGGCGACGCCATCCTGAGCGCGCTCGTAGCCGAGTACCTCTTCAAGCGCTATCCCTACAAGGGCGAAGGCTACCTCACCGAGATGCGCTCCAAGATGGTGAACCGTACCCAGCTCAACGAGATCGCCATCAAGATGGGTATGAAGAAGGTTACCCTGTTCAACAAATCGGACGCCTCGCTCAAGACGAGCCAGATCTTCGGCAACACACTCGAGGCCCTCGTTGGCGCCGTCTACCTCGACCTGGGGTATAAGAAGACGGCCCGCTGGGTACTGCAGCGCATCATCCAACCACATATGTTCATGGAAGACCTCGAGAACCGCGAGATCAACCATAAGAACAAGCTCTACGGCTGGGCCAACAAGAACGGCAAGAGCCTCGAATTTGAAACCATTGGCGAAAAGCTGGAGAACGGCCGCCGCCTCTTTACCGTTGCCGCCGTGCTGGGCGGCAAGATCATTGCCCAGGGGAAGGCCTTTAACAAGAAGGACGCGTCCCAGATTGCCGCCCAGGCCGCCGTCGAAAAACTGGGAATCGAAAACTCCGACTCCATCGGCAACGGCTATTGATCTTACCTAGGCAATTCCCTTACTCCCCTAAGTATTTTCTCAGCACCACGTGCGCAAAGCACCAGGCAATTGACCGGATGCAGCCGGTAATCAAGGCCTTCCTGTGGCCTTCCGAGGCGTAAAAATGCCCTCAATGAAATTTTTTTTAAATTTTTTTTAGCGTTTCTGACGAGGCGATGAGTCGGGCAAAAGATTAATTATCAATTAGTTACCGCGCACTTATGCAGGTTGGGCAACCTGATTCTCAGTGTTTTTACCATGGGTCTAGGTAGAATCACTTGCATTTTTTAAAAGTGGAATATATCTTTGCCTCCGCAGGCGTTCAAAACGTACCCCCAAACCCCTAGAGAACTTTACCGGTTTTGCTCCTGCGCCCTAAACGTTTCCTAAGTCCGTACCCAACCCGCATTATGAAAACAATTTTATTCGCCCTCTTTATCCTTGCTGGTCTTAGCCTGACTGCGCACGCCCGCACCGTGACTGCCGTGAACAGCGGTTCCTGGGAAAGCTCCAGCACCTGGTCGCCCGCTGCTCCGGGTAATGGCGATCTCGTACTTATTCCCCGCGACAAGACCGTAGAGATTACCTCCAACATCCAGCAGAAGTTCTGGCAGATGGACATCCGCGTGGCCGGCACCCTGAATTTCGTAGGCGGCGGCGCCAAGCTGTGGCTCAACGACCAGAGCGTTATCTACGTATACAGCTATGGTAAGATCTATTCAAACCAGAATTCGCAGGTGATCATCCTGGGCAGCACCACGGTCATGAACGGCACCAACAGCGGTGTTACGATCACCGGCCCGTCGGTGGCCACGGCCAACAACAGCAGCGCCTCCTCGCTGACCAGCAGCTCTTCGGCCGCTGGTTTCCAGCCGTATAGCCCCAGCGCCCTTCCGGTTCAGTTTATCGCCTTCACGGCCGTTCGCCGCGCCGGCGACGTGCTGGTTCAGTGGTCTACCGCCCAGGAAGTGGATGCCCTGAGCTTCGAAGTGGAAATGAGCACCGACGGCCGCAGCTGGAACACGCTCAGCACCGTGGCCGCCGCCGGCAACAGCAGCAGCACCCGTGCGTACAGCTTCACCGCCCGCAACCTCCCCGCCGGCACGCTCCAGTTCCGCATCAAGCAGATCGACATCAACGGCAAATACACCTACACTGCCATCCGCACCGTGAAAAGCGGCAGCGATGCCCACATCGGCCTCATGGCTGCTCCCGGTAAGCTGGTCGCCCGCTTCGGACAAGAGGTGAAAGGCGTTACCATCCGGGTAATGAACGCCAACGGCCAGGTGCTCCAGGAGCAGCAGCTCGCATCCGCCTTTGGCCAGGTGCTGCTGCCGACCCAGGCAAAAGGCTACTGCATCGTGGCAATCCTTCACAACAACGAGATCGCGGCTTCCCAGGCGCTGGTCTTCTAAGATATTTCAGTCGGAATCAAAAACGAACGGCCCCGGCACTCCTGCCGGGGCTTCTTGTTTCCTGCCGGCACCGGTTTCGGCGGGCGGGGGCACAGGCACCGCTAGAAGGCTGCCTGAATCATTCAATCACTGTTCATCGGACCGCGCAGGCGCTGGGCGCGGTACTGACGCCTCTGTCACGACAACACGACGGCGCTCCCGAAGCGTCGTGAGGCACGACAAAAGCCGAAAGAGCACATTCATTTTCTCGTCGCGCCGTCGTGCCGTTGCGCCGTCGTGCATCGAGGCCGCTTGCGGCCGACCTTTTCGCCCTTTCCGGATGATCCTTTAACGCAAACAGCCTCTACGCCTTCCGCTCGCCGGCAGCTTTAGCAGACGTTTTAAGTGATCCACTTAGGAATCTTGCTGAAATCAGTAAAGAAATTCGCAACATGCCCAGGAAAAAGCCCGTTGAAAAAGGTCTTTCAAGGCAGGAAATCTTACAGAAAAGAAAGAAATGTCCCAGTGCTTAATAGCTGATTGTCAATCTATTCAACCACTCGTCCGCAGCCGGCTTAGGGTTATTACGTAACCTTATAGTAAAAACACTTGTTTATTACAAAAATTGCTTCTAAGTTTACCCCCTCGATATCGGACATCGGGTAGTAGCAAACCCTTAGACTTTATTACGCGATAACCTATTTTTACGATAAACAAGAATAAGTAGCCGGACGACCATGAACAAGATTTTGCTTACTCTTCTTGCGCTCGTACTTACCGCTTCGGCCAACGGCCGTATCCTGACGGCTATCAACAACGGCACCTGGGGTACCTCCTCAACCTGGAGCCCCGCCGCCGTGCCCAACGACGACGACACGGTGATCATTCCCGCAAACCGGGTCGTAACCATCAGCAGCAACGAGAACCTCAACCACGAGTATTTGCTCCTCCGCGTCATGGGCGGCCTGAACTTCGTCGGCAACGGTTCCAAACTCAAAGTGGGTGATTCCAGCGTCATCTTCGTTTATCCGGAAGGCATCATCAACGCCAGTCACAACTCCCAAAGCATTACGATCGGCAACAGCACGGTAATGACGGGGTCCAACAGCGGCAACTCCGTTACCGGCCCGGTGATGGCCTCCTCCGCTACCGGAGCTTTCCAGCCTTTTTCTTTCAGCACCCTCCCGGTGCAGTTTCTCGCCTTCAGCACCACGCGCCGCGGCGCCGACGTGCTGGTGCAGTGGGCTACTGCCCTCGAGGTGGGCGCCTTTGGCTTTGAAGTGGAATTCTCCCGCGACGGCCGCACCTGGACGACCCTCGGCCTCGTGCGCGCAGCCGGCAACAGCTCCTCCGACCGCCGCTACAGCTACACCGCCCGCAACCTGCCCGCCGGCACCCTGCAGTTCCGGATCCGGCAGATCGACCTGGATGGAACGTTTACCTATACCGCCATCCGCACCGTGCGCGCGGGTGCCGATGCCTCCGGCATAAAGCTCAGTGCGCTCAGCGGCCGCCTGCTGCTCGAATTCGGGGAGGAAGTAAGGGGTGCCACCGTCCGCATCTTCAATATCGGCGGCCAACTGCTCCAGGAACAGCGCCTCGGATCGGCCGTCGGCCAGGTGCTGGTACCGACCTCCGTCAAAGGTCATGTCGTGGTTGCCGTGAGCAACAACAACGAGCTCGCCACTACCCGGCAGCTGGTCCTTTAGAAGTTAGTTCGATTCAACATTGCAGGTTATACGAAAGCCCCGCCATCGGCGGGGCTTTCTACGTCAGGAATACTTGAACATTAGATTACATGAGCAATAGAACATTTGAGGGAAGGAAAGAGCGGCAGAAGAAAGAGCAGCTTAGCTCAACACGTTTCCCCTCCCTCATGTATTCTAATGTTGGCGTACTCTTCTTCAACGAGTGAAGGGCCGAATAAGTAAGAACAGCTTCAGCCTAAGTTCCCCCTTCGGGGGACAGGGGGCCGGGGCCGGGGGCGGGGCTGCAGAGTTCTATCAGAACCCCGTTGGTGCCTTTCGGATGAAGAAAGCACACGAGCTTACCGTCGGCGCCCGGCTTCGGCTCCGGGTTCAGGAGCGTAAAGCCCTCCGCCTGGAGGCGGGCCATCTCGGCACGGATATCGGCCACGTCGAAGGCGATGTGGTGGATCCCCTCGCCCTTTTTCTCGATGAATTTGCGGATGACGCCGTCCTCGGTGGTGGATTCAAGCAGCTCGATCTTGTTGGGCCCGGTCTGAAAAAAGGCGGTGCGCACCCCTTCGGAGGCCACCTCCTCGGTTTTGTAGCAGGCGGTATCAAGTAGTTTTTCGAAGAGGGGAACGGACGTTTCGAGGGATTTTACGGCGATGCCAATGTGCTCAACTTTCTGCATCCGGGGGCTGTTTTACGATTCTGGTAAAATTAGGATTCCGGATAATGATTTTCCTCAGGAGGGGGCTGTTTTTGAAGTAAATTTGCCTTCTGAATCGAACGTAAGTATATGTTGAAACTACCCGTATATCTCGACCATAGTGCTACCACGCCCTGCGATCCGCGGGTAGTGGAGGCCATGATTCCCTATTTCACTGAGTCTTTCGGCAACGCTGCAAGCCGCAACCACCCCTTTGGCTGGCAAGCCGAAGAGGCGGTGGACTATGCCCGCGAGCAGGTGGCGAAGCTCATCGGCGCCGACCCGAAGGAGATCATCTTCACTTCCGGCGCCACCGAGGCCGATAACCTGGCCATCAAGGGTGTTTTTGAGATGTATGCCCAGAAAGGCAACCACATCATCACCTGCAACATCGAGCACAAAGCCGTACTCGACACCTGCAAGCACCTGGAGAAGCTGGGCGCCGAGGTGACTTACCTGCAGGTGAAGCCCGACGGCCTCATCGACCTGCAGGAGCTGGAAGCGGCCATCAAGCCCACCACGATCCTCATCGCCATCATGTACGCGAACAACGAGATCGGCACGGTGATGCCGATGAAGGAGATCGGCGCCATTGCCCGCAAGCACGGCGTACTCACCTTCTCCGACGCCACGCAGGCCGTGGGCAAGATCCCGGTAGACGTGAACGCCGACCAGATCGACCTGCTCGCCATGACCGCGCACAAGCTGTACGGGCCTAAAGGCGTGGGTGCCCTCTATGTGCGCCGCAAGAACCCCCGTGTTAAAGTTACCGCCCAGATGGACGGCGGCGGTCATGAGCGCGGCATGCGCTCCGGTACGCTCAACGTGCCCGGTATCGTAGGGTTCGGCAAGGCCTGTGAGCTGTGCCGCCTTGAGATGGAGCAGGATGCCACCCGCCTCCGCGCGCTCCGCGACAAGCTTGAGACCGCGCTCCTCGGCATCGAGGAAGCTTACCTCAACGGCCACAAAGAGCACCGCCTGCCGCACGTAACGAATATCTCCTTCAAATACGTCGAAGGCGAGGGCCTGCTCATGGGCTTCAACAAGAACATCGCCCTTTCGTCGGGCTCGGCCTGTACGTCGGCTTCGCTGGAGCCTTCCTATGTGTTAAAGGCGCTCGGACTGGGCGATGATCTGGCACATAGTTCGCTGCGTTTCGGGTTGGGCCGCTACACCACCGAGGAGCAGATCGATTACACCATTGAGCAGATCCGCAACACCGTGCTCAAGCTCCGCGAGATGAGCCCCCTGTGGGAGATGTACAAGGATGGCATCGACCTGAACACCATCGAATGGGCGCACCACTAGGAGATCTCAGATCTGTGATGTGATGATCTCAGATCTGGTGCTTTTCGAAGGGTAACAGGCTCTCCTGATGAATTCGTTGGTAGGCCCCTGTTACCAATAAACCAATAGACAAATAGACTAATAAACATTTTATGGCATACTCAGATAAACTACTGGATCACTATAACAACCCCAAGAACGTGGGCACGCTCGACAAAGCCAGCAAGAGCGTAGGCACCGGCCTCGTGGGCGCTCCCGAGTGCGGCGACGTCATGCGCCTGCAGATCGAGGTGGACGATACTACCGGCGTGATCAAGGACGCGAAATTCAAGACCTTCGGCTGTGGCTCCGCCATTGCTTCCTCTTCCCTCGCTACCGAGTGGCTGAAGGGCAAGACGATCGACGAAGCCATGAAGATCGACAACATGGAACTCGTGGAAGAGCTCAACCTCCCTCCCGTGAAGATCCACTGCTCGGTGCTCGCCGAAGACGCCATCAAGGCCGCCATCAACGACTACCGCGTCAAGAATGGCCTCGAGGAGCTGAAGTTCGACGAATCCATTGTTCATTAACCCTTCGACAAGCTCAGGGTGACAAGTGGCCTCATTTGTCAGGCTGAGCTTGCCGAAGCCCAATTACCCCATTCGTAATCCATGACAGCAACAGACAACGCGATCTACGTATCGGATAAGGCCCGCGAGAAAGTGCGGCAGCTGATGCAGGAAGCCGGCGTAGCCGACGATCCGTCGTACTTCGTACGCGTAGGTGTGGTCGGCGGCGGCTGCTCGGGATTGAGCTATAAGCTCGATTTCGACAACGAGCAAAAGCCGATGGACCAGGTGTTCGAGGACAACGGCGTCAAGGTGGTGACCGACCTCAAGAGCTTCCTCTACCTCGTGAACACGATGCTCGACTTCTCCGACGGCCTCAACGGCAAAGGCTTCTTCTTCAACAACCCCAACGCGTCGCGTACTTGCGGCTGCGGAGAGTCCTTCGCGGTATAAGTACGTATCAAGAATTTCGAATCCCGCCTGATGGCGGGATTTTTTTATGCCCGCAAGCGGGCGGGTGCACGCGGCGGCGCAGCGATGGGCGGCGCGGCGATTTAAGAAATTGTTTATCCGAAAAGGCGTTGCTTCACGTTATCTGTACGCTGCGTCGTTGCGCCGCTGCGTCGCCGCGTGAAAGTTGGCTGCTTGCAGCCAACTTTTTCTTTCTTTACTTTACAGCCTATGTGGTCCATTTGTAAGAAGGAGCTCGGGCAGTTCTTCAGCAGCCTCACCGGCATCATTGCCATCGTGGTGTTCCTGCTCGTGAACGGCCTTGTGCTCTTCGTCTTCCGCAACAACATCCTCGACGCCGGCTATGCCTCCCTCGACGCGTTCTTTTCGTTTGCGCCCTGGATCCTGGTATTTCTCTGCCCGGCCATCTCCATGCGCTCCTTTGCCGACGAGTACCGCGGCGGCACCTTCGAGCTCCTGCGCACGCGGCCCCTCCGCCCTGGCCAGATCGTAGGCGGCAAGTTCTGGGGCGCCTTCCTCATCGTGTGCATCGCCCTGCTGCCCACGCTCGTGTACTTCTTCACCGTCAATCACCTCGCATCTGCCAATGGTATCGACGCGGGCGCGGCTGCGGGATCCTACCTCGGCCTCTTTTTCTTGGCGGCGGTGTTTACGGCCGTGTCCGTCTACATCTCCTCGCTTACCGCCAACGCGGTGATCGCGTTCATCGGCGCGCTCGTGGCCTGCGCGGTGCTCTACTACGGCTTTCATGCGCTGAGCCAGCTGCCGCTGGTGGAAGGCGGCGCCGACTACGTCATCGAGCTGCTCGGCATCGACTTTCACTACCAGAGCATCAGCCGCGGCGTGCTCGACACCCGCGACATCGTATATTTTCTCAGCGTAACGTTTTTCTTCCTTTACCTCACCCGTCAAAACCTCTTGCTCCGCGCATGAACCAACGAACCAATAAGCTCGGGTGGGTGCTCGCCCTCGTGGCCCTCGTTGGCGTGAACGTCATCGCGGCATCCTGGCACCAGCGCTTCGACCTCACCGAGGAGCATCGCTACTCGCTCAGCGCGCCCGCGCAGCAACTCCTGCGCGGCCTCGACAGTACCGTCCTGATCGACGTATTCGTAGCCGGCGACGAGCTGCCTTCCTACGTGCGCCAGTTCCGCAACACGCTCGGCGACTTCCTGCAGGAGGCCCGCGAGTTCGGCGGCAAACGGCTGCAGTACCGCTTTGTGAATCCTTTCGAAGGCGACACCGCCACCGTGAACGCGCTGCTCGACTCGCTCCAGTATAATTACGGCCTGCAGCCACTGGCCGTGCAGGCGCCCGGCAAGGTGGGCGACAACCTGGAGGTCACTAATGTGCTTCACGGTGCCGTGGTGCGCTACGGCGACCGCGCAGTCGGTGTGGACCTGCTCAAGGGGCAACGCGGCTTCGGCACGAGTCCGGAGGAACTCGCCGCCCTGTACAACAACGTAGAGGCTTCAGTAGAATACAAGTTCGCGCACGCCATCCAGAAGGTGACGGAGACCGAGAAGCCCATCGTGGCCTACCTGCTCGGCAACGGCGAAGTGTGGGGACCGAATATCAATGACGCCTTCCTCACGCTCCGCAACGAGTACCGTTCCGATACGCTCAACATCCGCGAGGTGCCGTTCATCCCGCCGGTCATCAACGCGCTGGTGGTGCTGAAGCCCACCCAGCCGTTCAGCAACGAAGACAAGATCAAGATCGACCAGTATGTAGCCCACGGCGGCAAGGTGTTCTGGATGCTCGACAACATGTACGCCGAGTTCGACTCGCTCTATAAGTCGCAGGGCTTCATCGCTTTCGACCGCGGCCTCAACCTCGAAGACCTGCTCTTCAACTGGGGCGTGCGCATCAACCAGGACCTGTTGCAGGACATGCAGTGCGACCAGCTGCCGCAGGTGAGCGACGGTACCGGCGCGCAGCGCTTTGTCGACTGGCCGTTCTTCCCGGTGCTGAACGGAACGAATCATCCCATCAGCAAGAACCTCGACGGCATCCGCACCTTCTTTCCGACGGTAATGGATACGGTGCAGGCCGAGGGCATTCGCAAAACGCCGCTGCTGGTGTCGTCGCCCAACGCACGGATCCTCGGAGCCCCGGCCAAGATCGATTTCCAGTTCCTGCAGATCGCGCCCGACGAGAAGCTGTTCAAGCGGAAGAACGTGCCCGTGGCCTACCTCCTCGAGGGCCGCTTCCGCTCGCTGTACGCGGGCCGCATTCCCGGCGCCTTGCGCGATTCGTTCCGCGCGCTCGACTACGACGTGCTGCCCGAAGCGTCTTCGGCGGGCAAGATGATCGTGGTGGCCGACGGCGACGTGGCTACGAACCAGTTCAGCCCGCAGCAGGGGCCCCTGCCGATGGGCACCAACGTGTTTACCCGGTACACCTATGCCAACAAGGACTTCTTCACCAACTGCCTCGAATACCTCGTCAACCCGAGCAATATCCTGCAGACCCGAGGCAAGGAGTACACCCTTCGCCTGCTCGACCCGAAGCGCGTGCGGGCACAGCGGAGCACCTGGCAGCTCGTCAACATCGTGGTGCCCATCGGGCTCGTGCTGCTCTTCGGCGTTGCGTACCAGGCAGCCCGCAAGCGCCGCTATGCCCGCTAGGCAGCAACGCCTGCTGCCGTTTTTGACCTTCGACGGGCGGCAATGATCGGGCAGGTCTGCACGGATTTTGCCGTAGGCGGTTGCGTTGCGTCCTATCTTTACGGCCTTCAATCAAGCTTCTTCCCCGCATGACCACCGATCAGCTCAGTTATTTAGTATTCGGCATCGTTATCGTTCTGGCCCTCGTCTTCGACCTCGGCTTGCTGAGCAAGAAGGAGACCGAGATCAGCATCAAGAAGGCGTTTTACCAGGCGGTGTTCTGGGTAGGGCTCGCCCTTGCCTTCTTCGGGTTCCTGTGGTACGAATACGGGCAGGCGCCCGCGCTCGAGTACCTCTCCGCCTACCTCATGGAGAAGAGCCTGAGCATCGACAACATCTTTGTCTTCATCCTCATCTTCACCTATTTCCGGATCGGCTCTACCCACATCGCGCGGGCCCTGCTCTGGGGCATCCTGATGGCCATCGTGTTCCGGGTCATCTTCATCGCGGTGGGCCTGGTGCTCGTGGAGCGCTTCAACTGGCTGCTGTATGTGTTCGGCGCTTTCCTGCTCTATACCGGCGTCAAGATCTTCTCGGCCAAGGAAGAGGACCAGTTTGACCCGGCGGCGAGCCCGGTATATAAGGTGATCAACCGCGTGTTCCCGATCATCCACGAAGACGTGGGCGGCAAGTTTTCCGTCATCCGCAACGGCAAGCGCTTTTACACCAACCTTTTCGTGGTGGTGGTGATGCTGTCGTTTACCGACATCGTGTTTGCCCTCGATTCGATCCCCGCCGTATTTGCGATCGTGACCGACTCGCCGCAGCGCAACCTGATCATCTATACCTCCAACATCTTCGCGGTGCTCGGACTCCGGTCGCTGTTCTTTGTGCTGAAGGGAGCGGTGAACCGCTTTTCGTACCTGCAGCAGGGCATTGCCATCGTGCTGGTGTTCATCGGCGCCAAGATGCTGATCCCGCTCGTCTACAAGGGCTTCCATATGCCGGTGACGATCTCTTTGTTGGTGATCCTCGTGTGCCTCGGCGGTTCCATCCTCTACTCGATACAGGTGGCGAAGCGCAAGCCCAACGAAAACGACCTCATCTGATCCCATTTGGAAGTTCGTAATAGAGTCCTGCCTGCGGCAGGGCTTTTTTGACTGGTGGCATGCGTCAAAACGGCCGGCGGATTTCCCGCAGAGGCGCAAAGCACGGAAGGAATTTTGTCCTGCCGGCGGCAAGGAGTTCACGCCAAGACGCAAAAGCGCAGGGGATAATGGCTCATGTTGAATGTCACTCAGTTTCCGTCGTGCCGTGGCGTCGCCGGGCAAACATCCTGCCGCAGGGAGGATCGTGGCTTTGCGTGCTCTGCGTCTTAGCGTCTCTGCGGGAAACCCGCGTTCTGCTTTAGGAAATCCAGCCACTTGCGGCGGCCTACCTGAGCAGCCTGAAAACCAACGCCTGCCCTTAATTTCGGGGCACATGTACACGGTTGATTCCATTGCAGCGATCATCGGCGCCGCGTTTCTGCAGGCCGCCGACACTACCCGGACCATTGCCCACCTGCTGCACGACAGCCGGGGCGTAGCGGTAGGAGAGGCCTCGCTCTTCTTTGCGCTCCACAGCCCGCGCAGCGACGGTCACCGTTTCATCGGCGACGCGTACCGCAAGGGCGTACGTGCCTTCGTGGTGGACCGGGACCCGGGCATCGCCGACTTCCAGGAAGCTTCCTTCCTGCAGGTGCCCGACACGCTAGCCGCCCTGCAGGCGCTCGCCGCGCATCACCGCACACAGTTTTCGATCCCGGTCATCGGCATCACGGGCTCTAATGGCAAGACCATCGTCAAGGAGTGGCTGTACCAGCTGCTCGAGCCGGAGCACCGCATCGTACGCAGCCCGCGCTCCTACAATTCGCAGATCGGCGTGGCCCTCTCCGTGTGGCAGATGACTGCAGGACACAGCCTCGCGCTCTTCGAGGCCGGCATCTCGCAGCCCGGTGAGATGGCGCGGCTCGCCGCCATGATCCGGCCCACGATCGGCGTACTCACCAATATCGGCTCCGCCCACGACGAGGGCTTCGTGACGACCGAGGAGAAGCAGCATGAGAAAGGCCGCCTCTTCGAGGGCGCCGACGTCATCATCGGCCCCGAGCCCTGGACCGGCCTCCTGCCCAACCACCTTTCCTGGGGCAGCGGGCGCGACGCTACCCTGCGGGTGGATGCGCTGGAGCAGGACCGCGACACCGAAGCGCAGGTGACCTACCGGGGCGTGCCGCTGCGCTTCCGGATCCCGTTCACCGACGAGGCTTCGGTGGCCAATGCCCTCACCTGCTGCAGCGTGCTGCTACACCTCGGGTACTCGGTAGACACCATCAACAGCCGCCTGGCTACCCTGCATCCCGTAGATATGCGGTTGCAGCTGAAGCGCGGTCTCAACGGCTGCACGCTGATCAACGACTCCTACAGCGCCGACTATACCTCGCTGCAGCTGGCACTGCATTTCATGGAGCAGCAGCGTACCGGGCAGCCCCGTGCGGTGATCCTGTCGGACTTTGCCGAATCGGTACGTGAGCCTGGGCAGTTCTATGGGCAGGTGGCCCAGGTGCTCCGCAGCTCCGGTATCGCCCGCGCGGTGTTGATCGGCCCGGAGATCTCCCGGCACCTGCAGCTCCCCGCCGGCATCGCCGTACAGCGCTATCCGGATACCGAAGCCTTTCTCGGGCAGTATCACCCGGGCCTGTTCCACGAGGAGACGATCCTGGTGAAAGGCGCGCGCCGCTTCCGCTTCGAGCGCATCGTGGCGCAGCTCGAAACGCGGGTGCACCAGACGGTGCTTGCCATCGACCTCAACGCGCTTGCCCACAACCTGCGCCAGTACCGAGCGCTGCTGCGCCCATCAACGAAGGTGATGGCCATGGTGAAGGCTTTCTCCTATGGTTCCGGTTCGGCGGAGGTGGCGTCGATCCTGCAGTTTCATCACGTGGATTATCTCGGTGTAGCCTATGCCGACGAAGGTGTAGAACTACGGAGGGCGGGCATCACGGTGCCCATCATGGTCATGAATGCCGATGTCAGCTCCTTCCCCGCGCTCGTGGAGCACCACCTGCAACCGGTCATCTACTCCTTTGCGCTGCTGCATGCCTTCGAGGCCTTCCTGCGCGGTGAGGGGCTGCAGGGCTGGCCGGTGCACATCGAGCTCGAGACGGGCATGAACCGGCTGGGCTTCGCCACCGTAGAAATACCGTCGCTGGCGCGGCACCTGCAGCAGACGCCGTGGCTGCGCGTGCGCTCCCTCTTCAGCCACCTCGCCGCCTCCGAAGATGCCGCGCAGGATGACTTTACCCGCGAGCAGGCCGACCGTTTCTGGGAGATGCTGCGGCCCATCGAGGCGGCGCTTTCCTACCCGGTGCTAAAGCACATCGCCAACTCCGCCGCCATCATCCGCCACCCGCACCTGCAGCTCGATATGGTGCGCCTCGGCATCGGGCTGTATGGCGTGGAGATCGAGACGAAGCAGCTCGAGCTGCAGCCAGTAGCCACGCTGCGCTCTACGATAGCACAGGTAAAGCACCTCGCCGCCGGCGATACCGTGAGCTATAACCGCCGCGGCGTCATCCGGGAGGAGTCGCTCATCGCCACCGTGCGCATCGGCTATGCCGACGGCTACAGCCGCCGCCTTGGTTACGGTGTGGGCAAGATGTGGGTGAACGGCCACCTGGCGCCGGTGGTGGGCACGGTGTGCATGGACATGACGATGATCGACGTGACCCAGGTGCCCAACGTGAAGGAGGGCGACGAGGTGGTGGTGTTCGGTCCCGGGCTTCCCGTGCAGCAGCTGGCCGATTGGATGGGTACGATCCCCTACGAGGTCATGACGGGCGTATCGCAGCGGGTGAAGCGGGTGTACTTCCAGGAGTAGAGCGCCCGGGCGGGCCGTGCGCCTGAAAAAGGATGGTCACGCACCATTTGAAGGAGACGCCTGCGGGTGCCGGAATCCGGATGTGGAAAGAGAAAGTCCGGCCGGAACCGCAAAAGCTGGTCGCTGGCGTAAATGTTGCTGCAACAGACCTGAACAATGTATCATGGAATGGCAAAAGCAAAAGAGAAAGAACGCGCTGTGCATGCTCCTGTTCCGGCCGGCATCCTGCTGGTGATCGGTGGCGCCGAGAATAAGGGGGAGCGGGAGGCAAGGCGAAAGGAAACGCCTTCGGATTTTCAGCGGCTGGAGATTCTCAAGAAATTCGTCGAGCTCACCGGGAAGGAAAACCCGCAGATCGAAGTGCTGACGACGGCCAGCAGCGAGGGCGACGAGTCGTTCCAGGATTATTGCACCGCCCTGGCGGAACTTAACGTCAGCCATATCGGGCACATCCACCACAACTCCCGCAAGGGGGCCATCAACGATGAGCGGCTCGTGGAGCGGGTACAGAATGCAGATGCCTTTTTCTTTGCCGGCGGCGATCAGCTTAAATATACGTCCATCTACGGCGGCACGAGCTTTCTCGCGGCACTCAAGAAGCGCTATATCTACGATTCCATCGTGGTGGCCGGCACCAGTGCCGGTGCCATGTGCCTGTCAACACCCATGATCTACGCGGGCAACGACGAAGTGCACGAGCTCGGGGGAATGATCAAGGTCACTACTGGCTTCGAGTTCCTCAAGGATGTTTGTATCGATACGCACTTCGTGCACCGCGGGCGCGTGGTGCGGATGGCGCAGGTGATCGTCACCAATCCCAACTGCATCGGCATCGGCATCGAGGAAGATACCGCCATCATCATCCGCAATGGCCTCGAAGGCGACGTCATCGGCACGGGCACCATCATCGTACTCGAAGGCTTCGACATCACGGAGGCCAGCATCGAGGAATTCACCAGCCGGAAGCCGATCACGATCCGCGACCTGAAGATGCATATCCTTTCCTCCGGCGATTGCTACCGGATACCACAGATCAATCCGCCGCACGTATAAATACGGATGCGGGCGGCAGCACGCCGGAAGGCTTTCGACCATCAGGCTGTGCCAGCTCCGTAAAGCGCGAGGCGCCCGGCAGGAGCAGAAGCGCCGCGGCTGCAGCAGCTTTCCCTCGCGCCAGGCGCCTCACGAAACAGAGGCGTCTTCCGGAATCGGAGACGAATTCACCTTTCTTACCAATCAAGATTTGAGCGGCTGGCCCACGGGAACCGCGCAATCGTGCCCGGGCTGGCCGTGTGCCGGGTTGAGCCGTGCGCCTTTGGCCGGCGCCGCCGTAGCGGGCCTGGCCGTCGAAGGCTGGGCCACTACTGTGGGCGTGGCACCTCCGGCCGGCGGCGTGATGGTAACGGGTTGCGGTGCCGCCGCCGCGGGGCTGCTGAGCGGGGCACCCACGGCGATGTCGCAGCGGTGACCGGGCTGGCCGTGCGCGGGGTTCAGCGCGCCCTTGGCGCCCTTGCTGGCTACCGGCACTGCCGACGTTACTGCCGGCGGTGGCGGCGAAGGAAGGGTGGCCCCGGTGACCGTAAGGCTCTTAGAGGTGTCAGCGGCGACAGTAGGCGCTGCAGTCGTGGTGGCGCTGCTGCTGTCGGCAACAGGACCCGCAGGTACATTTACGGAATAAGGATCGTTGGCCCCTGTGCCGGCGGCTTTATCGCTGTCGGAGCTCTGGCAGGAGGCAAGGAGGAGGGCGGCGAGGACGGCGCCGGAAAGCTTTTTCATGGTGGTGCGTTGATGGATGGAAGAATGAATATAGGCCAATGCCGGCAAATGGAGCCCGCGGGGCGCGGGTTTTAACAGCCCGTGGCCTCAGGTAAACAGGAGTTCCGGTGCTTCGTCCGTCACCATCCAGCTTCCTTCCCCGATCTCGGCCTCGAGCTCGCCGGCATCCCAGCCGCAATACCCGATGAACAGCTTCAGGTCGCCGGTGCCGAGCAGGCCCGCGTTGATGCCCGCCACCGCCTGACGGAAGTCGCCCCCTGCATAGATACCCGCTCCGGCCGGCACACCCCCCTCGATGAGGTCCGGGCGCCGGTGCACGAAGAACAGGTGCTCGCGGTCAACAGGCCCGCCGTCGTATAGTGGAAAAGCGCGCCCATGCCTGAACTCGGCGAGCTCATTGAGCCTGCGGCCGAAAGGGCGGTTGATGATATAGCCTACGGCACCGTCGGCGGAAGGGCCGTGCGCCGTAATGAGGATCGTGACGCCAGCGAACAGCGGGTCGCCGGCGAGTGCCGGGGTGCTTTTGATAACGGAGCCTGCGGAAAGGGACATCATGCGTGCTGGAAGTTACTGTGATGTGTGTGACAAAGCGATCAGATGCGCTTCAGGAAATAAAAGTTCATGGGGCCGCGTACGGCGAAGCCAAGCCGCTCGTACAGCGCGATGGCCCGGGCGTTGTCGGCCCGCACATGCAGGAAGGGCGTTTCGCCGGCGGCGCAGATGATCCGGAGCTGTTGTTGCAGAAGCGCAGCGGCATACCCTTTGCCGAGGTGGTCGGGATGCGTGCATACGGCGCTGACCTCGCTGTAGCCGGGCAGGTGCAGGCGCTGGCCGGTCATGGCTACGAGGCGCGCACCGTCGAAGATGCCGTAGTAGTGTCCGAACTCGATGGTGCGCGGGCCGAAGGGACCGGGCTTGGTAAGCGCGGCCAGCGCCATCATCTGCGGCACGTGCTCCGGTAGCAACGGCAGGGGCGCCGCCCCAGGAGGGTCGGAATGGGCAGCGCCCCGGAATACGAACTGCAGGCCCGGTACTTCCACCTGAAGCCGCCAGCCTTCGGGCGTCGCCATCCGGCCGGTGGTGGCATGGAGGATGGCCCGGCCGGGAGGCAGCTCGCGGTGGAGCTGGGCAAAGCCATCGGTGCAGCCCTCGCGGATGCCGATAAAGGGCGATACGGCCTCATCGAAGCGCTTCACCTCGTTGGTTCCGGTGCCGAGCGCGGCATCGCGGGTGGCGAGGGCGGTAAACACCGGGTTGTTGAGCAGGTTATCCACGCCGCAAAGGTATCCCTCTGTGCCCACGCGCGGTTGCCACCCGTCCTTCCGGCACCCGGTTTATACGGTACTTTTAGGGCATGATCCTCCGCCCCGCTACGCCCGCCGATGCCCCGCAGGTGGCCACCTGCCTCCTGCTCGCCATGGAGGAGATCGTGTATTCCTTCATCGGCAGCCGCGACCGGGCGGAGGCGCATCGCTTCCTGGAAGACCTCGTACGGGCGGAAGGGAACCAGTATTCCTACGGTAACTGCCAGGTTGCGGAGCTGGATGGAGTAGTGGTGGCGGCCGTGAACATCTACCCGGGCGCCGACCTGCATGCGCTGCGCGGGCCGGTGCTCGACCTCGTGCGCGTGCGCTTTGGCAGGGAGATCAATCCTGAAGACGAGACCGGTCCCGGGGAGTATTACCTCGACACGCTCGGCGTGCTTCCCGGCCGGCAGGGCAGGGGCATCGGCACACAGCTGCTGCAGTATGCGATCGACGAGTACGTGCACCGCAGGCGCGCCGTGCTGGGCTTATTGGTGGACGACGACAACCCGGAAGCGAAGCGCCTGTACCTCCGGCTTGGCTTCATCACGGCAGGAACGAAAACGCTGATGGGGAAGCAGCTTTGTCATTTGCAGATGGCCGGATAAAAAAATCCCTGCCGCGGGCTTGCGTGCAGGGATCCTGATGCTATCTGAAAAGCTTACTGGTTCTTCTTATCGTCATCCGTCACGGCGTCCTTTACCTTGCTGCCTACTTTTTCGGCGGTGTTGCCTACGGCCTTGCCGACCTTCTTAGCGCCGCGCTTCGTGGCGTCCCAGCCGTTCTCGATGGCGTTGCCGGTTTTGTCCCAGAAGTTGCCGGAGCGGTCGATCGACTCGCCTTCCTGCAGTTCTACCTCGGTGCCGTCGCGGGTGACGCGGCCGCTGCGGTTGACCACGATCCCGTTGTCGAAGCGCACGTCGTTATCGCTGTCTACCCACTGGCCGTTGCGGTACACGGAGACTTTACCGCTGCGGCGCGATACGTCGCCTTCGGCGGGAGCATACGCCCGGTTGCTGCTGGTAGAGGTGGTGGTCGTAGTGCTGGTTGTGGAGGTGTCGCCCATGGGAGCGGTGCCTGCGGTGCCCATGCCGGTAGTGTCGCCGGCCGTAGTGGTGGTCATCGTCGAGGTAGAGTCCGACGTGCTCGTGGTAGAGGTGCTGTTGTCGCTGCACGAGGCCAGCGTGAGGGCGGCGAGCGCCGAAACAAGAATGTGCTTCATAATGCGTTTGATTTTTACGGTTTACACCGGCAATGGCCGGCGTATCGGGATTACCTAAATTTTGTGCCATACCTCTTCAGGCTCTGCCTTGGGGTGATTGCCGTGGCGCGCTAATTTTACGGCAACTCCCCCGCCCGATGCCGTACTACGATCGTCCCATTCACCACAAACGCCTGCTGCTGCGCCTCCTGTCGGTGTTCCTTCCGGCCCTTGTGCCCCTGGCCTTTGAGGCCGGGTACACCGTGGCGGGCTATGTCGGGGTGATCGCTCTTATCGCCGGCGCCTTCGTAAGCGTTACCGGCATCCGCGTAAGTAATGGTGAGCTGCAGATCAGCCGGTACCGGCTTTACGGCTGGCTCCCGGCGCGCTATTTATACCAGCGCGGCAGTACGGCCACCGAGGCCACCCTGCTTTGCTACACCGACCGCCTAGACCAGTTCCACACGGGAGAGCTCTGGGACTTGTTGCTGTACGTGTTGCCGAAAAGCCGTTTTCAGGGCGTGCGCGTGGCGCCTCCCGGTACTGCCAACCCGCGTGGCGCCGTAACGGAAGCACTGAACGACGAGGAGTTTGGGCTGGTGCAGCGATATGTAATGGCCGGTCGGAATGTGTATGACGCACCGCCTCCGGCCGGGCCGCCCGCTTCTTTTTAACCGTTCCGCCTGCCGGCGCCGGCAGCCGTGGGCCGGGCGGCGAAGACCTACTTTAACGGGGCGCGGCACCCCTTTTCCTTATCTTTGGCGCCCGCCCGTGGCGGCTTTAAATCGTTTTCGTGAAACTCCGCACTTCCATTCTGATCATATTGTCCGTGCTCGTGGCCGACCAGGCGCTCAAGATCTGGATAAAGACCCATTACCCATTCGGTGAGTTTGCCAAGATCGGTGGCCTTTCGTGGGCCCGCCTTCACTTTGTAGAGAATGAGGGCATGGCCTGGGGCTGGAAGTTCGGTGGCGAATGGGGCAAGATGATCCTGACGCTCTTCCGCCTGGTGGCGGTCATCTTTGGCACCTGGTATATTGCCCGGATCGTAAAGCAGGGTTATACGCGTGGATTCATCGTCTGCGCTTCGCTCATCTATGCCGGTGCCCTGGGCAACCTCATCGACTCCATGTTTTATGGGGTGATCTTCTCGGCGACTACCGACTACACGGTGGCGCAGGCTTTCCCTCCGGGGGGTGGCTACGCAGGCTTCCTGCATGGCAAGGTGGTGGACATGCTCTACTTCCCCTTTTTTGAACGAGTCCTGATGCCCGGCTGGGTGCCCTTCGTGGGTGGCGAGCGGGTCACGTTCTTCAATGCGATCTTTAACCTCGCGGATGCGGCCATTTCGGTGGGCGTGATCACCTTGCTGATCTTCCAGAAGCGCTTCCTGCACCAGCATTTCGACGGCGGCAACACGGCGGCTGCCGCGGCAACCACCAGCGTTGCTCCGGAAAACGGATCTGCCGACACGACCACCCCGGTGGCGGTGACGCAGCCCGGCTCCGTAGAAGTACGGCCCGAGGAGCCGGCGCCCGGCGTTACGGTGATCCCACCCGCGCCCGAACGGCCGCGCGAGGAATGAGCCTATCGAATAAAGAACACGAAATATCGAATATCGAAATGGGCGGCCGGGAGGTTGCCCTTTTTGTTTACAGGTGGATCCACTCCAGGTATGGTTTTGCTTACAGGTACTGCGGGTGCCGATCGTACCCGATGTCATGAACGTGCCTGCGCTTCCCGTTGCGCTATTCGTTCCAAAGTCATCCGCGTTGATCGTATCGATCTGCATGCTTTCTCTGTTGCGTGCCCATAAAAAAAGAGACGCACATAGTGCGTCTCTACAGGTTCATCATTCAATTTTCCTTGTTCAATATTCGATATTCCCTAGATTTTTCCGACCATGTTCGCGGGGTCTACCCACTGGTCGAATTCCTCGGGCGTGACGTATCCCAGCTTCACGGCCATTTCCTTCAGGGTCGTGCCTTCCTTGTGGGCCTTCTGCGCGATCTCGGCGGCTTTGTAATAGCCGATCTTGGTATTCAGCGAGGTCACCAGCATCAGCGAGTTGTTGACGTGGGCCTTGATGTTGGCCTCGATGGGCTCGATGCCGGCAGCGCACTTATCCGTAAAGCTCACGCAGCCTTCGCCGATGAGGCGGGCGCTGTGAAGGAAGTTGTAGATCATCATCGGCTTGAACACGTTGAGCTCGAAGTGGCCCATGGAGCCGCCGATGTTGATGGCCACGTCGTTGCCCATCACCTGCGCGGCGATCATAGTGAGCGCTTCCACCTGCGTGGGGTTCACCTTGCCGGGCATGATGGAAGAGCCGGGCTCGTTGTCGGGAATGAGGATCTCGCCGATGCCGGAGCGCGGACCCGAGGAAAGCATGCGGATGTCGTTGGCGATTTTCATCAGCGATACGGCGATCGTCTTCAGCGCGCCGTGGCTTTCCACAATGGCATCGTGCGCCGCGAGGGCCTCGAACTTATTTTCCGCCGTTACGAAGGGCAGGCCGGTGAGCTGCGCGATGTGCTTTGCCACATTTTCGGAGTAGCCTTCGGGGGTGTTGATGCCGGTGCCGACGGCGGTACCGCCCAGTGCAAGCTCGGAAAGGTGGGGGAGCGTATTCTTCAGCGCGCGCAGTCCGTGATCGAGCTGCGACACGTAGCCGGAAAACTCCTGGCCCAGCGTAAGCGGTGTGGCGTCCATGAAGTGGGTGCGGCCGATCTTGACCACGTTCATGAAGGCTTTGCTCTTTTCGGCAAGCGTGTTGCGCAGCTTCTCGATGCCCGGGATCGTGGTCTCCACCAGCATCTGGTAGGCGGCAATGTGCATGGCGGTGGGGAACGTGTCGTTCGACGACTGCGACTTGTTGACGTCGTCGTTCGGGTGCAGCACCTTGTCTTTGTCGGTAAGCTGGCCGCCGGAGAGCACGTGCGCGCGGTAGGCCACCACTTCGTTCACGTTCATGTTGCTCTGGGTGCCGGAGCCCGTTTGCCACACCACCAGCGGGAAGGCGTCCTGGAGCTTGCCTTCGAGGATCTCGTCGCATACGCGGCCGATGAGGTCCGCCTTTTCTTTCGGCAGCACGCCGGCCTCGTGGTTGGTGAGGGCCGCGGCTTTCTTAAGGTAGGCAAAGGCCCGGATGATCTCCTTGGGCATGCGGTTGATGTCCTGGGCGATCTTGAAGTTCTCGATGCTGCGCTGCGTTTGCGCCCCATAGATCGCGTCGGCAGGAACCTGCACTTCGCCCATGGTGTCTTTTTCGATGCGGTAGGCCATTATGGTTAATTTTTTCGTGGGCAAAAGTACCGTATTGACACAAAAAAGGCCGCCCGGAGGCAGCCTTTGCGAAAAATATGCGGTACCGGCTTAGAAATGGTAGCCGATCGTGAATGTAACGCCGAAGTTGATCGAGCTCTTGTCGTACGTCGCAAAGCCTTCGGAGCCATTGCCGTTGTTCACGTACTTCGAGCCTTTCACCTTGCGCAGGCCGATGGCCGAGGAAGACTCGATGGTGATCCGGTCGTGCACCCACTGGTTGCCGAAGTGGACCATGAAGTCGGTGATGTTCTCGTACTCGTCGCGGAGGTCGCCGCTGTGCTCGCCGTTCACGTAAGCCGGGATCGAAAAATTGTAGCGGGCGTAGTTATACTGGAGGCCGATATAGTTGCCCTCGGGTGCTTCGTTCTCGAAGTAGATACGCGGCTCCACGCGGTACATATAGCCCATTTTCGGCTTGCGGTACTCGAAGGAGTAGAGCTGCTCGGTCTGGTCCATGTCGAAGTCGTTGGTATTGGACCAGGGATATTCCTTGATGATGGAGCTCGCGTCTTCGTCGCGGGCGCGGATCATGAGGCCACGCATATAGTTGCGGTTGGTGAGGCCGCCGCCTACCTGCACGGTGAGGAAGTCGGTGAGCCTTCTTTCGTACAGAAGGGGAAACTGGCCGGTAATAAAGCCAAGGGGAGCGATTTTGATGATGTTGGCGTCGCCGCTGACTTTTTTCTTTTTACGCGTCGTTTTCTCCTCGCTGAAGATAATGGTGACGGAGCTGTCGCGGGCTTCGCGCTTCGACTGTGCTAATACGGGTTGAGCGATGCACAGAAGCAGCAGTGCAAGCAGGCAGTTGGTTTTCTTTTTAAGCATTTAGCGGATTTGATGCGCAAATGTATTTTATTTGCATACTAAACCAAAATTATTAATATGAGAAACGCTCTGATTGCTGGTGCCTTGCTGGTGGCCGGCTCTGTGAGTGCCCAAAGGGTAAGTGTAAGTTGGGGTGAGGAAAGCAAAACCGAGCTTTCGTACGGCTCCCTGGTCCGTGGCAACGGCACCGATATGGTGAAATTGTGCTTCGAGAACAAGGGTGGCGGCATGTTTTCCAAAAGAACGACGACCCCGATCCTGGCGCGCTACAACAACCGCCTCCGCGAAGAAGGCGTGCGCAGCTACAATGCCAGCGAAGAAGGTGTCAACTTCGATAACCTGCTCAGCGTAGGCGGCAACCTGTTCATGTTCACCAACCGCTACGAGCGCAGCGACAAGACTACGTATTTCTACTCCCAGAAGATCGATCCCAAGACGCTGATGCCCTCGGGTGCACCGGTGAACCTCGGTACCATGGCTGCCCTCGACCGCTCCCGCCAGTCGACCGCCGACTACGAGATCTCCAAGGACTCTTCCAAGATCCTCATGTTCGGTCTCTCGCCCTTTTCCAAGAAGAATAACGAGAAGTACTACATGGCCGTGTACAACAACCAGATGGCCAAGCAGTGGGACAACACCGTAGAATTACCGTATCTCGACAAGTTCATCGTGATCTTCGACTACCTGGTGACCAACAACGGTGACGTAGGTGTGCTGATCAAGCATTACGACAAGGAAGTAAAGAAGGAGAAGATCCGCGAGGACGGCGCCAACGTGCCGGCCTACAAGACCAAGTTCCTGCTCTATGCGAAAGGCGCCGCCAAGCCGAAGGAATTCACCCTCGACCTGAAGGACAAATTCGTACACGACCTGCAGCTTACCTCCGACGACAACAACAACCTGACGCTTTTCGGCCTGTACAAGAACAAGTACGACGGCTATGTGAACGGCTACTTCATCACCACGCTCAACAGCTCGGCCGACAAGGTGGAGACCAACAAGATGGAGGCCTTCCCCGAAACGCTCGTGGACCTCGTGAAGAAGGACAAGCAGGGCAGCAACAAGGAAAAAGACCCGGGTCTGAGCTCTTATTTCACCCTGGCAGACGTGGTGACCCGCGCCGACGGCAGCACCGACTACCTGCTCGAGTACTATAAGAAGGTGATCGTGACCCGCTCCAGCGGTGGCGGTCCCGGTATCTCGATCACCACGAGCTACAGCTACCCCATCTATCACTACGGCGACGTCATCGACATCCACGTCACGAACGGCAAGCCGACGAGCTTCATCCGTCTTCCCAAATACCAGGAAACGGCCAATACGAACATGTTCAGCTCGTTCAAGGCGGCTACCGCCAACAACAAGCTCTTCCTGTTCTATAACGACGACCGCGACAACGTGGAGCGCGACATCGAGAAGCGCCCCGACGACATGATCAAGTTCACCAAGAGCATCCTGGCCCTGGCCACCATCGACCAGCGCGACAACCTGACGCGCAGCATGGTGTACGACCACAAAGAAATGAAGCTCACCACCTGCGTGCGCGTAAGCCAGCGCCTCGGCAACTCGGTGATCGGCCTTTATGCCCAGCGCATGGGCGGCATGTTCTCCTCCGCGAAGGATATGGTCGGCCTCCTCGAGCTGAAGTAATTGCCTCCGGATATTTGTAAAAGCCCCGACGGACCCGTCGGGGCTTTTTCGTGGGGGCCGGTTTTGGTTTTGTTTTTGCACCACATCGGTTATGGGAGCCTTGTGGAAATGGATGGGCGGGATCTTGTTGGCCGGATCGGTATCCGCCTGCAGCCCGGGCGGCGCGGGCAACGGCTCCGTGCGCGACACGCTGCTGGTGAGCGACTCGGCGGCCGCCTTTGCCGACAGCACGCGGCTCGCGCCGATGCACCCTGATACGGCGCGGCCCGACGGCACTGTGCAGCGCGATACGGCCTTTATTGCACCATCCGCAGCCGTGGACACGCGAAACGTCGCTCCCGCCGACCTCGTTGCCTTCTCCCGAACCCTGCTCGGCACGCCCTACGTATACGGCAGCACGAACCCGAAGGTGGGCTTCGACTGCTCCGGCTTCATCACCTATGTATTCAATCATTTCGGCATCTCGGTGCCGCGCTCCTCCATCGACTTTACGCCGGTGGGCCGCGACGTGGACACGGCCGATGCGCGCCCGGGCGACCTGATCCTGTTCACCGGCACCAATCACCTCGAGCGGCACGTGGGGCATATGGGCATCGTGGTGGGCAGGGAGGGCGGTGCGATGCAGTTCATCCACTCCACTTCGGGCAAGGCGATGGGCGTTACCATCACGCCCCTCAACGAGTATTACGTTCGTCGCTTCGTGCGCGTGGCGCGGGTGTTTTGACCTCACCCCCGGCCCCTCCCCGGGAGGGAGGGGTGACTCTGTGTCACTGAACTATATTTTGTAAACCTTTGTTCAGGTTGAACACTCAGCTATCCATTCCTCAAGAGCTGCCGGTCGCCTTTGGGAATGTTTTCCGATAGAGCTTACGCATTAATAGCCTAAAAGCCCCGGCATCGAAGATGCCGGGGCTTTTAGATAATGAATCTTCAGCTTTAGAGATGACAGCTACCATAGTTCGGTCCCACTGAGTCACCCCTCCCCTTCGGGGAGGGGCCGGGGGTGGGGTCACTTGCCGGTGAACTGGGGCTTGCGCTTCTCGAGGAAGGCGGTGGTGCCTTCGCGCATGTCGTCGGTGGCGAAGCAGGCGCCGAAGAGGCCGATCTCTTTTTCAAATCCCTCGCCGGAGGCGCCAAAGACGGCATTAGCCGCCGTGATGCAGTGCGCCACCGCTAAAGGCGCTTTCGTGTTGATGGTTTCGAGCAGCGCGCGGGTCCTGGTCAGCAGTTCTTCCTGCGGCACCACGTGGTTGACGAGGCCCCACTGCAGCGCGGTGGCTGCGTCGATCATGTTGCCGGTGAGCATCAGCTCGAGGGCGCGGCCCTTGCCTACAAGCTGCACGAGGCGCTGGGTGCCCCCGTAGCCGGGAATGAGCCCGAGGTTCACCTCCGGCTGGCCGAACTTTGCATTCTCGGAGGCGAGGCGGAAGTGGCAGCTCATGGCGAGCTCGCAGCCGCCGCCGAGGGCAAAGCCGTTGACCGCGCCTACGATCGGCTTGGCACAGCGCTCGATTCGGTTGAACACCGTTTCCTGGCCCTGGCGTGCGAGCGTTTCTCCCTCTTCTTTGGAGAGTCCCACGAACTCGCTGATGTCGGCCCCGGCCACAAAGCTCTTGGGCCCTGCGCCCGTAATGAGGGCAGAACGTATCTCCGCGTTCGATTCGATCTCCGTGACCACGGCTGCGAGGTCGGCGATCACATCCTTGTTGAGCGCGTTCAGCTTATCGGGCCGGTTGATCGTTACCGTAAGAATACCGTTGTCGAGGGAGGTCAGCAAAGTTTGGTACATGCGGAAAAGGTTTTTAAGGTTTTGAGGGTTCTAGAGGTTTTGCGGTCGTCTTCGGCGGTTATCAGAACTGACCACGCTCGTGGGCACATCGTCAATTTGAAACGACCCTTACCAATAAACTAATAGACCAATAGACTAGAATTCCCGGTGCTCCTTCACCCATTCGGTGATGTAGCCGGCGATGTCGGCAGTGGAAGTTCCGGGTGCAAAGAGCTTGCCTACGCCTTGTTCGTTGAGCTGCTGCATGTCCTCGTCGGGGATGATGCCGCCGCCGGTGAGCAGCACGTCGGTAAGGCCTTTCTCGTTCATGAGCGCTTTCACTTTCGGGAACACGGTCATGTGTGCGCCGGAGAGGATGGAAATGCCAATGGCGTCCACGTCTTCCTGCAGGGCGGCCGCTACCACCATTTCGGGGGTTTGGCGCAGGCCTGTATAGATCACTTCCATGCCGGCGTCTCGCAGCGCCGTGGCGATCACCTTGGCGCCGCGGTCGTGGCCGTCGAGACCCACCTTGGCCACCAGCACGCGTATAGGACGATTAAGTGTTTGCATAACGGGTCAAAAGTAAGGTACTTCAAGGGTTCAGAAAGGTTCAGGGAGGTTCAGAAAGGTTAAGGGGCGTTAGTGAAGCGGGCGCTGCACTATTGAACCCTGGCCCCCAACTTTCCTGAACCTTGCTGAACCCTCCTGAACCTTTCTCTATCTCCTGAACTTCGCCTTCATCTCCCGGATCCCTTCGACCGCAAGGCGGAGCCCGGTGCTGTCGGTCTGCTCGAAGAAGAGGATCGGGCTGCGGTACTGGCGGGAGAGCGCGTTGGTGCAGGAGTCCACCACGTGGATCCGCGCAAAATGCTCCCAAACGACATCGCCCGGCGGCGGCGCCTCTTCGCCTACAAAAAGGATGTGCCGGTAGTGAAAGCGGTCGGGGATCCAGAGGAGGTGGGTGCCGTTGTCGGAGATGATCCTGGAGCGGAAGTAGGGGTCTTTGGCATAATAGGCCATCGCGGAGGCGAAGCCGTAATTGCGGCCGAATACTACGGTGCCCGCCTTCGTGCTGTCGGGCAGCCGTTGAAAGTACCGCTCGGTCTTTTCCGTGAGCTCGCGCCAGCCCTGCATGTCGGCAAAATCCTGCTGCAACGCATGATCCTTCTGGTCTTCCCAGCGCAGGATGCCCATGTCTTTGAGGCCCCAGCGCTCATTCGTGGCCGCCATCGCGGGCGGCGCCTGCAGCGGCAGCAGGAGCGGGATCGCCGGCAGCGCCAGTGCAACGATCACGCCGGCCGCTGTAAGCCGCAGAGCACGCGCCCGGAGCGCACCTTCGAGCCAGCGCCCGCCGGCCGCCAGCAGCACCGGGTAGATGCCCAGCGCATAATAGCCTTTGCCGCTGCCCAGCATGAGCAGCGCCAGTATAAATACGTACAGGAAGCCGAAGACCCGGAACGTGGCGCTGCGGAACAGCCACCAGAGGCCGCCGATGCAAACGAACGATACCGGCAGGAACATGAGCAGCTGCTCTTTCAGAAAGTCGGTCTTGCTGAGGTACTGAAGCTGTGTGTCGCGCAGCTCCTGCATGTGGTGCACGAGCGGCCAGTTGTGGAAATACTGCCAGGCCAGGTTGGGCAGCACGAGCGCGGCGCCGATGGCGGCAGCGATCCAGAGCGGGCGGCGTACGAGCAGCACGCGGTGTTTTGTTGCCAGCAGGGCCAGCAGCAGCGCGAGTACATAGAACAGCACCGAGTACTTGCCCCACCAGCCGAAGGCGAGTGCGCCGGCCAGCCAATAGAGATCGCGGTGCTGCTGGCGTAACAGGTAGCGTTGTAAAAAGAACGATGCGAGCGTCCAGGAAAAGATGTCGAGGAAGTTGGGTTGAAACAGGAAGTGCACGCGGAGGTAGGCGGAGAGGATAAGGCCGAGCCCCGCGATGAGTAGAGCATAGAGCCCGCCGCCGAAGCCTTTCACAAGCCGCAGCGTGAGCCAGAGTGTAGCCGCGCCGAAGAGCGAGGGCCAGAACTTGATCCAGAAGTCACCGCCGCCGAAGAGCGAGGACACCCATCCCAACAGCCCGATCAGCGGCGGGTTCTCGAGGTAGCCGAGCGCGAGGTGGCGCCCCTGGGCATAATACAGGTACTCGTCGCGGTGCAGCTCGAAGGCCGGGTGCGATAAGAGAAAGGGCAGCGCGAACTTCAGGAGCACGAGTCCCCAGGCAAGTCGCTTTTCGTTCGGGTCCATGCAACTAAAGTAGGAAATCGGTGCACGTCGCACACGAGGTTTTTGAACCATGAAGGCACGGAGACACGAAGCATCACGAAGAACTTTTTATAACCTGTAGTACACTTCCACCCTCTGCTGCAATGGTTTTGGTACCGCTGCGTTTGAAATTCTTTTGTTACGCTCACCACTGCAACAAAAAGAGGACGCCATCGGCGTCCTCATTGAGACTCTGTGTTGCTCCCTGTCACCCTGCCTCCGTGGTTCAATTGCCGTGAGCGCAGCGAACCTTACCCGATCGCTGCGAGCGCTTTGCGGATGCGGGCGGCCGTTTCAGCTCCACCCAGCAGGCCTGCGATCGTGAACACCGGCGGACCGAACTTGCCGCCCACCAGCATCACGCGCAGGGGCAGCTGCAGCTCGCCGGGCTTGATGGCGGCTGCTTCGGCCGCGCTTTTGAAGGCGGCTTCGCGATCCGCATCGGCTACGTCCGGCTCCTGCCCGAACGTGTCGGCAAGGCGCTCAAAGAAGGCCGCTTTCTCGGGTGTCCACTTAGCGATGAAGGAAGCCGAATCGTAGCTGGAAGGCTGCTCGAAGAAGAAGCCCGCCTGCGGCACGAAATCGGCAAGCAGGGTGCAGCGCTCCTTCACGAGGCCGATCACCGTTTCGAGGAAGGCGTCGTCCTTCGTATCCCAGCCTTTGCTTTGGAAGAGGGCCTTCACCTCCGGAAGGAGGCGGGCAGGGCTGCTGCGCTTGATCCACTCGTGGTTGAACCACTGCGCCTTTTCGAAGTTGAATTGCGCGCCGCCTTTGTGTACCTTCTGGATCGAGAAGCGCTCCACGAGCTCCTCAAGGGAGAAGAGTTCCTGGTCGGTGCCGTCGTTCCAGCCCAGCAGGGCCAGCAGGTTCACGAAGGCCTCCGGCAGGAAGCCGCGCTCGCGGAAACCTTCGGTGAGCTCGTTCGATTTCGGGTCGGTCCAGTTGGCGGCGAATACCGGGAAGCCGTACCTGGCGCCGTCGCGCTTCGAGAGCTTGCCGCTGGGGCCGAGGATGAGGGGGAGGTGGGCCCACTGCGGCATTGCGTCTTCACCAAACAGGTAGCGCCACAGTAAGATGTGTACCGGCGCGCTCGGCAGCCACTCCTCGCCGCGGAAGGCATGCGTGATCTTCATCAGGTGATCGTCGACCACCACGGCGAGGTGGTAGGTCGGCATGCCGTCGGCTTTGAGCAGCACCTTGTCGTCTACAGTGCTGGTATCGAAAGAAACGTCGCCGCGGATCATATCGGTGAGCGTAACGGTCTCGCCGGGGGGCATCTTGATGCGCACCACGTGCGGGGTGCCGGCGTCGAGGAGGCGCTGCACCTCGTCGGGCGGGAGCGACAGCGAGTTGCGCATGCGTGCGCGCACCTGTCCGTCGTATTGCGGGTTGGGGTTGGCATCGGTGCGCAGCTCGCTGCGCATGGCGTCGAGCTCCTCGGGGGTGTCGAAGGCATAATAGGCCTGGCCGGCTGCAACGAGGCGCTCGGCATATGGGCGGTACATCGGTTTGCGCTCGCTCTGGCGATAGGGGCCATAGGGGCCGCCTTTCAGGGGGCTTTCGTCGGGCACGAGGCCGCACCACTCAAGCGTTTCGTAGATATATTCCTCCGCCCCGGGCACATAGCGGCTCTGGTCGGTATCCTCGATGCGCAACACGAACTCACCGCCGTGATGACGCGCAAACAGATAGTTGTACAAAACGGTGCGCACCCCGCCGAGGTGCAGGCCGCCCGTGGGAGAGGGGGCAAAACGAACGCGTACTTTGCTGGACATAGGCGGCAAAAGTAATGGGATAATGGGGTAATGGGATAATGTGCTGATTGGGTAATGGGGTTGTGGCTTTGCCCGCCGTAGCCTTGGCGACGGCGGGGTAATAAGCGAAGGTTCAGGAGGGTTTAGGAGGGTTGGATAGCGTGGTGAAGGCGTTTGTGCGATGATTCGTTCGACGCATGCACGGGCACCCGGGTGCACACAAAGGAGCAGTATAGCGTGTGCTCATTCCAGGTCGACCTTAATTCTTCCGGTTACAACCCTAACCTTCCTGAACCCTCCTGAACCCCCTAAACCTTCTAAACCTTCTAAACCTATCTTCGTCCCATGCACCGCTACTTCATCAAGATGCCTGTTTTCGTGAAGCGGCTGTTCCCGCGCTACGTGTGGGAGGGGCCTGGCGAGGGCAATGTGGTGTACCTCACCTTCGACGACGGCCCGCACCCCGAGGTGACGCCCTGGGTGCTGGATCAGCTCCGGGTCTTCGATGCGCAAGCGACCTTCTTCTGCATCGGCAATAACGTGGTGCGGCACCCTTCGGTGATGGACCGTATTTCTGCGGAAGGACACGGCATCGGCAATCATACCTACGACCATGTGAACGGGTGGAAGACGGAGCCGGACGCGTACCTCGCCAATGTGCGGAAGGCGGCATCGGTGATCGACTCGGCGCTGTTCCGCCCGCCCTATGGCCGCATCCGGAAGGCGCAGGCCAGGGGCATCGCCGAAGCGATGGGACAACCCGGGGCGAGGATCGTGCTCTGGGATGTGCTCAGCGCCGACTTCGACGCTACCTATTCGCCGCAGCAGTGCGCCGACAACGTGCTGCGCCATACGGTGGCGGGCTCCATCATCGTTTTTCACGACAGCGTCAAGGCCTGGCCCAACCTTTCGGGGGCCCTTCCGCTCGTGCTCCGGGGGCTGCAGGAGCGGGGATTCCGGTTCGGGGCCCTCGCCGGCGTTTAAGGGGCTGTTTAAGTTCATGTACGGGCCGGCTAGGCCGCAAGCGGCCTGTTTCCCGCGGCGACGCAGCGGGTGGCGGCGCAGCGAAGTAGCAACGGGCTGAAAAATTTTCCCGCATTTCATCGTCGCGCCGTCGCGTCGTTGCGCCGTAGCGTGCTAAGGCCGCTTGCGGCCGCCCAATTCAGCATTTCCAGAAAGCACATTAATTCAAACAGCCTCTAAGTGAACCCTTATAACGGGCATGCCTAACGCAGAAGAGCCGCTCCGGCGGCCCTTTCATATACAGATTATTTACGGATTCCCTTGGCGGGAGCGGGTTTCAAAGGAAGGGCCAAGGTTGAAACCCTGGCCCGTTTTTAATCCGTACCCTATGAAAACTGTTTCAAAGGTATATTTTTTTAGATTCAGGGCAAACTAATTTGATAAGTGGAATTATTTACGGTGAAGCTGGCCAGGTTGTCGCATTGGCCCTGCCCGTAATGAAGCAGTCCCACCCAGGGCGAATTGCCCGCCAGGCCGCTCCGGGAGCTCCGTACGGTGCCCGCCGAGAACCAGCGGCAGGTGAAGCGCTTGCGTAGCGGGAGCTCAATCGTCGAGGTCCAGGTGTGGATCAGGCCGCTGTTCCGGGTTTGTCCGGAGGCCGCCCCGGTAACGGTGAACACGTCATCGATCGCGAGGTTCGGGGTGAGCTGGCCCTCTGTCTGGGTGATGACGCGGTTGCCGTTCCAAAGTACATAATCGCCATTGGCGCGCGTAATGCGGGCATCGTGCACCTCCACCGAGAAGCGGCGGCCGGGGCCACCCAGGTTGCGCACGCGCTGTACGCCCTGGATGCGGATCGAGTCGATTCGGTAATTCTCGAAGGTGCTGATGGCCACGGAGCCGGAGTCGAGCAAGCGCCCGGAATAGTCGGTAACGATCCGGCCGGAACGCGTGCGCCCGTCGCGGCCGGTGCAGCCGCTGCCGAAGTCGATGCTGATGCGGACGGGAAAGGGACCCTGCTGGCTGAGGCGGACAACGGTCAGCTGCACGCAGGGCGGGATGCTGTCGACGCCAGGGCCGCTGCCGGGCCGTCCGAATACGCCGGTATTGCCGAAGCCAACCTCCGAGTTCACCCCGAGAATATTATCGAAGATGTCGTCGAAGGTCCCATGCGATTGCGCGTCGCTGCGCGCCGAGGTGAAGGCGATGGTTTGCTCCTCCTGGGGCGACAGCTCGGAGGCGCTCTTTTCCTTTTTACAGGCGGAGAGCAGCAACAGGAGCCCACCTGCCGCCAGGAGCGGGAGCCGGTAGGTGCTGCTATGGAAAGATTTCATGATCACGGTCGTTTGTGCGGGTGTTTTACGAAACAGGCCTGAACCGAAAAAACCTGCGGCCACCGCTCATTCACGATTGCCGCCGTTCGACAAGCTCACGGTGACCACAGCTTTTGTCATCCTGAGCCTGCCGAAGGATAAGAGCCCGCCCCTTCGTCAAGGTTTAAAAGTATCTTAAAATAAATTTCCCCAGCTTTGCCCGCCATGGAACTGATCGACACCCACGCCCACCTGTACCTCCCCGAGTTCCGCGAGCGCTGGCCTGAGCTGCTGGAGCGCGCCACTTCGGCCGGCGTGGGCCGCATCCTGCTGCCGGCCATCGATTCCGAAACGCACGACGCGGTGCTGGAGCTTGCTGCCGCCCATCCGCGCTGCCTGCCCATGATGGGGCTGCACCCCTGCTCGGTGGCGGCGAATTGGGAGGACGAGCTTGCCGTGGTACGGCGTCACCTGGAAGCGCACCGGTTTGTAGCAGTAGGGGAGATCGGCCTCGATTTTTATTGGGACAAGACCTTTACCCACCAGCAATATGCGGCCTTTCACGCCCAGATCGCCCTTGCGCTGGAGCAGGACCTGCCCATTGCGGTGCATTCGCGCAATGCTACTGCCGAGGCGATCGAAGTGGTACGGCAATACCCTGGCCTCCGCGGCGTGTTCCATTGCTTCGGCGGCACCCTGGAGGAGGCGGAGGCCCTCATCGGGATGGGCTTTTACCTCGGCATCGGGGGCGTGCTTACGTTCAAGAACGCCGGCCTCGATAAAGTGGTCTCCGCCATTGGCCTCGGCAACGTCATCCTCGAAACCGATGCGCCCTACCTGGCGCCGGTGCCGTTCCGGGGCAAGCGCAACGAGCCGTCCTATTTGCGCCATGTGGCCGACAAGCTCACCGAGGTCACGGGAAAGCCGCTTTCCGAAGTAGCCGAGGTGACCACGGCGAATGCGGTTCGGCTGTTCCGGCTTGAAGGTAGGGTTTAGGAGTTGGTTTGGAATTTCCTAACCTTCTAAACCTCCTAAACCCCCTAAACCTCCTAAACCTTTTTCCCGGGGAAAAATCCCCGAAAAACGGGGTAAATCCTCATGGCGGCCACCGCTCAAAAATGTACTTTCGCCCCCTAATACCTGATTATGCAATTCACCGCCAAACTCATACAGCTCCTCCCTATTCAGACCGGCAACGGCAAGAACGGGCAGTGGAAAAAGCAGGACATCATCGTAGAAACCGAAGGCACCTATCCCAAAAAGGTCTGCGTCTCCATCTGGGGCGACAAGATCAACGAGTCGGTGCTGCAGCCGGGCCGCAACCTCCAGATCGACTTCGACGTGGAAAGCCGCGAGTTCAACGGCCGCTGGTATACCGACATCAAGGCATGGCGCATCGAGCCGGCCGGTGAGGGCCAGCCCCAGCGCCCTGCCGCCGCCGCCGGTGGCGACGCCCCGGATTTCCCGCCTGGCGATATGGGCGAGGACCTGCCGTTCTAAAGTTCCAAGCCCCGGCAGCAGCGCCGGGGCTTTTTGCTGCTTTTGCCGTCACCAGCCGGTGCCGCCGGTTGGCCGGCAGAAAAGAATGGGCACATCTGTCGGTAATTCACCGGATCGCCCTATATTTGCCGTCCACAAAAGGAGACGTGTCCGAGTGGTTGAAGGAGCACGCCTGGAAAGTGTGTATACTCGAAAGGGTATCGCGAGTTCGAATCTCGCCGTCTCCGCAGAATAAAGCCCCTTGATATACAAGGGGCTTTATCGTGACCCGCAGTTTGTGATCGTTCCGCCTGGATGCGTAAAGCTACCGTGATCTAATAACCATCATTCATTCACCGTGTGCCTGGGACAGCTGGAGTGCCGCGTGAAAGTCATTGCCGCGGAAAGTTTTTTTCGCTAGTGCCAATCTTGTGACCGGGAACTGCCATGCTCATATTGGAGAAGGATTTCGAAAGTGTATTTACTGCAAGATCATTGGTACTTGACTAGGCGAATTGGCGCCAACCAACACCACTGCCGTTTTCTTCAATGTGTCGGTATTGATCACCTTGATTGCCCGCAGATAATAGGTGCCCGGCTCGATGATGTACGCAGAAGCCATCCCCATTGCATTCGAGGTCATGGTGAACAAACTGTTGGTGTAGGAAACGGTATCTCTCTCAAAAAGTAGCTGACTTCGGTATGCATAAACGGTCGCTCCATTGATCAGTGTGCCGTATGTGTCGGTGATCGTGGCTTCGATGCCGTTACGGGCGAGGGGTACGTTGCGTAGTGTGATGGTAGTATCAATTATCCCGTTTGAAGGTACCGAGACGCTGGTTTCGCCGGTAAGGCTTAGCATACCGATCCGGGTTTTTACCCGCAGATAATACATACCAGGTGCCAAGTTCAAACGGTAACCGATTCCATAATTGTTGACCGGTATATCGAATATTTTGCCCGCACTGGTGTCGCTTGCAAAAAGGAACGGGTTGTTGAAAACCCAGGCGGTAACGCCGGGGATGGGTATTTCCTGCTCGTCTTGGACCTTCAGGAGAATACCGTTTTGTGCCGTCTGGGAAGGACTGAGCTTCAGGGAGTCGCCGGTGGCGGCATGATTTGAAGCCGCAAACCTAAGTATGCCGAAATATTTGACTGCTCCTGTGTCGACGCTCGCATAAACTTCGTAGGCTTTCGCGCGATCGATACCACCGAAAACAAACCTGCCCTGTTCATTTGCTGTCGTGGAGTACAGGAACCCTGCGGCATCATCGGCATTGCGCAGGTATATTTTGAGATTCTTTCCAGGAGTGCTGGTGGTTGTACCCGAAAGGTCGTCGTAGATAACGGCCACTCCCTTGATTTCGTCGGCTCCGGCAAGATCGTCGTAGGTTTTGTCGCTGCAACTAAGGCAAAGAAGGGCCGCAACGAGCGGGAGGAAATATTTTTTGAGCATCATTTGAAGAAGAGTTTAACGAATTGAACAAAAAGCACCGGGTTGACCGATACGGCGTAATAGCGGCCGCTTTCGCGGTACCGACGGGACGTTTTCACGATTGCGTTGTTCTGCACCTGGTAGGTAGTTTGAAGACTGATATTGCTGCCCATGGAAACCGCGAGGCCGGGAATGACGTCGTAGGCCCCTCCGAGGTAGAAGTTGTCCAGCGGCTTTAGCAGCTCGGCGCCGGCGAAGAAGCTAAAGCGCCGCAGCGGATAGCGGGGCAGAAGCCCATGGTCGCGGTTATAGTTCTTGAACGGGTAAATTTTGAAGCCGAAGATCGCTCTTGCAGCATTGTCGGAAGAGCTGACGCGGAAGCCGCCGCCAACCGTATCAATGCGGGTGACCGGCACCGGATTTTTCATCACGGCCACGCCCGCCATGAGCTGGAAGAAACGCAACTTGCCCACCTTCACATAAGTCTTGGCGACATCCACGACCGAGTCTTTCGGGTAAATGGCCTTTATGGTGATGCTGTCGCGGAAGGGTGCTTCGAACTCTGTGAGCGGGGCTAGGTGCGTACGGAAAGCGGGGTCAGTGGTGCCCAGCTTTTTGAAAAGATTAGGGTCAACCGGAAAGGTTACCTGCATTTCCTTCCAATGAGATAAGAGATTTTTAGCCGAAACTTTTAGAATGTCTACGCACTCGTTGGACTCAACGAATCCGCTTTTTGTCCCGAGATCTTCGACCTCCACGTTACCGAATGATCTGAAGAAATCCTCCATGTTCCGGACGAGGGGGACACCAAGTCCGCTAAAATCGATCTTGGCAAGCTGCTCGCTTAAGAGCGCCGTAAACTCCTCCTGGTCAGTGAAGGGTTGTCGCTTTTCATCGGCCTTGATCGTAACGGATAGTGGCACGTTGTGAACGGCAATGTGCATTCGCTCATTTTCAGGAATTTCAGAGATCTTCCTGCGTTGAAAATAGTTGAGGGAGATCGGACGAAAGCCTTTTAACGCATCGTATTGTTTGTGCGGGTTTAATCGCCGGTTTATTATGCTCTTTGATAGTTCCATGCGACCTTGATACACCAGCGCGTTATAGTTTAACCTGAGTAAGAGTGGGTCTTTTCTAAGAGAGTTTACAAGGACGGTTTTTTTGGAAGATTCCGTGGCGATCTCATCCATTAAAGACTTTTGTTGTGCTTGGATCGTCTCCAACTCGGTCATCGACGCGCGGGTTTTCGTAAGCGCTCTTTTTGCACTGTCAAGAAACACTAGCTTTTCGTGCAAGAAAGCCAGTCTGGTGTCGATTTCCGAAATCATATTAGGGACCGTATTGGCCGTCGTCTCAGGCAAAACGTTGAATGGGTCCAACTGCAGGGCGCCTCCATTAAACCAAAACCAATTGATGAACCACCGTTGAAGCGGTACAAGTTGCGAAATGGCGTCTTTGACGTCTAGCGGGTTAGAAGTATCGCTCAGCGTCGTAAGCCCGGCTTCGATGTCAGCAAACTTGTTATCTTCTTTGAACGCCGCGGCTTTCTCCCGGTACCAGTCGCGGATTGTTTGGTCCCAAGGATTTATGCGAATCAGCTCGAAACGAAACTGATCGCTTTCCGTACCGACGCAATTGGTACAGTTGACTTTCTTAACCTTCTTCGATTTGCTGCTGAATTCAACGCATTGCCCTTCGCAGTTTTCATTGAAGGTCAAAGTGATGGTTTCGGTACAAATCTCGTTCCGATAGATTTTTACTTGATATTGCCGCTCGACGTTTTCGATGAGTTGCTTGATCGGTATGAGTTTGTTTTTTATGGCGAGCTTTCTTATTTGCTCTTGCAGGTTTTTACGATCACAGGGTGTCGTCAGTGATATTATACTATTAGCACTTAAATTAAAATCTGCGTAGGCCGAATCCGTTAACAGGCACCTGTGGACCTTTTTTACCTCTTCACGCTCGAAGTATTTTTTCGTTTTCTTGAGGTTTTCCTGCAGCATGCTGATCCAAGGCTGGTATGCATTGGCCGGGACTACCACTTTGAACTTGAAACTGGTGTTGGAGGTAATAAATGTTTTCGGATAGGATATGATTCTTCCGCTTGTGTCGAACACGATCTCCTGCACGTCTTTAAAAACTTCTTGAACGGGGCTCAATTGGGCATTTGCTAGGCTGCTTGCCAGTAAGATGACCATGAGGGAACATGAATTTCGTAGCATAGAAAATTTTTATATGGAATAAGTGCGGTCGAGATATAGCCCCTGACAGATGATTTCGAGTTGTTCGTAAGATAACGGTGGTGTAGTCGGCGCCCTCTTCATGTCTTGACTGACCCACCTGGCTTGGGAAAGCACCATATAAGTTTCGTCATTAAAAGCCTCATAAAACCTTGCGTCCATCTCAATTACCTTTCCGAAGGAAATTACTTTGAATCTATCTCTCGCATAGCCGATCGCGCATACAGCATGGCCTGACAGCAATTGCTGACTTAGCGAGTCGTCGTAAATCCATTTGTCAGAAGTTTTCATCGATTCCGGCAATTGCAAGCCCACGATACATCCGCCAAACCAATAAATCGCGTGTCTCAATAGTTCTGCGTCTTTCTTTTTCAAGGACCGGAAGCTGTCGATTCTTTCGCCATTCATGCCGGTTTTCTTCCAGTAAATCAGGAAATCCACTACCCTGCAACCTTTGCGAATGTCATTGCCCGGGGCAACTGCCTTCAGGGCGCTCTTCACTATTTGCCGATGAAGGATTTGCGCAGGGGGGTTGGCGTTGGATGTCCAGCTTGCAAGCAGGTATGCCGCAGATGCCGGTACACAAGTCTTTAATTTATAGTTGTCGTAATCGTCCCATATTTCATTTGCCATAGACCAATCCCTAGCGGATTCGATTAAAGGCAAAGACGCGGTGATCTTTTCGACGCTGGGTTCGCTAGATATGATCTTATTTTCGTGTATGTTTTCCAAATTTTCCTCGGGAAGAGGCGGCAGTTTGCCAAGTTGCGGGATTGGTTGTTGCCGGTATGCGTCCGAAAACACCTTAGGTTGCTGAGCTAAACTTGTCTTCAAGCTTTCTATTTCCTCCCGAATCCGTTCCCGTTCTTTTTCCGGCTGTTTCGCAGCCGCTTCCTCCCGGGCCCTGGCTAGTTCCAGGCGCACGTTTTCATATTCTGTTTCCTGCTGCACCCGGGTAATCCGAAACTGCAGCAACTGCGCGGGTATGGAAATGATCGCCTTCAGGATATTGATCGGGATTGAGATCATTCCTTCAAATTCGCTTGGCTTGGTGATGACGTTGTCGACAAGCAGGCCGGTGGTGAAGCGGGGCGCATGCTGGCGCTTTACAAAACTGGAGCGCCGCACCGGGATTTTGATCAACGAACCCGTATCCGGCACCAGAAAGGTCAAAGATGTGTCTTCAAGACCTTCTTTTTTCAAGGTAACGGTATGTTCGATCAGGGGGCGCGTCAGTAATCCATCGTAACGGGTGCCGTCGTTAGAACGGTGCCTGATTGGACTCGGGTTCTCCAAGGTGAAAGAGGCATCGACAACCGGGTCGCCGCCTTCATGGAGGCCCGCCAATGGGATGCGCCATTTCCTGTCGATCGATGTAGCCCTCAAGTCACTCGAACTAACAGTGAACGAACGTGTTTCCTGAATGATTTCGATGACGGTCGGCTCTGACAGTACCCTTTCAAAGGGCACTGACGCGTTCTTCATGTTTTCCTGCAACTCTGTGGCTGCTGTGGTCGCCTGCGCAATGATATGGGGCAACCGGTCTTCGGAAACCGCCTTTGCATTCTCCAGCAGGCCCGTTCCCGAGGTGGCCACTTGGATTTCATCGCTTGTAAACCAATTGCCATGGTATGTTATTAAAACCCGGCAATCCGGATCGGGGGTAATTTCGACAGATGGCTCAATACGGATCTCCGCCAGCCTATGGTTCACGATCATCCTGCTATCGGCGGATTTTTCCAGGACAATCGTAGCTGTGGCTTTGAGGGAAATCCGGGCATGTGGTAGGTAGTAATATTGGTCCGCCTCACCGACCGCGGTAGTGATCGTGCTTTGAATGATCTTTTCTTTGAAGCCACACAGGTAAAGCACGACCGCCAAAAGGCTGATTCCTCCCAGGATGTAACACACCGTCAGTAGCAGGTCCATTGGAGCAGGTTAGTTGGTTGGTAGATACTGTTCTCAGGTGCCGATGAAATTCCTGTGAACTTGGCACAAGATAAATGTTCCGGCGATATCGGAATAGGGTGAAAACACGGTATTTCAATGCGTGATGGCCGATGGCTAAATCCGACACCTGTGTTGATGGTGTCTCCCGGAAGCGGGCCCGCGGCGTGGCATTCCTCTCTATCTTCATACAGCCAAACTGACACCCCATGATAAAGCATCTCCTCCTCCTTTGCATCCTCTTCGCTACGGTCGCCAACGCCCAGGTCACCAACCTGCAGCGCGCCTGGAGCACCTGGATCGGCGCGCCCTGGGCCGTCACCTTGCGCAACGGATACCCGCAGGATGTCTACACCCTCGACCCCTACAGCGGCCTCGGGCTGCCGTGGTTCAACTCGTATCAATACAGCGGCGGTCAGAGCGCTGCCTATTCCGATTCCATCACGGGCGCCATCAAGTTCATCGCCGGCTTCCGCTCCGTGTACAACCGCAACTTCGACACCGTTACCAACGGCTGGGGCCTCCTTGCCTGCGGCTCCGTGACGCCGATGATCATTCCCGACCCGGGCGGACAGAACAAATACTATATCCTGCACGAGGTCGAATACCAGCCGTCGTCGGGGGGGCTCCAGACCAACTGCTCCGTGTACGGCGGGATTACCGGCGCCGGCGCCGGCCTGCGCTACTCGGTGCTCGACGGCGACTTCAACAACGGGCTCGGCCGCCTCACCCTCAAGAATGAGCCGCTGCCGCTGGGCGGCGGCGGACAGTTTGCGCAGATCCGGCACGCCAATGGCCGCGACCTGTGGGTGGTCGGGCATGTGGGCAGCAGTACCTGGTTCGGAAAGACCCTCGTACATCCCGGCGGGCTCACCGGGGTCAACACCGGCCACGTTCCGTTCCCAACCGAGCCGGCCAATGCACCCTTCACCACTTGGGGTGGTATCGACGCATCGCCCGACGGCAGCCGCATTGCCACCGTTGCCAACGATAGCAGGCTCGTGAACCTGTATGCCTTCAACAACAGTACAGCCGAAATGGCCCTGCAGCGATCGCTCCGCCTGCCCGACTTCGGCGCGCAGGTGTGCTTCTCGCCCGACGGCAGCAAGCTCTATGTGTCTACGTATAACTACGGAGGCATCTGTGCCAATACCGAGTACCGGCTCTACCAGTTCGACCTCGCCGCCGCCGATCCACAGGCCACCCTGTACGAGATCGCGCGCGAGGGGTCGGCGGGCTACAACTTCCGGATGCGCCGCGTACCCGGCAACCGCATCCTGGTGCAGGCCAAGGTGCTGTACAGCACCGTCGGTAACAACCGTATGCAGTACGGGATGCTGGCCTGGCCCAACCAGCCGGGAGCTGCCTCGTCGTACCGCCCCGATGCCTTTGTGTCCGACGCCGGCGGCATCATGCTGCCCGTAGTGCCCAACGACGTTGTACGGCAATCCCCGGAAGCGCCGGCAACGCGCTTCAATATGCCGGCAGATACTGCGGTATGTTTTGGCTCCTTTACGCTGACCGCCCCGGCCGGGCATGCCGAGTATCGCTGGAGCAACGGCGCTTCGGGGCAAAGCATCACCGTTACGGAGCCGGGCCTTTATTCAGTGCGGGCCGGCCCGGCCCTCTTCGACAAGCCCGCCGCCTATGGCTATACGAACGTGCGCGCGAAAGCGCTCCCGATGAACCTCGGCGCCGACACGCTGCTGTGCCCGAAATCGACCTACACCCTCACGCTGCCCGCGGGCTTCACGGATATCCTCTGGCAGGACGGCGACACGTCGCGCCAGCACGTGGTGACGCAATACGGAGGGCTGCAGGTGGTGACCGCCACCGACGCCAACGGCTGCCGCACGCGCGACACGGTATGCGTGCGGATGAAGTACCAGCCACGCGCCGAGTTCGGACCCGACACAACATTGTGCGGCGTACCGCGCTACCTCCTGCGCATGGAGCCGATGCAGTTCTTTACCTACGGCGGCAACTACCTCTGGAGTACCGGCGCCACCACCGACTCGCTGCGCATCACGGAGCCCGGTACCTATTGGGGCCGCGTTACCTACGACGGATGTACGGTGTCGGATACCGTCACCGTCAACTTTACCGACCGCATCACGCTCAGTAGCCGCGACACCGCCCTTTGCAGCAACGACTCACTGCGCCTTGAGGCACTGCCCGCGGGCCGGCGCTATCGCTGGAGCACGGGCGACACCACGCAATTCATCATCGTGCGCGGACCGGGTTTCTACGGGGTGGAAACGCTCGACGGTCCCTGTCGCGCCACGGCGGGCATCACTGTTACCGCGAAGCCCTCACCGCAGTTCTCGCTGGGTCCCGACCAGGCGATCTGCCCCGGCACGACGGCCTATATCTATGCCGCGCATGTATCCAGCAGCCTGGTCTGGAATACGGGAAGCACTGCTCCGATACTTCAACCTTCCGTTCCGGGCATCTATTGGGTGGAAGCGACGGCTGCCAACGGCTGCAAGGCCCGCGACACGATCGTGGTGACGCACAAGCCGGAGCCACTGGTGCATCTCGGCGCCGATACGCTGCTGTGCTCCGGCGGCCCGCTGCTGCTTGATGTTACCAACCCCGGCGCTACCTACCAGTGGTCGACGGGCAACAGCACGCCTGCCTACCTGGTGATTGCTCCCGACACCTATTGGGTACGGGTATCGCTCAACGGCTGCGACAAGCGCGACACGATCGTGGTACGCACCGGGGCGGCGCCGGTGCCCTTCACGCTTGGCGCCGACACGGTGCTCTGCCCGGGCACATCGCTGCTGCTGGCGCCGCCGCAGCAAGACGGGCAGTACCGCTGGCAGGACGGATCGGCGGGCCGTAGTTATACGGTGACGGCGCCCGGTCGCTACGCGCTTGAGGTGCGGAATGCCTGCGGCGCCGCTTCCGACGACGTGCTGATCAGTCCCGGGCTTTGCGAGCTCCTGATGCCCACGGCCTTTACCCCCGACGGCGATGGCGTCAACGACGTCTTCCGCATCCGCTACCCGCAGTTTCTCCGCAGCTTCCGGCTCACCGTGTTTGACCGCTTCGGCAGTAAGGTTTACGAAACGGCCACGCCCGGTACCGGCTGGGACGGCACCTTCCAGGGCCGGCCGCTGCGCCCGGAAACCTATATCTGGAGGATCGACTACGTTGATAAATGGGGTATTGCCGGCAGCAGATCGGGGCAGGTGCTGCTGGTGCGTTAGGATTTCAGCCGTTGTCAAAGAACAAGGACAGCAAACACGATGTGTTGCTGCCCTTGTTCTTTGTTCACATTCGCTTGGTGTAAACACATCTTGATCGGGTTGTGTCTTTACGGATGATTGTACTGGAAACAAACGATGCCCGTTCGCTTACCCGGTAATCGGATATATGCGCACAGGCTTATGTGTCCCGGCTCTTGCTTCAGCGTCTTTATAAGCGGTAATCATGAGTCGCTTATTCCCATTAGCACATTCTCTCATTAGCACATTAACCTGCTCCCAGCCAGATGCCCACGCCAAACACGACTCCGCCACCCACGATCACCTGCCCCACGGTCTGCACGAGCGGCGTTTCCATGTACTTGTAGCGGATCCAGGCAATGGCGAGCAGCTCGAGCACCACCACCAGGTAGGCGAGGTGCAGGGCCGCCTGCAGGTCGGAGAGGAGGAAGGGCAGGGTGTGGAGCATGCCCCCCAAAAGCGTGGCGCCGCCGGTGATGATCCCCCGCATGAGCCCTGAGCCGCGCCCGGTGACCTTGCCGTCGTCGGAGAGGGCCTCGGCAAGCCCCATTGAGATGCCTGCCCCCAGCGAGGCCGCGAGGCCTACATAAAAGGCGCTCATGGGGTTATGCGTGATCCCGGCTGTGGCAAACAGGGGCGCCAGGGTCGACACCGAGCCGTCCATTAGGCCAAGCAAGGCGGGCTGCACTTTCTGGATCACGAAGGTGTGGCGGGCGGAGCGTTCCTCGGTATTGATGAGCGGGTCGGTAGGGTTGTAGGCTTCCATCGGTTGGGGTGCTTTGGGGTAGGGGAGAAAATATTGGGCCAGTCGCTTTAGAACAGGACAAGGCATATTGCTGCGGCAGGACGTTGCTGCCCTTAGCTTATAGGATAACGGGATGCGATCCGGACGCAGCACGCGGATTCCATCACCATCTGAACAGTAAAAAGTCGAGGGCGCTGCGCGGGTCGCCTCCTCAGCCGGGGATAGCTTCCGGAAGTCTGATGCCATTGCTCTCTGGTGTTTTCACGCACGCCGCATACCTCGCCCCGCACGCTTCCACCTTCTGCGCAATGGTTCTTCTCAATGCCTCCGGCGCCAGCACCTCCATCCCCGGCCCGAAGCCCAGGATCTCGCGCTCCAGCTCGTAGTTCAGCTGTACCTGTAACACTACAATGATGCTGCCGTCTTCGTTCCTTGATTCCACCTGCTGCGAGCCGTGGATCGGCTTTGTTTCCACGTAGGGGGCATTGCCCGCGTCCACCCAAAGGCGCACGGGCACCGGCCGCTTGCCCTCGTGCACCGTCACGCCCACCACATGCTGGTAATAGGTGGCCGCGTCGTAGCGCACTGACGGCACATACATTTCGGTGTCGAGAAGCGCAAGGGCCTCAATGCGGTCGAGGGCGAGCGTGGTCACGGCGCCCTTCCCGTTGCGAAGGCCTACGGCAAACCAGCGGTTCTTGAACTCTTTCAGCCACCAAGCATGAAACGAAAAGGTGCTCGGCGCCTTCGCGGTGAAAGACCGGTAGGTAAGCTGCAGCACCTGCCGTTGCGTAATGGCGCGGTAAAGAGCGTCGAGGTGGCCCAGGCCGCGCAGCCCCTCGTTCTTCTCGAAGTCGATCACCGAAGGGGTTCGGTGTGCCGCGGTATACACATGGTCCTCCAGCTTCTGCAGCACCTCGCCCAGCTCGCTGAAGTGCGAAAAGCCCCTGAACTGCTTCAGTACTTCTACGGCTTCGTTCATCCGGGCGAGGTCCTGCTCGCTCAGCGGGATCTGCGTGATGCTGTAATCGGGATCGGCGTAGCTGTAGTATTTCTTCTCCGTGACCACGATGGGCGCATGGTAGCCCAGCTGCGCGCTGCGCATCACCTGCAGGTCGGCCTGGATGGAGCGGCGGCTGATGCCCTTGTCGATGCCCCCGTGCTGGAACAGCGCGTCCGACACGGCCTCGATGAGGTCCTCGAGGGTCCAGCGGCGGCGGCGGTTGCGGAGGCACTGGTCGATGCTCCGGTAGCGGAGCAGGGCATTGCGGGTAACGGGCATCGGGAAGAAATTTTCATAAACATAAAAAATATTTTCTACTGCGCAGAAAGACTGCGCAGGTTCCCCTTCCCTTTGTGTTACCGCAGGCGGTCAAGCAGTGGGGTTACTTCAAAACCTCCAAATGTTACACCTCCGCCATTACCGCCCGCGGCTTTTGAAGCAGTAGCTCAGTGGTAGAGCAATAGTCATCTTTTGAATTACCGCGCGGTCCGTTCAGACCTACTTCTATTGGCGGAATGCCCCACAAGGGCTGCCTGGTTCGAGTCCAGGACGTTTGAAGATTATCGCGCGGTCAACCAGGGATTACTTCATTGGAACTGTCGGTCGCCGGTTCGAATCCGGCCTGCTTCACTCCGCCCGGTCAAGGTCTGCTTACTTCCCCCACTTTATGGTAAGCAGCAGGCCCATTACCGGGTTCATTTTAAAACCAACGCTCATGTACACGCTCATCCCGATCGCCCTCCGCCAGCAGGCCCTCTTCGTGCCTGCCTCCGCCCTCCAGGGCCCGGAGCCGGCCCAGCCCGCCGCCGCAGCCGCCTTTGTAGCCGACCTGGCCAACGCCGGCTTCGTTCCCTCCACCGCGCTTCTGAAGGCCCTTCAGTCGTGCAGCGCCTCCTGGCGCGCGAGCCTGCGCCAGGTGCTGCAGGAAGTAACTGGGCAGCAAAAGAACTGGACGCCCCTCGTCAGGGGATGGGACGTGCCCACCGGCGAATCCTTCCTCGACCACGTCACGACCTTCTTCGCCAACCTGTTTCCGGGCGCGGGCTCCGGCGTGCGGCTCTCCTGCGGTCACCGGATCCCGCCCAGGACCTTTCCGCTCGAGCGCTACAACGGTTGCCCTTTCTGCGGCACGCCCTTCGCCGTGGGCACTATCGAGTACAGCAACCAGGGCGGCACGCTGAAGGTGCTCGACCTCTGGGTGGAGGCCGATGCGGAGGCGCACCTCCGCGCCCTGCTGGCTTCGGCTACCGCACTCGACGCCACGCAGGCCGACAGCCTGAAGAAGCTGCTCGCGCACTTCCCGCTTCCTGCCGGCCTGTCGATAAAGATGAAGGAGACCGTGATGCTCGTGATCGATGCGTTGGTAGACGAAGGCCGTGCCGCCGAGGCCCAGTCCTTCTTCACCTCGCCCAACGACATCCTCCGCTACCTGTGGTACCGCCACACGGGCTTCCTGCAGGTGCTGCGCCCGGGTACGATCATCAAGCGGTCGCGCAACAACAGCCGCCATCTCGTTGCGCCCTTCGACCGTAGTGCTACGGCCAAGGCAGTGACGAAGGCGTCGCTCAAGCTGCACTACAGCCGCCGCCAGGGACGTACCGTGGCCGCGTGGCTTAATGCGCTGCCCCTGTCTGCCGAGAAGATCTGCGAGGAGATGCACCCGAAGCGTGCGCTGTGGGTGCGCTTCATCCGCGCCCTGCGCCTCGCCGAGCATAGCAAGAAGGAAGTCTTCGCGCCCCTGCGCACCGTGCTCGACCGGTTTTACCGCGGCGACTACCCCGTATGGCAAGGCCAGGTAGACCGTGCCCGCAGCGTGCGTGATACGGAGACGACACTCTCCCTGTTGCAGCAGCGTCCCGGTGCCTTTGCCCGGTCGCTCTTCGCCAACATGCTGTGGCTCGGCCCGCAGCGGGTGACCGCCGCTTTCGCCGGGGTGCAGGCGGCCGTGCCCCCGCGCCTCCTGCTGACGCTCGCGATGTATGCCGACCTGTATTTCGAGCGGGGTGGCAGCCGCGTGGTGAAGCCGCTGGGAGGTGTTGCCAAGAAGATCCCGGTGCACGGCCTGCTGAAGGCCTACACCAACGCCGAGCTCGAGGCGATGCGGGCCGCGGTGCGCACCCTGGGCCTCCGCGCGGTAGGGGATCGCTTTGCCCGGCAGGCGGCGAAGGGCCACACCATCTATATCGACCCCGCGCTGTACCGTATCCCGCTTGCCATCGGCGATCGCTCCGAAACGCTGCAGGATCTGCCCTCGGCCTTAATGGGGACGCGCTTTGCCGTGGACGGCAGCACGCTCCGCCTTTTCATGCAGTGGGGCCAGGGCCTGCCGGCGCAGCACCTGGATATGGACCTGAGCTGCCAGGTGGCCTACGAGGGCCGGAGCGCCTATTGCTCGTTCGCAAACCTCGTGACCACCGGTTGCCGGCATAGCGGCGACATCCGCTCCATCCCCGCACAGGTGGGTACGGCCGAATACATCGACCTTGACCTCGACGTGCTGTCGGCCGCGGGTGCGCGCTACGTGACCTTCACCTGTAATGCCTACAGCAACGGCAGCATCACGCCCAACCTCGTGGTGGGCTGGATGAACAGCCGCAACCCGATGCGGGTGTCGGAGCGAACGGGCGTGGCCTACGATCCGTCCTGCGTGCAGCATATGGCCCGGATCGGGCAGAGCCTGGCGAAGGGCCTCGTGTTCGGTGTACTCGACGTGGCGGCGCGCGAGGTGATCTGGCTGGAGCTGCCATTTGGCGGACAGCTCGTGCAGGGTATGGACGCGACCGCCGTGCGCAGCTACCTGCAAAAGCTCGGAAGTAAGCTGACGGTGGGCGAGCTCCTGGCGGTGAAGGCCGAAGCCCAGGGCCTGGTGCCTGCCACCGCGCAGGAGGCCGACGAGGTCTACACCGCCGGGTGGGCGCGTGATACGGCGGCCGTTACGGCGCTGATCGCGGGTTGATGACGCCATGCTGACAATAGAAGAAGCCACCAGAGGGTGGCTTCTTTGTATTTCTACGGGTGCAGCGTGCCTGTTGCCTATTGCAGGTGCGTGGACAGGCCTATTTATTCATTTTTATTTTATAAATAACGCCGTGTTAATGTCAAAAAAGTGAAAAATAATGCGGTTTAACTTCGATTTAAACGTTGGCGCACATGCGCATTTTAAACCTGAAACCTGATACCATGATCTTGAAACGTAATTTGGACTTGTTCAATGCTTCCCGCGCCACCCTCCTCCTCGCGCCGGTTACCGATTCCGACTTGGTAACGCATGGGCCGGAACTGTTCGCGGAAACGAGGGAAGCTGCGCTCGCTTACCTTCTGGACCGTAGGGGGCAGCTCCCATCCACTCCCTTTACTGAGTTCCACCCGTACAAAGAAAGCTACCCGCTGCGGTCCGAGTTTTCCGTTTACCTGATGGGCACGTTCCCGCCGATCAGCTACCTCCTCGACCTGTTACCGTTGGCGAAGCTCCCGCAACTTGTCAAGCCTGGAGGCGGCAGCATCAAAAAGCCCAAAGTGTCTTTCTACCACGGACAGCGTTGCGCGCAATGGAAACTCTTCGACCCACAGCTTATTCCGAAAACGATTACTCCAGCCAACAGGGCAGCCGTGCGCGCCGCCCTGATAGCTTTTTTACAGGACGCGGGGGTGAATTACGTGGATGTTATTGATGGCTGCCAGCGGCTTGACTACGATGCCAAAGACAGCCACCTGTTCAATATCTTGCCCAACCTCGCCGCTTTCGAAGCGTTGCTGGCTTGCCCGCACGAAAACCCCTTGCTTATTTTCAATACATCGTCGGCCTTTGGAACAGGGGGGTTAAACTTCATGGCTGACGGCTCTTTCCAACCGCAGGCCAAGTCGTTCGATATCTTTCTAGCGGTAGTGCTGGAGATGCAATGTCCCGTTGCCTTTTCGGTCGACGGCGCAGCATGGCTCGCGGTGACGCCGCGAAACGCTGCTGCGATCAAAAGGCAGATGAGCAGCAAACTCGTGTTCTATATGATGCTTGACAAAAAGGTTTTCAACGTCGTTGCGGGCGTGTCTCCCTCGGGTGCCACACTCAACCTCGGGGCCAATCCCTGTTTCCAGCAATATTGCCACTCCGCCGGCACTACCGACCAGCAATCATTCAAGCGCTTTGTTTACCGGAATGCGATTCAGAAGAACTTGGGCCCGCTTTGGAACTTGAACGTCTAAGCTTCCGGTTCAGACACCCGGAAGACGTCCAACGACATCATTCTTCATGTGAATAGAAAAGCGCAACGGAAGAAAATCGCGGCCCTTCGCAGCCAAGCTGGCTGGCATTTGAACTTTGTTCGATGTCTTTGGGCACTATTGCTCGCAGCCTTGCTTGCGCAACAAGCCGTCTTTTCCTTTGCTTTCTTAGCGATCACTCCACCGCAATCATCACCGCAAACCAGGCGGCCGGAAGGTGCCCGGGCTTGTAGTACTCCGATACGTTGCCGTCCAGGTACAGCGCGCTGGTGCAGCCTTGCTTCACGAACCAGTCAGCGAACTCCCAGAACGTGACGCCTTCTTCCGAGATGGCGAGCAGCACCTGCCCGTCGGGGAGGAGGCCTACCCCGTTGCGGATGAGGGAGAGGCCCCGCGGCAGCGCCGGGTTGCGCTTCCCGTTCAGCACCAGCATCGGTGCCGACTGCGTGGCGAAGGTGACGCCCCGGGCGGTATAACTACGGGCCGGCTCCACGAAGGCCTTGCCGCCGCGGATGCCGAATACGCCCTGTGGCTGCAGGCCGAAGTTGACCTTCGGGTTGCTGTAATGCTTCAGCGGGCGGAGCACCCGCCCGCTTTCCACGTACAAGCCCACCGGTGCGAGCGCGGCCGAAAACATGCCTCCGTTCATCGCGAAGCGGATCCGGGGCCGCTGTGCCAGCAACCGCTCGAAAGTGGCGTAGGGCTTGCCGTCGGGCGCCTTCCAGTACATCCGGACGGCCGCCGGGGCACCGCGTTGCGCCACCACCCGCTGGGCAGGAACGCGAAAGGGGAGCAGCAGCAGGAGCGGGAGCAGGAGTCGGGTCATGGGATGCTTTTTTGCGGAAAATGATGCGGTGCAGCAGGGGCGCCGTACCTGAAAACGCGTGCAAGATCCTTTTCTTGCCTTCGGCCCTCAAGAACTTACATCGGTACCGCAGCACTCCGGCGAGGCAGGTGTGCGCATTAAAAGTAAATTAGAAGTTTAGCCGGAAACCGGCCCTCCTGACCGTATAATTACTTACCGGCAGTAAAAAATCCGACATCACATGATAGGGGTATTGCTGAGTTGGACAGGGTTGCTTTTATTTGCCACCTCCAATCTTCTGCAAAGCCGCACCCCTTGCGCTGCCTCGTCTATTTTCGAACAGCCCCGGAGGATACTACCCTATCTACGCACCAAACTAACGCTTAATACCGTCACATGCACACACCCTCTCGGGGCGCTGCCGCTTTACGCAAAGCGGTTACCGCCATCTCCATGCTCCTGCTGTCCGGCAACGTGCTGGCACAATGCTTCTCCACGAACCCCACGTACACGCCTACGGCCAATGCCGACGCGGTGAGTACCGGACAGAACACGGCGCTTACGCTCACGCCGGCACAGCTCATCGCAAACGATGTGGCCGCCACCGGCAGCAGCGGCGCGCTGGTGATCAACAGCTTTACGCAGCCCAGCTCGGGAACGCTGACGCAGGACGCGAGCGGTAACCTCGTATTCACCCCCGCGGCGGGCTTCTCCGGCACGGTGACCTTCTCCTACACCATCAAGCACAACGACGGCCGCATCGCCTTCACCGGCAACGGCCACTACTACGAATACATTCCCGGCTCCATCACCTGGACCGACGCCAGGAATGCCGCGGCTGCCCGCACCTACTTCGGTATGCGCGGCTACCTCACCACGGTGACCTCGCAGGCCGAGAATGATTTCATCCGCGAGAAGCTCCGGAGCAACTCCTGGCTCGGAGCCTCCGACCTCGCCTACGAAGGCCAGTGGCGCTGGGTCACGGGCCCCGAAGGGCTGGAGGACGGCGGCCAGGGCCGCCTGTTCTCGCAACAGCAGAAATACGACTGGTGCTCTGCCGGCACCGGTTACTCCGTTAACGGCAACTACCACGCATGGGCCGGCGCAGAGCCCAACGATTGCGGCTCCTACAACTGGGGCGGCGAAACAGACCCCTACCGTGCCGGCGAACACGTGGCGCACTTTTACAGCGACGGCAGCTGGAACGACTTTCCCGATAACGCCGGCGTAGACGGCTATGTGGTCGAGTACGGTGGCCTCGAGTCCTGTTCCCCGCAGCTGACGTCCACCGCCACGGTCACCATCCGCGTGCTGCCTGCGGCAGGCGCCCTGCATTTCGACGGCACCAACGATGCCGTCAGCTTCAGCACCGCCGCCAGCAACGCAACCAACTTCACGACCTCTTCCAGCTTCACGATGGAAGCCTGGGTGAACCTGGCCTCTACGGGCGGATACCAACCGATCTTCACCAACCGCGGCTCCGGCTCTACACAGCCCGGTTTCGCGTTCTTCATTTATGAGGGCAAGCCTTACCTCGAAAGCAACGGCGTCGGCCTTATGTCGTCGACCGTACTTTCGGCCGGCACCTGGACCCACGTGGCCTTTACTTATAGCAACGGCACCGGTACCTTCTATGTGAATGGCGCCGCCGCCGGCAGCCGCACGGGGCTGACCCTGCAGGCACACGCAGCTCCCGCCCTCCGCCTGGGGGCCATGCCCGATGGCTGGGCCTACTTCCGTGGTAGCCTCGACGAGGCCCGGATCTGGAACCGCGCCCTTTGCGCCGGCGAGCTCAATCACTACCGCAACGCCGAAGTTCCCGGTACTGCCCTGAGCGGCCTGCTGGCCTACTATAAGTTCAACCACGGCTACGTGGGTGAGAACAACAGCGCATTCACCGTTCTCAAGGACGCATCCGCCAATGGCTACGACGGCACCCTCAACAACTTTGCCCTCAGCGGCAGCGTCTCGAACTGGGTTGCCGGAAACATAACCACCACGGCATCTGCCTATCCGACCCTTACTGCTTCGATCGCAGCTACCCGCCCGGCCGCCTTCTGCCAGAACGGTACCCTGGTACTCACCGCCACACCTTCGTCGGGCGTCACGTACCAGTGGTATAAGAACGGAAGCCTCATCGCAACCGCTACTGCTTCGAGCTACACCGCTTCGGAAGCCGGTGCCTACTATGTAGTGGTGTCGAACGGCTGCACGGCCACGTCCAATACCATCACCGTTACGAACTTCAGCCCCCTGCAGCTGACGGCTACCGGCAACGCCACTTCGGCCCCTGGCCAGTGCAATGGCTCGGTAACGCTGACGCCCTCCGGCGGCACGGCACCGTATTCATTCAATGAGTATGGCAACGACTTTTCGAACACAAGCTTGAGCGGCTTTACCACAAACCTCGGCAGCTTCACTATCAGCGGAGGCATGCTCAACGGGGGCGCTCTTGCCAGCACCGGCTGGCACAACACCATCCGTACCAACCAGACCTTCGCCCGCACTGCCGGCAAGGCATTTGAAGGAACCTTCAGGCTCGGGGCTTCCGGTGCTACCTTCATGATCGGCTGGACCACCACCGGCACGTTCAACAACTGGCCGAACATGGTGCATGGCCTGTATGTGTATACGGGCAGTAACCTGACCGTATACGAGAACGGAGGGAGCCGCGGCTCACTCAGCAGCAGCAGCATCATCCAGGTCAATACGTCGTACGACTTCCGGATCGAACTGACCACCACCGGAGCCATCTACCGCGTGCGCCAGACAGGGTCGCCAACGTGGACATGGTCGCTGACCACCAGCGTCACCAACACAAGCCCGGTAAGCCTGGGCGTGACGCACCACTCCGGTACCTTCACTACCGACAACTGGAGCGTAGGCGGCTCTGCAGCTACCAGCAACCTGTGCGCCGGTACCTACGCCTACACGGTTACCGACGCCAACGGCTGTATCGCCACGGCTTCCGCTACGGTTGCGGCTGGCCAGCCCCTCAGCGCCACTGCCACCGGCACCAACGCTACCTGCTTCGGTACTTCCACCGGCAGCATCACGGTAGCTGCCTCGGGCGGCACTGCACCTTATACTTATAGCATCAACAACGGCACTACCTATGGCGCATCGAACAGCTTCGCCAACCTCGCCGCCGGTACTTATACGGTACGCGTGAAAGACAACGCCGGTGTGATCACCAGCGCGCAGACCGTTACGATCGGTCAGCCCGCCGCGGTAACCACCACGATCGCCGCATCGGGTGCCACCACCTTCTGCGCAGGCGAAAGCGTGACCCTCACCGCCTCCGGCGCCGACACCTATACCTGGAGCAACGGCGCCACCGGCAGCAGCATCACGGTTGCCGACGGCCGCACCTACACCGTTACCGGCTCGGTCAACGGCTGTACTTCAGCGCCCGCTTCCGTGACCACCACCGTTAAAGCGGTTCCCACGGTTACCGTAGGCTCTGCCAGCTTCTGCGCCGGCAACAGCGCCACCCTCACCGCTACCGGTGCCGACAGCTACAGCTGGAGCACCGGCACCACCGGCAACACCATCAGCGTGAACGCCGCCGGCAGCTACAGCGTTACCGGCAGCACCGATGGCTGCGCCTCCGCACCGGCTACCGCTACGGTAACGGTCAATGCCCTGCCCACGGTCACTATATCTTCCAACAGCCCCGTTAATGCGGGCAGCACCCTGACCCTGACGGCCTCGGGTGCCGATACCTATGTGTGGAGCGGTCCCAACGGCTTCTCCTCCACCAACCCCGGCGTATCGGTTGCCGGCGCCACCATTGCCAATGCCGGTGCCTACTCCGTGACGGGTACCGATGCCAACGGCTGCTCCGCTACCGCCAGCAGCAACGCCCTCGTGCGTGCCGCCGCCAAGGCCCTGCACTTCGACGGTCAGAACGACTGGGTTTCTACGAACATGCCTGCCATCAACGCCATCCCGGTAACGCTGGAGGCGCTGATCAAGCCGGAACTCCGCCCCGAAGGCAACGTATTCTACCCCAACAACGTACTCAGCTCCGACATTCCCGGCCGCCACGGCCTCGGCTTCGGCGCCAACGTATATAATGGTGGCTCGCGCATTGTGATCGAATACAAGAACGGCTTCCGTGAGATCATGAACCCCGCCGGCCTCGTGGCTGGCCAGTGGATCCACATCGCCGTCGTATACAACAACGGCAACGTCAAGACCTATGTGAACGGCAGCCAGGTCGACAACTTCGACTATACCCAGGCTGCGCTCAACGGCAACACCGATATGCGTATCGGCAAGCACAACGACGACGGTGGCTACGGCACCCGCCGCTTCTTCCGCGGCGCCATCGACGAGGTGCGTGTCTGGAACCGCGCGCTCTGCGCCGACGAGATCAATGCCCAGTTCCACTGCCAGCTGGCTGGCTCCGGCAACGGACTCGTCGCCAACTACTCGTTCGACAATGGCTTCGATATGGCGGACAACAGCGCCTACGCTACCCTCCCGAACGCAGTTTCGGGTGTGGAAGCCGGTGTGCTCCGCGACTTCGCCCTCAACGGCGCTACCTCCAACTGGATCGCCGACGGCGGTACCAACGCCACCTGCACGCCTTATGTGATCGGCGACATCAACGTGACCGGCAACGGCGCCACGATCTACTCGGGCACTACGGCCACCGGAATCGCCAACAACACCAACATGGGCAGCACGCCCCCGGCAGCGACCCTGTCGCGCGACTTCGTGCTGCAGAACACGGGCACCGGTGCCCTGTCGGTTAGCGCCATCAGCCTTACCGGCACGGATGCAACCCGCTTCAGCATCGACCGCAGCAACGTACCGGCATCCATCCCCGCCGGCGGCTCGGCCACCTTCACGGTGCGCTTCAGCTCCACGGCCCTGGGTACCTATACGGCTACCGTCAACATCGCGAGCAACGACTGCGATGAGGCTAACTACACCTATAATGTATCGGCTACCGCGGTATGCCCTGCCATCACGGCCACCGTTGCTGCCTCCGGGTCTGCCACGATCTGCCAGAACGCTGCCGGCAATGCCGCAGTAACCCTGGGCGCATCGGCAACGCCTGCTGATACCTATACCTACCAGTGGTTCCTGGGCGGCAGCCCGATCGGCTCTGCCACGGGTGCTGCCTACAACGCCACGCAATCGGGTAGCTACTCGGTGAAGATGACCGACCCCAACGGCTGCTCCGCTACATCCGCTGCAGTTACGGTAACCATCCATGCACTGCCCGTAGTATCGGCCTCGGCCACGCTTACGAGCATCTGCCCGGGCACGCCCACCACGATCACGGCCACCGGCGCTGATACCTATACCTGGAGCAACGGTGCCACCGGCGCTTCCATTACGGTGAGCACACCGGGCAGCTACACCGCTACCGGCACCCGTAACGGCTGCACCACAACGGCGGCTCCCGTCGTCATTGCCCAGAATGCAGCACCTTCCTTCAGCGACGTCGTTGCCCAGGTAACGGCTACTACAGGCGCCAACGGCTGTACGTCCGTGGTTACCTACCCGGTATCGGCCACCGGCACGCCGGCTCCTGCCGTCACCTATGTGTTCACCGGCGCCACCACCGGCTCCGGCAACGGCACGGGCTCCGGCGCTACCTTCAACAAGGGCACGACGCGGGTGACCGTGAAGGCCACCAACGGCTGTGGCGCTCCCACCGTGCAGTTCGACGTGATCGTGCGCGACAACGCCAAGCCGGTTCCTTCCCAGCCCTCACTGTCCGTCGTCACGGCCGAATGCTCCGTGAGCGTTACCGCCCCGACGGCAACGGACAACTGCGACGGCACCGTGACCGCGTTCACCAACGACGCTACTTCCTTTACAACGCAAGGCACCTATACCATCAACTGGATCTATAAGGATGCCGCGGGCAACAGCGAAACGCAATCCCAGCAGGTGATCGTGAAAGACGTGACGGCTCCTGTATTCAGCGCCGGCAGCTCCGTAGGCAACGTGCCGGCCCATATCCGCGGCAACGTGCCGGAGGCGAGCCAGTACAACACCGTCTACCAGCTCGAGATTCCGGTGAACGGTGCCTGGAACGGTACCGCCAGCGTGCCCTACGCGGTGAACAATGCCGCCGCACTCGCCGGCGTGCCTTTCACCCGTGTGGCCTACTACATGGAACTCAACGACAAGTGGGTATGGGTGTCGATGGACAAGTTCACGAGCGACGTGACGAAGACCGGCATCCCCAACACCAACGCGGCATTCTTCCAGCAGCGTGTCAGCAACATGAACGTGGTGGCCAGCGCCAACGCCGGCGTCACCCCGGGCACCGGTATTACTACGGGTAATATCGAGTTCTGGAACAACTGCTACGGTGGCGCCAACGGTCTCGGACTGCCCAGCGCCAACAGCAGCCGCTACGACTACGACGACGCGCCGAACAGCGACCGCAGCTGCTATGGCTCCTTCCAGGTGCATAACTACGGCGCCGGCCAGACCCTCTTCGCTTATAACAGCTGGGCCAACAATACCAATGACGACCTCGGCATCGGTAACAACCCGAACGGCGCCGCCAGCGGGCAGCACCCGGACTGGACCTTCGCCCATAATGCCGGCAACTACAACACCCGCCGCATCTATGTATTCATCAACACCGGTGGCACTTCCGACGATGTGACCACGCAAACCGACGCAGGCCGCTGCGCGGCAACCGTGGCCATCAGCGCCCCCGCCGCTACCGATAATTGCAGCTCCGCCTCGGTGACCGGCGCACGCAGCGACAACCAGCCGCTCAATGCCGCCTATCCCAAAGGTGCCACTACCATCACCTGGACCGCTACGGACGCCGTGGGCAACCGCACGACCCGCACCCAGACCGTGAACGTGGAAGACCGTACCGCGCCTGTTCCGACCGTGGCCACCCTGCCCGTCCTCAACGGCGAGTGCAGTGTGACCGCAGTAGCCCCGACCGCTACCGACAATTGCGCCGGTACCGTGACCGCCACTACGACCAACCCGCTGACCTATACGCAGCAGGGTACCTATACCATCACCTGGACCTACGCGGATACCGACGGCAACAGCAGCACGCAAACGCAGCAGGTTGTAGTGAAGGACATCAGCAAGCCCGTACCCGTTGTGGCCAGCCTGCCCACCATCAGCGCCGAGTGCGCCACGGTGCTCACCGCGCCGAAGGCCAACGACAACTGCGCCGGCCTGCTTTCCGCTACTACCACCGACGCCACGACCTATACGGCCCAGGGCACCTACACGGTAAACTGGACGTACAACGACGGCAACGGCAACATCTTCACCCAGCAGCAAACGGTTGTGATCAAGGACGAAACCGCCCCGGTGATCGCCAACTGCCCCGCCAACATCGTGAAGAACGTGGATCCGGGCAAGTGCGGCGCCAACGTGGACTTCAGCGTGGGCGACCTGCCTCCGCAGGTAGACCAGCAGCGCACCGATATCTTCATCGGTACCTGGGGCGACGACCAGTGGCAGGCCTTCACGGCCGGACAGACGGGCAAGCTCACGCAGCTCGACCTGTTCCACAACGGCTGCCAGACAACTGCCTTCACCCTGACGATCTACTCGGGCGTAGGCACCGGCGGCACGGTACTGTATTCCGGTGCGCATAACCCGGGTACGTTCTGCGGCAACTGGTTCGCAACACAGATCCCCGCGGCCGCTCAGCCCCAGCTGATCGCCGGACAGACCTATACCTTCCGCCTCCAGGGCACGGGCCTCGGCCTCGTGGCCGGTGGCACCAGCACCCCAGTACCGTATTACTCCAGCGTGTACGGTATGAACCCGACCTGGCAGGGTACGTTCTGGAGCCTCTGCTTCAAGACCTATGTATCCGCCGGCTCTCCCTCGGCCTCCGCTTCCGACAACTGCGGCGTGGCCTCCTTCGGCTCCAGCCACCAGTCGGGCGACGAATTCCCGGTGGGCGTGACCACGGTGACCTACACCGCAGTAGACATCGCCGGCAACCGCACCACCTGCTCGTTCACGGTAACCGTGAAGGACAATGAGAAGCCGACCATCACTGCGCCTGCCGCTGTATGGGTAGCTACCGACGCCGGAGTGTGCAGCGCTGGCAATGTGGCCCTCGGTACGCCTGCAACCGCCGACAACTGCGAAGTGGCCGGCATCAGCAATAACGCTCCTGCCACCTTCCCGGTAGGCACCACCAACGTAACCTGGACGGTGACCGATATCCACGGCAACAGCCAGACGGCCGTTCAGTCTGTAACGGTAAGCGACCGCGAGCGGCCGGTAGTGCGCACCAACAGCTTCACGATCAGCCTCGACGCCTCCGGCGCCGCGGCGATCACTCCTGAGGCCGTAGACAACGGTTCGACCGACAACTGCGGCATCGACTGGATCTCGATCGACAAGACCACCTTCGACTGCAGCAATGTGGGTGCCAACACGGTGACCCTGACGGTGACCGACATCCATGGCAACCGCCAGACCGGTACCGCCGTGATCACGGTGGAAGACAAGGTGGCACCGGTGATCACGTGCCCGGCCGATGTGACGCTCAACTGCCAGAACCCGAGTGCACCCGCTGCTACCGGTACGGCTACCGCCACCGACGCCTGCGGCATCGCCTCCATCACCCACAGTGATGTGAGCACCCGCGTGGCTGACGTGAACAACGCAGCACACTACAACTACACCATTACCCGCACCTGGACGGCCACCGACAACAACGGCAACCGCAGCCAGTGTGTGCAGACCATCACCGTTAAGGACGTGACGGCCCCTGTGCCGCAGGTGATGAACCTCCCGACCGTAACGGCCGAATGCGCCGCTGCCGTGACGGCTCCCAAGGCTACCGACAACTGCGCCGGTACCGTGACCGCCACAACGGTTGATCCGCTTACCTACTCCGCACAAGGCACCTACACCATTCGCTGGGTGTATACCGATCCCGCTGGCAACACGAGCACCCAGAACCAAACGGTGATCGTGAAGGACGTGACCCCGCCGGTGATCTCCTGTGCGTTCAACATCACGGTAAACACAGCTCCCAACAGCTGCGGCGCCGTGGTGACCTACAACGCGCCGTCGGCCTCCGACAACTGCGGCAACGGCACCCTGCCCACGTCGCTGCCCGGCTACACCTATAAAGGCACCTACGGCGGACACACGTACTTCATCTCGAATACCGCCACTACGCCCGAAGACGCACACGCCAAGGCCGTCGCGCTCGGTGGTCACCTGGTGACCATCAGCGACGCCCAGGAGAACGCGTTCGTATCGGCCATGAGCCCCAACTACATCTGGATCGGCTTTACCGACCGCGCTGTGGAAGGCACCTACAAGTGGATCACGAGCGAGCCCGTCTCCTACACCCGGTGGAACGGCGGCGAGCCCAACAACGCAGGCGGCGGCCAGGGTGAAGATTGGGCCGTGATCAACTGGGGACCCAACGGTACCTGGAACGACTGGTATTACACCGCTTCCGCCCTGTACGTAGTGGAGTTCGAAGGCGGCAGCATCCCGACCCGCCTCGTGTCCGGCCTCGGCAGCGGCGCTACCTTCCCGATCGGTACCACTACCGAAACCTGGGAAGCCGTGGACGCCGGTGGCAACCGCGCTACCTGCTCCTTCACGGTGACCGTGGTGGACAACCAGAACCCGACCATCGTGGGCATGCCCGCAAATATCTCCGTGAGCAATGATGCCGGCGTGTGCGGTGCGGTCGTGAACTGGACGGCCCCGACCTCGGCCGACAATTGCACCGGCCACTCCATCGCCCGCATCGCAGGCCCGGCTTCCGGCTCGGTGTTCCCGATCGGTACTACTACGGTTACCTACCGTGCCACGGATGCTTCCGGCCGCACGGCCACGGCAAGCTTCACGGTAACCGTTTCGGATACCGAAGCCCCCGCCATCACCGGCCTGCCGGCTGACATCAGCGTCCTCACCGACGCCGGTGTTTGCGGCGCCCGCGTCACCTGGACCGCACCCCGCTCCACCGACAATTGCACCGGCCATTCCATCAGCCAGGTGGCTGGACCTGCCAGCGGTTCCGTCTTCCCGGTCGGTACCACTACGATCAGCTACCGCGCCGTGGATGCGAAGGGCAACAACGTGACCCGCTCCTTTACGGTGACCGTCGCCGACAAGGAAGCCCCCGTGCTCGTTGGTGTTCCTGCTGACGTGACCGTAGAATGCGATGCTGTTCCCGCGGCCGCAGTAGTAACGGCAACCGACAACTGCGCTGCCGGCGCTGTTCAGTTCGCTGAAACGCGCACCGACGGCAACTGTGGATTCAATTACACCCTCACCCGCGTATGGACCGTGACCGATATTCATGGCAACGTGACCTCGGCCACGCAGGTGATCACCGTACAGGATACGAAAGCGCCTTCACTGAGCGTGACCAACATCTCGGTGTCCAACGACGCCGGCCAGTGCGGTGCCCAGGTTTCCTTCGCAGCCATCTCTTCTGATAACTGCGGTACGCCTGCCATCACCTACAGCCACCAGCCGGGCGCTTACTTCCCGGTAGGCACCACAACGGTAACGGCAACGGCGACCGACGCTTGCGGAAACGCTACGGAGAAGACCTTCACCGTAACCGTTACCGACAGCGAGCTGCCCGCCGCCCGCACCCAGGACCTCACCATCCAGCTCGACGCGACCGGTAATGCCGCCATCACGCCCGAGCAGGTGAACAACGGCTCTTCCGACAACTGCGCCATCGAAAGCCTTGCCCTCAGCAAGACCGCCTTCGACTGCAGCAACGTAGGCGCCAACACCGTGACGCTGACCGTCACCGATATCCACGGCAATGTGCACAGCGCTACCGCCGTAGTAACGGTAGAAGACCGCGTAGCTCCGGTGATCAGCTGCCCTGCTTCCGTGACGCTGAACTGCCAGGACGATAACAGCACTGCTGCTACCGGAACGGCTACGGCCACCGATGCCTGCGGTATCGCGAACATCAGCCACAGCGACGTCAGCACGCAGAGCGCTGATGTGAACAATGCGGCTCACTACAATTACACGATCTCCCGCACCTGGACGGCCACCGACAACAACGGCAACCGCACCCAGTGCGTCCAGACCATCACCGTACAGGACGTGACCGCCCCGGTGATCACCTGCCCTGCATCGGTGACGCTGAGCTGCGAGGCAGACAACAGCACGGCTGCCAATGGCGTGGCTACGGCTACGGACAACTGCGCCCCTGTTGCGATCGCGCACAGCGATGTGAGCACGCAGGTGGCTGATGTGAACAATGCGGCTCACTACAACTACGTGATCACCCGCACCTGGAAGGCAACAGATATATCCGGCAACGCCACGACCTGCATCCAGACCCTCACGGTACAGGACGTGACCGCTCCTGTAATCACGACGGCTGCCGGTTCGCTGGACCGCACCGAGGAGTGCTCCGACAACAAGGCCATTGCCGATGCCCTGGCCCTTGTGCCGGCAGCCTCCGACAACTGCGCCCCGGTAACGCTGCACCTCGTAAGCGACGTGAAGACAGCCGCCTGCGGCGCGACCTACACCCGCGTGCGGACCTGGAACTTCACCGACGTATCGGGTAACACGAGCGCCGTCTTCACCCAGACCCTGACGGTAGTAGACCGCACGGCTCCTGTGGTGACCTACAACGTGAACGCGGTAGAGCATTGCTACGACACGACGTCCACGCACTATACGGTTGCCGCTATCGCGGCCACCGATAACTGCACGGCCGTGACCTACAGCTACGCAGTGAGCGGACCGGGCGGCTTTACCCGCACCGGCACCGGCCCCGACGCCTCCGGCACCTTTGCTGTTGGCATGAACACGATCAGCTGGACGATGAAGGACGCCTGCGGCAACACCACCACTGCGGTGACCACCGTGCGCCTGAATGCCCCGATCACCGGTACGTTCAACTCCTTCACGGTGCTGCAGCAAGGCGCCCTCGCCAATACCATTTACCTGGGCTATACACCTGCCTCTTCCGCTACCATCAAGGTGACGGCCGGCGGCGGTACCCCGGGCTACACCTACCAGTGGCGCCAGGAAGGCAACGCAGCCACCTTCACGGTGAACGCCGATCCCTCCTCCATCACGGTGAATGCCAACGGTGCCGGCTCGGTGACCTTCGTAGTGACCGTTACCGACAGCAAAGGCTGCAAGGCCGTCTTCACGAAGACGATTCAGGTCATCGACGTCCGCTGCGGCAACAAGGGCGACAAGGTGCTGGTGTGCCACGCTACCGGCTCCAAGTCGAACCCCTGGGTACAGATCTGCGTAGCGCCGAGCGCCGTGCCCGCACAGCTTGGCAACGGATCCTACCTCGGCACCTGCACCGGGTCGCCCGCTACCACCCGTAGCGAGCCGAAGGCCGCAGTGGAAGCCAAAGTAGAAGCTACTGTACTGGCCTTCCCCAACCCGAGCCGCGGCCTGGTGAACCTCCGCCTGGAGCACTTCACGGCCGGCAAGGTCTCCATCCAGGTGATCGACGGTAACGGTAAGGAAGTACTCCGCCGCGAGGCCACGGTATCCTTTGTCCGCGAAGATGTATCCATCGACCTGCAGGCTGCGGCGGCAGGACTCTACTCGGTGCGCATCTCCAATGGCAAGCAGGTACTCACGACCCGCGTCGCCATTGCACGTTAATCAGTTTCGTTTTTAGGTAAGAAGGCCCCTCGCGAGAGGGGCTTTCTGTTTTGGGGTACCGGCGGCTTACAAGCTTGCAGGAAAGCGCGGAAGGGCGATGGCGGGGCCACCTTCGTTTTCATAAAAGCAATCGTTATGAAACAAAAGACCCACTACCACCTCATCCTCGACCGCAGCGGCTCCATGCAGGACTGCCGCAGCAGCACCATCAGCGGCTTCAACGAGCAGCTGCAGACGATCCGCTCGCTGCAGGCACGCTTTCCCGAGCAGGCCATTACCGTAGGCCTCACGGTCTTCAACGAAAGCGTGCAGCACCAGCACTTCGGCAAGGACCCCCACTCGATGGCGGCACTGACCTCCGAGGGCTACCAGCCCGGCGGCTCCACTGCTCTTTACGATGCCATCGGGTCGTCCATAGCCCTGATCAACCGCCAGCTCGAGGCCGATCTGATCAACGGCGCAGCTACGGTGGTCGTGGTGGTCATGACCGACGGCTATGAGAATGCTTCGCGGCGCTACACCGCCGAAGGCATCCGCAGCAGCATCCGCGAGCTCGAAGGCACCGGCAAATGGACCTTTTCCTACCTCGGCGCCACCGAAGACGCCGTGGAAGTGGCCACGGACCTCAACTTCCGCCGCAGCAACAGCATGGCCTTTGTGAAGAGCGAAATGCGCGATACATTTAACGAACTGGGCCGCTCTATGGACCGCTACCTGTTGCGCAAGCGCCGCGGCGAAAGCCTGGGCAACTTCCTGGAGCCCGATGGCAAATAACCTTTCAACCACACTACATGCAGATCCACCTGGTTCGCGATGCCGACTATCCCGAGGAAGAACACTACGAGGTGCTGGATTTTCTTACCGCCTTCGATGGCCCCGTGTGGTTTACGGGCAATGCCTCGCCGCGCCCGCTCGATGAGGACGCGGTGCACGAGGAGGAGTTCGAGGAGCGGGAGTTCTTTTCGATGGTAAATTTCTCCCGGAAGCTCTCGGAGCACTGCCTGGAAGCGCCGTCGTTCCCGGTGCAGCGGCGGGTCAGTACCTGGAAGGAGCTGTTCCGGAGTGCCGCTGCGTACCGCAGGAAACAGCGGGTGCCGCCCACGGACCTCGTGCTGCTGCTGACGCCCGTGGCCAACGAGCTCAACTGGTTCTGCGCGCTCGACCCGGCGAACCCGAACAACGGGTTTATCCATACCGACGAGTGGGAGCACTACGTGCATTGTTCCGGCACCTTCCCGGTGGTGTATCATGTGGTGGCCCTCGCGCTGCAGCGGGCGCTGTTCGGCAGCATCGAGGCCCTGCAGGATGGATTGCACCGCGTGCCGCTTGGTTGCGTGAACGACTTCTGCCGCCATAAGCCCGAGGTGATCCTGAAGCTGCGCACCGCCGACGTTTGTCTCGATTGTATGGACGATCTGCGCGGCCGGCTCGATGCGCCGGTGCTCGAGCAGCTGCTCAACATCCTGGAGGGGGTGCGCACGCGCATGCTCTTCAACCAGAACTTCCGGCAGGGGCGCAAGCCGAGCGCGCTGCGCATAACGGCCGCCGGGCGCATCTTCCTGCCCGATTACGGGAATATCGAAATACGCCTGACGCCGCTCGAGAAAACGCTGTACCTGTTCTTCCTGCAGCACCCCGAAGGCCTCCATCTGCACGACCTCGTAGACCACCGCGCCGAGTTGCTGGCCCTCTACGGCCGCTTCGCCACCAGCGGCATGCTCGCCGAGATCCACAACCGCGTGGAAAGCCTCGTGAACGTGCGCAGCAATTCGGCCAGCGAAAAGATCGCCCGCATCAAGGCTGCCTTCGTCAAGGCCGTTGGGCGCGACCTGGCCGCCTGGTACTTTATTCGCGGCGAAGTAAGCGACGTCAAGAAGATCCACCTCGAACCGGCGCTGCGGACCATCGATGGGGGATCTCAGATGTAGGATCTCAGATGTAGGATCTCGGATGTAGGATCTCGGATGTAGGATCTCAGATCTCGGATGTAGGATTTCTGATTTTTGATTTCAGATTTGGGTTGATTCCATTTAGAACATTTCTTTCGCAAGGCTGATAAACAAAAGGCCCGAAAATAAAAGAGCCCCGACGTACACCGTCGGGGCTCTTGGTTATGGGATGCGATCCGGTTAGAGACGCACCGCGCGCAATACGCTGGTCTTGCCTTTGTCCGTAGTGCCATACAGCAGGTAGGTGCCGCCGGCCAGGTGGCCAAGCTGCAAGCGAAGCTGGTTGTCCCCGGCGGTTACCGTTTGCGTAAAGGTCATCACCACGGCGCCGCGGGCATCCACGAGCTGCCACTGGATGCGGGCAGCGCGGGTAGCCTTCACGCGGAGTACCGTAGTGTTACGGACGGCGTTGGGGGTCAGAACCGCGCTGCTGATGCTGGCGTCGAGGCTCGGTACCGAGGTACAGTTGTTCACCACGAGGGTGACGGCGTTGGAGGTCACCGGTCCGCAGCCGCCTGTCACCACCACATCGTAGGAGCCGGCGTCGGTGGCAGTGAGGTTGCTGAGGTTCAGCGTTGCTGAAGTGGCGCCGCTGATGTTGGTGCCGCCCTTGCGCCACTGGTAGCTGAGCGTTCCAGCACCGGAGGCAACCACCGTGAAGGAGGTTGCGCCCTGCTCGCAGGCGGTAGCGCCTACGGGCTGAGTCGTGATGGAAGTAGCGGCGGTGAGCGACAGGGCTACCGCGTTGGAGGTCACGGAGCCGCAGGTGCCGGTGATCACCACATCGTAGTTGGCGGCGTCGCCGGCCGTTACGCTGGGGATCGTGTAGGTGGCGGAAGTAGCACCGGTGATGTTGCTGCCGCCTTTGCGCCACTGGTAGCTGAGGCCCGTGCCCGATGCAGCAACCGTGAAGGTAGCGGCGCTGCCGGCGCAGGCGGCCTGTGCCGTGGGCTGCGTCGTGATGGCCGTGGCCGCATTTACCGTCAGTACGGCGTTGGCGGAGGTAACCGTGCCGCAGGAGCCGGTCACGTCAACCGTGTAGGTAGCCGCGTCGGCCGCAGTGGCGTTGTTGATCGTAAGCGTAGCGCCATTGGCGCCGGTGATGTTGCCCCCGTTCTTCTTCCACTGGTAGGTAAGCGTTCCGGTTCCGGTAGCGGCCACCGTGAGCGATACGTTACCACCTGCGCATACCGTCGGAGCAGCCGTCGGCTGTGTCGTGATCGCGGTTGCCGCATTCACGTTGAGTACTGCATTGGCGGAAGTGACGTTGCCGCAGGTACCCGTTACCACCACTGTGTACGTGGCGGCGTCGGCTGCGGTAGCGGCATTGATCGTATAGGTTGCTGAGGTGGCACCGGTAATGTCGGCGCCGCCCTTCTTCCACTGGTAGGTGAGGGCGCTGCCCGTAGCTGCTACCGTAAAGGTCGCTGCACTGCCCGCGCATACCGACTGTGTGGCTGCCGGCTGCGTGCTGATGGCGGTTGCCGGGGAGACCGTGAGCGCCAGCGTGGTGCTGCTGGTGCAGCCCGCCCCGCTCGTGGAAGTAGCCGTATAGTTATACATGCCTGCTGCGGCGGGCTTCGCGTACACCGTAGTGGCGGCGCCACCCGTATAAGGCGTCGTAGCGGCGGCATCGGTGAAGAGGCCGGCCTGCGGCGACCAGGTGATCGCTGCCGGCTGGGTGCCGGTCACGGTCACGTTATCGATCGCCCAGTTGTACGCCCAGTCGGCGGCGTAGCGGAAGCGGATATACAGCGTGGGCTGGTTCACATAGGCATCGAGGTTCACAGTGGCCTGCGCGAAGTTGTTGAAGGCGCCGGTGTTGGCGGTCTTGAACGAGCGAACGGCCGTCCAGGCAGTACCGTTGGTCGACACTTCCACGGTTGCGGAGTCGAAGAGCGCCAGCGTATACACGCGGTGGTAGTGGTAGAAGTTGAGTGTGAGCGCTGAGTAGCCGGTAGTGTTGATCACCGGGGCGTTGAGGATCGTGCGCGTGGTGGCGCCGAGGCCCTGGGCATCGCTGCTGGTGAGCGCGAACTGGGAATTGTCGTTGCTGACGAATACTTCCGAGCTGACGCTGGTGCCGCTTGCCACGAGGCGCCAGGCCGCGTTGGCAGGGGTGCCGCCGGTAGAAGTGTTCTCGGTGGTCCAGCCGGGTGCCGTGCCGTTGAAATTCTCGTTGATCAGCGTGCCCGATACCTGTCCGCCCGAAGCCGTGAGGGTGGCCGTAGCACCCGTGCAGAGCGTGGAGGTGCTCGGGGTGATGGTGACGGCGGCCGGCAGCACGTTCACCTGCACGGTAATAGAGTCGAGGGCGGCGCAGCCATTGCTGGGGCCACCGCTGTTGTCGCTGGCATTCACATAATACTTGGTCGTGGCGGTGGGGCTTACCGACACCGAGGCGCCGCTGAGGTTGCCCGGGGTCCAGGTATAGGTGTAGCCGGCGTTGGTGCTTTGTACGGTCAGCGTGGTCGATCCGCCCACGCAGATGGCCGCCGGGGTTGCCGACACGCTGAGGGTGGGCGCGCTGTTTACGGTAGCGATCACTGCCGTGCGCGCGCTGTTGCACACCTGCGTCACGTTCCAGTTCCAGAAGTAGTTCCGGGTACCGTTGGTGATGTTGTTGCCGTCGACCGTGTTACCCGTGATGGAGAAGCCGTTGCTGCTGTAGGGATACGTATACGTGCCGATGCCGCGGTTGATGCCGATGTCGTAGGCAAGCTGCCAGCCTGTAGAGCCCGCGGGCACGTTGAAGCCGAGCGCGAGGGTCTTCTTGACGGTATTGCTGATGTCGGCTGCTGTGATCGTAAAGTTGCGGAAGTCCACCACCACGCCGGAGGCGTTGACCAGCGAAATGCGCAGGGTGCCGGCCGTGGAGGGATACACTTCCACCGAGTTGATGATCACGGCATCGGCCGTGCGGAAGTACTGCCCGAAGCCCGCGCTCGAGGCGAGGTTGGCAGTGGTTTCCGATACCGGGCCAACGTTGAAGGCAGTTCCCTGCGTGGAAGCCTGTACGTAGAACGTGGTAGTGGTCGTGAGCGAAGGCGTCGTGAACGAGGTGCCGGTGCCCAGTGCCGAGCCGCCGGTGGCGGCTGCATACCAGGAAAGGGTGGCGCCCGCGGCAGTGGCTGCCTGAAGGGTCACCGTGCCCACGCCGCAGCGCGTGGCCGGGGTGGTGCCGGTGATGGCAGGTCCCTGGCAAAGCGTGCTGGTGCTGGCAACCGCGGTATTGGCGGAAGCGCAAACCCCGTTGCTGGCGCGCAGGCGGTAGAAATACTGGGAGTTGGCGTTAAGGCCCGTAACCGTAGCCGTGGTGGTGCTGACGGTTTGCGTGCTTACGATGTTGGTGAAGGCATTGTCCGTAGCTACCTCGAGGGTATAGCTCAGCACGCCGGCAGCGCCGCCGGTCGGTGCCGTCCAGGAGAGGGCGAACTCCGTAGCACCGCTGTTGGTCACGGTCACTGCGGTGGGCAGGCCGGCGCAGGTGGTAGCGTCTCCGGCCAGGGGCGCCGTTGTGTTATATACAGGACCGCCGTTGCAGGCGCCGCTGTTGTACGTAAAGATGGTATACGTATAGGCGGTGTTGGCGGTGAGTCCGCTGGCGGCAAAGGAAGGCGTGGCGGAAGTGCCCACCACGACGCCGTTGCCCAGGCTGTTGCCGGCGCTGTAGGCCGTGCCGTTCACCGGGGTGCCGGTGAGGGCGCCCGTGCTACGCACGATCAGGTAGCCCGTAACGGAGCCGCCGGCAGCGGTGAAGCTGGCTTCCTGCGCCGTGCTGCTGGCCGTACCAAAGACCAGTGCCGTGCCCTGGGTGGTCGGAGCCACGCAGGACGGGCTCACCGAAACACCGGCGAACTCGTCGGCGCCGATGTCCGGGGCCACGCCGGTGCCGGCGTACCCTGCATTGCCGGCGCGTGTGTTGCCGTCGAAATCGGTCGTAATGCCGCTGATGTTGACACCGCCGCTCTCCAGCCCGGTGGTGATGCCGGCGGTGAGGTGCAGGAAGTTGTTCGACGTACCGGTGGTAGAGATGAAGTAGGGGACGACGTTCTCCGAGATGGAGGCCGCATCGCGCGGGGCTACGCGGGCCTTGAAGGCGGCCAGGGTTTGGTCGCTGTTGGTACCGTCGTGGAAAATGAGGTTCGTGGCCGAGGGTGTGCCTGCCCAGAACAGGTTATTGTTCGACGCGCCTGCGTACGTGGCCAGGTCGGTGCCGCTCCGGCGATAGGCTACGGTAAGGCCGGTGCCGGCAGCCGTAGACGTATTCGCCAGGATGTTGTTGCGCACGTCCACCGTAGGTCCCGTATTCGCCGAGAGCGCGCTCGATCCGAAATTGGTGCCGGTGCTCGTCGCGTTCAGGTACACCGTATTGAAGTAGACATTGACGAAAGAAGTGGCCGCTGTGTTGGTGATGTTGATCCCGTTGAGCGCATTGGCCGCGGAAACGGCCGGTGTGCGCAGGTCGCCGATCAGGTTGTTGTGCAGCGTCACGTTGATGCCTCCCGTTACCAGGATGCCGTTGACGGCGCCGCCGGCATTGTTGTTCTGCAGGTTGTAGATCTTGTTGGCATACACATTCTGCGTATTGCCGCTCGCGATGATCATACCGCTCACGGCGCCGGTGCCGGTACCCGAAAGACCGCTGATCGTATTGTTGAACAGGTTTTGCGTGCCGCTGGAGAGGTTGATGCCGGTGATGGCGCCGCCCCCGGTCACGTTCGAGACCACGTTGCCCGACATGTTGCTGTTGCCGGTGGCGCTGCTGAATCCGAGCGAGAGGATGATTGCCGAGCCCGAGCCGCAGGTGATGTTGGAGAACGTGTTGTTGGTGATCGTCTTCACCGATCCAAAGGGCGCTGTGCCGGAGCCGCTTTGCGCCACCCACCCGAAGATGGACGACGTGCCGGCCAGCGTGATGTTCGAGAAGTTATTGCCCGAATGCACCTCGGTAACCGTGGTGGGAGAGGAGCTGTTCGAGTTGAGGAAGGTCACCTGGCCACTCGCGCCCGTGCGGTTGAAGGCCGTTACGATGCTGTTGTTGCTGATGGTGACGGTTCCGTTGGCGGCCGTGCTGATGTTGTTGCTCAGGAACGTCACGGCCCCGGTGGAGTTGATGGTGAGGTTCGTGAACGTGTTGCCGGAGATGTTCTGCGACAGCGTGGAGCCGGCGTTCTGGATATAGTTCTGCGCGGCGCTTGCGGCCACGTTGTAGGTGATGCCGCGGATGTCGTTGTTCTGGATCGAAACGGCGGCGGTGGCGGCACCGCCCGTGTTGGCTATGCCGAACAGGGAACCCGAGGTGGCTACGGTGCTGGTGAAGAAGCCGCCGACCGCGTCGCCCAGCTTGTTGTTGTTGAGATTGGCCGCGGTCACAACGGCGCCCGACTGGATCACGCCCTGGATCTGACCGCTGGTCGCTGTAGAGGAGAGTCCGCGAAGGGTGTTGTTGTTCATGTTCACCGTGCCGGCGGCGCCGGAGCTCGACACACCCGCTAGCAGGGCCGAAGTGGCCGTGGTAGCCGTGATGGCGCAGTTGAGCACGGTATTGTTGTTCATGTTTACCGTGCCCGCTGCCGACAGGTTGACGATGGCCGTCATGCCGCTTGAGGTGGCGGTGCTGCCGCTGAGCGTGAGTCCCTGTACGGTGTTGTTGTTCATATTGATGGTGGCATCAGGCCGCAGCGTATTGATGCCTTGCACGTTGAGTCCGATCACCGTGCCGCCGGTCGTGGTACTGGCGTTATTGGTTACCGTCACCGTGTTGTTGGTGACGTTCGTGACGGTGGTCACGCCCAGTGCGGGAGCCGCAACCGAGTAGTTCTGGAGAAAGCCGCCCGTGGTGGGGCTCTGGTTGAGCGACGCGCTCACGATCGTGTTCCAGGACATGTTGTTGTTGATCTGGTGGTTCAGGAACACGCAGTAGTTGTTGCCCGTAAGGCTATTGAAGCCGGAGGTGCCGCCGCCGCCCCAGTTGGTGATGTTGTTGCCGGTGGCTGCCGACGTGCCGCCGATGTCGTTCCCGTCATCCATCGCCAGGCTGGAGCCCAGCATCACGATGCCGAAGTTGACGTTGGAGATATTGTTCGCATACACCTGGTTGTTGGAGTTGGAGCCCGAGGCGGCCGTGGCTTCGGCGGCGGTACCCGGTGTGGTGGCGCTGTGGCGCGCGCTCGTATAGATGCCGAACGTATTGAGGTAGGTCCGGTTGAGCGAGATGCTGTTGTTCTGGATCCGGTTGTTCTGTGCGCCGTCGGTAACCGAGGCCATGAGCAGCGCAACGCCCCACTCGGTCATGGTGTTGGAGGCGGCTGTCGCAACGGTGTTGCCCGCGTTTTCCTGGATCACGAATCCGGAAAGCGCTACATGGTCGGCGCCGATCAACTTGAACACTGCGTCGGTCAGCGAGCCGGCTGTATGCCCGGCCGATGCCGTTACCGTGTTGCCGTTGCCTCGGATCTGCACCGTGTTGGCGGCAGAGGCCGTTGTGAGGAGGGCGGAGCCGGTCCCGCCGATCACGAAGCCCCCTGCGGGCGCGGTCTGTGCGTTGCCTGCGGTCAGGTTGATAATGACGCCGCCGGCGCCAACGCCCTGGGTGTTCAGGTCGGTGAGGGCCGCGGCCAGGGTGGCATAGTCGCCCGGGATGTTCTTGGTGCCGGTAAGTTGTGCGTCGGCCGATGTAGCGCCGAGCACCGCGGCAAGCAGTGCGTAAATTTTTCTCATAAACTAGGTTTGGTGTAGCAGGTAATTCCTGTGAAAACGTTAGAAAGGTACGTTTTTTACTGCAGATTTTCCCGTACGCGGCGCCCGCCCACAGGGGTGCGTACGGGATCTGTTTTCCTGGCCGCTGCGCGGGTATTTGGCGTACCTTGGCGCAGCCATTTGATTGTCTATGCCTGATCGCCGTTCTGCTGCCCAGCCGCCCGTACCTGCCGCCCATCCCGCCGATCCCCTGTTGCTGGCGCTCGCCGAGCAGCGCTTCCCGGGTGGGGTGGCGGTGCCGCGGGCCGATGATCCTGCGGCGGCAGTTGCCGAAACAAAGCGCCTGCTCCGCGAGGAGGCGCCCATCATCTACGGCGCTGCCTTCCTCCACGACGGCTTCCTGGCCACCATCGACATCCTGCTGCAGCAGCGCGGCCGCTGGTTCGCTTACCTGCTGCGCCCGAGCACCCGCATCAAGGAGCACCAGCTGGTGGACGCAGCCCTGCACGACGCCGTGCTCCGTGGCGCCGGCCTTGCCGTGGACGAATGGTGCCTGCTCCTGCTCAACCCGCAGTATGTGCGGCAGGGACATTTGTCGCCGGAGGAGCTTTTTTCCGAAACGCGCGTGGCGAAGCGGCTGAAGCCTATGGCCGGCCAGGTGCGTCCGCGGATGCAGATGCTCAAGCGCATGGCCGCGCGCGACCGCGCGCGCTCTGCCGCCGGTGAGGCGCCCTACCAGCGCCCGTCGGGAGGCCGCGGCAGCGAAGTGCCCCTGCCCTCCGGGCCCCTCGAGCTCATTGTCGACAAGCCCGCATTACGCGCCTTCCTGGAAGGCCTGCAGTACCCGCTGTATTTTATGGACTTCGAGTCGTACCAGGAGGCGATCCCCGAGTGGGATGGACACTGGCCGTTCCGGCAGCTGCCGTTCGGCTATTCGGTGCACCGGATCGAAGCGCCCGGCGCGGAGCCGCAGCACGAGGCCTTTGTGGCGCCCACCAACCGGGAGCCGACCGCTTCCTTCGGGGAGGCGCTGCTCCGCGCCACCGGCAACAGCGGCACCGTGCTCGTCTACAACCGCGATTCGGAGCAGCTCACCCTGGAGCAGCTGAAGTCGGATCACCCGCGATGGCAGGAAGCGATCACGGCCCTCACCGCGCGCCTTGTGGACCTGATGCTGCCCTTCAGCCAGAAGCTCGTAGAAATACCGGGCATCGGGAATAAGCTTTCACTCAAATACGTGCTGCCGGCCCTTGTGCCCGATATGAGCTACGCGCTGCTCGCCATCGGCTCGGGCGATCATGCCAACCAGGCCTACAACGCCCTCCGCGCCTCCTCCGACCCGGAATTCATCGATGCTACGCGCAAGGACCTCCTGGAATATTGCGAGCTCGACACGCTGGCGATGGTGCGCATCCTGGAGAGGTTGTACGAGCTGGCCAAGGAAGGCTAGGAATTCAAAAGCCAAAAATCAAAAGTCAAAAGCGTGTTGGCGCGTTGCTGCTTTATGGAGCAGCTTGCGGCCACTGTTCTGCGCAGATCATTCATCGATGAACAACCGGTACACGTCGCTCTTGTTGCGTTCGATGTTGGCGATGTGAAAGCCGCCGGGCTCGGGGATCTCCTCCAGCAGGTCGAACAGGAGGCAGTGCTTGTCGAGGCCTTCGAATACGAGCGTAAAGGTTTCGCCGGGAAGCAGCCACTTCCAGTTCGGGTAGGCCGTGATGCCATAAGCCTGCAGCAATCCCTTGCGTACCCCGTCTTCCTGAATCAGGAAGGTGCTGGGCCAGATGCGCGCGGCCGTGAACTCCGTCATCGTGCAGTGCACAATGGTAGCACGCTCCTCCACCGCTTCCACGGCAAAGGAGATCTCGGGCTTGAATACAGGTTGGGCGATTGTGCGCATGCGGCGAAGGTAATGGGGTAATGGGGTAATGGGGTGATGGGGTAATAAGGTTCAGAGAGGTTCAGGAGGGTTCAGAAAGGTTTGGGAGACCGACGCTTCGCTCCGAAGCTGCGGAGGGGACACAGTTGTAAAAGGGATTTATTTGCCGGACGCACCTCGGGAAGGATGGCGATTTCGAATAAACGGGGAAAGGCATCCTGCCGAATGCCTTTCCCTTATTGGATTCCGAGAGGAATTTGCTCACCTGCTCATTCGTTCACCCGCTCACCATGCACGGAAGCTCACGCGCAATGCAGTCCCCTGCTAACACGTGAGTGCCCAATCTACTTGGGTGCCATTCACGATTCCCGATTCCCGATCCCGTCTTCACTTCCCGAACAGCCCGCCCAGCTTGCCGCCGAGGCCACCGAGGTTGCCGAGCATGCCGCCGAGCCCGTCGGGGGTGATGCTCGGGTCGTTGGGGTCATTGGCTTTGGTGGCCAGCTTTTGCAGGAGGCCGGGAAGGGCGCCCGCGATGGCGCCGGTGGCCGCAGGCGGTAGGCCCAGCTTGGAGCCCAGCGCGCTTACGAGTCCGCCCGAGATGGCGCCGGTGATGGGCGAGCCCGAAGCCACGCCACCCTGGAGCTGGTTGAGCAGTCCGCCGATCCCACCCTGCTGCGGGGCCTCCTTGGCAAGCCCATGCGTGATCTGCGTGGCCACCTCCTGGTGCACCGCGTCTTCCTGTCCTGCCGGGATGGCGTTGGCCACGTGCGGATCGTTGCCCAGTTGTTGTTTCACCATGTTAACTACCTGATCGAACATAAAATTGTCTTTTAGTGCCTTTGGATGCTGCACGAAACGTACCAAACACCGGTAGGGCAGCGCTTACCCGCCGGCCCCGAAGCGGGTAAAGCCGGTCAGCGCCACCAGCGCCCGTATTTCTGCGGCCGTCTTTTCTTTCCTGCGCCCTGCCGGCAGCAGCCTGTGCCGCACCAGCGCCACCTGCAGGCGGTAGAACCGCGCAAAGAGCGGGCTCAGTCCTTCGAACGGGGCACTGCCGGAGCTCCACTCCAGGAATCCGGCGGGAGCGGCCCTATGCCGCGCCAGCTGCCAGTTGATCTGGAGCGCTTCGGGGTAGCCGGGCTCGATGCTGAAGCGGCGGCGCGTGCTCATTACGGGGCGTAACAGCGCGTGGCTCTCCTCGTAGTACCCGGCGAGGTTGAGGTAGTCGGCAAGCACAAACGGGAAATACGGGAACTGCCACACGCCGCCCGGCTCCCGGCGCAGGAAGTGCTGCTGCCAGCGCTGCGCCTCCGCCAGTAAGCGATCGATACCGCGGCCATGCTCCAGCTCATACAGCAGCTGGCTGCCGATGCTGCGCCCGATGATGAAGGGATGCAACGATTCGTCCAGAGGCAGCCGACGGATGCGGTTGATGAAGAGCTGCTGCTCCTTAAGGTCGCCGCACAGCCAGGCCGAAAGAAACAGCAGGTTGTTGCCATAGAGCTGCGCCTCCCGGCCCTTCTTCTGGAGGTAGAGCGGGAGAAAGCGCCGGTAGGGGCCGCAGAGCCCATCGATAAAGGGAAAGCGCTCGAAGAAGTAGACCTGCGCCACGGGATGGCGGGCCAGTGCGGGCGCCAGGGCAGCCAGCAGGCCCGGGTTGAACAGGATCCGCAGGGCCATGTTCCGCGCGGCGTTGTGGTAGTTCATGTCGGCCTCTGTGCGCAGGTCCACCTTGTAGAAATCCAGGTACAGCCCCGCCTCCTCTGCCAGCGTCAGCGGGCGATAGGTGTCTTCCTGGCGGGCCTGCTTGCCCAGGAAGCCGTGCCAGCCCGTGAACCCGGTGTACAGGGCGAGGGTGTTGAGCGTGCGCACGGCGGGGGAGAAGTCGCTCCGTAGAAACCCGAAGAGGCGGCGGAGCGTCTGCGGGCTGATGGCCTGCCCGGTGACCTTCCGGATATCGGTGCTCAGGAGTTCGCATTCGAACGAGTGGGTGAGGGGCTTGCCGAAGGCCTGGCACGAAAGGCTCTTGAGTTGCCGCAAGGCGTCTGGGTCGATATGATGCTGCGGCCGGGCCATGCGCAAAGGTGCGGGAATGCCATTAATGGAAGAAAATGGAAGAGGCGGCCGTCGCGGCTTGTTCTACCATTGCGGTCGGAAGTCAACCCGCATCGTCTTAGTCAGGCTGCCTACAGGGCGCGCTCCGTAGATGTACGGCTCCTTCCGCCGCAGGAGCGCCGGTGCCGGTAAGTTTTCTTTAGGTTCCGTATCCAAAACTAACTGTCGGTCTGTTTCAGCAACCGGCCTACCGTATTTCTTCTGTCGGACATCAAAAAGCCGGCTCCCCCGGGGAGTCGGCTTTTTCGTGCAGGAGCGCCGCCGGGATCACCGGAACGGGTCGCTCCATTTCGGATCGGTGTAGACGTTGGTGCCCGACAGCGTGCGGAGGAAGGCCACCACGGCGGTCACCTCGGCGGCCGTAAGGTTGAGGCGCTGCGGGTTGCCGCCGGGGCGCAGGCGCGGGTCGAGGTTGTTGTTGCCGGCTACCGCCGGGATATTGCCGTAGTGGTTCAGCACCTGCTGCAGGCTGGTGAACGCGCCGGTGTGCATCAGGGGGCCGTTGAGCGTGCCGTCGGGGCGCAGGAGGTCGCGCAGCGACGGGGCGCGGGTGCTGTTCAGGTCGGTGCCGGTATTGCCGATGGTGCCGGTGATGCCATTGTTGCGCGAGTTCGGGTCGATGTCGAATTCAGGGGCGTTGTGGCAGCCGTTGCAGCCAAGGCCACCGCCGGTACGCTGTCCGCCGGCGCCGAATACGGGCGCTGCGGTAAAGAGGTTCTTGCCTTGGTTCTCCTGTGCGGTGAAATTGGGGAAGGGGGCGTTGTTGTTGGCAACCTGTGCGCGGCCCGCATCATACTTCGAGTCGAACGACTGGATGCTCCGCACGAACTGGGCGAGGCATTCCTGCATGCGCGCTTCGGTTACCGTGGCATCGCCGTAGGCAAAGCGGAACAGCTCCTGGTAGTAGTCGACGCCCGAGAGGCGCGTCAGCAGCGTGCCGATGCCGGGCCTTCCGTTGAGTCCGCTGAAGCCCATCTCCGCATGATCCTGTATCGGCTTGGTCACCTGCTGCTCGAGGGTAGCGGCGCGCTCGTCCCAGAAGAACCTGACCTCGTTACCGAAGCGCGCGTTCACGAGGCGCATCGAATGACGGCCGGTGCTGCCGCCTTCCACGCCGGCGCTGGCGACTGCCGTATCGCCGAAGGCAAAAGCCTGGCGGTGGCAGGAGCCACACGATACGCTGTTGGAGATGCTGAGGCGGGTGTCGTAGAACAGGACGCGTCCGAGGGTGGCCTTCGCATTGGAGATGGCGTTGCCGGCCGTATTGTCCTTTACGATATAGGCGGGACGGCCCTGACCGGCGTAGTCGGAGAGGTTGGCAAGGTCGATACGGTTGCCGAAGGTGGCGGCCACCGCCGGGTAGGAAGGCGTCGTATCGGCCGCGGCGTCTTTGCGGGTGCAGTGAAAGCCGGTGGCGGTAGCAGCGGTGAGGGCGATCAGGAGGAGCACTTTTCTCATAGTAGGAGCGTTAGGTGGTCAGTAAGCGGGCACGGAGGGTTAGACGCCGCTGCCGGCACATTCCTGCGGGGATCGAATAAAAAAGTCTGCTGATGCTTGCAGGGGCAGGATCGCTGCACCGGTAACATGTTGCACCCTCGTTCATCCGGACCGGCCTAACGGGCATGCGGAGCCACCTTGCCAAGCAACATATACCAATTAATGGGTATTTGTATTGCAATGAATTAGGTGTTATTTTGTTGATTATTCAGCGCCCGCAGGCGCCCGCACACATCCATCCAATTTCCTGTCGGGACCACCAAATCCGAACTTCTAAAACTGCTTATATGCACTCTCCGGACGCCTGTCCGTATTTATCCTGTCCGGGTGCCCGGACGCTGCCGCTGCAGCCGGCCTCCCGGCCGTTGGCGTGATGGCGCTCCACCGCGTTTCTTCCCTGATACACATATACCCTCAATTTTCAACCAAACAGACTTATGCGAATTCTTCTTCTTGCCCTCGGCCTCTGCCTTTGCGGCGCGCTGCAGGCCCAGGATTTCTACGGTGGAAAGTACCGCCGGAAGGGCTACACCCACTACGGCAACACCTACACCCTGTACGATTTTTCCCGCGAGGGCACGAACATGAAGGCGAAGTACTTCGCCCAGAACGCCTACAGCCAGTTCAATGCCTGGAAGAGCGGAAAGCAGATCCTCCTCATTACCGCGGGCGCCTTCTCCGACAAGTGGACGTCGGACGCCGTGCCGGTGGGCCTCTGCGTCGACAACGGCTCCATCGTGAACCGCAGCCCCCACTCCGATATGGACGGCATGGTGATCGTGTACAACGGCGGCTCCCAACAGGGCGGCGTGGCCGTGGTCGACATGGACTACAAGAACGTGACGGTGCAGGACCCGGTAGGGTCGAGCAACTCGGTGTCGTATGCGCCGCGCTCTTCGGCGAGCGACCGCGTCAACTTCCTCAACTGGGGGGAGAAGAACGGCGTGACGCTGTTCCAGACGCAGCTCGTGTACTCCTCCGACCGCAGCAGCAACTTTGGCAATCCCACCTTTGGCGCCAAGCGTGAGCGCCGCTTCCTGTCGATCTGCCGCAAGGGCGGGGTGGTGCACCACGTGGTGGTGGACGCGCCCGACGCGCTCGAGCTGAACCTCGCGGCCAGCCGAACGAAGGAAGTGCTCGAGCACGACGGCTTCTCGGTGCTGTACATCCTCAACCTGGATACCGGCTGCAAGAACCTGCTCTTTGCCCACAACGGCTCCTCGCTCGAGGACGTCAGCCCGAAGACGTCCTGCACGCCGGCCCCTTCGCTCGAGAACGCCACGAACCTGATCGTATACTACGTCGACTAAAGCGTCCGGCCCGGGTGCCACGCGCTTCCGGGCCAGGGCGTTCTGTACCACCACCAATCAACCCACAGGTATGATGCATCAATGCACGATTTCCCGTTTTGCCCTGCGGCTGTTCGGATTGCCGCTCCTGGCCCTGCTGGCGCTCGGCTCCAGCTGTAGCGCGCAGGGGAAGCCGGAGAAGAAGAAGGAGCGGAGACATGTCATTGCTCAAAAAGGCGAGTCTCTTAAAGACATCAGCGAGATTGAAGAGATTGAATTAGGCCTCTTGCGACAATACAACCCAGCTCTGAAGGGCGCGCTCCATGCCAATGATACGGTATTCCTGGAGCCTCCTTTGGAAGGCACGCATGCCGAGCAGCCGAAGACGGACCAATCTGAAACGCCATTGAAGGAGCCGGTTGGTACCAATAAGCTGTTCAGCCGTGTCACTTTTTATGGAAAGCGATATTTCCATTGTGAGATCGACCCGGATAAATACCGGATCGAGTCGTTCAACAAAAGGGACAGCGACCAGAATCCGCACACGTTCGCTTCACTGCGCCAGGTGCGGCAGAAGGATCTCCTGTTTGCAGTGAACGGCGGCATGTTCGAACCGGACCTTAGCCCTGTGGGCCTATTTGTCTCCAACGGGCAGACGTCCAAGCAGGTGAACAACCGAAAAGAAGGAACCGGCAACTATTACGAGATACAGCCCAACGGCATCTTCCTGATCGACACCAAGGATAAGGCCCAGGTCATCACAGGCGACAGCTATCAGGAGGGCCGCAAACTAAAAGTAGCGACTCAATCGGGACCCATGCTGGTGGTCAACGGCAAGATCAACGACAATTTCCGTAAAGGGTCGCCTAACTTGAAAATCCGTAATGGAGTAGGTGTAAATAAAGAAGGAAATGTCATCTTCCTTGTCTCGGAAGCACCTGTAAACTTCTACGAGTTAGCAGAATTATTTCAAAAACTCGAGTGTAATAATGCGCTTTATCTCGATGGCGTAGTGAGCCAATACTATGCTCCCGAAATCCGCCCTGAACCACTGCAGTCACAGCAACTGGGTGTCTTCATCACGGTAAGCCGTAAAGAGTCTCAGAAAGAAACGCGCGAGTACATCCAGCCCGCTAACGACGAAGCGAAGCCGGAGGCGCCGAAGAAAGCTACTACCGAGCCCGCAAAGCCGGCTACAGAGCAGCCGAAGGGCGGGCAGCCGAAGACATCGCCTGCACAGCCGGGCGCCACGAACCCTCCCGCAGACACGAAGGCCGTACCGGCAAAAGCGGGTGCAAACGTGCCTGCCGGAAAGACCGATCCGAAAGTACCGGCTGCCAAAACGACCCCGAAAGGCAATCCTGCTAAGGCCGATCTGAAAGCCGCGCCCGCCAAGGGAGCGACACCGCAGAAGCCCGCGGCCGTTATGCCTAAAAAGGATACCGCCAAGCGCTCCGTAAAGCTCTGACCAAACGGCACCGAACTTCGGGTGCCGGCCTAATCCCATCGATATGTACCGTCCCTTACTACTGCTGCTCCTTCTTTGTACCGCCTGCGCCCGCAAAGGGCCCGTGCCATCGGCCGGCGACCCCGTAAAGCACCTCGAGGCGCTTTCGATCGACGCCATCGACACTATGCACTTTGCGCCCGCACCTGCGGCCGACTACGTGCGCATGACCGATTACGCGCTCCGCCTCAAGGCGGATACGGCCCGCAACGAGCAGTCGGTAAAAGGAGAGGTGCTGCTCACGGCACTGGCGGCGCACCTCCGCTCCGAGCTCGACAGCGGCCGCCTCGACCCGGTAGACGCGCAGGTGACGGCCCTCATCGGCACCTATCATCAGAACCAGTTCTTCATCTACCAGCCGCGCCCGTCCGACTTCATCAAGCTGGCCCACTACGCCTGCAATGGCGACTATGCGTATATCCACAGCCGCATGGTGCACCGCTGGTATTTCTGGCCACTCGTAGCCGGCGCCGCGGCCCTGCTGGCCTTCTATGCCGCCACCTTCTACCCCTTCTCCGGTTGGCGCAAGCGGAAGCGCACACGGCTCCTGCTCTCCTATGTGCTGGTGATGACCGTACTCCTGGCCATTCTCTTTAAATCCACCTGTCATAAGTATGTTACGCAGCACACTTTTTACGGTATTCGCCTGTAGCGTGCTGTGGGCCAACGGGCAGGACAAGACCTACCGCGTGCCCTTCTACGAGAACAGGGCTAACGTACTGGAGATCGACATCCGGATCAACGGTACGGAGGCGCGCTTCATCTTCGACCCGGGCGCCACGATGCTCTCCTTCGGACAGCGTTTCTACAACGAGCTGGTCAACGGCATGCAGCTCAGCGACGCCGACATCAAGTACCGCACCAAGACGAAGCTGGCCGACGGATCGCTCGCCGACGTGGCGGTGGTACGTATTAAAAGCTTCCGGATCGGCGATTACGAGCTGCGCGACGCGGAGGCGATGGTGCTGAGCAACCAGCAGGCGCCGCTGCTTCTCGGCCAGAGCATCATACGGCGCTTCTCCGAGGTTACGATCGACCGCAACCGGCGGCAGATCGTGCTGAAGGAAACGGCAAACACCCTCCTGCCCATCCCGAAGCTCCGCCTCATTCCCTGCTCCGCCGATGCCGCCGCCGAGACGGCCCGCCTCCTGAAGTCGGTCAGCGGCTCGATCGTAGAAATACAGGACATCAGCCAGGAGCCGAAGGTGCCGCCGGCCAACGCGCTGAAGCGGATCTACAATAAAATCACCGTCCGCTATTTTGACGGTTCCGACGCCGCGGCTGCCAAGGCCCTCGGCGAGCGCTTCGCGGAGCTGGGTTACAAGCCGGGCCAGATCACGCTCGAAGACATGACCCCGTACTTCAACAGTGCCCTCCCCGGCTATTTTGAAATCTGGATAAACAACTGATATGAACGCTAGAAACTCCTTTTTGCTGGTCGTACTCTGCTCGCTGCTTACGCTGACGACGCGCGCCCAGGACCCGCACCCGATCAGCGGCATCAACATGCTCAAGGATTCGCGCTGGCCGAGCCGCCCCGACGGGCGCACCGTGATCGAGGTGAGCTGGGAGAATCCCACCTCCTCCGACGCGCAGCAGCGTGCGTGGGTACGCGACGCCATTACGAACAGCTGGGGTAAAGTGGCCAACATCAACTTCACCGGCTGGGGTGCGGCCACTGCCTCCTCGGAAGGCATCCGCATCCGGATCGACCCCACGGGCCACCCGCATACGAAGGGCCTCGGCACCATGCTCGACGGGAAGCCGGACGGCATGGTACTCAACTTCGATTTCCTCGGCGATTTCAAATGCCGGATCTCCAAAGAGGATTGCATCAAATTCATCGCGGTGCACGAGTTCGGCCATGCCCTCGGCCTCGCCCACGAGCATAACCGCGCCGACTGCCTCTGCAACGAAGACCCGCAGGGCTCCGACGGTGACTTTTACGTAACGCCCTGCGACCTCGCTTCGGTGATGAACTATTGCAACCCCAAGTGGTCGAACCACGGACGCCTCAGCCCCAACGACGTAGTGGGGATCCAGGTGATCTACGGAAAGCCGGGTGGCAGCGCCCCCGCCGTGACCGAGCTCAAGGAGATCCGCTTCATCCCCTGCACGATGGACGTGACCGACAAGGCCAATACGCTCAGGCAGCTCATGAGCAAATCCTCCGCCATCCGCGCCGCCTCCTTCACAATGGAAACGAAGCCGGTGCCCACGAAGGTGGCCGACAAGTTTTCGGTGCCGGTGACGATCCGCTACTTCGCCGACAACGACGAGGCAAAGGCCAACGGGCTGAAGAAGCTGCTGGTGGCCGAGGGCTACGACGACGACGCGATCAACGTGGAGAACATGGTGGCCGTGATGGGCAGCACCATCCCCGACTACATCGAGGTGTGGACCAAGACCGACCCCGTGCCCACGCGTACGAAGTTCGATGAGATCCGCCTCATCCCCTGTACCGCAGCCGACCGCGAGATCGTGCGCCTCGTGCGCAAGGTGATCGACGCTACGCCCGAATACGAAGTCAAGGCTTTTTCCGAGGAGAAGAATGCCGTGCCCCAGCGCGCTGCCGACCGCCTGCCGGCGCCCCTGACCATCCGCTTCTTCCATCCCGACGACGAAGGCAAGGCTTATGGCATGAAGAAGCTGCTTGCCCTTTACGGCTATCCCATCGACGACATCGCCGTGGAGAACATGGTGCCGCGCATGAGCAAGGTATACCCGAGCTATCTCGAAATCTGGCACAAATAAAGTCCCACGCATGAAACTACTGATCGCCGGACTGGCGCTGCTGGCCGCGGGTCCCTTCCGTTGCACGCAGAAGGAAGCCCTCCGTTCCATCGATAAGGTGAGCCTCTCGCTGCACCAGTATCCCACGCGCGACGTGCTTCGGTACGAGGTCGACAGCAGCGGCATCGCCGTGCATCTCGCCAACAGCGGTACGGGCTTCGACAGCGTGCTCTACACGAAGGCGGCCAGCGCGGCCCTCGGGCAGAGCCGTCAGGGCATGTTCCGCTTCAGGGAGGTACGCTATGCCAACAAGTGCCTGGAAGACGGGCAGGTGATGACGCTTGCCTATCATGCCGGGGATTCGACCGTGCGGCGCGTGCGCTTCCAGAACTATTACCACGACGACCTGCAACAACTCGTTCAATTCATCAACACCCAGGTCGATTCCACCTACCGGATCGGCTATAACAAAGACGCGCTGCTCCGCGGGATGGAAGCCTGCGATAAGTAGCGCCGCAAGCAGCAATACAATACCGATATGCGTTTCCTACTGACCCTGCTTCTTTCGTTTGGTTTTGTTGCCGGCCTGTCGGCACAGGAGCTTTATTTCGACGGCCACTTCCGGAAGAAGAGCTACATGAACAACAACCACCGCTACGTGCTGTTCGATTTCAAGATCGGCGACGGCCGGGTGAAGACGAAGTTCTTCGCGCAGAACGCTTATGCCCGCTACCAGGAATGGAAAAAGAACAGGGAGGTGCTGCTGGTGACCGTCGGGGCCTTCTCCGATTCCTGGGAGATGGACGCCCGCCCCGTAGGCATGTGCATTGATGAGGGTACCGTCGTCAGCCGTGTCGCCGACCCGCGGATGGACGGCATTGTGCTGATGTACCCGACCGGTGAGACCACCATCGCCGACCTCGGTGCCCGCAGCGTCTATATCCGTACCGACGCCGGGAAAGAGGTATTGTCGCCACGCGAATCTTCCGTCGACCGCGTGCGCCTCCTCGACTGGGCCGAGAAGAACAGGGTGACGCTGTTCCAGACGCAGCTGCTCTTCTCCTCGTTCCGCCCGGCCGCGAAACCCGACCTGAACTACGGCGAGAAGCGCGAGCGGCGCTTCCTGGCCCTGTGTACGAAGGGGGGATCCGAGCACCAGGTGGTGGTGGACGCGCCTTCCGACCTGACGCTCAACCTCTCCGCCGCCTATGCCAAAGAGATCCTCGAGCACGACGGGTTCAGGGTGAGCTTCCTGCTCAATATGGAAACGGGTGGCCGCAACATCCTGCATGCCTATAATGGCGCCTACCTGCAGGACCTGCAGCCCAACGCGAGCAATGCAGAGGCCCGCATCGAGCGAAGCACCAACCTGCTCGTATTTTATATCGATTGATCGTTGAGGAATTCCCGGACGCGATCCCGTATATCTACGAGCGTAGCGCCTCCTGCGCGGATCTCGCGCACCGAAGTGGCGCCGGCCGATTTCGACAGCTTGCTGCCATCTTCACCGGGCACCAGCCCGTGATGTACGAACGTGCAATCTGAAAATGCATCCAGGCCCAGCACCCGCGACAGGTACAATTGTGCCAGGGTCGAATCCCAGAGGTCGGCGCCGCGCACCACGAGGTCTACCCCATAGTACACATCATCAACCAGCGAGCTTAGCTGGTAGGCGGGCAGCCCGTCCTTTTTCCGTACCATGAAATGCCGTACCGATGGAGGGAGCCCGGGCACTTCCCGGACACCGGTGAGCGACTGCACCCGCAGTGGCGCCGCTGTGGACGTATCGAGCCGCCAGGCTGCGCCGGGTGTATCGAGCGGGAGATTTTTATGCAGGCAGGTGCCAGGATAGGTGCCGTCGGCGCTGGACTTCAGGATGTCGGCCCGCGAGCAGGTACAGGCAAACACCACGCCCTGTTCCCGCAGCTGCTGCAGCGCGGCAAGATATTGCGGCAGCCGGTGCCGCTGCGACCAGGCCTGCTCGAAATCCAAGGCATCGCGCGGCCCTTCCTGCCAGTCTATTTCCAGGAAGCGCAGGGTATCGAAGACATCCTGCAGGTAGGCGGGACGCACCCGCTCGCGGTCCATATCGTCGATCCGGAGCAGGAGGCGCGCACCGGTGCGGCGCGCGAGGGCCGCCGTGAGGAGGAAGGAAGCCGCATTGCCCAGGTGCAGAAAGCCGCTGGGTGTTGGTGCGATGCGGGTGCGGGTAAAGGACGATGGAGCGGCCAAGGAAGCTTGTTTAGGGATGCAAAATAGCGCGGAGCGTTCAGCTCAGGAGCCCTGCGCCGCGATCCACTCGTACAGGCGCCAGGCGTCGTCCTTTTTGAACAGCTGGCTGCCCGGGTTCATGGTGGCGGCAGTGCCGCAGGCCACGCCGAAGCGCACGGCCGTCAGCAGGGGCTCGCCGCGCTGCAGCATATACGTAATGCCGGCGATCATGCTGTCGCCTGCTCCTACGGTACTTTGCTTGCGCACCACGGGCGCCGGAACCCGGTAGGTCGCTTCTTTGCTGATGGCGAGGGCGCCGGCCGGGCCCATCGACACGATCAGTACCGGGCAGCGACCGCTGCCGATCACCTCGCGCGCGGCCGCCTCCACGTCTTGTAGTTCTACGTATTCGCGGCCGGCCAGCGCGCTCAGCTCAGAGAGGTTGGGCTTCAGCAGGAAGACGCCTTCCTCCAGCGCGCGTTGCAGCGGCGCGCCTGATGTGTCGACGATAAAGCGGGCCCCGAGGCGGCGGCAGTGTGCCGACAGGCGGCCGAAGAGGTCCTCGGGTGCGCCGGGGGGCAGCGATCCGGAGGCGATCACCCAGGTGGGTTGCGGGGCGAGCGCTGCCAGCGCGGCAAACAGGGCTTCGATCTCGGCCTCCGAAAGTGCGCCACCCGGCAGGATAAAACGGTACTGCCCGTTAGTGGCCGCCTCGTTCACGGTGAAGCTCTCCCGGGTATCACCGGAGACCGGCACCGCCACGTGGCGGATGCCGCGGTCGCGGAGCAGCCGTTCCAGCACCTGCCCGTTAGGGCCCCCGGCCGGGAACAGCGCCGTGCTTTCCGCCCCGAGCTCGTGCAACGCCTTGCTGATGTTGATGCCGCCGCCGCCTGCTTCCAGGGTGGGGGGCGAGCAGCGCAGCTTTTTCTCGGGGATGAGCCGGTCTGCGGTGGTGGTCTTGTCGACGGCCGGGTTAAAGGTGAGGGTGACGATCATACAACGTGTTTGGCCCAAGTTAAGGGCAAAGCATTTAGGCGGCAGCTGGGGGCTTGCCCGCGCCGGCCGAAAAGCGTTGTTAATCTTTTCTACCGGTTTAACAAGCTCTTGCCGCGGAAAAGGAGGTGCTGCCACCGTGGGGTCGTGCTATACCGCTTTGGGAGCGGGTTCCGGCTACCTGCCGTTCCGGCGTATTAACATTTCCTTAGCCGTCAGGCAGGCAGCATTCCTGCCGTTCCGGGTAAGCTTTCCGAATAGCATATTGTTTGCTATTAAAGGAGCATGAAAACGAACAAGATCCTGATCATTTCCAACAACGACGCGGTAGCGCTCAGTGCCTGGGCGGTTGCCGACGCCTGGGAAGCCGTGTTTGCGGGCAGCGATGAGCAGGCCCTCGAACTGGCTCAGCAGCAGCCTTTCGGGGCCATCGTGGTAGACGGCACCGACGGCAGCCTGAACCCGCTGAAGCTGCGTGCCCTCCTGCCGATTCTCCAGCCCGACGTGGCGGTGTTCCATTATGCCGGGGAAGGCACCGATACGCTGCGCACCCGCGTGAAGGACCACTTCGTGCGCCTGCGCTACGAGCGCATCCGCCGCTTTCTCGTCCTCGACGACAGCCGCGGCGCGAGCTGGTCGCAACTGCCGCAGTTCTCTGCCAATTAAGGGCAGCTGCCCACTCATTACGATTAAAACAACAGAAGGAGCCGTTTATGAAGCAAAAAGAAGTAGCACCGGTGATCCCTACCAGCGAACTGTTCCTGGGCGCGGAGAAAGCCCCGGTGCGCCTCATACTGTTTGGGGATTATGAAAGCGCCGCAAGCGGGGCGGCCCATGACGTCGTTCGGGCGCTCGTGGAGCAGCAGCCTGCGGAGCTGCGCTACCAGTACCGCCATTTCCCGCTCACGCGCCTGCACCAGAAAGCGCACAAGGCCGCAGAGGCTGCCATCGGCGCTGCGCAGGAAGGCAAGTTCTGGGAGATGCACGAGCTGCTCTTCCAGCACCGCCTCACGCTGGGCACCATCAGCCTGAAGTCCTATGCCCGCGAGGTGGGCGTCAAGGACAAGCACTACCTCGACCGGCTGCTCAACAGCGACTGGGGCTGGTATGTGCAGGACGACCTGCGCGAGGGGCTCTCGATGGGCGTATCCGACATCCCGGCCCTGTTCATCAACGGCGTCCGGTTCACCAAAGAGATCACTGCACGCAACCTGAAAGCGGCCGTGGAAGAAGCACGCGCAGCAAGCAGCACGAAGCCACAGAAAAGCAGCAAGCGGGCCTGAGTGCCGCTGTGTTCATACCGATGCCGGACCGTAGAAATGCGGTCCGGCATTTTTTATTGCCTGCGGAGGAGCTCCCGGAGCGCTTCGAGCTCGGCATCCCGGCCGGCGCGCAGGTCGGCAATACGCAGCGGCACGGGCACGTCGGGTTGCACGCCCACGTCGGCGCCGTTGCCGCAGGCCGTGCGGTACATCGCCGCCGGGATCACGATCTTCAGCTTCGTAGCGGGCAGCGTGTATTCGAGAATCTCTCCGGTCAGGTCGAGCCGCTCGCCGGTAGGCTGCCCGATGATAGTGCCGAGCCCGCCGCATTTTACGGCCAGGGCCGTCATGTGCGCGGAGGAGTAGGTGACCGTGCTCGTGAGCAGGTAGAAGCGTGAGGGTACAAAGAGCGTTGTATCCGGTAGCGGCGCCGGCGCCTCCGACGCAAAAGCGGGCGAGTGCAGGTATTGCCCGGACCGGTTGTAGGTCTGCTCATTGTTGCGGATGGAGGCGCGCATCCAGTGCTGCTCGGGAAGCGCGGTTACGAGGGGTCCGAGGCGCCAGCTCTTGCTCCGCACCACGCTGTAGGGCGTGCGGGAGAGGTGGGCGATGAAGTAGGCGCCGATGGCCGAATTGCCGCCGCCGTTCCGGCGCAGGTCAAGGGCTACGTGCCGGATACCTTCGGTGCGGATGACGCGGAAGCAGGAGTCGATAAAGGCCTTTGTTTTCTGTACCTCCTTGTACGCGTTGATGGTCACTACGGCAAGACTCAGGTCGGGTTGGAGCTGCATCGAGCAGTTGACGCCCTTGTGAAACAGTCCGGCCAGCATCGCCTCGCGCGACACCCCGGGCACAACCACCGTGTTCTTTTTTGATCCCTGCTGCACGAGGAGGCGCGTGTCGTTGCCCCAGCCATACATGAGCCACAGCACATAGCCGAAGAGGCGTTCTACGGATACGCGCGCATACTCGGGTCCATCGGCCGGCCAGCCGTCGATGAGCTCTTTGGCGATGCTGCCGGCGGGGCGCCCGTTGATGTGCAGCAGCTCGTCGCCGGGATAAAGGGTGCGGGTACCGGCAAGCGTATCGCGGCTGTAGACACGTCCGTTGATGATGCGGACACGCAGCGGGAAGTAACGTCCGCCCGACGCCTCGTAGCGCGCAAGCTCCGGACTGTCGAAGTCGACATCCAGGAAGGTATGGCCGTCGCGGAAACGCGCGATGAAGGGCATGATGAGGCGATACAGGCTGGTCCGGCGCTGCGGCGTGGTGACCCCGGCGCGGAGTGCCGCGAAGGCGGCGTCGGCATCCGGTTTCGGCCAGTGGGCGTAGAGGTCGGGATGATTCTCCCGCAGGGCGCTGTAGAGGGAATCGAGGTCGCTCCGGACCTCCTCGGCGGTGAACAGGGGAGCAGCGGTGCTGTCGGTCTGGGCGAGGGCGGCCGTGCCGGTAAGCAAGGCGAGCAGCAGGAGCCAGGGCTTCATGTGATCGTGGGTTTGCTGCAAGGTAGCGGGCCCGGGAGCGAAGCGGCAGGGCAGGTTGTATGGATTGCCGGTGCCGTTGTCTGAGTCGTGTGGCTCAGTCGTCGTTGCTGCGGGCAACGAAATCCTGCAGTGTCTCCTCGTTCCGCTCGATGGCATCGTGAAAGGCTGCTTCCGACTTGCTTACATGGGCCGGCAACTGCATCGGCAGGATCTTCCATTCCCCGCTGCCGTTGCGGCGCATCCGGAATACCGTGGGCTGAAAGCCCGCGTCGAAATGCACATGATACGTGAGCGCAAGCTCCGGGTGGTAGATCCTTTTGAACTGGTAGCGGACGAAGTCGACGACCAGGGTGAACTCTTCTTTCATGCAGCAGGGGTTGGTGCCACAAAGGTAAACCAGGCGCCCGGCCTCCCCTATAGTGGAACTACCAGGGGTTTATACGAAGGTGTGCTCATAAGTTGTTTCAGGAAGTTGGGCCGTTGTTGAAGTAAAGTTCCACATCGCCACCCACGGGGTGGCCGGTGCAGGTCAGGGTGAGGCCTTCGGCCAGGTCGGCTGGCGTCAGCACTTCGTTGTGGGCCAGCCACACGGTGCCTTTCGTGCAGCGGGCGGCGCAGGCGCCGCAGCGGCCAGTGGCGCAACTATACGGAAGGACGATGCCCTGGCGGAGCGCCGCGTTCAGGATGGTGTCGGGATAGCGCACCGTGACTTCGTGCCGGGTACCGTATAAATACAAGCGTGCCGTATATGTACCGGTGTCGGGTGGAACAGCGCGGGCGGGGAGCGTACGGTCGGCGATGAAATCCTCGCGGCGGATATGCGCCGGTGGCACGCCGCGCTCGCGGAGCAGGAAGCTGCAGAAGCGCAGGTACGACTCCGGACCGCAGGTATAGAAAAGGGTCCGCGCAAGGTCGCCGCCATCGGCGCGGAGCAGCCCGAGCAAGCGGTCGCGGGTGAGGCGCGCGCGGCTCAGGTCGGGGTCGGTGCTGAACAGCTCGTGGAGCACGAAGCGTTGCGGGAAGGCTGCCTGCAGGGCCTTTAGCCCTTCACGAAAGACCGACACGGAAGGGTCGTGCGTGCTGTAGACCAGCACCGCCGCCGCGGGAGTACCGTAGAGCACCGTGCGGAGCAGCGACCAGACGGGCGTGATGCCGCTGCCCGCGGCCAGGAAAAAGAAGCGGGGTACGGCGGACGGGTCTTCGGGTAGGCAGAAGAGCCCCGAAGCGCCGGTACATGGCAACACGTCGCCGACCCGCAGCTCGTCGTGCAGGTACCGCGAGAAGGTGCCGTTGGCGATCCGCTGCACGCCGATGGAGAGGGCATCGCCGAGCAGCGGCGACGAGGTGATGGAGTAGGAGCGGCGCAGGTCGGCACTGCCGAAGCGCCGCACGAGCGTCAGGAACTGTCCGGCCTTGTAGGCGATGCCGTGGCCGGGGGCGAAGCGGATGCTGCGGAATCCCGGTACTTCGTCCACGATGCTGTCGACGCGGAGCGGTATGAGCGGTGCTTCGGCCATGCGGCTAAAGATAGGGCAGGGGCGCCGCCGTTATCTTTGCCGCTTTCTGCTTATGATCTCCTACAACCCCAAGGACTGGATCCGCTTCATATTCGACCTGCACCGCTCCGACACGCTCGTGCGCCTGCTGCCGCTCCTGACCGGCACGGGCCTTTATGCCGCCGGCATCGTCTGGTGCCTGCAGCACTGGGTGGCCGATCCCGCCAACAGCCCCCTGCGCCAGCTCTCCGTGCTGCACGGTCTCCTAGGCTTCGCCATCTCGATCCTCGTGGTATTCCGTACCAATACGGCCTACGACCGCTGGTGGGAGGGCCGCCGGCAGTGGGGCGCCCTCGTCAACAACAGCCGCAACTTCGCCATCAAGCTCAACGCGATGCTGCCGGGCGACGACGACCGCAACCGCACCTTCTTCAAGCAGCTGCTGCCGCGCTTCGCCCATGAGCTCATGATCCACCTGCAGTCGGAGGAAACGCGCTACAGCCTCGACGAGCAGCCGCACCCCGAGATCCCCGACTTCGACCGGCGCAAGCACGTGCCCAACCAGGTAGCTTCGTTGCTGGCCTCGCGCCTTGCCGCCCTGCACCGCCAAGGCACGCTTTCCGACACGCAGCTGCTGCTGCTCAACGGCGAGCTGTCGTCGCTCCTCGACATCTGTGGCGCCTGCGAGCGGATCAAGAACACGCCGATCCCGTATTCCTACAGTGCCTTCATCAAGAAGTTCATCTTCTTCTATGTGCTGAGCCTGCCCGTGGGCTATGGCCTCGGCCTGCAGTACTGGATCGTGCCGGTGACGCTCTTCGTGCTCTACGTGCTGGCGTCGCTGGAGCTTATTGCCGAAGAGATCGAAGACCCGTTCGGCAAGGATACCAATGACCTGCCGATGGGCCGGCTGGTGGATACGATCCGCAGGAATGTACAGGAGACACTGGCGTAGGATCCCAGATTTTTGATCTCAGATGTGTGATCTGGGATCTGTGATCTGTGATCTGGGATTTCAGATTTTGGATTTCAGATTTATTGCTGACGCACGACGGGAGATTTCAGATCTCAGATTTTGGATTTCAGATCTCGGGTGTCGGAGGAACAGGACCGGGTCAGGAGGAAAAGACCGCACAGGAACGACCCCTTACCAATAAACCGATAGACAAATAAACCAATAAACCGGAGCGCAGCGACCCTACCCGTTCCGGCGGAGCAGCAGCACCATTCCCAGGGTGAAGCCCAAGATGGCCGCCAGGGTGAGGGCCAGGTATAAGATGCGCAGGCGGCGTTGCTTGCGGGACGGCATAGTCGGTTGGTAAGTGATGAAGATACGCATTCCGCCCGTTTGCTGCCCGATCGCCGTATCTTCGGGACACCAAAACAAGCGCTCATGAACTTCCTCGGCAACCTGGTCTGGCTCGTCTTCGGCGGCCTCCTCTGCGCCCTCGGCTACGTGCTCGGCGGACTGGTGCTCTGCCTCACCATCATCGGGATCCCCTTCGGCCTGCAATGCTTCAAGGTTGCCGGCATCGTGCTGATGCCCTTCGGGCAGCGCGTAGTGCCGGCGCCCGGCGGCGACGGGCCGCTGCACCTGCTGGGCAACATCTTGTGGATGCTGTGCGGCGGCATCTGGACCGCCCTCAGCCACATCCTGTTCGGGGTGCTGTTGTGCCTCACCATCATCGGGATTCCCTTCGGGCGCCAGCACTTCAAGCTGGTGGCGCTTTCGCTGATGCCCTTTGGCCGCACCGTGGTGCCGGCCTGATTCCTCCACCTGTCAAACACCTCCCCCCTGATGAGAGCCTTCTGCCTGTGCGTACTGCTGCTGTGTGTATACGGCGCTGTGGCCCAGCCGGTGCGTACCGGCCCGGCTCCCGGCTGGATCACGACCAGACCCCTCAACCTGTCCGACCGCACCCTCGACGACGATGCCGAAGACGGCTACGTGGACCTCTGCTTCGAGCGGCAGGTGCACCTCGGCGAGGGCAGTACCTTCATCCGCACGGCAAGGCGCGTACTTACCGATGCCGGCGTGCAGAACGCCGCCGAGGTCTCGGTCGACTACGATCCGCTCTATGAGCAGCTCCGGTTCCACAGCGTGCGCATCCTCCGCGGCAGCACCGTGCTCGACCGCCTCGACGCGCGCCGCTTCCGGATCATCCAGCAGGAGAAGGAGCGGAGCATGCACCTGTACAACGGCGAGCTCACGGCATTGCTTGCCCTCGACGATGTGCGCCAGGGGGACGTGATCGAGTACAGCTACACCCTCACCGGCCGCAACCCCGTGTTCGGCGGACGCTATGCCGGCAACTTCGACACCCGCTTCACCGTGCCGGTATACGCGCTCTGTTACAAGCTGGTGGTGCCGGCGGGCCGTAGTATTACGGTACGCAACTGGAAGACCGACCTGCAGCCCCTGGTGCGTGATGCCGGTGGCGCCCGCACCTACGAGTGGCGCCAGGAGCGCGTGCCCCTGCTGGAGGTACCGGCGCAGCTGCCCACCTGGTACGACCCCTACCCGATGATCATGGTGAGCGAGTGGCGCAGCTGGAAGGAAGTCAACGACTGGGCACTCGGCCTCTTTCCGCAGCAGGGTCCGCTTCCGGCATCGCTCGCCGCGCTCGCAGGCGGGTGGCGCCGGAAATACCCGACCACGGAAGCGCAGGTAGCGGCCGCCCTTCGCTTCGTGCAGGACGAGGTGCGCTACCTCGGCATCGAGATGGGCGTCAACTCGCACAAGCCCAACGACCCCGAGCGCATCCTGCGCCAGCGCTTCGGCGACTGCAAAGACAAATCCTACCTGTTCTGCACCCTGATGCGCGCCCTCGGCGTGCCCGCGAGCCCCGTGCTGCTGCATACCGACTACAAGAAGGGCGTACGCAACTGGCTCCCCACGCCCACCGGCTTCGATCACTGCACCGTGCAGGTACGCCTCAACGGCCGCAGCTACTACTTCGACCCCACCAGCACCTACCAGCGCGGCTCCCTCGACGACATCTCCTTCCCCGACTACCAGTGCGGCCTCGTGGTGGCGCCAGGCAACGGGGAGCTGACCGACATCCCGCTGCAGGACAAGGCCCGCATCGATGTGCACGAGCGCTTCGTGTTCCCCGACATGAGCGGAACAGGACGGCTCGAAGTCACCACCACCTACCGGGGCAGCGCGGCCGACGCGCTCCGCGCCGACTTCGGGAACACCCGCCGTGCCGACAAGCAGAAGCAATACCAGGAATACTACGCAGCTTACTTCGACAAGGTGCGCTCTGACAGCATCAAGTACACCGACCACGAGTCGGGCAACCGCTTCGTGGTGCAGGAGTATTACACGCTCCGTGGCGCCTGGACCGGGAAGGAGGGCCGCAAAAAGCTGGAGCTGAGCGCCTTCGTGATCGGGGGCATGTTCAAGAAGCCGGCTGACGACGACCGCAGCGCACCGCTGTCGCTCGTGTTCCCGGCGCATTACCGCGAGGAGATCGAGCTGGAGCTGCCCGAGGATTGGGGCGACTATCATGCCGACGACGACTTCTCCGGCCCGGGATACCGCTACACGTTCAAAGCAAGGGGCAAGGGACAGCACGTAGTGCTCACCTACGACTTCCGGTCCGAGCGCGATCATGTGCTGTCCGGTGAGCTCGATGCGTTCCGCACGGCCTACGCGGCCATGAGCGAGCGCGCCGGGTACTCGCTCACTTATGGCTATGGCGGCGATGCCGCGGAGCGCAGCGCCGATGCTGCACGGAAGGTGTATCGGCCCATTACGCGGCAGGAGCTCCTGAACTCGGCCTACGTGCTGCTCGGGGTCGCTGTGCTGATCACCTACCTGGTGCGCCGGAACCGCCGCCGGCGGTAGCAGATGGTGCCGGTTTACCAAATTATTCACACCGGCACGGTGTATTTTCGGGGTGCCGGTACGTTAATACAGGAACCGTCATGAAAAACCCGTTATTGCTCCTCCTCGTTCTATCCGCGCCCGCCTTTGTGCAGGCGCAGGCACCCGCTTCGGGTTCCCGCATCACGCCGCCGGAAGCGGTGGCAGCGCTTCATTTTCATAATAAGATCCGCGCCGAAGTGGGCGCCCCGGGGCTGCAGTGGTCCGCCGATTTGTCGGGTTACGCCCAGAAGTGGGCCGATCACCTGGCGGCGGAAGGCTGCGCGTTGAAGCACCGCCCGATGAGTGGCGAGTGGGCGCAGCAACACGGCGAGAACATCTTCTGGGGCAGCGGCCGCTACTTCGACGCCACCGAGGCATCGCAAAGTTGGTACAGCGAAAAGAAGGACTTCCGCTACGGGCCCATCACCGAAAGCAACTATTCGCGTGTGGGGCATTACACCCAGATGGTCTGGAAGGCCAGTACCCACCTCGGCATGGGCGCTGCGCAATGCCGGAACGGCTCCTGGATCATCGTGGCCAACTACAGCCCGCGCGGCAACTACATCGGCGTCAAGCCGTATTGAATATCGAATAATGGATGTTGAATAATGAATGTTGAACCGGATCGTTCGGAACAAGGAATACTGAAAGTCCCGCAGCCGCGGACTTTCTTTTCCGGCGCTGACCCCAACCCTCAAAACCTCCAACCCCCCCAAAACCTTTCTCTCATTACCCCATTACCCCATTATCCCATTATCCCATTACCCCATCAGCACATTACCCCATTCGCGCTTATCTTCCCGGTCAAATCTGCGTTTATGGGAAAGGGTCGGCTTGAGGCCTTCAGCGACGGTGTACTGGCCATCATCATCACCATCATGGTGCTCGAGCTCAAGGTGCCGCATGGAAGCGAGCTGTCGGACCTCCGGCCGCTGCTCCCCGTGTTCGCAGGTTACCTGTTAAGCTTTGTCTACATCGGCATCTACTGGAACAATCACCATCACCTCCTGCAGGCCGCCCACCACATCAGCGGGCGCGTGCTCTGGGCCAATATGCACCTGCTGTTCTGGCTGTCGCTGGTGCCTTTTGTAACGGCGTGGATGGGCGAGCACCCCGGGAGCCAGGCGCCGGTGATCGTATATGGCGTCGTGCTCCTCGGGGCGGGCCTGGCCTACCACTGGCTGACGACGGCCCTCATCGGGGTGCACGAGAAGGGTTCCACGCTGGAGCAGGCCATCGGCCGCGACGGCAAGGGCTGGCTTTCGCTGCTGCTGTACGTAGCGGGCATCGGTGCGTCCTTCCTGAACGTGTGGTTGAGTGTGCTGCTGTATACGGCGGTGGCGGTCCTGTGGTTCGTGCCGGATACCCGGATTGAGGGCCGGCTGGGGAAGGGAGGATGAGGCAGTGTCCGGTGCGTTTGATGATACTTGTTGTTCAAACTCGTTCTATGCGTATTGTGTGCTTGTTTTTGCTGCTCGCTTCCGTGTCTGTTGCCGGCGCACAGGGCACCGGGTCAGCCATCAGCTTCCCGGAAGCGCAGGCTGCCCTGTTGATGCACAACGCTGCCCGGCAGGAGGTGGGCGTACCTCCGTTGCACTGGTCGGACAAGCTGGCGGCAGTAGCACAGTCGTGGGCGGTGCACCTTGCCTGCAATGGATGCCGGATGCGGCACCGGCCCGACACCGGTGCCCAGGCCGTTCCCTACGGCGAGAACCTGTTCTGGGGGCCGGGCGCGCAATTCGACGCCGCCTCTGCATCGCGGGCCTGGTATGGCGAGATCAACAAGTTCACCTACGGTGTGCTCACGGCTGCCAACTGGTACGGGGCCGGTCATTATACACAGATGATCTGGAGGCACACAACACAGGTGGGCATGGGTGCCGCACGCTGTCCCGACGGCTCCTGGATCATCGTGGCCAACTACGACCCCGCAGGCAATTACCTCGGGCAGGCGCCGTATTGATCGCGATCCGGATACGGACAGAATAGCCCAATCCAACACACACATACACCAATTCACTAATGTTTTCTTGCTGTCCCGACCGGTTTTTCGTTTCTTTGGACCCGGCGGAATCGTGCCCGGAAAGTCCCTCCAAGCGGCTCTTTTACCGCGTCCAACCAATGCTTATGAGACCTCGCGCAGCCCTCTGAAAGGGGCCTGTAGCGGGGTTCTTGCATATACCCGCTGCAGGGTATTGGGCGCTTTACTGGAAACGGCTAGTATTGGCGATTTTCCCGGCACCGCCAGTGCCACTTCCCAGAATCAAGATTCTTTTTTGAAAGATGCCCACAACCAACTGCATTATGAGACAGGCCCTCCAGGTGACCGTATTGTTACTGCTCTCCCTATCTTCCTTCGGCCAGCAAAAGAATGCTGCCAAGCGGAAAGCATCCGCTATCAGTAGTACACAGCGCACAACGGATCCAGGGTATACGATCACGCCTCAGAACACGTCGCTCTGCCAGGGTGGAATCGTGACCCTGACACCCTCCGCCCCCGGTGTACCCAACCCGGTTTACCAGTGGACAAAGGATAATGCAAACATCGCAACAGGCACGAGTGCTACCTACGTAGCGAACGAGACCGGCCAGTACAGCCTTATCGTGACCAGTGGAACAACGACCATTCATTATGATACGGTGTCGGTAACGGTAAACCCGAACCCGACCGTAAGCTTCACGTTCACGAATGACAACACCTGTGCCGGCACCAACGTGGTGTTCACCGCAACGGCAGCAGCCGGCACGGCGCCCTTTACCTATACTTGGGATTTCGGCAATGGCGCAACGGCAAGCGGCGCGACTGTTACCAAAACATTCAACCCTCCCTTCGGCTGCAGCTTCGTTGATTCGACGGTTTCGGTTAAAGTAACCGATGCCAAGGGCTGTATCGTAACGGCGACGCGTACGGTGCGCATCAAGCAGAAGCCCGATGTGCAGGTGAAGGATATACAAAACCTGTTCAATCAGTTCAACAACTGCAACAACTCACCCTCCACGGTGAATCCGAATTTTACGGTCAGGATCGACAACATTTCCCCCAGCGCTTCCTGTATCACTTCTTATAACGTTGACTGGGGTGATGGCAATACGCAAACAGGCCTTACCGCGGCCAGCTTCCCGATCCCACATACGTACACCAGCCTGGGACAGTTTCCGCTCGTCATCACGGCTATCGGTACAAACTGCAACAACTCGAGAACCTACAACGTCGTAAACCAGTCTAACCCGGCCGTGGGAATCTCGGCTCCCGGAAATACTACCGGGTGTGCGCCGACCGGTTTCCCGTTCACGCTGAGCAACTATAATCTCAACTCACCGGGCACCACGTATACCTGGAGCTTCGGCGATGGCTCTGATGATACCGTTTGGACCACGCCGGTGACCAATGCGGTGATCAACCACATCTTCGACACTACCTCATGCAATTCGCCCGGTCAGCAGTTCATCGTGAAAGTGACGGCAACGAACGGCTGCCGTTCGACGAATGCAACGGTGGACAACATTACCATCTACAAAAAGCCAAAGGCGAGATTCAACAGCCCATTGAGCGCCTGCGTCAACAGCTCGGTTTCGTTCACCAACACATCTGTTCCAAGCTATAACCAGGGGAGCTGTAACCGCGAAACGCTCTATGACTGGAACTTTGGAGACGGCGGCACGTCCACTCAAACCTCTCCCAGCCATGCGTACACTGTGCCCGGCACCTATACGATCCGGCTGATCGCTACCGGCTCCTGCGGAAATGATACCACCACCCGTCAGATCTGCATTGTCGGAACACCTTCTTCTACCTTTACAGCCGATAATCTTTCAGGTTGCGCTCCGCTCACGGCGAATTTCACCAACACGTCCACCTCGCTCACAGCCTGCACACCCGCTGGCTACAGCTGGTCGACCTCTTACTCAGCCACCAACTGCGGTACCGGTTCCAGCGCAACGTTCACCAACGGGACCTCCCCATCGTCCACCAACGCTACGTTGCAGTTCACCAATCCCGGTACCTATACCGTACGGCTGTCGGTTACCAACGCCTGCGCCACGGTCAACGACACAAAAACAGTCGTTGTCAAATCAAAGCCTTCGATCAGCTTCCCCAGCCTCTCCAACGGCTGCGCCCCCTTTACGCAAGCTCCCTCCGCTACGGTGACCAACTGCGGCAGCAGTCCGCTTACGTACGCCTGGACGTTCACCGGCGGCACACCGGCCAGCTCCACGGACCTGAACCCCGGTAGCGTGCTCTATAACAGTTCCGGTAATTATACGGTAGACCTGGCCGCCACCAACGAGTGCGGTACAACCACTGCCGCCCGCAATTTCGCCGTGAGCCTGCCGCCCGATCTCAACGTGCCGGCGCCGGTGAGCGCCTGTCCCGGCGCTTCTGTTTCCGGCCTGACGTCCAGCAGCGCTACGGGAGGCGTCACCTACGCGTGGACAAACTCGCACACGTCCATCGGGCTTTCCGGCAGCGGTGCCGGAGCCACCCTCCCCACGTTTACAGCGACCAACACGACGGCCAGCCCGATCGTGGCTACCATCACGATGAAGGCCACTTCGGTGACCTGTGTAACCACCAAGACCTTCACCATCACCGTAAACCCGAAGCCGGCAAAGCCCGCCGCCACCACTACGGTGACGCTTTGCCAGGGCGCCACGGCGAACCCCCTCTCCGCTACCGCAAGCGCCGGCCACAGCCTCGTGTGGTACACTGTTGCCAGCGGCGGCACCGGAAGCGCCACGGCACCTACGCCGGCCACCACGGCTACCGGCACCACCGCTTATTACGTTAGCCAGAAAGACGATGCCACCGGCTGCGAAAGCGACCGCACGAAGATCGACGTGACGGTAAACCTAACACCGGGTATCACGACCTCCAGCGCCGTAAGCCCAAGCTCCTGCGGCGGTAACAACGGCACCATTACCCTCAATGGACTCATCGCTGGTCAATCGTATACAGTTACATATACCAAAAACTCGGGAACTCCTATAGCCGCAACAATGACGGCCGTCAGTGGTGGCGTTATCACGATCACCAGCCTCGGTGCGGGCACCTACAGTAATATCACGGTGACGCGCAACAACTGTACCTCTGCTTCCGTAGGCCCGCACACCCTCTCTGACCCCAACCCGCCGGCGACGCCGGTGCCCACGGTAGCGTCCAGCCCCATCTGCAGCGGCGCCACCCTGCAGCTGAGCGTGCCTTCGGCCGGCGCCGGCGCCACTTATAGCTGGACCGGCCCCAACGGCTTTTCGAGCAGCCTCCGCGAGCCCTCGGTGACGAATGCCAGCACCGCGGCCACCGGCACCTACAGCCTCAGCATCACCGTGGCCGGTTGTACTTCGGGCACCGGTACCGTCAACGCCACGGTGAACCAGACCCCGGCAACGCCTACCGTATCGGCCCCCGACGTCTGCAGCGGCAACACCCTCAGCATTTCTGCAAGCAGCAGCACGGCCGGCGTTACCTACAGCTGGACCGGTCCCAACAGCTTCATCGCCAACACGGCCGATATCTCCATTCCGAATGCAAGCACCACCGACGGTGGCGCCTACAAGGTGACGGTGACGCTGGGCGCCTGTACTTCTACGGCCACGGTGACGCCCACCGTCAATCCGACGCCTTCGATCACGGCCGCGGCAAACAACCCGACCTCCTGCGGCGGCGCCAACGGCTCCATCGTCATCAGCGGGCTGAGCACCGGCACCTATACCATCACATACAAAAAGAACGGCAGCGGCCAGAGCCTGCCCAACCAGTCGGTCACCGGCTCCACCTTCACCATTCCGAACCTCAACGCCGCCACCTACAGCGAGATACAGGTGACGCGCACCGGCTGTCCCTCTAACCAGGTAGGTCCGTTCACTCTTTCCGACCCGAGCGCGCCCGCCGCACCAACGGCCGGCGCCAACGGCCCCCTTTGCTCCGGCCGCGACCTCGAGCTCACCGCCAGCCTGGTGGGGAATGCGACGTATTCGTGGAGCGGACCCAACGGCTTCAGCAGCGCCATCCGAAACCCGGTCATTACCACGGCCAGCACGGCTGCTACCGGCACTTATTCGGTAACGGTGACCGTAGCCGGTTGCTCCTCACCGGCGGGCACGGTGGATGTGACGGTGAACCCCACACCCGCTACGCCAACGGTATCCGCGCCGGCAGTATGCAGCGGCAATACCCTGCTGCTCAGCGCCAGCAGCAGCACCGCGGGCGTCAGCTGGAGCTGGACCGGCCCCAACAGCTTTACATCCGCCGTCGCGGCTCCGTCGATCAGCAACGCCGCCACCACCGCTTCCGGTAGTTATACGGTACGGGCCACGCTCGGCAGCTGCTTTTCGGAGGCCGGCGTAACGGCTACCGTGAAACCGACACCCGTCATCAGCGCCACCGCCGCCAACCCCAGCAGCTGCGCCTCTACTACCGGCTCCATCACGATCAGCGGGCTCACGGCCGGTACCTATAATGTGTTCTACGAGAAGAACGGCGCCCCGGTATCCTTACCCGGCCAGACGGTCACGGGTTCCACCTTCGTCATCACGGGCCTTCCGGCCGCTACCTACGACCGCGTCCGCGTGTCGCTCGACGGCTGCCCCTCGAACGAGGCCGGTCCGTTCACGCTGTCGGACCCCAACCCGCCTGCTGCGCCTACGGCAGGCGCCAACGGCCCGATCTGCGCCGGCAACGACCTCCTCCTGACCGCAAGCAACGTAACCAACGCCACCTATACCTGGAGCGGCCCGAACGGCTTCAGCAATAATTCACAAAACCCAACGATCGCGGGGGCTACTACCGCGGCCAGCGGCACCTACTCGGTAACGGTGACGGTGGCCGGGTGCTCCTCGCCCGCCGGCACGGTGACCGTGACCGTGAGCCCGACGCCCGCGCAACCCACCATCACGAGCAACGCACCGGTGTGTAGCGGCAGCACGCTAACGCTTAACGCCGGCAGCAGCACCCCGGGTGTGCTCACCTATGCCTGGGAAGGGCCAGGCGGATTCACAAGCACCCTGCAGGACCTGTCGTTCCCCAACGCCAGTGCCGCCAACGGAGGTATATATACGGTGACCGTTACCCTCGGTACCTGCCCGTCGGCGCCACGCAGCTTTACGGCAACGGTGAAGCCGACGCCGGCGATCACGGGAACCGCCACTTCCAACCCGACCACCTGCAACACCGCTACCGGCTCCATCACGCTGCAGGGCCTTACGACACCGGGTACCTATACGGTGAGCTATACGGCCAACGGGAGCCCCCGGGTGCTTACGGGTCAAACTCCTTTGGCCGGGGGTACCCTCGTGCTCCCGAACCTGGCAGCAGGCGTCTATGACGCCATCACCGTTACCCTTGATGGTTGTCCGTCCAATCTAGTTGGTCCCTTCACGCTCTCCGACCCCAACCCGCCTGCGACGCCGGTGGTCAGCAACAGCGGGCCGCTGTGCTCGGGCACGAACCTGTCGCTGACGGCTACTTCCGATGCCGGTGTGACCTATAGCTGGTCGGGGCCCAACGGCTTTATCTCCAACCTGCAGAACCCCGTGCTCACCGGCGTGCCCATGGCCGGTGCCGGCACCTACTCTGTAACGGCGACCCTGAACGGCTGTACCTCCGCCGCCGGCAGCACCACGGTGCTGGTGAACCTCACCCCCGAAGTGCCCGTGGCGTCGAGCCCGGCGGTCTGCAGCGGCAATACCCTTTCGTTGACGGCATCTTCCGCAACGCCCGGCGTCAGCTACTCCTGGACCGGGCCTGCCGTATTCGTTAGTGCGCAGCAAAACCCGACGGTGCCGGGCGCCACGGCGGCCAACGCCGGTATTTATACGGTAACGGCAACGCTGGGCTCCTGCTCGTCGCAGGGTACTACGCAGGCCGTGGTGAAGCCGACCCCCGTGATCGCCGGCTCGTTCACGAACCCCACTGCCTGTAATACGCCCACCGGGACGCTCTCGGTGAGTGGATTGGATGCCGGTGTATATAACGTGAGCTACTTGTATAACGGCACGCCGGTGACCGTCACCAACGTGTCGCCCAACGGTTCCGGCACGATCACGATCACGACGCTCAATGCGGGTCTGTACGAAGCGGTGCGCGTATCGCTCGATGGCTGTCCTTCCAACGAGGTAGGTCCCTTCACGCTCACGGATCCGAACCCGCCCGCGGCGCCTGCGGTGAGCAGCAACAGTCCCATCTGCTTCGGCAGCACGCTTACCTTAAGCGCCAACGGCGTTGCCGGCGGCACCTATGCCTGGAGCGGTCCCAACAGTTTTGCCAGCACCCTGCAGAACCCCTCCATCGCCAATGCGACGACGGCTGCGACCGGCACCTATACCGTGACGGTGACGCTCAACAACTGCACTTCGCAGCCCGCTACGCTGAGTGCCATCGTGCACCCACTGCCCGCTGCGCCGGCGGTAACGACGCCCGTGGTGTATTGTAAGGACGCGACGCCCCAGGCCCTGACGGCTACGCCGGATGCGGGTGCAACGCTCAACTGGTATACCGCTGCAACCGGGGGCACGGCGTCCGCAACGGCGCCGGTGCCCTCAACGGCCACGGCGGGCAGCACCACTTATTTCGTAAGCCAGACGAGTGCCGCACAATGCGAAGGCCCGCGTACGGCGATCGAAGTGGTGATCAACCCCGACGCCGATGCGCGGTTCACGTTCGCGCGCGACACGGCCTGCTGGCCCTTCGTGCTCGACATCCAGAACACGTCGACCGGCTCGAGCAACGGCTCCTACAACTGGTATGTCGACAACGTGCTGATCGGTACTTCTACGGGAGCCTTCCCGGGTTATACGATCGCCACGCCGGCTACGGCGGTGACCCTGAAGATGGTTTCGGTAAGCGCCTTCGGCTGCAAGCCCGACAGCACCGAGCATACGTTCCGCACCCTGCCTAAGGCAGTCGCCGGGTTCACGGCCTCCCGGACGAGCGGCTGCGGTCCCTTGAGCGTAACCTTTACGAACACGACGGCGCTGATCGATACGTTCCGCTACCAGTGGAACTTCGGTAACGGGCAATTCGTCAATACAGCACAACCCGGCACCATCGTGTTCCCATCGGCGCCGACCGCCAACGATACGGTGTATACGGTGGTGCTGAAAGCCTTCAACGAGTGCGACACGAGTGTGTTCCAGATGAACATCACGGTGTCGTCGAAACCGCGCGCGCTTTTCACGCCTGATCGTACCACCGGCTGCTCGCCGATGCGCGTCCGGTTTGCAAACACCTCGCTTGGCCATGGCAACAACTACACCTGGGATTTCGGCGACGGCACCCTCGTGAACAGCGCCACCCGCGATGCGGTGGAGCATGTGTTCCATACGGCGGTGGTCGATACCTTTTACGTGAAGCTGATCGCGCGCAACCAGTGCGGTACCGACACGGCCACGTACTCCATCATCGTGTCGCCCAACCCGATCCAGTTGTTCATGGCGGTGAACGGCACGGAGGCCAACGGCTGCGCCCCGCATACCGTCAACTTCATCAACAATACGGTGGGCGCCACGGGCTTCCAGTGGGACTTCGGCGACGGCAACACGCTGAGCACCACCCAGGGCATCGACACGGTAACGCATCAGTACCTCAACGCCGGCACGTATACGGTGCAACTGAAGGCCTTCAATGGCTGTACCGATACGACGATGCTGCTCACGATCAACGTGTTCGCAAAGCCGGCAGCGGCCTTCACCGCCAGCCAGAACATCGTGTGCATCGGCGACTCCATCCACTTCACCAACAACACTGCCGGCGCCACTTCCTACCTGTGGAAGTTTGGCGACGGCGACGTGTCTACGCTGACCAATCCCACGCATGCCTACAGCACGCCGGGGGTATACGAGGTGGTGCTCGTGGCCTTCCGCATCAACGGGCCGGGCAACGTGTGCACCGACTCGGTGCGGGTGCCCATACAGGTTCGGGCCTCTATGCCTGGCGGCATCACGGTCAGCGATTCGCTTACGAATTGCGTACCCTTTACCGTCTCCTTCAGCAACCCGAATGGGCCCGCCGCGGTGGTGACCTGGGACTTCGGCGACGGCAACAGCAGCACCGGCAACAACGTAACGCATACTTATACCCGCACGGGTGCCTTCCTGGCCCGGCTCACAAGCATCGCACCGGGTGGCTGTACCTACGAGGCGCAGCGCCTTATCCGCGTCAATGCGCCGGGCGGACAGCTGCAGTATGCCGGTGGCTTCGTGTGCGGCCCGCGCACCGTGCGCTTCGATGCCGCTAACCTGGTCAACACGGATACGCTGATCTGGAACTTCGGCAACGGCGTAACCCAGACCACGCTCGCGGCACAGCCCTTCATCTTCTACACCTACCCCGCGCCCGGCACCTTTGTGCCCTCGGTGACGCTTGCCTCTACGGCGGGTTGCCGCGTGCCGCTCGCGGGTCTTGATACCATCAAGGTGGACCGGCTCATCAGCGGGTTTACCGCCACGCAGGACCGCGTATGCGGCAGCACCACGGTGACCTTCCGCGATACGTCCAACGTGTTCTTCGGGGTGCGTGAGGTGAAGTGGAACTTCGGCGACAATACCACCGGAACCGGTGGAAATGTGCTTCATACGTATACCACCAGCGGGCAGTACAACATCCAGCAGATCGTGATCTCCAACAGCGGTTGCTCCGATACGGTTTACAAGGTAGTGGATGTGGTGGTGCACGGTATTCCGCAGGCCGGCATCGCCGCCGACGCCCTCGGCTGCGCCCGTATCAATACGACCTTCACCGCCAACGTGCAGTCGGTGGATGCCATTGCACTGTATGAGTGGACGGTCAACGGCACCATCGTGTCGAACAGCAACCCCTTCGTCACCAACTTCACGGCTGCGGGTACGTACAACATCCGCCTCATCGTACGCACGGTGAACGGTTGCGCCGATACGGCCCTCCATGCCATCACCGTGCGGCCTTCGCCGGTGGTGACCGCTACGCCGCCCGATGCGGTGCTGTGCCGCGGCAACTCGGTTCAGCTTAGTGCCTTCGGCGCCGGCGTGACGCGCTATGAGTGGGACCCGCCGCAGGGCCTCAGCTGCTTCACCTGTCCCAACCCGGTGGCATCGCCCACCACCACCACCCGCTACATGGTGGCAGGCTACAATGCTTCGGGCTGCCCGGGCTATGATACCGTGCTGGTCACGGTGATGCAGCCCTTCGCGATGACGGTATCGGCCAACGACAGCATCTGTATCGGCGACACGAGCCGACTCCTGGCGAGCGGCGCCACGCGCTACGAATGGTCGCCGAACATCAGCCTCAGCGCTACCAACATCGCCAACCCGCTTGCCTGGCCGGCCAATACGGTGACCTACCGCGTGGTGGGCTTCGACGGCGCCGACTGCTTTACCGATACGGCCTTCGTGACCGTAGCCGTAGGGCGCTACCCGACGGTAAGCCTCGGTCCTGATCTCGTGCTCGCCACCGGTTCGCGGCAGCCGCTCAACACGGTGGTCGTCAACGGGCCGATCCGCGACTGGGCCTGGTCGCCCGCTACGGACCTTAGCTGCAGCAACTGCCCGCTGCCCTTCGCCACGATCCGCAACGACGTCACCTACTCAGTGATGGTGACGACGCCGTATGGCTGCTCGGCCACCGACACGCTCCGCATCAAGGCCTTCTGCAAGGAGACGCAGGTATTCATGCCGAATGCCTTCACGCCCGACGGCGACGGGGTCAACGACGTGTATTTCGTGCAGGGCTCAGGCATCGCGCGCGTAAAGACCTTCCGCATCTTCAACCGCTGGGGCGAGCTCGTGTTCGAAAAGAATGCGGTCAATGCCAATGACGTCACCGCTGGCTGGGACGGCCGCATCCGCGGGGTGCCGGCAAGCCCGGACGTATACGTCTACACCGTAGAAGTACTGTGCGAGAACCATACACCCTATACCTATAAAGGAAACGTAACCTTGTTAAAATGATCGCCATGAAAAAGATACTGATGGGGGCGGGGCTGCTGGCCCTCGCCATGACGGCGGAAGCGCAGGACATCAACTTTTCGCAGTTCTACGAGCTGCCGATGCTGCGGAACCCCGCGCTGGCGGGCACCTTCCGCGGTGATATCCGCGGCACGGCCGCCTTCCGCAGCCAGTGGGGCTCTGTGACCACGCCGTTCAAGACGGCCTCGCTGGGCACGGAGCTGCGCCTCGGCGCGGGCGCCAACTCCGACAACTACTTCGCGGTAGGCATGCAGCTGACGCAGGACGTGGCCGGCGACTCGAGGCTCAGCCGCACACAGGCGCTGCCGGTGCTGGCCTTTCATAAATCGCTCAACGGCGAAACCGATACCTACCTCTCCGCGGGCTTTATCGGTGGCTGGGTGCAGCAGCGGTTTGATGCGGCTGCGCTCACCTTCTCCGACCAGTTCGTGAACGGCGCATATAGTCCCACCAATCCCACGCGGCAGCGGCTGCCCGCCTCCAACGTCACGTATATGGACGCGGGCGCCGGCATCACCTTCAGCTCTGTGCTGGGCTATGATGTCCGCTACTATGCCGGCGTCGCGCTCTTTCACTTCAACCAGCCAAAGGTGGCTTTCGATGCGGCCAGCGACATCCGCCTCAACCAGAAGCTGATGATCAACGCGGGCCTCTCGGCACCCACCAGCGACCTCGACCGCGTCATCCTTTACGGCGACCTGTTCTTCCAGGGCGGGCACCGGCAGTTCCAGGGCGGGGCCATGTACCGCCACGGGCTCTTCGAGGCCGACGACGATTACGGTGTCGCCCTTTCGCTCGGCGGCTTCTACCGCTGGGGCGACGCGGTGGTGCCCGTGGTGAAGCTCGATTATTACAACTGGGGGGTGGGGCTTACCTACGACATGAACGTGAGCAAGCTGACGAAGGCCTCGACGCTGCGGGGTGGCTTTGAGCTGACCGTGCAGTACCGCAACTTCCTGAACGTGCGCAGCTCCTCGGCCAACAAGGTGCGTTGCCCGGTAAGCTTATAGGTAGTTTAGTCAGTGATTTGGAAGGCGCACGAAGTGCGCCTTTCTTGTTTGATGAACCGGCCGCTAGCGGCCTATTCACGCAACGGCGCGGCGACGCAACGCCCTTTTGAAAAGTACATGATGACGGAAACGCTTTTTTCTATCCTGGTACGCTGAGGCAACGGGTGGCGCCGTGCGATATGCGTCTCTACGCAACATTCGTTTCGCCGCGCCGCCCTTCGCCGCGCCGCTGCGTGCATACGGTGAGCGCAGCGAACCCTACTCCTTCGGCCGCACCTGCAGCTCCTCCCAAGGCGTGGTGCCGTCTTTTTCGCGGGTGAAGCGGAGCCCCGTGTCTTCCTGCAGCACGATCTCGGCGGTGGTGTAGATGAGATTGCCGTCGAGCAGGTGCCCACCGATCGTGCGGCCGGTGCTGTCGGCAATGGATAGGTGAATATGGGAGCCGTTCTTCGATACCGTGCCGCTGAGGCTTACGATCTCGAAGTGGCCGTCGCCCCGGGATCCGTCGGGCTGATTGGCGAAGCGAATGTTGTAGGAGGTCAACGAACCCGCGCAGGTAGCGATCCAGCCAGCTTCGATGCCGGCCCGGTCGGCATAGGCTTGTAGCTCTTTACGGAGGTCGGCGCCCGGTTTCAGGCGAAAGGCATGGGTCTTCGTCATATCGGAGCGGCAGGCGGTGAGGAATAGCAGTAGCGGCAGGAGGCGTTTCACGCCACGAACATACGAATTGCCTGCGGCGGCGGGGCGGGCGATTGCGCATTGCCGCTAAAGCAGGAACTTTAGGGCGTGTGGCGTTCCGTAACCTTATGCTTCCTCCTGCTGGCTGCCGGCTGCCCTGCGCTGGCCCAGGTGCCCCCTGCCGCGCGGGCGCGCTTCACCGAAGCCGACCGCTACTACGGGCAGGCGCTCCTGAGCGGGCTTACCGACGAGGCGGCCGAGGAGCGCCTCAACCGGAAGGCGCTGCAAGGCTTCCAGGCCTTTCTCCGGGAGCCGCTGCCGCCGGGGCGTACATCCGATTCGCTGCTGCTCGCGGCGCATATCAAGGCGGGAGAGCTCGAGCAATACTTCGGCGATAACACCCGCGCCCTCGCACACTACACAGCCGGTATCGCCGCACACCGACGCGCCCGCTTGCTGCCCGATTCACTCCTGTTCCGTCCGTATATCTTCTGTGGCATCATCTCCTATGCGCACAGCCGGCTCGACAGCGCCCGGTACTACTTTGACCTGGCGGAGCGGGTGCAGGCAGCCTACCCCAAGCCGCTTCACGAGTCGGAGCGGCTGTACAACAATATGGGTGCGATCTTTTTCGAGGCCGGCAACTACCGGCAGGCGCGCAATTATTTCGAGAAGGCGCTCGAGGTGCTTCCGCGCAGTCATCCCTATTACGCCGCGCAGTACGTCAACTACCGCAGCAACATCGCCGCGGGGCTTGTGCGGCTCGAGGAGTACGACAAGGCCATGGCCGCCTACCGCGAGCTGCTTGCCTACGGCGCACATGCCAACGAGATCCGCAACGTGATGGGCATCATCCGCCTGCGGCAGGGCGCGCCCGCCGAGGCGATCCGGCTGTTCCGGCAGGTGCACTACGGGGATGCCCGCGCCGCCGGCCTCCACAACGACCTCGCGCAGGCCTTTCTCGAAAACAGGCAACCCGATTCGGCGGCAAGGCACATCGTGGAAGCGATGACCCTGGGCCGCCGCTACAACGGCGACCGGCCTTCGACGGCGCTTGGCCAGAGCCTCAAGCTGCGCGGCGACCTCGCCCGCATGCTGGGCCGGTACGACGCCGCGCTTGCCGATTACCAGGGGGCGCTGCATCAATTCTATCCTGCCTTCACCGGCACACAAGTGGCTGATAACCCGACGCGGTATTCCGGCCTCTTTCCCTATCTCAACGTATTCCAGGCGCTGCTTGCCAAGGCGGAAGTGTTGCAGGAACAATATGCCCGTGGCGGCGCGCTGGTGCGCGGCGATGCGGCACTCGCAGCCTATCGCTCCGCCTTCGCACTCGTAGACCATATTGGCCATACGTATGAAAGCGACGAGGCAAGGCTCTTCCTGCAGAAGGCGCGGTACACGGTGCATGGCAAGCCGATCGACCTGGCGTTTGCACTCTACCGGAGCACCGGCAACACGCAGTACCTCGAGGGCGCGTTTACGTTCGATCAGCAAAACAAGGCTGCGGTGCTGGCCTACAACGAAGGGACCTGGCGCAATGCGCGGGGCGGCGACACGCTCTGGCAGCGGGAGCAGGCACTGCGGGCCGACATCACACGCTGGTCGCTACGGGCACAGCGCAGCCAGGATTCAGCAACGCGGGCGACCGCGGAGGCGGCCATCCGCAGCGGCGAGATCGCGCTCGGGAAGCTGCGGCGACAACGTGCCGAACGTCATCCCCTGGCGCTCCCGGAGCTGCCCTCCGTAAAGCACCTGCAACAGGACTTGCTCGATAACGATACCCGTCTTCTTTCCTTTCACCTCGCGGGCAACCAGCTTACGACCTTTGCGCTTACGCGTGATGGCTTCACCGGGCTGCAGCAACCGCTTTATGCCGGCTTCCACCGCGAGCTCGAGGCCCTTGTACGGAGCCTGCGCGTCCCCGACAGTGTCCGCACGGATGCTGCTGCGGTGCAGCGCCTCCACCGCCTCCTGCTGGGGCCGGTGCGCGGGCCACAGAAGCGCCTGCTGATCATTGCCGACGACGAGCTGCACTACCTGCCGTTCGAAGTGCTCCACGACGGCGCGCGCTATGTGGTCGAAGACCACCGCGTGCAATACCAGTATTCCACGGCGCTGCTGAAGAAAGAGCGGCTGGCGCTGGGCGACGCGCGCGTCCTGGCGTTCGCGCCATTTGCCCGCAGCGGCTTCTCCGGCGGTGGCCTCTCGTTTGCTGCCCTGCCGGCGACATCCGTAGAAATACCCTCCGGCGCGGGCCGTGCCTGGACCGGTGCCGACGCCACCCGGCAGCGTTTTCTCGACGAGGTGGCCCGCTATGATATCGTGCACCTCGCCACGCATGCCGTGGCCAATACGGAGCAGCCCGCGCTCTCGTACATCGCTTTTGCACCCTGGGCGGCTTCAAAACCTGAGGCTGCGCTGCTCTATGCCGGAGAGATCTACGACCTGCAGCTGCGGCGCAACCGCCTCATCATCCTCAGTGCCTGCGAAACGGGCAGCGGGGCGCTGGTGCGGGGCGAGGGGTTGCTCAGCCTGAGCCGTGCCTTCGCCTACGCCGGCTGCTCGAACATCATTACCTCGCTCTGGAAGGCCGACGACGAAGCCACCGCGGCCATCATAAGAAGGGTGCACCATTATCTTGAAAAAGGCGATGCCCCCGATGCAGCGTTGCAGCAGGCCAAGCGCGATTACCTCGCCGACCCGAAAGTGCACCCGCGCCGGAAGCTTCCGGCATACTGGGCGCACCTGGTGTACTCGGGTGCATTGCCGGAGGCGCGGGATACGCGGTGGATGCCCTGGCTTACCAGTGGGCTGGCAGCCGCGCTGCTGGTACTTCTCTGGATCGGTTGGAGGCGGAGGAGGAGCCGCTTCCCATGAGTGGGTTTTTTGGCCGACCGTATAATTACGGGTGCATGCCTTTCCAGCAAATGTAAAAAGCGGCAATCGCCGCTTTTTTGATGCTCATTATCGATTACGTGGCCCTCGTTAGTCAAGTGTTTGTACCTGCCTGATCATCTCTTCGGTCACCCGGCCGTGATACAGGTGTGCGGGGTTGTTGCGGATCGGGAGCAGCAGGTCCAGTGCTTCGAGGGGGCGTTTCAGTTTGATGAGGGCGAGTGCGCGGTAATAGGCCGCGTCTTCCGCAAACGGTCCTCCTTCAAGGGGTTGCAGCAGCGCCGCCGCTTCGGAGGCCCGGTTCAGGTGCAGGGCAGAGAGGCCAACGAGCAGCCGTTGTTGGGGCGACAAGCGGCTGTTCGGCTCCTTTCCCAGCGCATATGCCTGTCCGTATTTCTCCTGTGCGTATGCCGCCTCGATCGGCGACGCGGTATCGCTTCCCCGTTGCGCCGAAAGATCGTAGTTGATAAAATGGCGCGTGTATACCTGGTTCGGCGTCAGGTGCGTGCTGTCGTACCAGCGGATGCCAATCCAGAGTCCGGCGAGCACGGCGGCCGCGGCGAGTGCGGGGCGCAGCCAGCGCAGCGGCCGCACCGGTGCTTCTTTTCGTGCGGTGGCTTCTGCGGGGATCGCCTCGTGCTGCCTGCGTGCGGCCGCCACCTGCTCGTTCAGCGCTCCCCAGTGCAGCGCGCGGGCAGCGAGCCGCAACCGCTCGTAGCCTGCCTGCAGCTCGGGCTCCTGGCGGAGGCGGGTCTGCAGGGAAGCTTCTTCGGCGGGGTCAAGCGCGCCGTCGAGATAGCGGATCAGCAGTTCTTCATCGGTATCACTAAGGGGCATACAGCAGGTTTTTTAGTTGTTGGGCGAGGGCAGGTTCCGATTCGATCAGTTCCGACAGCTTTTTCAGGCAGCGGTGCTTCTTGTTCCGCGCCACCTGCTCGCTGCCAAGGCCAAGGTCGGCGGCGAGCTCGCGCATGGAGCGCTCCGCGTAGTAAAAGCCGGTAAGCAGTTCGCGGCAGCCTGCACCAAGCCGCTCCAGCGTTGCCTGCAGCCCTGCACTCGCCTCCTTGTGCTCCAGCAGCTGCGTGGCACTCTCCGGCAGCGCGTCGCGCTCCTGCTCGAAGATCGCCGCCCGGTCCTGTGCGCGGCCGCGGCGGCGCAGCTCGTTGAACCACTTGTTGCGGGTCATGGCGAACAGGAAGGTCCGGATGCCCGACTCTTCGCGGTACCGTCCGTCCTGCACGCTGTATACGAAGGCGAGCGCTACTTCCTGGAACACATCCTGCCCGTCGTCGTACGTGCCGCCGTGGCGTTGTACCAGGGCCGCCATATCCGCCGCATAGGTAGCATACAGCCGGGCGATGCCTTCGCCCGCGCGGCGCCGGTCGCGCAGCAGTGCCAGGAGTTCGATGTCGGTGTCGATCGTTGAACCTTTATTCATTAGTACCGGCTGCCGGTGGTTTTGTAATCAAGCTACCAATTTTTTTCGCCCTTGTCGGCACGGAGCTCCGAAAGCGGGTAAAAGTGCCCGCGCCACCAGATGCCACCCTGCGCCAGGTTGGTGACCGCTGCGCGCAGCATCACCCATACCAGCACGGCCCCGGCTGCCGGCACCAGCAATCCGTGCCCGAGGCGGCTGTACTTACCCCGGCCCGTACCCACGGCACCGAGCTGACCCAGCAGCACCAGTGCAGCGAGGATCCATTCGCGCGGACCGCCGAAGAGCACCAGCAGCGGGAGCGGCAGCACCAGGAACAGGAGGGTGGGCAGCACGCCGGCCACCAGCAGCAGCGGCAGGCGGTAGTTGTATACCGAGAACATGTTCTTCATGAGGCCGTCTACGAAGGCTCCCACGCTGTCGTACCATTCGAGGGCGATGGCGCCGCGCCCGTAGAGGGCGTCGCAGCGGCCGCCGGAGGCCTTGATGCGGGCGCCGAGCTGCAGGTCGTCGTCGGGGCGGAGGGCGAGGGCTTTGTGCGTGCCGGCGCGCTCGTAGGCGCTGCGGCGCACGAGGTTGAACGCGCCCACGCCGATCGTGGCCGAGCTCTTGGGATCCCGCACGGCCCAGGGGCGCTGCCGCATCTCGAGCATCGTGGCAAAGGTGGAGAGGAGCGCATTCAGGGCTTCGGAGCGGGAGCGCACGTAGGGGAGGAGCGTGAGGTGGTCGAGCCGGTGGCGGCGGCTCCAGGTAAGAGCCTGCAGGAGGGTGTCGGGGGCAAATTGAATATCGGCGTCGGCAAAGAGGATCCACTCTTCGCTGCTGGCGCGGTAGCCTTCGTAGAGCGCGTGGTTCTTCCCGAGCCAGCCGGCCGGCAGCTCCGCGATGGTACGTACCTGCAGCTGCGGGTAGCGCTGGGCATAGTCGGCGAGGATGGCGCCCGTGCCGTCGGTGGAGCGGTCGTTGACCAGCAGGATGCGCAGGTTCGGGTAGCGGAGGCGCACCAGCGTGTCGAGCGCCCCGGGGAGGTCGGCTTCCTCGTTGCGGATGGCGATGATGAGGGCCACGGCTTCGGTGCCTGGCTCCGGTGCCACATCAGCCAGGAACGGGATGCGGCGGCGGTAATAGGTGAGCGCCACTGCAAGGCCGGTCCAGAATAGCGCGGCGAGGATCCCGTAGTAAAATAGCATCGCGGCAAATGTACTGTGCTGATGAGGTAATGTGCTGATGGGGTAATGTGCTAATGGGGTAGTAAGCAAATAGAGATAATGCGAACAGGAAATAAGGACCAAGGAATGGAGAGAAAGCACGCGGATTCTTATGATCGATACGATGAGCGTGGGTGGAGGCATTATGAGACACAGCATTCGGTCTACCCGTAGCGGCGTTTGTGATGTACGTGTAAGATTTGTATGACATTGGCATCGGGAGGAAGAACGCAAGCACCGGAAAGCATACGCACTTCCACCAGGGAAAAGCAGGAGTAATAAGTTCCGTTCCACAGAGTCACCCCTTCCCTTGGGGAAGGGGCCGGGGGATGGGCTGGGGGTGAGGTCACCAGTTATTGGCTTGCTCCGCATTATGACGCTCGCCGGCATCGGGCGGGTTGGTGCGCCAGTGCGGGTCGTACGAAACGAAGCAGGAGAGCCAGAAGGCGCGGGAGAAGCGCATCAGCCAGGGCTGCCCCAGCAGAAGCCCCACCGAGTTGCAGCCCAGCCACCAGAAGAAGCGGCGGTCGGAGAACGAGAAGCCGATGAGCAGCCACCAGAGCAGGAACGACAGGGCGCTGATGGCCACGGCGATGAGGTAGCTCACGTACCCGGTGCCATAGTAAAAGCCGACCTCGATCTCCGTGGGTTGTGCGCATACCGGGCAGGCGCGGTGCATCTCCATGTTGCGCCCCACGCGTAGCGACACCGGGTGCTGAAAGAGCGCCCCTTTGCGGCAGCGCGGGCAGTAGCAGCCGAGCAGGGTAGACAAATAGCCACGGGTGGCGCCTTCGGGATGCATCGGGGAAAGCTTATAGGTAGTCGAGCACTTGCTCCATACCGGTGCTGCGCGAGCCTTTCACCAGCAGCTGCGCGTCCTGCACGTTCTGCTCCTTCAGCCAGGCGCCGGCCTCCTGCGCGGTGGCGAAGCGGCGGTACGGGTGATCGATCTTCCCGAAGTCGCCGCCTACGAGCAACACTTCCTGCCAGGGATATTCGGCGATCAGGGACGCTATGCCCTCGTGCTCGGCAAGGCTTTCTTCACCCAGCTCGGCCATCGCGCCCAGCACGAGCCATTTGCGCCCGCCGCCCGCGCGGGCGAAGTTCTCGATGGCGAGGCGCATGCTGCTCGGGTTGGCGTTGTAGGCATCGAGGATGATGCGGTTGGAGCCTTTCTGCACGAGCTGAGAGCGGCTGTTGGACGGCGTATAGGCCTCGAGGGCTTCCCGGATCTTTTCGGGCGCCACGCCGAAGTGCCGCCCGATGGCCACGGCGGCGAGCACGTTGGGCAGGTTATAGCCGCCCACGAGCTGCGTGCGGACCGTTCCTTCGAAGCCGCGCGTAAACGCCACTTCGAGGAAGGGATCAGACTGCACGGCATCGCCGGTGTAGGCGGCCGCGTGCGTGCCGTAGGTTACGAGCTCCACGATGCCGGTGCTCATGGTATGGAGGTAGTCGTAGTCCCAGTTCACGAAGGCGGTGCCGCCGGTAGCGCGCAGGTGGTCGAAGAGCTCGCCCTTGCCTTTGCGTACGCCTTCCACGCCGCCGAAGCCTTCGAGGTGGGCTTTGCCGCAGTTGGTGATGAGGCCGTGCGTGGGCAGCGCCACGCGGCAATAAGCCGCGATCTCTTTCTGGTGGTTGGCCCCCATCTCGATGATGGCGAATTCGGCATCATCGCGCACCTTGAGGAGCGTGAGCGGAACGCCGATGTGGTTGTTCAGGTTGCCTTCGGTGGTATAAGTACGGTAGCTCGACGATAGCACCGCGTGAATGAGTTCCTTCGTGGTCGTCTTTCCGTTGGAGCCGGTGATGCCGATGAAGGGGATGCGGAACCGGCTGCGGTGGTGCAGGGCGAGCTCCTGTAGTGCCGTGAGCACGTCGGGCACCAGGAAGGTCTTCCCGTCAACCGCATAGGCCTCCTCGTCGATCACACAGGCGGCCGCGCCCGTTTGGAGGGCCTGCTGCACAAAGGTATTCCCGTTGAAGTTGGGTCCTTTCAGGGCAAAGAACAGATCCCCTTCCTTCAGCTTGCGTGTGTCGGTCTGCACCGAGGGAAAGTTGCGGTACAGCTCGTATAGACGTTCGATCGAAGACATGAGCAAAGGTAATATGCTAATGGGGTAATGGGGTAATGGGGGAATAGGAGATTGAGTTTTGGAGGTTTTGGAGGTTTTGAGGGTTTTAAAGGTTGGGTGCCAACTAGCCCACGGCTTCAGCCGTGGGTTTTCGATTTTTACCAGCCCATGGCTTTAGCCATGGGTTTTCGAAAGGTGGGCATTGATGGATTAGTTGTGGCAGTGAGAGACGGTCAGGCGTATTAAAAGTACGCTTCCCGGTTACCTCAACGACATCTGCTCTGTAGGCGACCAATTACCAATAAACAAATAGACCAATAGACCAACAGATAAAGAAAAGCCCCGACCTGCGTCGGGGCTTTTCTTTATCTGTTGAAACGTGATTAGCGCTTCTGCTTGCGGGCTTTCCAGTAGTTGCCGGTCTTGCGGCCCTGGCCTTCGGGGCTGCCCATACGGTCCATGGCGCAACGGAAGCCGACCATGCTCGACGCCTGCTCTTCTTCCATGTAGCGGCGGGTGCCGGGGCTCAGCCAATAGGCGCGGTCGTTCCAGGAGCCACCCTTGTAGACGCGGCTCTTGTCGGAAACGAGGGTCGTCTTGCCGTAGCCGTAGGAGGCTTCGGAGAGGGTGTCGCCGTCGAGGAAGTTGATCACGTTGCCGCGCTGGTAGTTGCGGCGGGTCTTGCTTTCTTCGTCGGTCACGGCTTCCATCTTCACGCGGCCCAGGGAGTCGATCTCGGCTTCGCCGTTACCGTTCTTATAGAGCTTCATGAACTTGTTGCCACGGAAGGGCGCTACGTCGTCGGCATCGAGGGAGGTGAGGGGACGGTATACGTCGGATACCCACTCGCTCACGTTGCCGGCCATGTTGTAGAGACCGAAGCCGTTGGGGAAGAACGACTGAACGGGCGCGGTGTAGATGGCGCGGTCGTTAAGACCACCGGCCACACCGGCGTTGTCGCCGGCGCCACGCTTGAAGTTCGCCATGAACTGGCCATGCCAGGAGCCGTGCTTCGTTTCGCGGAGGCCGCTGTAGTTCATGTTGGCCGTCCAGGGATACACCTGCTTGTTGGTCACGAGTTCCTCGCCGCGCTTGCCTTCCTTCTTGGAGGGGCGGGGGTTGTTGTTGACGTAGCCGTAGGCCGCGTACTCCCACTCGGCCTCGAAGGGCAGGCGGTAGTCGGGCATCAGGATACCGTCTTCCATCGTCACGTTTGTGCGCGGGGTGCCCTGGGGCGTCTTCAGCGGGTTCTTCTTGGAGGTTGCGGTCTTGCCGGGCTGGGCCTGGTAGAGACCGAGGAGGTACGACTTCGTGGTGAAGTTCTGCTCCTGCTGCTGCGAGGCGATGCCCTGGGCGGACACATAGCCTTTCTTCATCAGGATGCCTTCGTTCACGCGGTCGGAGCGCCACAGGCAGAAGTCGTGGGCCTGCTTCCAGCTCACGCCCACCACCGGGTAGTCGTTGAAGCCGGGGTGACGGAAGTAATATTCTACGAGGGGCTCGTTGTAGCTGAGCTCGGAGCGCCATACCATCGTATCGGGGAGGGCGGCGTCGAGGATCTTCTTGTTGGCGGGGTCGTCGGCGGGGAAAATGCGGTTCAGCCAGAACAGGTACTCGCGGTAGTGCACGTTGGCCACCTCGGTGCGGTCCATATAGAAGGAGGGAACGGTCACGCGGCGGGGAATGTTCGCCCAGTCGCCCATGACGTCTTCTTCCGTCTGGCCCATGGTGAAGGTACCGCCGGGAACGAATACGAGGCCCGGGCCCGTGCCCTGGTCCTTCGCCTTGGCTACCTGGTAGCCGCCCATCTTTTTGTCGTTGTAGTTCCAGCCCGTGACGTCGGACTTACCACCTTTGTTCTTCTTGCCCAGGATGCCGCAGGAGGAGAGCATCGCTGCCGAGGATAAGAGGATTACGAAATTTTTCACTTGCATAGTGCGTTTGATTTGTCTTTCAGAAGGACAATTGAATTGGGGTCCGGGGAGAACCTTCAGATTCGAATACCATTAACGCCGCACTTACGGTATTATTGTATCCGCCTCGGCGGAGGTTCTTCATGGAGATTGCGAATATAGAAAGATTGTGCTAAAACCGGAAGCGGTTTTCGTTTTTTTGGGGATATTACAGTCTGATCTGTTACTTTATTACGATGACTGCCTTTTGCCGCTCTTTATTGCTGTTTGTGGGGATGGGTTTGTGGATGCCGGTGCTACGCGCGCAACGCACGTATAAAGACCATTCGGTGCTGGTCTCGGGCTCCTGGTACCGGGTGGCGGTGCCGGCCGAGGGCGTCTATAAGATGGACGCGGCCTTCCTGTCGGGCCTCGGCCTCGGAAACAATATTCCTTCCTCCGCCCTCCGCGTCTGGGGCGCCACGCCGGGCATGGTGCCGGAGGCCAACGCCACTGCCCGCGTCGACGATTTCCGGGAGATCGCCCTGGCCGTTTCCGACGGGGGCGACGGCTCCCTGGGCGGGTCCGACTACGTGCTGTTTTACGCCCCCGGCCCCAACCCCTGGCAGAAAGACTCCCTCAACCGCTCCTTCACCCACCGCAAGCACCTCTATAGCGACGTCGCCTACTACTACGTCACCGTGGGAGGCACCGGCCGGCGCATCGCCACCGCCACCGCCACGCCTGCGGCCCCCCAGGCCGTGACGGCCTTCGACGAGCGCTACTTCTACGAAAAAGACTCCGTCAACTTCCTCTCCAGCGGCCGCGAATGGTTCGGCGAGGAGTTCTCCGCCCTGCCCGGCCGGAGCCTGTCGCGCTCCTTTGCCGTACCGCTGGGCGGCGCCCTGCCCGGCACCCAGGTAGGCCTCCGCACCCGCGTGGTGGCCCGCTCCATCGGCGCCGGCAGCCGCTTCGACATCGCCCTCAACGGTGCCCCGGCCCTCCAGGCAGGCGTGCTGCCCGTCACCGGTATCTACAACGACCTCTTTGCCCAGGCCACGCTTCAGCAAGGCGCTACCATCCTGGCCGGGAATACACTCAACCTGACCTACAACTACCTGCCCGGAGGCCCTAACGCCCAGGGTTGGCTCGACTGGTTCGAGGTCGTGTACCGCCGCCAGCTCGCGTTTTCGGGGAGCGGACAGCTCCTTTTCCGCGACTGGAGCACCGTGGGTACCGGCACGGCCACCTTCCGGATCGGGGGCGCCCCCGCCGGCGCCGAGGTCTGGGACGTGACCGACCCCTTTGCTCCCGAGCGGATGCCGGCCACGGTAGCCGGGAACGAGCTTTCGTTCAGCCGAACGACGGAGCGCCTCCGCGAGTTTGCCGCCTTCGGGGCCAGCCTGCCGGTGCCTGTAGCTGCCGGGGCCGTGCCTAACCAGGACCTCCATGCCACGACACCCGCCGACTACCTCATCATTACCCACCCCGACTTCCGCCCGCAGGCGCTGCAGTTTGCGGCCTTCCACCAGCAGCGCTCCGGCCTCCGCCCGGTAGTGGTGACCACCAGCGAGGTATTCCACGAGTTCGGCGGCGGCGCCCCCGACCCGGCGGCCCTGCGCGACTTCGTCAAGATGTATTACGACCGATACCGTTCCACCTGGACGGCCTCCGGCAAATACCTGCTCCTGCTGGGCCGCGGCTCCTTCGATCCCAAGGACCGGGTGCGCAACAACACCAACTACGTTCCCGCCTGGGAAAGCCCCTCCTCGCTCGACCCGCTCTCCACCTACACCTCGGACGATTTCTACGGTTTTCTTGACGACAACGAGGACATCAACACGCAGCTCATCACCAATACGCTCGACATCGGCATCGGCCGCATCCCGGTGCGCAGCGCCGCCGAGGCCCGCAACTTTACCGAGAAGCTGCTCGCCTACCACAGCCCGGCCTCCCTCGGCCCCTGGCGCAACAACGCCACCTTCGTGGCCGACGACCAGGACCTGAACCTGCACCTCGAGGACGCCGAAACGATGGCGGCCACCACGCAGGCGCGCGCACCCTTCCTGAACCTGGCCAAATTCTACCTCGACGCCTACCGGAAGGAGGGAGGCACCGCCGGCGGCACCTACCCCGCCGCCAACGCGGCCATCAACAACAACATCCTCAACGGCACCCTCATCTGGAACTACAGCGGCCACGGTGGCTATGCGCGCCTCGCGGAAGAAACGATCCTCGACCAGGACATCGTCAACAACTGGAACAACGCCAATCGCCTTCCGCTCTTCATTACCGCTACCTGCGATTTTGCGCCCTACGACCTGCCGGGCATCAACTCGCTGGGGGAGAACCTGATCGTACGGCCGAAGACCGGTGCCATCGCCCTCATGACCACCACGCGCGTCGTGTTCGCGTTCTCCAACCGCATCATGAACGACAACTACCTGCGCATTGCCCTGGAGCCGGATGCCAATGGACGCTACAAGACACTCGGCGAAGCCGTGCAGGCCGCCAAGAACTTCACCTATATCAATAACGGCGACATCACCAACAACCGGAAGTTCGCCCTCCTCGGCGATCCCGCCATGACCCTCGGCTTCCCGAAAGGCCGCGTGCGCCCGACGCTCGTGAACGGCCGCCCGATCGCCACCGCCGATACGCTGAGCGCCACCGAGTTTGCCGAGATCGAGGGCGAGGTAACCGACGTATCGGGCGCCCGCCTCACCGACTTCAACGGCACCGTGTCGCTGACCCTCTTCGACAAGCCGCAGGCCGTGCGCACCCTGGGCAACAACCCTACTAGCCCGCCGGTGACCTTCCAGACACAGACGGCCACCCTGTTCCGCGGCAAGGTGAGCGCCACCGGCGGCACGTTCCGCTTCCGCTTCCGGATGCCGCGCGACCTGAATTTCCAGTACGGCGCGGGCCGAATGAGCTTTTATGCCCAGGACAGCAGCCGCGATGCAACGGGCGTTACGGGCAACGTGCAGATCGGCGGCATCGCCCCCGGCGCACCCACTGATAAGGAAGGGCCCGCCATCCGCGCCTACCTCAACGACGAGCGCTTCGTGAACGGCTCCGTCACCAACCAGAACCCCGTGCTGCTGCTGCGCCTCGCCGATACCTCGGGCATCAACACCGGCTCGGCGGGCATCGACCACGACATCGTGGTGACGGTAGACGACAACAACCGCCAGTATTACGTGCTGAACGATTTCTACGAGACCGACCGGGACTCCTACCAGAAGGGCAGCGTGCGCTTTCAGCTGCCGGAGCTGGCCGCCGGCCCCCACAAGCTCACCATCAAGGCCTGGGACGTGCTGAACAACTCGAGCACCCATACCCTGGAGTTCACGGTGGCCCGCGACGAGGACCTGGTGCTCGATCACGTGCTCAATTACCCCAACCCCTTTACGACGAAGACGCAGTTCTGGTTCGAGCACAACAAGCCCGGTATGGACCTGCGCACGAGCGTGGAGATCTATACCATTACGGGTAGAATAATAAAAACGATCCGCCGCACAATAAACACCGATGGAAACCGTTCGAGTGACGTCGACTGGGACGGTCGCGACGAATTTGGCGATCGGGTGGGCCGTGGTGTCTACCTGTATCGCCTGAGTGTGGAAAGTGCCGATGGACGCAAGGCGAGCCGCCTGCAGAAATTGGTGATTTTGTGAGGAGAACCTTCCGGAAGAAAAAATTGACGTTACACCAAAACTCTATATTTTCACACCTCTTTTCAAAACATGTCTATGAGAGCAACTGCTTTAAAACTAACTGTTGGAGCCCTTCTCGGCGCCTCCACCCTCACGGTGCAGGCCCAGCAAAAACTGAATGTGGTAACAACGGCCGTCCCCTTCCTTCGTATCTCTCCCGATGCCCGCGCAGGTGGTATGGGCGAACTTTCCGTCGCCACCAACCCCGATGCCGCCTCTTCATATTTCAACCTTGGTAAAGTGCCCTTCAACGAGCAGAAGGCCGGTGTTAACGTGACCTACACGCCCTGGCTGAAGCGCTTTGTGAACGACGTATACCTGGCCTCCGCCTCCGGCTTCTACAAGCTCGATGAGAACTCGGCGGTCTCCGGCTCGCTGCGCTACTTCTCCCTCGGCGACATCCAGTTCACCGACGAGAACGGCAACAACATCCAGACCGGCCGCCCCCGCGAGTTCGGCTTCGACCTCGGGTACAGCCGCAAGCTCTCCCCCCGCACCGGTATCGGTGTCGGCCTGAAGTACATCCACTCCAACCTGGCCGGCAACGCCAACATCTCCGGTACCTCCTACAAGGCGGGTAACGCCGTAGCCGGCGACATCGGCCTGTACCACAACCGCCAGGCCACCAACGGCAACGGCTGGGCCTTCGGTCTTGCGCTGACCAACCTCGGTTCCAAGATCGCGTACACCAACAACGCCCAGCAGAAGGACTTCATCCCCGCCAACTTCGCCCTCGGTACCACCTACACGGCGGTATTCAACGAGAGCAACAAGCTGATGGTGGGTGTGGACTTCAACAAGCTCCTGGTGCCCACGCCGCCTACCTTCGACGAGAACCCCACTAACGACCCGAACATCGACGCCGACAACACGGCCCGCGCTACCGCCTACCGCAACAAGAGCGTCGTGGGCAGCTGGGTGAGCTCCTTTGGCGACGCCCCGGGCGGCTTCTCCGAAGAGCTGAAAGAGTGGCAGGTGTCCGTAGGTGCCGAATACTGGTACAACAACCAGTTCGCCCTCCGCGCCGGCTACTTCTACGAAGACAAGACGAAAGGCAACCGCCGCTACTTCACGGCCGGCGTAGGCGTACACTACAACGTGTTCGGCCTCAACTTCTCCTACCTCGTTCCTTCCGGTGGCAACAACGTGAACCAGAACCCGCTCTCCAACACGCTGCGCTTCTCGCTGCTGTTTGATCTCGGCGGCAGCAACAATGCAACCGGTACCACGACCGCACAGTAATTCTACGGTAACATGATATCAATGTAAGAGCCTCCTTCGGGAGGCTTTTTCGTTGGGGAGGGCAACAGGAGAACAATGGAACAATGGAACAAGGAACAGGGAGCTGCAGAATAGAGAAGGGGAGGGACAGTGTTTCCTGCTATTTTGTAGGCAGGGGTAGCCGGGGGGCAAAAGAGAGAAGGAACGCAGATGTGACGGATTTGATAGGATAGTTGCGGATGATTACTTACTGCGCGTCAAGATCCGGGTCTGCAGGCTTCGCAAAGGTATGATCTGTCGGTACGATAAAGTGTACCGCACCGAAACGACCACCGGAGCTTCGGCGGACATCCCGACAAGCTTCGCTTCGTCGGGATCTTACAAATAGACAAATAGGCAACCCCTCCTTTGCGCATACCATAGCCCCTTCTTTTCTTGGCCGTAAAAATCTCGTTTTTACCTTACTCGCCTTCATCTGTGCCGCCCTGATTGCTGTCCGAACGCCTTCTGCTGTTCAATATTCGTTGTTCCTTGTTCTACGGTTGATGTCCGTGGTCTCTGACCGCGGACTTATCTTCGCCCGAAAACCACCCTACATGTCTTTCCGAATCGGCTCCGGTATTGATTTTCACCAGCTCGGCGAAGGCCGCCCGCTCATGCTCGGCGGCGTACACGTGCCCTACGAGCGCGGCTGCATCGGCCACAGCGATGCCGACGTGCTGCTGCATGCCATCTGCGATGCGCTCCTCGGCGCCCTTGCCCTCGGCGACATCGGCGTGCACTTCCCGGATACCGATGACCGCTATAAAGGCATCGACAGCAAGGAGCTCCTGCGTCATACCTATATGCTCATTCAACAGGAAGGATACCGGGTGATCAACATCGACAGCACGCTTTGCCTGCAGGAGCCCAAGATCAAGCCCCACGTGCCTGCAATGCGCGCCGCCATAGCCGGCCTCACGGGCCTCACGGAGCAGGATGTGTCGATCAAGGCAACCACCACCGAGGAGCTCGGATTCGTTGGCCGCAAGGAAGGCGTGGTGGCGTACGCCACCGTTTTATTGCAACGCTTTTAACATCTTTCGCCCCCCGGGCGCTTATCTTTGGCCCATGACCCCCGTAGCGGTTCGCGTGCGCAATCTCTCGCCGTTCCCCCTGCCCCAGTACGCCACCGAAGGCAGCGCGGGCACCGACCTGCGCGCCCACCTCGACGCTCCCGTTACCCTCCAGCCGCTCCAGCGTAGCCTCGTACCCACCGGCCTCTTCATAGAGCTGCCCGCGGGCTTCGAAGCGCAGGTGCGTCCCCGCAGCGGCCTCGCCCTCAGGCAAGGCATCACCTGCCTCAACAGCCCCGGCACCATCGACTCCGACTACCGCGGAGAAATTAAGGTTTTGTTGATCAATCTCGACGCTGCCCCGCAGGTCATAGCACCCGGGGAGCGCATCGCGCAGCTGGTGCTGCAGCGCACTGAGCGCATCGAATGGGTGCCCGTGACGGAGCTCGCCGGCAGCACCCGCCAGGAAGGTGGCTTTGGCTCCACCGGAAAAGAATAAGAACTATGAAGCAACTCCTATCGGTCCTTGTCCTCGTTGTGCTGCTGTCGGCCTGCCGGTCTACCAAGAAGATCGGTGCCGCCATCTCGAAAAAGGATACCACCGCACAACAGGTAGTGGGCGTGCCCTCCTCGCCGAAGTCGGACTCGATCGCTTACATTAGCCGCACCCTCAGCACCCTGCGCGGTCACCAGATCAACTTCACTACGTTTACGGCGAAGGTGAACATCGACTATAAAGACGCGGCCGACAAGAACTACAATGTAAACGCCACCGTGCGGATGTACAAGGACAGCGCCATCTGGATCTCGGCCAATGCCCTCCTCGGCATCGAGGCGCTCCGGGCGCTCATTACGAAAGACTCGGTGAAGATCCTCGACAAGCTGAATAAAGTGTACACCGCGCGGAGCATGGAATACCTCCAGGACGTCACCGACCTGCCCCTCGACCTGCCGACAATGCAGGACCTGCTGCTGGGCAACCCGATCTACCTCGACTCCGCCGTGGCCTATGGGCAGGCACCGGGCGCCGTAACGCTGGTCAGCGTAGGTGAGTGGTTCAAGCACCTGCTGACCCTCAACGAGAAGGACCTCACCCTGCAGCACGGCCGCATCGACGACCTCGACCCGACCGCCAACCGCACCGCCGAACTCGACTACAGCGATTACGAGACGAAGAAGGGCTTCCCCTTTGCCACGAAGCGCCGCATCCTGCTTTCGGTGGCCAAGAAGCTTGATGTCCGGCTCGATTTTCGGCAGTATGATTTCGGGGGAACGGTGAGCTTCCCGTTCAACGTGCCCAAAAATTACAAGACCAATTAAAATTTATCGGACCGGAAGCCGTTATACCCTTCCAGCCAAACCCTGACGGATGAAGAAACACTTCCTTTTCCTTTTCAGCCTGCTGCTCAGCCTCGGCGTATGGGCGCAGGGCCAGCCCGGCTCCGAGCGCGCGCGCATGGAGAGCGAGCGCAAGGCCATCCAGAAGGAGCTGCGCGAGCTCCAGGAAGAATACAACCGGGTGCACAAGAACAAAAAGGCCACCCTCGGCCAGCTTGCCGCCCTCCAGGACGAGATGCGTACCCGCGAGCGCCTCCTCGGCAACATCAACAAGGAGATCCGCATCCTTTCTGACGATATCTATACCAGCACGCTCGACCTCAACCGGCTCCAGCGCCAGCTCGATACGATGAAGCGCCAATACGCCCATAGCGTGGTGTATGCCTACAAGAACCGGAGCTCGTACGATTACCTCAACTTCATCTTCTCGTCGAGCTCCTTCAACGATGCGCTGAAGCGCGTGCGCTACCTCCGCAGCTACCGGTCGTACCGGCAGCAGCAGGTAAACACGATCCGCGAAACGCAGGCCGCTATCGAGGACCACAAGCAGGCGCTGCTGGCCAAGCGCAGCCAGAAAAATCAGGCCCTTGCCAGCCAAACGGAGCAGTTTAACGAGCTCGAAGTGAAGAAGAAGCAGAAAGACGAGGTGGCGGCGAAGCTGAAGTCGCAGGAAAGTGCACTCTCGAAGCAACTGGCGTCGAAGAAAAAGCGCGACAACCAGTTGAAGTCGCAGATCGCGATCGCCATCCGCCGCGACATCGAGGCCGCCCAGGCCGCCGAGCGCAAGCGTCTTGCCGAGGTGCGCCGCCGCGAGGAGGAAGCCCGCAAGGCTGCTGCCGCCAATAAGCCGGCCGCCGGCTCATCCGGCACCACCGCGCCGCCCGTAGCATCGAAGCCTGCCGCCAAGCCCCGCAACAGCGACTACGTGCCGCTCAACGAGGGTGAGCTGCGCCTCGCCAACTCCTTTGCCAGCAGCCGCGGCAGCCTGCCCTGGCCGGTCGATAACGGCCGGGTGAGCATCCCCTACGGGCCGAGCAAGGTAGGCGGCCTTAGCTTCGATAATCCCGGCGTTACGATCGAAACACCGACTCCCGGCGCCGCTGTAAAGGCCGTGTTCGAAGGCGTAGTGAGTACCGTGTCGAATACCGAGGACGTGATCACCGTGCTCGTGCGTCACGGTGAGTTCTATACCGTGTACAGCAACCTCGCCTCGGCCTCGGTGAACAAAGGCGACAACGTCCGCGTGGGACAATCGATCGGAACGGCAGCCCGCGCCGACGATGGCGACGGCGGTCAGGTCGACTTCATGCTCATGAAAGGCAATACCCGGCAGAACCCGAGCTCGTGGCTGCGGAGAAGGTAGGAATATCGGACAAAGAATATCGAATATTGAATGATGAAGTGGGGGCTCCGGATGCGGTAGCCCCTTTTTCGTTGGCTCCCTTCCCGTCACGCTATCTACATCCTTGCTTCAATGGTGAGATCGTAGCTATAAAAGGAAAAGCGGCCATCAGGCCGCCTTACTTCGATATTCAGTATTCCTTGTTCGATATTCGATATTCTTCACGAAACGAGTTCCCCGCTCAGCACCTCATCGTAAAGGCGCTCGTACACGGGGATGATGTTGCCGATATCGAAGTGGTTGGCGTGCTCCGCCGCGTCCCGCTTGAATTGCTGCAGGCGCTCGTCGTCGCGCAGTATTTCTACGGCCCGCGCGCTCATGGTGGAAATGTCGCCGATGGCGCCCATATAGCCCGTCTTGCCCTCGACCATGATCTCGCCGAGGCCGCCGGCATTGGTGGAGATCACGGGCACGCCCGCGGCCATAGCCTCGAGCGCGGCGAGTCCGAAGCTCTCGTATTCAGAGGTAAGCAGGAAGAGGTCGGCGATGGCGAGGATGTCTTCCATCTGCTCCTGTTTTCCCACGAAGCGGATGTCGTCGCACACGTTGAGCTGCCGGCTCAGGTCCTCGGCCGTGGCGCGCTCGGGGCCATCGCCCACGAAGAGCAGCTTGGCAGGGATCTCCTTGCGCACCTGCGCGAAGATCTGCACCACGTCCTGGACGCGCTTCACCTTGCGGAAGTTGGAGGCATGCAGCAGGATGCGCTCGTTGCTCGGCGCGATCACCTTGCGGAAGGCGTCGATGGGCTTGCGCTGGAAGCGGGCCACGTCCACGAAATTGTGGATGACATGGATCGGCTTTTTGATCTTGAAATGCTTGAAGGTCTCGTCCTTCAGGTTTTGCGACACCGCGGTGATGGCATCGCTCTGGTTGATGGAGAAGGTGACCACGGGCTCGTACATCTTGTCGCGGCCCACGAGCGTGATGTCGGTGCCGTGGAGCGTGGTGATGACCGGGATGTGGATGCCTTCCTGCTCGAGGATCTGCTTGGCCATATAGGCTGCCGAGGCATGCGGGATGGCGTAGTGCACGTGAAGGAGCTGCAGGTGGTTGTTCTTGATCACGTCCACCATCGTTGACGCCAGCGCCGTTTCATAAGGCGGGTAGTCGAAGAGCGGGTAGGTAGGCACCTGCACCTCGTGGTAAAAGATGTTAGGGATAAAGCCGGTCAGGCGCACGGGCTGCTGGTACGTGATGAAATGCACCTGGTGGCCTTTCTGGGCGAGCGCCTTGCCGAGCTCCGTGGCCAGAACGCCGCTGCCGCCGAAGGTGGGGTAGCATACAATGCCGATTCTCATGGGTCCTTTCTCCATTTGCGGGCTAAGGTACGCCGGGGGGCAACGAATATTGAAAATCAGGAGCAAGGGTTTTAAAAGGTTTTTAATGGTTTTGCACGGTTTTGACGGGTTTTGAGGGAGCTGCCTTCATGCGGCAGCCATTCGCTCCGGTTTGCTTAATTTGAGCCCATGAAACGTTCCCTTTTCCTGTCGGCCGCCCTCTTCGCCGCCGCTGCCCTGCAGGCACAAACCTCCGATTCCACCTTTATCCGGCGCCTGTCCGACGAGATCCTGACCAACGGGACGGCCTATGAGAACCTGCGGCAGCTCACCAAAGGCATCGGGCCCCGCCTCTCCGGGTCGCCCGGCATGGTGAAGTCGGAGCAATGGGGCGCAACAGCCCTCAAGGCCGCCGGTGCCGACCGCGTGTGGATGCAGGAATGCCTGGTGCCGCATTGGGTGCGTGGCGGAAAAGACCTGCTCCGTGCCGAACATTTCGTTTCCCCGGGTGGCAAAAACCGGAAAGGCAGCGTGCGCAACCTCAATGTGCTGGCGCTTGGCAATACGAAGGGCTCCGGCTCCGCGCTGCGCGCGCCGGTGCTGGTCGTGTCTGACTTCGCCGACCTCGACCGGCAGAAGGATTCGGTGAAAGGCAGGATCGTTTTCTTCAACTATAAGTTCAACCCGCGTTTCGTGCACACCTTCGAGGCCTACCGCGATGCGTCGGTGTACCGCAGCCAGGGCCCGGTGCGCGCGGCCCGCTATGGCGCAACGGCGGTAGTGGTGCGCAGCATGTCGCACAGCACGGACAATCATCCGCATACCGGCGGTACGGCCTGGGGCGACACGGTGAAGACCGTTCCTTCCATGGCCCTCGGCCTCCGCGACGCCGACTGGCTGGCGGCCGCCGCAAGCAACGGCACCGTATGGGCCACCTTCAAGACGGGCGGCCGCTTCCTGCCCGACACCATCGGCCACAACGTGATCGGCGAGCTGCGCGGCACCGAGTTTCCGGACAGTATTATTACGATCGGCGGTCACCTCGACTCCTGGGATCCCGCCGAGGGCGCGCACGACGACGGCGCCGGCATCGTGCATACCATCGAGGTGCTGCGCGCATTCAAGGCCCTGGGCTACCAGCCGCGGCACACGATCCGCTTCGTGCTGTTCGCGAACGAGGAGAACGGCCTCCGCGGTGGTCGTAAGTATGCAGAGGAGGCGGTAGCGAAAGGGGAGAAGCACCTGCTGGCCCTCGAGAGCGATGCCGGCGGCTTTACCCCGCGTGGCTTCGGCTTTTCCGGCACCGATGCGCAGTGGGAGAAGTTCCGCAGCTGGCAGCCGCTCGTAGCGCCCTATGGCGCCTCTGACTGGAAGCGCGGCGGCGGCGGCGCCGACATCGGCCCGCTCAACACGGCGCTGAAAACACCGGTGGTGGGTTTCATCCCGGATTCACAGCGTTACTTCGACGTGCACCATGCCGCCAACGACGTGTTCGAGCTCGTGAACAAGCGCGAGCTGGAGCTCGGCGCCGTGAACATGGCGGCGCTCATTTACCTCGTGGATAAATATGGACTGTGATTAGTGTGCTGGCGGTGGTCTAAAAAAAACAAGAACGCCTGAACATTCGTGAAGCGTCCGGCGGCAGGCGTGAGCAGGAAGCCGCTCCTGTCGGATCCTTCACCTCACGCTTCTGAAAAGAGCAAATCCGTTCCTTAAAGGCGGCCGCGCGCATTCTGGAGGAAATGACCGGCCTCAGGAAGATCTGAAATCTGAGATCACAGATCCCGGATCGTATGGCATTAGCCTGCATGCAGGAGGAAGATCGCCGGGCGCTTGTGCAGCTCCGGCAACGACGCCCGCCATTGCGCGGGCGTTTTCGTGCGCACCCACTCCTCCGGGCCGGTAAGGTCCACCGCCACGCAGATCTTCGTTTGCGGCGCGCAGGTCTTGAGCAGCACTTCCAGTAACTGGTTATTCCGGTACGGCGTTTCGATGAAGATCTGCGTGCAGCTTTTCTGCCGCGATTCGTTCTCCAGCGCGCGGATGCTTTTCTGGCGCTCGCCCGCTTCGATGGGCAGGTAACCCACGAACTGGAATTGCTGCCCGTTCATCCCCGAGGCCATCAGGGCGAGCAGGATCGACGAAGGGCCGACGAGCGGCTTTACGGTTGCGCCGGCTTCCTGCGCCAGTGCCACCAGCAGCTGCCCGGGGTCGGCCACGCCGGGGCAACCGGCTTCGCTGAGGATGCCGATGCTTTTGCCCTCCTTCATGGCTTGTAGAAATGCGGTACGCACCTCCGGGGTGAGCTCCTTCATGTTGTGCCAGGCGTAGTCGTCGATCACGATGTCGCGGTCCAGGGCCTTCAGGAAGCGGCGGGCCGTGCGCTCGTTTTCCACGAACAGCACGGAGCAGGCCCGCACGGCATCGAGCAGGTACGCAGGCAGGCATTGGGTGGCGCCCTCGTGCAGCACGGTGGGGATCAGGTAAACGGTGGCGTTCATGCGTTCTTGATTTTGTGCACGCTCAGGGTGGCGGCAATGACGGCGTAGGCAGGGGCGAGCACCCAGCCTAAGATGGGCACGAGGTGCATGAGGTAAAAAAGCATCCCGTTGCCGATGGCGAGGCCCTTGTGCCGTGCCACGAAGTCGATGCTCTGGGCCGTACTCATACGGGCGCGCTCCAGGCTGTAATCCAGCATTGAGAAACCGTAGTAATAACATTCCACAAACAGGGCGATGAGCGGTGTGATCCAGCCCGCCACGGGGATGAGGGAGAGCAGCAGCAGCGAAAACATATACACCGTTTGCCAGAGCCCGTTGCGCAGCGAGAGCCGGATGCCGCGCAGGATGTCGTGCAGCAGCTGCCGGAAGGAGAAGGGGAAGTCTTTTCCTTCGAGGAGGGCCTCGGTCTTTTCGCTCAGGTACGCGAATACGGGCGAGCCCAGGATAAGGAAGAAGTATTTGAACAGCGAGAAGTAGAACAGCAGCAGGATGAGACGCAGGAAGAGGCCGGCCATCATGAAGAGAAAGGAGAGGAATCCGTTGCGCTCGCGCTGCAGCCAGGCCTCTAGCCCCAGCTTGTGGCTCAGCCAGGTAACGGCGCCGTCGGAGGATTGCCAGAAGAAGTAGATGCCGAACACAAAAAGCAGCAGGTAGAGGAGGCCCGGCAACAGGATCCAGCGGCCGAGGCGGTGCTTCCGGATGAAGGCATGCGCCTCGAAATACGACTGGATGGCAATAACGATCTCTTTCAGCACGGGCGACGGTTGAGGTACAATGTTACGAAATCGGCAATCGGCAATCGGCAATCGGGAATCGGCAATCGGGTGAGCGGGTGAGCGGGTGAGCGGGTGAGCGGGTGAGCGGGTGAGCGGGTGAGCGGAAATGATGAACTCAGTAAGGTAGGTGATTGCCAGGAGCGACCCAACCAGCCCATGGCTTCAGCCGTGGGGCAAGATCGGCAAGGGGCATTGCGGCAAACGGCCCTTCCGCGTAACGCAGGAGATTGCTTTCCTTCGACTTCGCTCCCGACAGGCTCGATCGCATCGTTGTTCCGCTACTCGCAATGACTTTGACCCGTTAAACGGCCCCATTACGAATAGACCAATAGACCCGACGCGTAGCGTCGTTACCTTGCACCCATGCCCCGCCTCCGAAAGCTCCCCCTCTCGTATTTCCACGGTCCCGACCCGGTGGCCCTAGCCCGCGACCTGCTGGGCAAGGTGCTGGTGACGGAATTCGGCGGGGAGCGCACGTCTGGCCGCATCATTGAAACGGAAGCTTATCACGGCGCCCAGGACCGCGCCTCGCATGCCTACAAGGGCCGCACAAAGCGCACCGAGGTGATGTTTGGCCCCGGCGGGCGGGCTTATGTGTACCTCTGCTACGGACTGCACCAGATGTTCAACATCGTTACCAATATCGAGGGGATCCCGCATGCGATCCTGGTGCGGGCGCTCGAGCCGCTCGAAGGGGTGGACGTCATGCTGCGGCGCACGGGCAAGAAGCAACCCGACAGGACCCTCACCCGCGGTCCGGGCAATGTGGGCAAGGCGCTCGGCTTCCATGTGCGCCAGTGCGGCACGGAGCTGAACAGCCCGGAGCTGTACATCGCCGACGATGGCTTCCGGTACCCGGCGGAGGCGGTGGGGGTGTCGGCCCGCATCGGGGTGGACTATGCCGGGGAAGATGCCGCTCTGCCGTACCGGTTTTTCGTGAACGGACACCCCTCGGTGAGCGGGCGGCAACGCTGAGCCAACGGGGAAAAGCGGCATTCCGGCCCCCATTTACAAAAAAGTTGGCGAAAAGTGGTTCGCCGGTTTGCTGAAATCCGCTGCAGGACGTAGATTTGTAGCCCTAATTTTATTTTTTCACCGCATTTAAAATTTCTATTTAGAATGCCAGTTAAAATCCGACTGCAAAGACACGGGTCGAAGAAGCGCCCGTTCTATTTCATCGTTGTTGCCGACGCACGCAGCCCCCGCGACGGTAAGTTCATCCAGAAGCTTGGTACGTACAACCCCCAGACGGCCCCCGCTACGGTCCAGCTCGACCGCCAGCGTTCGCTGGAGTGGCTGAACAAAGGTGCCCAGCCTACGGACACGGTTCGCAAGATCCTGTCCAACAAGGGTGTACTCTACCTGAAGCACCTGCTCCGCGGTGTTTCCCTCGGTCTGTTCGACGAGGCAACGGCCATGGAAAAGTTCCAGCAGTGGCACACTGAGCACGAAGCTCAGTTCCGCAAGAAGCAGGAAGAGGCCATGCGTGCCCGCCGTGCCCAGCGGAATCCTGCCTACCAGCGTCGCGAGCGCCCCGCGCCCGCTCCGCAGGCTGACAACGCAGGTTCCGAAGGCTAAGCCACCCAACCTCGAAAGAATTAAGGCCCCGCTTTGGCGGGGCCTTTTGTAATGGGGGACTTCCGGGGAGCGCTTTTCTCACGGGTTTGAGGCCTGCTAATAGCGCATGTCTATTGGTCTATTGGTAAGGGGCAAAGCCCGGCAGCCACAATCGTTACCCGCTCCGGGCTTGATAGATTCGAGGCAAGTGGGCGGCAACGCGACCTGAGCAGAAGGAAGAATGCCTACTTTGCAGCCTGTAGCACCGAAACGACCTTACTAATAGACAAATAGACCAATAGACTAATAAACCCATGGAGTATTTCAAGATCGGCAAGTTCGTCGCGGTCTTCGGCCTGAAGGGCGAGCTCATCCTCAAGCACAGCCTGGGCAAGAAAACGAGTCTTAAAGGACTGCAGGCACTCTTCACCGAAGACGGCCGCGACCGTTTCCTGCCCTGGTTCCTGGCAGGGGCACGCATCAAGGGCGAAGACGAGCTCTATATCCAGGTCCAGGACGTCAACAGCCGCGAGGCGGCCATGCGGCTTGCCCAGAAGGAAGTGTGGCTGCAGGAGCCCGACTTCAAAAAATTCTCGGGTAAGTCGGCACCCATTACCCTGCTGGGCTACCACATCGTGGAGGAAGGCAAGGACCTGGGCCCTATCCTCGAAGTGATCGAGCAGCCGCACCAGGTGCTGTGCCGGATCGAGATCGAAAGCAAGGAAGCGCTCATCCCGCTCAACGAAAGCACCATCCGCTCCGTCGACCATAAAAAGCGCCTTGTGCACGTAGAGCTGCCGGAGGGCCTGCTGGAGATCTACCTGGGAACGTGAAGCGTGAGTCGTGAATCGTGAATGGGTCGTTTCTGCTGAAACACTCTTTCTGGTTGGACGAGCCCGATAAAAAAGGCCGCAAAGCATTGCTTTGCGGCCTTTTTTATCGATTAATAAAATTAATGTGGCTACAGGAGGAGCACTGCCGACCGCACGAATTCACGATTCACGATTCACGAAGTTGCCAGCACTGCCTTCTTATGCCCCGTCTCCACGATCACCGGGAAGCGGTCGGTGGCGATGCCGAGGCCTTTGAGCGTGTTGCGTGCCTGGATCATGTGGCGCTGCTGGTGCGCGATGAGGAAGCGAAGGGTGTCGCCCAGCTTCAGCTTGATGAGCTTGGTGATGGTGATGGGCACCTTTACGGCGCCGAGGTCCACGTGCTTCGAAAGCTCGAGCAAGCGCAGGAGCTCGTCTTGCTGGCGGATGAACTCGTTCACCACCGTATCCACGTTGAGGCTGTTGGGGAAGCTGTAGGCCTTCATCGCCTTCATCTTGTTTTTCACCTCGTACACGTTCGTGGGCTTCATGGATTTCGTGAAATAATCACCCCAGAAGCCCGACTCGAACCAGGGCGCACGGCCCGTCACCTTCTCGGTCATCGCCCGCTCCATGGCCGGCAGGTAGTAGCGGCCGTAGGCGTTGAGGTGCTCCAGTACCTGCACCACGCTCCACTTTTCGGGAGAGGAGGTATAGATCATCTTATTCTTATCGACTTCCTTAAAGAACCGGCCCGCGGCCGCAAGTCGCTCAACATCAGTACGCAGGGATTGCAGGAGTTCTTCGCTGTTGTATTTAGCCATAACGGAGGATTTATGTAGCAAAGCTACCTGGGTAGGTAGTGCAAAATCTTTGCCTATACCAAGATTAAGGCCGGGGCATTCCCTATTTGGGGAATCGAAGACCAGCAGAAAAAGGCCGGTTTAAGTAGAATAAGGTTGTTATCACCGCTAAGAAAAGAAGGAGCTAAGGGCTTCGCTAAGGAGGGGTTGGTTTTTGTCTATTTGTCTATTTGTCTATTAGTAAGTCGAGTTCAGCGCAACCTACCTTCTCGTACCCGAAAAATCTTACCGGTAGAAGAGGGCGGCAGCAGTAGCGCTTAAGGCATCAACCGCAATCATACGCGCTTATCGGATCAGATCCGTATCATCTGCGTTCCTTCTCTTCCCCGCCGATGCGCACGCTGCCCAACAACTTGCTGAACGTGGTGGCGTCGAGCGCGAGGTAGGAGGCGAGGTACTTGTGCGGCACCAGGCCCAGCAGGTGCGGGCTCCGCTTCATCAGTGCCCGGAACTTCTCTTCGGCGCCTGCTGTCTGCAGCTCCGTCATGCGCTCGAGCACGCCCTTCAGCGCAAAGGCGGTTGCCTTGAGTACGAGGGCCTGTATGGCGGGGTGCTGCTGCATCAGCGCCAGCAACTGCCCGTACGTGCAGCGCAGGAAACGGCTCGCGGTGAGCGCTTCAAAGCCGTAGGGCGACGGCGTTTGTGTGAGGAGGGAGTCGGCCACACCGGAGAAGGAGCAGGGGTAGGTGAATACGAGCGTTGCTTCCTTGCCCGCCGGCGTGCTGAAGTAGCTGCGTTGCACGCCTTCGAGCACGAAATACAGGTAGCGCTCCGTTTCGCCCGGCGCCGTCAGCAGGGTCTTACGGGAACAGGAAAACGATTGCCACACCGCGCTGAACGCTTCCCACTCTTCTTCGCGGAGCGGGGCGATGGCGGATACGAAGCGGTGGAGTTGCTCGAGGGGCATGCGGGTAAGATAAATCAAAAGTCAAAAGTCAAAAAACTTGTGGTGCACGGGTTCCCACAGGACAGGGACTTTTCCCAATTCAAAATCCAGAAGCTGGGGGGACATCCTTGTGCAGGTGTGCCGTCGTTCGAAAGTGTTGTGTTGCAACGATTGGATAGCCGCCAGGAAACCCAGGGGAACCGGCAGTCTTTGAAGTGATTGCGCGCTGAGGATTTTTTGATTTTTACTTTTGAATTTTGACTTTTCCCACAGGGAAACCCCGCCCGAAATGAAGTAAATTTACCCCCTTGTTCAGCCCCCGTCATATCGCGCATTTCGACCTCGACGCCTTCTTCGTGTCGGTGGAATTGCTGAAGCGTCCCGAGCTGCGCGGAAAGCCCCTCATCGTAGGCGGCGACGGGCAGCGCGGCATCGTAGCGGCCTGCTCCTACGAGGCCCGCAAGTTCGGCATCCAGAGCGCCATGCCTTCGATGACCGCTAAGAAGCTCTGTCCGGAGGCGATCTTCATCTCCGGATCCCACGGCGAATACAGCAAGTACTCCCGAATCGTGACCGGGATCATCGCCGACACGGTACCGCTTTATGAAAAGGCGTCCATCGACGAATTCTACGTGGACCTCACCGGCATGGATAAGTTCTTTGGCGTGTCGCAGTACACCCGCGAGCTCCGCACCAAGATCACCCGCGAAACGGGCCTGCCGATCTCCTACGGGCTCTCGTCCAACAAGCTCGTAAGCAAGATGGCCACCAACGAGGCAAAGCCCAACGGCTACCTCGAGGTGCCGCACGGCCGCGAGACCGCCTTTCTCTGGCCGCTGACCGTCGATAAGATCCCCGGCGTAGGCGGCGCCACGCAGCAGCAATTATACGGGCTCGGCATCCGCACCATCGAGCAGCTGGCACATACGCCGGTAGCCCAGCTCGAAGCCTATTTCGGCAAGTGGGGACGCAAGCTGCACGACAAGGCGCACGGCATCTCCGACTCGCCGGTGGAGGCCTACAGCGAGCAAAAGTCGCTCTCGCACGAGACTACCTTCGATGCCGACTCGGCCGACCCCGAGTTCCTGCACCGCGCCCTCGTAAAGCTCACCGAAGAGAATGCCTACGACCTGCGGCAGGAAGGCAAGCTCACAGGCTGCGTCACGATCAAGCTGCGCTACTCCGATTTCACTACCGTATCGCGGCAGGAGGTGATCGATTACACGGCGCTCGACCCGGCGCTCATCGGCCGCGTCAAGGACCTCTTCGGCAAGCTGTGGAAGAAAGGGGAGAAGGTGCGCCTCCTCGGCGTGCGCTTCAGCCACCTCATCCCCATGACGCTGCAGATGGACCTCTTCGACGATACCGCCGAAAAGCTGGAGCTCTTTAAGGCGGTGGACGATATCAAGAATAAGTTCGGTACTTCGCTCGTGCAGAAAGCCACCACGCTCAAACGTAAAGATCCCTGATGAACCCCCTGCTGCTTCGCCTCAAAGACACCGTCAAATGGGTATTGCGCGTGCTTCCTTTTGCCGTAACGCAGAACCAGCGCTACGACCGGCAAACGGAGGCCGTGATCCGTTCCGTGTGCCGCCGCAACAGCAACTGCATCGACGTGGGCACGCACCGCGGCGAGATCCTGGACCTCATGCTCCGCGTGGCGCCCGAGGGTGAACATTTCGGATTCGAGCCGCTCCCTCATTTCTACGGGGGGCTGCAGGAGAAGTACAAGGGGCACGACAACGTGCATGTGTTTCCCTACGCGCTCTGTGCCGAAGAAGGTGTTTCCTCGTTCAACTGGGTCGTGTCCAACCCGGCCTACAGCGGGCTCAGGAAGCGCCGCTACGACCGGCCGGTAGAGGAAGACACCCGCATCGAGGTGCCCACCCGCCGCCTCGACGAGGTGGTGCTTTCCTACAACGCCCCGGTGCAGCTGATGAAGATCGACGTGGAAGGCGGTGAGATGGACGTGCTCCGCGGCGCCGAAGGGCTGCTCCGGCGCGACCACCCCGTCATCATCTTCGAGTTCGGCATCGGCGGCTCCGACATCTACGGCACCACCCCGCAGGTGCTGCTCGATTTCCTGGCGCCGCTCGGCTACCGCGTCTCCCTCATGGGCCGCTACCTCAAAAAGCAGCCTCCCTTCACGCCCGCCGAGCTCGACGCCCAGTTTTACGGGCAGAAGAACTTCTATTTCATCGCATATTGATCTCAGATGGGAGATCTCGGATCTGGGATCTGCCTGGCGGCGTTAGCGTACATCTGAGATCTCCGATCCCAGATAAAAGATCCGGTTGGCGTCGCACGCGTACATCTGAGATCTCCGATCACAGATCTGAGATCCCTCCCTACCTTAGCAGCCAAACAACAATCAATAGCCGCTATATGCAACATACCCATACCGCCTGGACCGACTACCAGAAGCAGCACCAGCAGCGCTTTCTCGACGAGATGCTCGAGCTCCTCCGCATTCCCTCCGTTTCCGCCAAGAGCGAGCACAAGGAAGATATGCGCACCTGCGCCGACCTCGTGCGCCAGCGCCTGCTCGACTCGGGCTGCGACCGCGCCGAGGTGATGGAAACGGCCGGCCACCCGGTGGTGTTCGGCGAGAAGATCGTGGACCCTTCGAAGCCTACGGTGCTCGTATACGGCCACTACGATGTGCAGCCCGCCGACCCGCTGGAGCTGTGGCACAGCGGTCCCTTCGAGCCGGTGATCAAGGACGGAAAGGTGTATGCCCGCGGCTCTGCCGACGACAAGGGGCAGTTCTACATGCACGTAAAGGCGCTCGAGACGATGGTGAAAACCAATAGCCTCGAGTCCAACATCAAGTTCCTCATCGAGGGCGAAGAGGAAGTGGGCTCGCCCAACCTCGGCACCTTCGTGAGCCAGAACAAGGAGCTCCTGAAGGCCGATGTGATCCTCATTTCCGACTCGGCTATGATCTCCCTCGACACGCCCTCCCTCGACGTGGGCGTGCGCGGACTTTCGTACATCCAGGTGGAAGTAACGGGCCCCAACCGCGACCTGCACTCGGGTGTCTACGGCGGCGCCGTGGCCAACCCCGCCACGATGCTGTGTAAGATGATCGCCTCGCTGCACGACGAGAACAACCACATCACCATCCCGGGCTTCTACGACGACGTGGTGGAAGCAACGCCCGAAGAGCGTGCCCTGATGGCCAAGGCGCCGTTCAACGAAGCGGAATACAAGCAGGACCTCGGCGTACAGGAGCTCTGGGGCGAGAAAGGCTATACCACCAACGAGCGCACCGGCATCCGGCCCACGCTCGAGGTGAACGGCATCTGGGGCGGCTATACGCAGGAAGGCGCCAAGACCGTGCTGCCTTCGAAAGCCTTCGCGAAGATCTCGGCCCGCCTCGTGCCCAACCAGAATTCGCGCACCCTCACCGACATGCTGCTCGAGCACTTCCGCAAGATCGCCCCCGAAGGCGTGACCGTGCATGCCGAGGAGCACCACGGCGGCGAGCCCTATATGACGCCCATCGACTCGAAAGGCTACCAGGCGGCGGCCAAGGCCATCCAGACCACCTTCGGCAAGCTGCCGATCCCGGTGCGCGGTGGCGGCTCCATTCCGATCTGCTCCATTCTCGAGCGCGAGCTCGGCACCAAGATCATCTTCATGGGCTTTGGCCTCGACAACGACAACCTGCACTCCCCCAACGAGAAATACAACCTGGAGAACTACTACAAGGGCATCGAAACGATCCCGTATTTCCACAAGTTCTTCGCACAGGGATGATCGCGTCAGGCGTGAATCGTCAATCGTGAATTTGTGCGGTTGGGGATGTTCTTACTGGTTCTCAGATTTACTCGTATCGATGTAAAGAAAAGGCCGCAAAGCATTGCTTTGCGGCCTTTTCTTTATGGTGATTGCAATCGTAAGAAAGTTCCGGTCCGAAACGACCCATTCCCGATTCCCGATTCCCGAACTCACTTCCGCACCTTGTCTTCCGGAGCGGGAACATGGGCATTGGGCATATCGCTGCGGAAGGAGTGGAAGCGCCCGGGCGTGGCGTTCGGCATCGCGGCGATGCCGTTCGTGTCGGGCACGATGCAGGGCATGCCGTCCTGCGGAAGCGAATAGGTGCCGGGCGTACCCTGCAGTGGCTTAAAGGGAAGGGTCACGTTGCCCAGCGAGTCGACGATGATACCGGGCGCCTGCAGTGGCTTGTAGGGAAGGATTACGGTACCCAGCGAGTCGACGGAAATACCGGGCGTCTGCAGGAGCAAGGGCTTCTTCCCCGGTGCAAAGGCATTGGGCATCTTCGGGTAGCGTTGCTCGAAGCGGTCGCGCAGCTTTTTTTGCAGTGCGTCCAGCTGGGTGCGGTCTCCAAACGACTTCGGGGCCTGTGCCGAGGCGGCAAGAGAAGCAAGCAGGAACGCGGGAAGCAGCAGCGTTTTCATAACCGGAATTTTGGTCCTGCAATATTAAGAAAAAATCTTCTATACGATCTATTTCGTATCGGCTATCTTTAAGCGACGTGACCCATCCTTCCACCCACCTCCCCGGCCTCGACCACCTGCGCGCCCTGGCCATCCTCCTTGTTTTCTTTTGTCACTACGCCGGCCTCTTTCCGCACCCTGCCTGGCTCGATGGGGCGCCGGCCATCGGCTGGACGGGTGTCGACCTTTTTTTCGTGCTGAGCGGCTATCTCATTGCCGGCGGGCTTTTTTCGGAGCTGCAGCGCTCCGGCACGGTCAGGCTGGGCCGCTTCTACGCCAGGCGCAGCCTGCGTATCCTGCCGGCTTTTTTCGTGGTGCTGGCGGTCTACTTCCTCTTTCCGGCGGTGCATGAGCGGGAGGGGCTGGCACCCTTCTGGAAATATGCCACGTTCACCCAGAACCTCGGGCTCGACCTGCGCACGCAGGGCACCTTTTCGCACGCGTGGTCGTTGTGCATCGAGGAGCAGTTTTACCTGCTGCTGCCGGCCGTGCTGCTCGCGGCCCGCCCCTACCCCAGGGCCGTCTGGCTCCTGCCGGCACTCCTGCTGGCGGGCCTGGCGCTACGCGGGTGGCTCTGGCATACCCAGCTCGCCGGCCGCACGGGTGCCGACTACCTGATCGACTGGCACCGCTCGATCTATTATCCTACCTGGGCGCGGCTCGACGGATTGCTTGTGGGCATCGCGCTGGCGGCGGCGGCCCGCTACCGGCCGGCTGCCTTTGCCCGGTGGACGCGGCGCCCACTGCCGCTCCTGCTGGCCGCCAGCGGGCTCTTTGCCGCCGCAGCCTGGACGGGGCGCGCGCCCGAAGGGCTGGCCCTGACCCTTTGGGCTTTCCCATTGGTCGATATCGCCTATGGACTTGTGCTGGCCGCGGTGATCGGCTCCGCAGGCCTGCGCTCCCGCAGGTGGATCGTAACGGAGCGCCTGGCCGCCTGGTCGTTTGCACTTTACCTCGTTCATAAGATGACGATCCACGGCAGCCAGCGCCTGGCCACGCACTGGGGATGGGAACCGGAAAGCAACGGGGTGCTGCTCCTCAGCATCGGTACGACCCTGCTGGCCGCCGCCGCATTGCGTGCCCTGGTAGAGCGACCGGCGCTTTGGCTTCGCGGCCGGCTGCTACCGGAGCGCGAACGGCGCGTATCTTTAACGCCGGACCGAACGCCGGTTCACCCGAAAATGTTCCCCCGTGAAGTCAGAAACGAAAGAGAAAGTACGCATCGATAAATACCTCTGGTCCATCCGCCTCTTCAAGACCCGCTCCGAGGCCGCCGCCGCCTGCGATTCCGGAAAGGTGCGCCTCAACGGCTCGCCCGTAAAGGCAGCCCGCAATGTAGCCGTGGGCGACGAGTACGAGGTACGCACCGAGGCCCGCAAGTGGCTCATCAAGGTGACGGCCCTGCTGGCCAACCGCGTAGCCTATCCCGAAGCGATCAAACATTACCTCGACCTTACCCCCGAAGAGCAGGTAGCGCCCAACAAGCACCTCGGCTCCTCGTTCCACACCGGCAAGCGCCCGAGCAAGATCGGTCGCCCCACCAAGAAGCAGCGCCGCGACCTCGGCGACATCCTCGGCGAGGAAGGCGCGCCGGAGGAGGCTGACGATTAATGGGTTCGCTGCAGGCTGGTACTGAACGCCGGCAGGGGAACCGTATTTCCACGGTGCGGCTTCATATAAGCCGGAATCGTTATTTTTGCGGCATGCGCACACTGCTTATCGGGCTGGCCCTCTGCGCCGCCACTCATTCCGCCTCCGCACAGGTAGCCGACAGCACTGCCGTTGGCATTACCCGCGACTCTATCGGGGCCTTCCGCAAAGTGGAAATAGAGGCTGATTACCCCGGCGGCATACCGGCCTGGAAAAATTTCCTGTACAATAACCTGAACCCCGACGCGGTGGCCAAGGCCCTGCCGAAAAAGACGAAGCATTTTCAGCAGACCGCCCGCGTGCAGTTCATCGTGTGCACCGACGGCACCGTCTGCAATGTGCGGGTCATCAACGACGTACACCCCGCGGTGCGTAAGGAGGCCGAGCGCGCCATTCGCGAGTCGGGTGTTTGGGTGCCTGCCCAGCAGGGCGGCCGCAAGGTGAAAGCCTACCGCACCCAGCCCATCACCTTCGTCATTACCGAATAGTCTTCCACATTCAGGCTGCTTTAACACCGGTTCGCGCAGCCCTTCGCCAAACGGTGCGGGCGAATAGTCGTTATTTTGCAGTATGAAGAACGTATGGATCCTCGCTTGCCTGCTGGCCTGCGGCAGCGCCCTGCAGGCGCAGGTCATCACCTCCGATACGGTGTCGGTGGCCGCTTTTGTGCAGGATTATCCTACTTACGGTACTGATGCCGACTGGCAGGCCTACTTGTCCAAGAAACGGGACCTTGCCACTGCCTACCGCGACGTGGACGCCGCGGGCCGCGCCAAAGAGCAGAAGGTTTGGGTGCGGGTATGGGTCGATAAGAGCGGCACGGTTACCAGGGTGCGTCCCATCGGCGATGCGCCGGCTTCCCTTACCGCAGAGGCAGTGCGCCTCGTAAAGGCGTCCGGCAGCTGGCGTCCCGCCCTGCGCCAGGGCAAGACCGTCAAGGGCGCCGTCAGCCTCGCCATCACGTTTCCGCCTTACCCTTCCAACTAGTTTGCCGTGCACATCGACATCCTCTCCGTACTTCCCGAGCTCCTCGAAAGCCCGCTGAACCACTCCATCATGAAGCGCGCCCAGAGCAAGGGCCACCTCACCGTGGCGGTGCACCCCCTGCGCAAGTGGGCGGTAAACGCCTATGGCCAGATCGACGATTACCAGTTCGGCGGCGGCGCCGGCATGGTGATGATGTGCGAGCCGCTGGTGAAGGCCATCGAGGAGCTGCAGCAGGAAGGACCCTACGATGCGATCATCTACATGACCCCCGACGGCGAGCGCCTCGAGCAGAAGACGGCCAACCGCCTCTCGCTGAAGGAGCGCCTCCTCATCATCTGCGGCCACTACAAGGGCATCGACCAGCGCGTGCGCGATCACTTCGTGACCCACGAGATCTCCATCGGCGACTACGTGCTGAGCGGCGGCGAGCTGGCTGCTGCGGTGCTCGTGGATGCCATTGGCCGCCTCCTTCCCGGCGTGCTCGGCGACGAGACCTCCGCCCTTACCGACTCTTTCCAGGACGGCCTGCTGGCTCCGCCGGTATACACCCGCCCCGCCGATTTCCGCGGCTGGAAGGTCCCCGACATCCTCCTCTCCGGCGATCCCAAAAAGGTAGACGAATGGCGCCACGACCAGGCGGTGAAGCGCACGGAGGAGCGGCGCCCGGACCTCCTCGATTGATCTCCGATCTGTGATCTCGGATCTGTGATCTGCCCAAGGCCGACCTTTTCCTACAAACTTTTCCCCTTTCCTGTTCCTTGTACTTGTAACGGATTGCTACAGATTTGGCTTTGTGCAACGCGTTCCGGACAACCGGCCCTGGCAGGCGCTGATGCATCTTCGGTCTAAGGAAGATCTGAGATCATCACATCTGACATCTAAGATCGAAAAAGCGCCCCGAAGGGCGCTTTTTTAAGCAGGCAGTTCGACACGGCGTACCGTGTGCGTTGGAACAAGGTTTCTGAAGGTGATCAGGGAAGGACTTAGAAGATCGGGCAACCAAGGCGGCGACCGCTACGGTCGGGCTTCTGGTGCACGTAAATAAGGGAGATCTCCGCGCCGCCGCGCATGTTGGAGGCCGGCTTCAGCTTGGAGGTGTTGACGTCGTAGGAGGCGCCGAAGCGCAGGGAGCCGAACTCGAGGCCCACGTAGGGGATGATGGCATCCTGCAGGCGGATCCAGGAGCCGACGTAGAGCGTAGCGGGCTGATCGCTCTCCGCACCCAGGTTCATCTCGTAGGCGCCGCCGATCATGCTGTTGGTGGCATTGGCCTGGCGGCTGTAGTTGGCGCTGAAGTGGAAGGCATTGAACTCGCCGATGGGCAGGCGGGCGCCGCCGTGCACCGTAAAGCGGGGCTGGAGGAAATACTGGCCGTTGTTGAAGGTCTCTTTGTGGCGGTTGATGTGGTACATCGAAACGCCGAGGTAGATGTTGTTGTCGCCGTTGGTGGTGCCGCTGTACATCGCGCCGGCGTTTACATCCACGTACGAAACCGAAAGGCGGCTTTTGTCGGAGAAGTCCTCGGTGGTGACGCCCGTGAAGCCGTCGGAGCGCAGCATGTCTTCGAAATGAAGGCCCACCACGTTGAGGCGCTTATTGACGTAAGAGCCCTGGAAGCCAAGGCCGATCTGGTTGGAGCCGTCCTCGTCGAGTGATTTGTGGTAGGAGATGGAGCCGGAGAGGTAGTTGTTCTGGAGCACGCCGTTGCCGCTCTTATCGGAGAAGGCCATGATGCCGATGCCGAAGACATCGTTCTCGGAGATGCGGTCGCGGAGGATGCTGGCGTCGGCGGAAACGGTGTAGGTGGTGAAGGCGTTGTTGATCGTCGGCCATTGGTTGCGGTAGTTACCGGCAACACGAACCATGCCGTCGAATTTACCGGTGAGAGCCGGGTTCAGCGTCAGGGGGGAAACGAAGAACTGCGAAAAGTTGGGATCCTGCGCCCGGGCGTGTAACATTCCCAGACACAGTACCATGGTTACGTACAGACGGCTCATTTCTCACATAAGTTAGATGGGAAAATTACGATAATTTATCATACGGCCGGAATTTAATCGGCTCAGGACTGGATTTTGGCGCCGAACGCGAGGTCTCCGGCGTCGCCGAGTCCCGGAACGATATAGCCTTTGGCCGTCAGTTCCTCATCAATGGCGCCGCACCAGATGGTAGCATCCGGGATGTGGCGCTGTACGTACTCGATGCCCACGGAGCAGGCGATGGCGGCCACGATGTGGATGCTCCCGGGCTCGCCTTCCTCGCGGATATACTGGACCGTTTTCACCAGCGAGGCGCCGGTGGCGAGCATCGGGTCCGACACGATTACGATCCGGCCCTCGAGCTCGGGGGAGGAGAAGTACTCCAGGGCGATCTCAAAGGAGCCGTCGGCGGCGTGCTTGCGGTAGGCGGATACGAAGGCGCAGTCGGCCTTGTCGAAGTAGTTGAGGAGCCCCTGGTGGAGGGGCAGGCCCGCCCTCAGGATGGTGGTGAGCACGGGCTGCTCGGTCAGCACCTCGGCCGTGGCCGTGCCGAGGGCGGTGGTCACCTCGATGGTCTGGGACGCCAGCACCTTGGAGATCTCGTACGCGGCGACCTCGCCGATCCGCTCCAGGTTGCGCCGGAAGCGCATCCGGTCCTTTTGGATCTCGGTGTCCCGTAATTCTGCGACCCAGTTGCTGACGAGGGAGTGTCCCTGGCTTAAGTTGACGACCATTCCTAATGACATAGCGGCGTCAAAACTAAGCTAAAAGAATGATGGGGTAATGGGGTAATGGGAGAATGGGATAATTAGAGACCAGGAGAAAGCCGGTTTGGAAGCGCAGAACGGGAAAAAGCCTCGTTGCCTTGCCCAAGGCGCAGCACTTCGGCAGGGGCGAAAAACTAACGAATGATAAACTCTCAGGTCGGTGCGGGGAACATCTCCTTACCTGGCAGGGCAATCACTCCTTAACCTGTTCGAACCTAATTACCCCATTACCCCATCATCCCATTACCCCGTTCTTCCGGGATCCCATTATGTTTGCAGCACTAAACTCAAAGAAGATGATCTACCGGGCGATCGGGCTCATGAGCGGCAGCTCCCTGGACGGGCTGGACGTAGTATGCGCAGAGTTTCATGTGAACGCCGGCCACTGGGCCTGGGAGATCCTTGCGGCCGACTGCCTTCCGTACAGCGCCGAATGGCGCGACCGCCTGGCGGGGGCCACGGAGCTTTCCGCCCGCGACTACCTGCTGCTCCACAGCGAATACGGCCGCTACCTCGGCCGGGCCGTCAATGCATTCATCGAGCAGCACGAGCTCCATTATAAGATCGGCCTTATTGCCTCCCATGGACATACCACCTTTCACCTCCCCGGCAGCGGTATGACGGCCCAGCTGGGCGACGGCGCCGCCCTTGCCGCCGAAACGGCCCTCCCCGTCGTCAGCGACCTCCGGGCCCTCGATGTAGCATTCGGCGGGCAGGGCGCACCCATCGTGCCGCTCGGCGAAAGCCTCCTGTTCCGCGACTACCGCCTGTTCCTCAACCTCGGCGGCATCGCCAACATCGCGGTGCACGATGGTCCGCCGGTAGCCTGGGACGTATGCCCGGCCAACCGGGTGCTCAATGCCCTCGCGCAGAAGGAAGGCCAGGAGTACGATGCCGACGGCGCCCTCGCCCGCAGCGGCCGCCTGCACGAAAGCCTCCTCGCGCAGCTCAACGAGCTGCCCTTCTACTCAGCGCCTGCCCCTAAGTCGCTGGCCAACGATTTCGGTACCGGCACCGTGCTCCCGATGATCGAGGCCGCCGGTATTTCTACGGCCGACGCGCTGCGCACGGTAACCGAGCACATCGCCCTGCAGGTGGCACGCGCCCTCGCGGGCCATCCCTTTTCGGTACCGGGTCCGAAGTCGCTGCTCATCACCGGCGGCGGCGCCTTCAACAGCTTCCTCGTGGAGCGCCTCTCCGAGCTCCTGAAGCCCCTCGAGGTATCGGTGCAGGTGCCGGAAGAAGCGCTCGTGCAGTACAAGGAGGCCCTCATCATGGCCGCCCTCGGCGTGCTGCGCTGGCGCCAGGAGTACACCGTGCTCGCCTCCGTTACCGGCGCCCGCCGCGATTCGATCGGCGGTGCCTTGTGGACGGGGCAGGAAGCATGAGGAATGTGCTGATGTGCTAATGGGATAATGTGCTAATGGGGTTGTGGGTCTGTCCGCTGTAGCCTTCGAGGGGGCGCGGGTAGGTGCGAGCCAGACCATGTTTCTTTTCGTAGCGATCGCGTAACAGGGGGCCGCCTTTGATTCGGGGGGGCGGTGGGGGCCTTGTATCCTTCCCGGTTAGCCATCGGGTCCTGATTCCGTATCTTGCCCGCGATGCGTCGCCAAACACTTGTGCTGCTGCTTATTTTTCTTTCGCTGGCTTCTGCCGCACAGACGCGGCTCTCAGACAGCTATATATCTACGAAGGAGGGGGTTCCCATTATGGTACGCCATCTCCTGATCGATCAATGCCTGGAGTCGCTCAACACCGACCGTGCCGATACCATGGCGCTTGCGATGTGCACCTGCCAGGCCGACGGTCTCGACCGCCGGTTCACCAACAAGCAATTACGCCAGAATACCCGGAAAGGAGAGGTCGACTACGACCGGCTGATCAACACCGACACGGTGCTGCGCAAGGAGCTGGGAAACTGCTTTCGCCGCTCGGGATTCGGGATGCTTTTGAGCGCCCGCAACTTCCCCGAGCTTGCCCGGGAGTACTGCCGCGAGCAACTTCAAAAAATGTCAAAAGAGCCGCTCAGCGAGCGGCGCCTTGATGCCTACTGCGATTGCCAGGTGAAACTCGTGCAGGCGAAAGGGCTGAGCGACTCGGCTATAAAGATGCTCGGGGAAGCAGGCAGCCTCCTGTCGCTCGAATTCCTGCATGACTGCGGCGATCCCTTTTCCGACAAGGGCGCCATCGCGCGCAACTGGTATACCGGCGCCAGCGCCGACCTTACAGGGCCGGACGCAGATACCCTTCGGGTGGTGACGGTGCGTGGCATGACCTACGTCAAAATGCGAATCGGCAAGCAACTCCGCGTCTGGATGCTCGACAGTGGCGCTTCCGACCTGCTGATCAACGAGGAGCTGGAGGAGCAGTTGAAGCAAGAGGGCGTATTGGGCAAGGAGAATTACCTCGGTACCTTTCCGTACACGATGGCCAACGGCAGCATCGACTCGCTGCGCCAATACCGCGTTCAACAGCTTGTGCTGGGACGTTATACCATCAATAACCTGCTGCTGGGAGTAACAAAAAAAGGGCGCACGCTGCTGATCGGCAAGACGCTGCTCAACAAGTTCAGCCGCTGGTACCTCGACAATCGTCAGAACCTTCTCGTGCTCACCCGCTGAACCTCACCCCCAGTTACCTGTTTGCGTCTGCACCCTCCCCTTGCAGGCCCTCCCCGTAGTAATACGGACCGGCCATCTGGCTCCATTTGGCCGGTGTTGCCGGCGTGGCGGGCTCCAACGGAACATGCTGCCTGAGCCTACCATCGGATAAAGGTCTGGTAGCCGACCCGGATCTGCAGCAGGTTGAGCCGGTTGCGGTATACCTCGGCCAGCGTATGGCGGTGCACCTCCCGGTTGCCGGCATTGACGAAGGTGGCCTGCAGTGCTTTGCCATCGCCCGTGGGCACCGGGCCGTCGTGGTGTTGCAGCTTGCTCACATTGACGTAGTCGACGAAGCCGCCTTGCGTATGCTGTGCCGAAAGGGAGATGAAGTCGCCGCGGCCGCGATCGCCTCCGGTGAAGATCCGCAGACCTGCGCCGTACCCATAGTACCAGGTGCCGTCCGACTGCAACGTGCGCGCATCCAGCACCCGGCAGGAAGCCAGGCTGTTCTCCTCCACCCTGAACGTGCTGAAGAACCGCGTGTAGCCGGCCCGGAGGCTGAGGAAAGGCGTAATGCGGCGCAGCGGACCGATCTGGTATTGTCCCTGCAGCCCACCCTGGAAAACGATGCTTTCATAATTGACGTTCGCGTCGATCTTGTTGTTGCCGGCCTGGTACGCCACGTTGTAGCTGCGCATGGCATAAGCGCCCAGAGACGTTTCGGCGCCCAGCATGAGCCGACCGTTCAGGAGCAGCCCGCCCTGCAGTGCCAGGCTGTGCACCGGCCGCATCCCCTGGTGGAAGGAGTGTTGCGGCAGGGCCAGCTCGTAGCCCGCGCCCCAGCTCCAGCCGGGTGCGGGCAACACCGGGGTGCTGCGGCTTTTCTTTGTCTGGGAATTGGGGAGGAGAACATGCTCGCTCCCCCTACCGGAAGCGTCTACCTGGGCATGGAGAAAGCCGGCCGGGGCCAGCATGAAGATCAAGAGCAGGATCTTTTTCATAGCAGACCGTTTAGTATAGCAGAAAATTACAAACGGGCTGTCTAACCCGCGGCAACCAGCTTATCACTATTAGCTATACCGACGCGCGCCGTTAAAAAGTTGAAGGCCCCGCGAAACGGGGCCTTCAACGAGATCTTCCTGATTTATCAAAGTGTTGTACCTGAGGAGCCGAAGCCACGGTCCCGGTCTTCACTTCCTGCGGGCGGTGCGCCGCCCAGGTCGCTGCCGAAGGCATTGCCTGTGCCCGCATGCCCGGTGCTGCCGGTAGCTCCACGGGCATCGTTGCGGAGCTGCTCCACATCGATGTCGGTGCGCCGCAGGGTCTCGCGCACGGTCTCGTCGTGCTCGCTTACCTCGGTGCGGATGCGCACTTCCTCTACCACGCGGGCCTGCTTGTGGATAACGGGTATCTCGGCGCGCTCGGTGAGCTCGATGTCGCGCTCGCGGAACTGGTTCACCCGCTCGTGCTCCGCCACCGGGCGGTCTACCGACTGACGCTCGATGCGCACGTTCTCCTCGCGCAGGCGGATGCTTTCCTCCACCGGCTTCTCGATGATGCGGCTGTGCACGCGCACGCCGCCGGCCTCCACCTCGCGCTTGCCTACGTGCAGCTGCTCTTCGATGCGGGGAACTACCGTAGTTCTACGGTCGTCGTCAGCATCCGTGCGCTCGCCGCGGCCCTGCGCGAAGCCCGAGGAGCGGGCCCGCTCGTCTACGTCGATGGCGCCGCACCGATCGAGAATGCCGGCCGCGAGCTCCGCTTCGGAGCGCGATACGGCATGTACGGTTACGATGGTGCTGGCCCGCTCCGCCACATGGCTGTAGCGGGCGCTGTCGGCATTGTCGCCCCCGAACAGGGAGCGGAAAAAGTTGGAAACGGGGTTGCGGTCGTTGCTGCCGGCGCTGCCGCGGGTGCTGCCGGTTCCCTCGGTAGCGCCACGGCCCCCGCTGGAGAGGTCGATGCGCTCGCGGGTGATGCCCCCGCTCATGAGTTCGCGGATCGCGCTCTGCGCGTCGCCGGCGCGGTCAAAAAGACCGATCACGGTCTGTGCCATAAGTTGCCTCCTGTGTTTTCGGTGATGAATGATGTTATTCGAGGCGGTTGCGGCCATCGGCATCGGTGCGGATGACCTCCACGCGCTCCTTCATGAGCGTGACCTGCTGGATGTGCGGCACCGAAGATACCTTGCGCGTGAGGCGCACTTCTTCGATCACCTCGTAGCGCTTTTCGATCACGAGCACTTCCTTTACCACGGGCACGATGATGGTCTCGCCTTCCTGCCGCGGCACGGGCGCCTTTTCGTATACCTTGCTGGTGGGCACGCGCTCCACATCGTAATATTCCTGGATCAGGGGCATGTTGATCGAATGCTCTTCCGCGGTCACGATCTTACGCACACGCACCTTGCCGGTCTCCACGAGCTCCTTGTCCACCGTCATCGACTCCTCAATCACGGGGATCACGAGCTCGCCGGGGTTGGCGGAGGCCGCCGCCTGCAGGGGTTGTTCATTGCCGACCTGTTGTTCCTGGTGGGTGCTCACCGGATTCCCATCCGGCCCGAGCACGATCCGGTCTTTGTTCTCGTCCATAGTACCGCAAGCGCCTCCAATATTGTGCCTAGGTAGCGCGTGGATGGGCTTACCGTTTTGTAAAGACGGGAGGAAAGAGTTTGGGGTAGGAGGTTTGTGGGTTGACGTTTCGCTGATACAGCCAAGCTTTGCCTGCAAGAGCTGTCGGCACGTCACGTAGCCTTTGATTTACCGAGACAAGGTGTGATACCAGCAACTTCAAACTGATCATCCTCCGCCTGTGGGTGCAGCCACCGGTGCTACAAAGCTAAAGCGGTCGCCGTCGAAGAGCCCGAGGTCGGAGAGCTTCAGGTGCGGGATCACGAGCAGGGCCATAAAGGAGAGCGTCATGAAGGGAGCGCCGAGGGGAGAGCCCAGCGCTTTTGCGGCGGCGTCGATCTCCGAGTATTTCCGGGCTACCGTATAGCCGTCTTCCGTGCTCATGAGGCCGGCCACCGGTAGCGGCAGCACGAGCTCCTGTTCCCCGTCCACGCAGCTGACGCCGCCCTTTGCCGCAATCACCGCGTTGACGGCGCGGGCAAGGCTTTCATCATCGGTACCCACGGCCACGATGTTGTGCGAGTCGTGCGCTACCGAGGAGGCGATGGCGCCGCGCTGCAGGCCGAAGTTGCGGATAAAGGCGGTGGCTACCGGCGCAGGCTTGTAGCGGTTCACGACGGTGATCTTGAGGATGTCGTTGGCTACATCGGCTACGGCGAGGCCGCCTTCCACTTTGGGGGCGAGCTCCAGGCGGTTGGTGATGAGCTGCCCGTCGAGCGCCTCGATCACCGGGAGGGTGGCTTCGCCGTTCCAGGCCACGGCGAAGTCAGTAGCCGTCTTGGGTGTGCAGTCAAATTGGTTGATGACCGCGGCTTTCTTTGCTTCGATGCGGGTCTTGCCGTTTTCGGCCACCAGTTGTCCGTCGATCCAGGTCTGGAGTACGTCAAAGCCTTCGAGGTCGCGCACAACGATCAAATCTGCGGGATCGCTCAGCTCGAGCTGCCCCACCTTCATGCCGTAGTGCCGCACAGGGTTGACGCAGGCTGCCTGGAGCACGTGGAACACGTCGATGCCGGCTGCCACGGCGCGCGCGCAGAGCGTGTTGATATGACCTTCCACGAGCGAGTCGGGGTGCTTGTCGTCGGAGCAGAACATGAGGTGGTCGGCATGCCCGTGCATGAGGCCGATGAGCGCGTCGAAGTTGCGGGCGGCCGATCCCTCGCGGATGAGGATCTTCATGCCGTGTTCCAGCTTGTCGAGCGCCTCTTCGGCGGTAAAGCACTCGTGATCCGTGGAAATACCGGCGTCGATATATTGCTTCGCTGCGTCGCCGCGGAGGCCGGGCGCGTGGCCGTCGATGGGCTTCCCGTACTTTTTGGCGAGGGCGATCTTTTCGAGTACCACCGGGTCGCCGTGGAGCACGCCGGGGAAGTTCATCATCTCGGTGAGGTATACGATCTCCTTGCGTTGCAGCAGGGCGTCGATGTCGGCGGCGTCCACCACGGCGCCGGCGGTTTCGAAGGTAGTGGCCGGCACGCAGCTCGGCGCGCCGAAGTGGAACTTGAAGGGTACCGTGCGGCCGTTGTCGATCATGTAGTCGACGCCGGCCACGCCGCATACGTTGGCGATCTCGTGCGGGTCGGAGATGGTGGCCACGGTGCCGTGCACCACGGCGAGGCGCGCAAATTCCGAAGGCACGAGCATCGAGCTCTCCACGTGCACGTGCGCGTCCACGAAGCCCGGGAGCAGGTAGGGGAGGGCATCGGCGTCGGGCCCGGTGTACGGAGCGAGGGCAGCGATGCGGCCGTCTTCGATGGTGATCGTGGTGGGCTCGATGCTGCGCTGCGCGATGCGCACGAGGCGGCCGGAGATCGTGGTGGGGGTGCTCATGCGGCTAAGCTAGCGAATCCGCGCCCTTCCGGCAAGCGCCGGCGCCGAATCCGGTCAGGCCTTCAGTTGCGCGGTGCCGTGGAACTCGTCGGCCCACGGCGGGTGAGCGCGTCGAGGGCCGGATGCCAGCAGGATCAGCGTCACGAGGCTGGCGACGACGATGCCGGGGAGCCTCCAGAGTTCATGGCACCGTGAGGATATGAAATTGATACCTGCCGTACCGGGGCAACCGCAGGGCGGCCGTTACTTGCTGCTCCCATTGCTGAACAGGTGCCCGTATTTTTGAGCGATCGCCGGGGGCGCGTAGAGCGGCAGTGTCCAATACCGGGCTTTTTTTGCTTCCTCGTCGCCCATCTCGCTGGCGCAGCAGTAGTAGACGTAGCTGTACCGAGATCCGGAGTGCCTGCCGTTTTTGGGACTTGTAAGCTGCTTCCAGGATTTCTTGAAGTTGCCGCTGAAAAAGCTGAGGATGGCCCGCACACTGAGCTCGTTGCTCTCGTACCTGATGTGCTTGCCATGGGCGTCGAGCCACTCGTCGGCTTCCTTCAGGCGGCCGAGGATGGCGAGGTTCACCACGTATTGCTCTCCGTATTGATACAGCTGCTCCTTCGGAAGCAGGGCGAGCAGGTCTACTACCTGCTGGTATTTGCCGCCTGTCTCCATCACGTTCAGGTACATAATGAAATATTCCGGGTAGGAAGGGTAGAACCGGTCGTCACGGTCTATGTCGGGGCTTCCCTGCGACCATTGCCGGGCGAGTTCCGCGGGCGTCCAGGTCTCGAGGTATTGGTGGGCGCTTTTCCGGTCGGGGGCTGCCGCGGCCATCAGGATGTCGGCGCTCAGCAGCTTACCGCGCTCGTAGCCGACTTCTGCGAAGCACTTGCGCGCGAAGGCGAGTCCCTCTTCACTGAACGGCTGCACCGACTTTTCGCCATTGTAGGTTTTGGTATACTCCTTCTTGTTGTTTTGAAAATAGGTGAGGGCCCCCTGCGGCGGGGCCAGCTTTTTCAACTTTGCGACGAGCTCCGCGGCGTAGCCCGCTTCGGCGCTGCGGGCCTTGGCCCACACCCGTACGATCTCGCGCGCGGCGGCCTCCCGCTCCTCGTGGATCTTCTTCTTATCGCCTTCGGGGGGAGCTGCCGGGAACAGCGGCTTGCCCGCTCCGGCCAGCGCGGTGTAGTCGGGAACGATGCCCGGGTGGGTATCGAGGAAGCGCTTGATCGAATAATTGCCGTTGATCTCCGGGGTCGAAAGCAGGTAAAGCTCGATCGCGTCGCCGGAGGTTTCCGCCCAGCGGAGGTAGTCGTCGATCACCGTAGTCCAGCTGTAGGCGGTGCCGAGCGAGTAGCCCTCATTGCGCGCCGCCACCGCAACCACCTCGCTGAGCCAGCCCACGGCCCGCCGCTCGGGCGGGATCTTCTTCAGCGCCTCGAACTGCAGCTCGGCGGAGATGTCGGCCTGCCGGCATTTCGCGTAATGCGTCCAGAAGCGCACGGCTTCGTCGTAGCGCGCTGGCTCCTGCAGCAGGGCCCCGAGGAACACCGCCATCGTATTGTATTTCTCCTCCTTGTACGGCAATCGGGCATAAACGAGCTCGATCTCAAAGGCATACTTTTCGACCAGCTCCTGCGTGCTGCCCTTTTCGTGCATCAGCGCCCAGATGAGATTCTGCACCCGGTCTTCGGGTGTGATGCGTACTACCGGCGCGGGCTCGTTCTTTTCCGTACGGGTGGTACGGCCAACGGGCGGGGGCGTATACGTTTTTGGAGGCGTCGCATTGCGGGCCTGTTTGATGTTGTATTCCTCGCGGCGGATCTCCTCCCTCCCTTTCATCCGGAAGCCGCCGTTGCTGTATACGAAGGGGCTGATGTAGCCCTGGGCGCCGGCGGTGAAGCCCGCAAGTGTCAGCAGCAGCGCAAGGGCCGGTGCCGGGTTCGGTTTCCTGCTCATCGTTTATTATTGACATTGTTATAGATGCCGAGGCGCTTCTGGCCGATGTAGTAGAGCCGGCCGGGCGATACGGGATACAAGGTGCAGCACATGGTGCCCGGTGGGTACAGCATCCATTGTTGCCACTTGCCGTCGGTCAGCTTGTAGAGTACGTAGGTGCGCGTGTCCCTGATCGTGCTGTGCAGGAATACCTGCCCGTGTTGCGTCCTCATGAAGGTGGCCGTTGCCAGGGCTTCTGCCGGCGCGGGCACGTCCGTCCACGAAACACCGTCCCACACTTTCCGGAACGCATCCTTATCCAAAAAGCCGCTAACATACAGCCTGCCGTCCTTGTCCATGGCCATGTCCGTTACATTACCCGGCATGTCCCCGATGCTTTTGAAGGCTTTGCCGTCCCAGCGCAGCACCAGCTTCTTCTTGTTTTCCGGGTTTTGCAGGTCGGAGTGGTACATATACACCGTGCCCTTGCTGTCGATAGCCTTCTTGAAATAGCTGCCCGGGTGCGATACCGCCTTCTTGTCGGAAAACCGGAGAAAGGTCCAGCCGCCGTCCTCAAACTTGAGGATGGAGTGGTCGGTGTTGAGGTAGACGTTGTCGTCGAGCCCTACCTGAAGCGCCGTGGGAAAGCGTTCGGGGATGTCGTCGCCGATCTGTGCCCAGGCGCCGTCCTCCCGCCGGTACAGCTTGTTGTCGCAGATGCAGTACAGCGTCCCTTTCGAGTCCATGGCCAGGTGGTAGACCTTTTTCCTGAGGTTGGCCTTGATCGACTTGAGCGTGCTCCCTTCGAGCTCGAGGATGTCTTCGTGGTCGTAGCTGAGCGTGAAGAGGTTGCCCTTCGGATCGATCAGCGTGTTGTACTCGTCTACCTGCGTGTTTTCAAGAAGCTGGTTCGCCTTTTCGGAATAGCTGACAAATGCAGGTGTCTGGGCGGATGCGCCGGGGCTGCCGCCGCAAAAGAGCAACAGGATGAGGACTAAACCTTTCGGTGTGATTGCCGGTCTCATAAGCAGTGATTGTTGGTCTTGTTAAGACTCCTAATTTATGCATTCGGGAAAACAATTGCAAGGGACGATAAAAGTGGCGTGGGGCGCAGGGCTGGAGGCGTCCCGTTTCTGCCGATCCCCTTACCTTCGGATGGCATAAACAAAAGTCCCGATGAAGCCTGTTCCGATGCTCTGCTCCCTGGTCCTCTTTTCCTGCCTGCTGCCTGCGCAGGGCGCCTTTGCCCAGGCTGCCCCGGGCAGCTATGCGGCCACCATCAGCGCGCATATCAAAAAGTACGTGGAAACCCATGAAGTGGTGAAAGGCGACGACCGCAGGCACTTGCGCTTCTTCGCGCCCGACAGCACCTACCGCGTAACGGCCACCTTTGAAAGGAGCAGCGACGCCGTTGGTTTCGGCATGATGACCTCGGGGCGCTCGGTGCAGGAATATTTCCGCTACGGCACCCTCCGCTTCGCGGTCAACGGGGCGGAGCAGCGGCTCACGATCTACCAGTCGAAGCAGCTGATGCACAACGAGGCGTACAAGAACTACCTCTTCATCCCCTTCACCGACGCCACCACGGGTAAGGAGTCGTACGACGGCGGCCGCTATCTCGATCTTTCCATCCCCGATATCCGGGAAGGCAAGGTGCTCCTCGACTTCAACAAAGCCTACAACCCGTATTGCTGCTATGTAGCGGGCTACCAGTGCCCGATCCCGCCGAAGGAGAATGCATTACCGGTGGCTATCCGTGCCGGCGAGATGAATTATGGCAAGCCGGGGCATTGAGGAGAGCGAGGAAACGCAGATTTCTTATGATGCATACGATGAACGCAGATGGTTCGTAGACGAAGTCTCCCAACTCTGCGTCATTCGTTTGGTAAGATTTGAGAAGTACGATTTCTTTTGATCAACATATCCCGGTCCATCACACCAAAATCGCTTTTGATGCCGCTCCGCGCTCTTCGTCACGTTGCGCTGATCCTGCTCTGCTGTGCCTGTGCGCTATCGTCTTACGCCCAGAAGAACCCCATCTCGGAGGAGTGGTACGCCGATCCGGAGGGCGTCGTGTTCGGCAAGGAGTACTGGATCTATCCCACGTATTCGGCCCGCTACGGGAAGCAGGTGTTCTTCGACGCGTTCTCGTCCACCGACCTCGCCACCTGGAAGAAGCACCCGCGCATTCTTGATACTGCCGCCGTTACATGGGCACGCATGGCCCTGTGGGCGCCCGCGATCGTGAAGAAGGACCAACAGTACTTCCTGTTCTTCTCGGCCAACGACATTCAAAGCAAGGCCCGCAACGGCGTCGCCGACGATACCCTCGGGGGCATCGGGGTTGCGGTGGCCGACCACCCCGCCGGCCCGTTTAAGGATTACCTCGGCAAGCCGCTGATCAACCACTTCTACAACGGTGCGCAGCCCATCGACCAGTACGTGTTCCGGGACCGCGACGGCCAGTACTATATCTTCTACGGCGGCTGGGGCCACTGCAACGTGGGCCGGCTCAACAGCGACTTCACCGCCCTTGTGCCCTTTGCCGATGGAGCGCTCGTAAAGGAGCTCACGCCAAAGGGATACGTGGAAGGACCGACCATGTTCGTGCGCCAAGGCAGGTACTACCTGATGTGGTCGGAGGGCGGCTGGACGAACGGCTCCTACAAGGTTTCGTACGGCATTTCCGACAACGTGCTGGGCCCCTTCGAGCGGCGCGCCACGGTGCTGGAAGCCGATTCGGCCGTAGCCACCGGCGCGGGCCATCATTCCGTCATCAATATCCCCGGCACCGACGAATGGTATATGGTCTATCACCGCCGGCCCATCCCCAACAAGGACCGCGACCACCGTGTGGTCTGCATCGACCGGATGTATTTCGAAAGCGACGGCGGCATCCGCAAGGTGCGGATGACTTTTGAAGGGGTGAAGCGGAAACTGAAATAGGCTTAGCCGCTGTTCGAACTAATGTACTTTCCTAAAAGTTCGGGAATGTCGGCCGCACGCGGTCGGCCGTAGCCTATGGCGCGGAGGCCGAAGCGGCCTTGGCGCGCCCCCGAAGCTTCGGGGGCGCAACGACGCGGCGAGAAAATGCTAAAGAAGAATCTTCAGCACATTGCCGCTTCGCTGTGCCGCCGCGCCGCCGTGTGAAACAGGCCGCTAGCGGCGTCGCCAGCCTATCTAGTTACTCACACAGTCTCTTAGCCGGGGCGCTGCTTTTTCGAAACGGACTCGTAGATCCACCAGCCCGCGCCGGCGATCATAAACAGGATCCCCTGCCAGCCTCCGAATACGAACAGCACGAGTCCGCAAGCGAAGAGGAGGAGCGCCGCAGTGGGGATGAGCCGCTGCTCCTTGTGGGCGACCTTTTGGCCGATGCGCGCGCCCAGGGCTTGCATGAACGCGTCGGCGTCCGCTTCGCTGTAGCCCCGCTCCAGCAGGTCCTGTCGCACCTCGCCCAGCGGGTAGCCCTTGCGGGTTTGCGCGTCGTATTGCTGCAGCAGGGCTTCGTCGGGTGGGTTCATCTACCGTGTAATTTTGGGTTCATGTGGGTCATTTCCGTAATTCCAGTTGCTTCAGGCTTACGGCGCCGCAAGTCGTTTCGTGGCCATTGATGCGGTAAACCAGTTGTTGCCCGTTAACGCGGAAGCCTGTGCGCGAGGTGCCCGTTACTCCCTTGTTCGCAAGTACGACCACATAAAACGCACCCGACGCGCCCGGGTCTCGGGTGCGCATCAGTGAAGCCGGTTGCAACACTCCAGAATCCAGGATCAATTTCAGGTTTGCCAGTCCGTAGTTATACAAGGATGCGTTTTCGGGGTTCATGGCAACGGAAGGAAGAACGACCCTGTAGTAAACACCCGGGGAAGACGGCAGCGCACTTGCTTTTGCCGGGAACTCAATGGTCAAGGTACAGGGTTGATCGGTTTCGTTGAGAACCCGGGTCCAGAAAACGGCATAAACGTGCGCCTTGCCCATCGGGTCGGTGTGGGTGAGTCCGCCTTTTGGCAGGCTGTTCTGGATAACGAGGCGCTTGCCGGAGGAATCCGTGTAGACATACTCCGTATCCACATATTGTTCCCCGGGAAGGCTCGGAGATGGTTGTGCCAAGGCACCTACCGTCGTCATCGGGGTTTCCTTTTGAGCAGGAGCTGGCGTTGATGCACCGGGATGCCAACAGGAAGGGGAACCTCCTGTCGCTACCGACAGTATGATGAGCATGTTTTTCATATGGTTCGCTTACGCCCTAAGGTTTGTCGAAATTAAGCGCTGGTGTGCGTTCTCCTCTCCATGAAGTTCTTAGAAGTCGTCTCCAAATCGCAGTCTTCGTGCTTTGCCGTCAGGCGTGAGGCGTAAAGCGTTCCGTGAAGGATCCGACAGGAGCGGCTTTCTGCTCACGCCTGATGCTGGACGCCTCACGAAATTTCAGGTGCTCCTGTTTTAGAAACCATCTCTAGTCATACATCCCGTACCGATCCTCCGCGAAACGCCGAATCCGGTATTGATCGGGATATTCCAATTGTAAGGCAATGTGTACGAGGGCCTCGAACGAATACCAAACCCCGTGTCGCAACCGTTCAAGAACCCATTCTTCCCCGTTCATCTTTTCGTAGACCTCCAGGTGTTCCCTGCTTAACATTCGTTGCTCTTCGTGCTGGATGCCCGCCATTTGCTTTTGAAGCACCAACTTTAAGCCGGCAACGGTAGTAATTCCGAATGTGCTCAGCTCATGCAACAGCCGCCTGTAGTCACTTTCCCCAAACTCGTGTTTGCTTGAGAACAACTCCCGCATCGATTGCACTAAATTGTCGGCGTTCAGGCCTGGGCTCAACGTGGCCGACGGTTCGCGCACAACTTCCCATGTTCCTGAAATGGTTACGCTTTGGAGATCCGGATATCCGAAGAAAGCCAGGTATCGCTTCTGACATCCCTTACAGCGCCATTCTTTGCATAAAGCAGCTCCTGGGAATATGAAAACTTCTCCATGACCATTCTCTTCAGGGCGGATGTTTGCTTGCACCGCCCCGATCCCGACAAGATGTTCTTTAGACGGGAACGTGCCTTCATGTAAAAGCTTATTTACCGGAATCGCGTCCTCGTCTTCCTGAAGATTTATGTAAATCAGGCTGTCGCATGTCAAGCAGGGAAAGTTGATTGCCTCGCCAATCGACCGAAATTCCTGCACCGGCATGCCCACGTACGGATACACACGCCTTCCCAAATACACCGGTTCACTTGATCCTGGACTCATCTCAGTAATTTGAAGCGGGCACCGATACCGAACAACAGCCAATGTTGGCCGCAGTGCTCAGAAAGGTTAACCAGGATTTTCGGAAAGTCACACCCGAACCAATTCAAAGACAAAATTTTTCATCCGGTATTTCATCAGCAGGTCCAGAATGTCTTTTTTTTGAAATCAATTACACGCGGACCATCGGAGCAGCCGCCTACCTCCGGTGCATGTTGGTCCTGTTTCCGGTGAGCGATGATCCAGTGACCCGTTTTGGCGTGCTTTAGCAGCATGCCCTCGTCGATTACGTTACCCTTGCCGGTCAGGTTGCTGTTCTTGCTCTTCAGGATCTTTATTCTGTCGCCCTTGATGATTACAATGCAGGTCTCTCCCAGGGTATCGCCATTCCATTCCGCAAATGCCAGGGCATACGTGTAGCGCCCGTCTTTGGGTCTCTGTGCCTGTGCTGTCGTGGCAACGAAGACGAGCAAAATGATAGCTAAGAGCCGTTTCATAGTTTGTTTTTTCAAGGTACTCGCTTACAAGCCAATCAATCGAGGTGTGTATCACTTCCGCTTACACGTTCGGGACGTGTCGGATAATGCCAACTGACATCCTGTGTGGGCAGCAACTAGTTGAAGGACACTGTTCCCAACACCGAGTTTACTACCTCGCCAAAAAGTTTCTCGTCTTTCGGAAGATAAAAGCAGGTCATGATGAAGCTGTTCGTTTCATTGTGAAAGGAAATTCCGCGATAGATACCGGAAGATGTCCCGATCAATCCAGACAAAACGATATCTGCTGTTTCGATCCCATTTACTGCCACCACCCTGGAAGAAACTACCTTCATTTTAGGAAACTGGTTCCTCAAACCTGCCTCAAGCCTTTGCCGAGCATCGTCTGCGCTTCCGAACAGGAGACCGCGATACGCCCTTATGGATACGATTTCTTTGTTGGGAGCAGCAAAGGAAACGATCTCGCTCTCGTTCGGCGTGAGTTGCTTCCAGGTCGCCGGAACCAGCAGCTGAATGCCATAGGCTTGGCTTTTCCAAAGCTTTGTCCTGGCTGCTGCGACCTGCTGCTCCACGTTCTCCCTGGGCGGAGGAGCCGGCGGGCGGGCGGACATGCCGGTCGCATCCTGTCCCAGTGTTCTTTCGGAGAGCAAGATGCACATAGCGGAAACGAGAAGCTTTTTGATCATCGTCAGGGTCTTTAATTGCAGCCAACAACCGTGAATCTAATACTGTGGCCGGGAATGAAGTTAAGAACAATGATCCATGTTCGCAGGCAGGGGCGCAACAGCCCGGACGGTGCGCAGCCGGCCCATCATGCGGAGCATCGTCGATGTCCGCAAGCCGCGCAGAATGCCGCTTTATCCGTCCGATAGGGCTTGCCGCAGCTTTCGCAAGGCGGTCCATACTGTACAATGGCGTGATGCATGATGGCGTTTGCCACTGTGGCTTGAAATCCGGTATAACTCGAGTACCAGTCAAGCAACGGTTGAAAGCGCTCCCCGACGCCTTTTGAGTGATCGCGAAAGCAGGTTTGGTAAAGGTCCTGCGCTTGCTCAAACTCTTTGTCGTCTAACATGGGTACGTCCATCTGGCAGCGCCAGCACCAAAGTGTCTTCATGATATTAATCGCGGGCGTTTGAATTGAGAAGGTGTCTTGCGGGCAAGAGCCCAGTTGATCCGCCGTTTTCCCGAGCAACGACACAAGCGAGCGGCGCTATAGGGAGAACGGAGCCTGTCGCTTACCGGGCTTCGATCCACACCTCACCGACTCGGTTCCGCAAATGGCACGGTAGTAACCAAACTTGCGGTAAGCTTGAATCCGCTGGAGCAGGCCATCCCGATATGGAAGCGCTGCGAGTCGTGCGCTTGCAAACTGATGGACAGAGTCTATATTCTGTGGTCCCCAGGGGCAATTAACTGCATAGAACACTTTTATCCTGTTGCCTTCCACAAACAAAATATGGCTCACCGAAGAAGATTTATAGATGTAGGCAAAATGGTAAAAGTGCTTGTCGATGAATTTTACGGATGAATTAGGCGATCTGGAAAAGTTTTCGGGGTACTGCCGGTTGGAGGAGTCCGACAAATCGAACACAAAAAAGTTGCTGATGTTGCCCATGTTATCAACTTCCGGGCTGGCGCTCTCGGCATACGCCCTGATGATATCACTAAGCTGGCTGAGTAACGCCACCCGGTCAACCGTCGGATCCGGAGCCTTGTCGCTGATACCGGGGCATGGCTGGGATAGACCTGACAAATTCAGGTGGGTAAAACACAACAACAACAGAACCGCCTTCGTTTTCGCAGACGTTGGCTTCATGACGATTTGGGTTTAGGGCGTATCCGGCCGGGGCGCCCCACCGACGGGGACGACGACCGGAGTTTTGCCGGGCGTTACGTTGAATGAAAATACAACTTTAAGAGGGCAGCCTGGCGCAACGGTCGATATTGCGCGCTGCCGCAGGCTGCCCGTTAAGAGCTCCAGCCGAAATGCAGTACAAAAACCCGAGTTTCAAACTCGAACAGCGTGTCGTCGTTGGCATGATCCCTTCCGATAGCGTAGATCGTATCGATTCCGTTTACTTCCCATGCACCTTTAAAGTCAGGAGCGTCGATGAATTGCAGGAGCCTATCGAGGAATACGTTCTCCAGTTCCGGGTACCGCTCTGTATAATGCTCAAATCGGTCCAGCGATGTCCGGTGGTCACGCCAATAGGCCAGCTTTTTCAGCAGGTATTGGGCTATCCTTTCAATTGGTTTGAGCATCAGGTTGGAGACATCGCGATCTGCCACATAGAACGTATGCTCCGGTGACCGATGGTAAGGGTCGGCATACCTAGGGTGCTGGAGCAAATACTGTTGCACCCTGCGTTCCAGGTTCGTCCCCGGGGGTATTTGCAGTTCAGAGAAATGGTATTCACCGCCGGAGTTCGGTGTTTCCTTCTGAAGCTCTTTCAAGAGCCTGTCTAAATGTAGGGCCTGGTTCATCTATTTGATGAGAGTGGTGATCGTCCTAACAATGAATTGATCCTGTGGTTTGCTTGCATAGACGAGCGTTCGGGCGGGAGCGTAACAGCTCCCATGGGCGGCAGGCGGGTCATCTGGTGAGGAAATGCCCGAATTGACGCTTGGCCTTGCCTTCATCCAGATGAAAGGTATCTACACTACGTTTGTTGAAGCTTGCCAAACGGAAATAGTCCCAGCGCTGGATGGAAGTGTCGTTTTCATTTTCGACGCTGTTATAGTGTAACTCTTCGTCCCAGGTAAAGCATCCAAAGCCATTCGGTTGCCGAAACAGCCAGGAGGTTCGGTTCGATACATCTCCGGCATCTCCTATTGATTCGGCAAGCTCATAATAATAAGTTATCACTCCTTTCTTTTTGTCGAGCACAAAAAGTTTGATCGATGATGGCTCGTATTCGGAGGGCGTTCGGGTTATCAAACCGTACCTGCTGGAGTCCAAATGGAACTTGTAACAGGCGAAAAAGCCACTGTCGTACTCCAGCTGTTGTACAAATTCGCTTGGAAATAGCCTGATGTCATCGCGGTCCAGAAGCCTGCCTCTGAACGGATAGGATTCTGATCCCAGATCGTCGCCTGAGTACACTTTCAGCGTATCGAAGGTGGCATCCTCATACTTTTTCAGCAAGTGAGCGTATTTGTCGGTTTTGAGAGGTTTCGCCAAGCGCTTGCCGGCAGGCTCGTTACACGCAGTGAAAAACAACAGGATGGAACAGTAAAGAAGCTTGTACATAGACACGGTAAGTCTGGTGATAATGGCCAGGGCTTTGAGCTGCGGCCGGGGATTAAATTACTGGCGGAAACGATCGATCGCGGGGCATATCTCCACCGCCTTACGGTGCGCAGCCAAAAAAGCCGGTCGCCGCTCTAAAATCGACGATGCGAAGGGAAGTCTTGTCGCGGAGGTCCGCCTTTTCGAAATACGATCATCAGAAAGCCTGAGATCGCTACTATGATCAAAGAATACCGGAGCCAGCCCGGAATTTCGGTTCCGTTACTGCCGGCTGAGGCCGCCTTCGCGGATGCCGGACGATTCCGTTGCTTCTTTTGGCTCATGGGAATTGTCGTAATGGATAAGTCGAATGGCGCGCTGCGGAGCTATTGCGGGAGTTGCTGACCAGGTGCTTCGGCGCGACGGGTAAAACCGACCTTCGAACGATCGGGCAGGTAAATATTGGGATACAGATCATCTGCCGTTCCGAGTACTTTGTCCACTCCTTTAGAACACAAGTGATAGCCGTCGCCCACTCTTTTGTAATAGAAAGTTTGCATGGGCTCATCGATATTGGCCTGGGTTGGATCGTGTATGGGAGCGAGCTGGTCTTTGGGCACTTCCTGCAAGCTGTCGGGATACTGGCCGTACTGCAGTTTATAGAACTCCACATCCTTTACCAGGCTGTTTAGATGCATTTGCGACAAGCTGGCAAAGAGGCTTCTCGACTTACTCATAGTCGTTCCAATCGCAAACAGTGTAGTGTACACGCCAACGGTGAACAGGATTCCGAAGGCGCCGATCAGTACCAGCCATTTGTCCTTATAGCGAAATATGCCGTAAAGAATAAGTCCGAGGCCAACGAAGGCGCCCACCAAAGGTATTAATCCAAGCAGGCCAAGCAAGTACGGCGGCCTGGAGTTGTCTGATGATCTGGTTACTTGCATGGATGTTTCTTCGAAAAAGTGAGGTAGGTCCGTTTCACGGTGGCACTTGAGTAGGGGCCAACGGCCGTGGCTTTGCGCGTTGGCCGGGGATGAAGTTAAGTATAACTACAGCTCGTAAGCCAGGGTGCCACACCCTGGTTGGCGGCAGGCAGGCCAATCTAGGAAGTCACTTCACCTGAAAGAACGCTCAAAGTCGATCGTAAATCGGTTGGGGTTTTTCGGATCATACACCACGATCACCGGAACCGGCGGACTGAGTTTGTAGAGCGTAACAAAACCGACGATTGGCTTACCGGTTATTTCTCTTCCGTCGTTGGTGATAAAGGTGACGGTGGGCTCATTTAAATTTCCTGCCATCCGGTACCGGTCGTTGCCCGCACTGGTGCTCACATAATTCGCTACGATCGTTCCCGGTACCGAAACACCTCTCCGCTTCAGGCGATCCGGCTTCGACCGCTCAAAAAGCGCATAGCCGATCAATACTCCGATAAGTGAAAAAATGACGATGAATTCGATCATTGAAATCTCCGGGTTTAGGAAAGCAGGCGTGTCGCCAACCACCTGGGCGATGCACGGTGTCCGCGAATGAATTTACGCACGTTCCCTGTGCCCGGAGGCCATGGTGCAACCGCCCGGGTCAACGGCAATTATTTTTTCTTCTCTTTTTTGGCTTTAGGCTCTGGAAGCTCCTCCACGGTCAGCCTGACCAACTCACTGAGCCATTGTCTGTCTTCAATGCGGTCTTCAATCAGGAAACTCGGTTTCGCTCCTTCGTATGGCGGTGCTTCAACTACCTCACCGATAAATGCCCGTCCTGCGCTTGTCGGCTTTATGAATAGCTTGTTGTCGCAAACGAGACCAAATAGTTTCCCGTTTGCATACACCCCGTACTCGCCGAACATTTTCTTGGCACTTACGTCCCCAACCAATTTGAGTTGGCTTAAAATAAAATCTACAAACGTCTGATCAGTCGCCATGTGGTTTTTAGTGCTAAAGTAGGAGAGTTGGCGATGACTCCGATACCGTTTCGAGACGGTCTTGAACAAAGACTACTCAACCACTCTCTTAAATCTGGAAACAAGTCCTGAATCACCATAAAGTACCAGGCTATTTCCTGAATCCAGGTGAAAGCGCAGTTTTGTCGGGGCAACGATGTCGGCGTCTATCAGGAGCGTATCGTATAAAACAGTGTACGATCCAGGCAGCTTGTAGGCACGCCCCTCTGCTACCCATGAATGGACATATGCGCCACTTTTTTCAAACACTGTGGTAGCAGATTTAATGCCACCGGCAGTGGTCGAAATGAGTTGCCAATTCCCTACCAGGTCGGTCCGTTGAGTGTTTCGGACATAGCTTCTTGGTTTGGATGATCTGGGTTGGTCATCGCCTTCAGCGGGATCGAGTATGTTGCAGGAAGTGGTTGCAAGCGCAAGTATGATAAGCAATATTCTCATTCCAGTATAAAGTCTCATAATAATACTCCGCACAATTTTCAGTGACGACATCTACTAAGGCTTCATTTTCGCCTTTCGGAAAAGGTATACATTTGAAGTCGCCTGGTTCCCGCGTTTATTTCTCATTTCAAGACGGAGACTGCCATTTCTTAGAATTCGCCCGCGAACAACGAACGCCGCTTCGGTTGACTTTGCGGTAAAGAAGATAGAATCCTTTTTGATCGTGTAGCGTCCCCAGAAGGTGTAATGTTGTCCGTATTCCTCGCCAGCATCTGCACCACCCCGCTTTAGCCAATATTGAATATCAGGGACAACACCTGCGCTAAAGCCTTGGGTAATGGAGTGATCGCTGAAAAATCTAAGGTAGGTCCAGCACGTGTCATTTGTTTCCGTTAAGATCTCCGGAGTCGCGCTTTGATAGTACCCGTCGAAGCGAACATTCCGCTCCTGCCCATGAGCCGAAAGCCCGGGCAAGACAAGTGTTACAGAGAAAATTAGCGCGATACGCATCGGATGTTTTGGATAGCGGCTAACGGCCAGGGGGCGCCTGTGCCGGCGTGCTTTAGTGAAGATACGGTATAGAAGACCCTGGCTGGCTCACCTGCCTGGTGGCCGCCGTACGGTGAAGCAGGTGTAACGATCATCAGTACAGGAAGCCCATTTACAAAAGCAGTACTTCTAAACCCGTCTGGCAAAAAGGTTTCATCTACCTTCAGCAATGTTTACAAAAAGACTGCTGCTTCTTTTCACCGCATATGCCGCTCTTATCCTTTGTAGCGCTTGTAAAAGTTCAAGATCCGCTGCCGCTCTGGTAAACGATACCAGCCAGGCTCTCTTTTTTAATCAAATGAAATCTTATTGCGGTCAGTCATTCAAAGGGACCGTGGTGGAAGCACCGGACACGGATACTACGTTCCGAGGTAAAGAGTTAACTATCCATATACGTAGTTGCGAGGAAAACAGGTTAAGAATCCCTTTTATAGTGGGTGCGAACAGGTCCAGGACATTCATTCTAAGCCGTTTCCCGGATAAGCTGGAATGGAAGCATGATCACCGGCATGCAGACGGGAAACCCGATGAGGTAACCATGTACGGGGGCAGCACCAGTAATACCGGATCTCCCAACATGCAGGTTTTTCCTGCCGATCAGCAATCGGTACAAATGCGCGCCGGCATGATCGGGAATGTGTGGTGGGTAGAGATCGAACCCGGCAAATCATTGACCTACAATTTTAGAAGAGTCGGCACAAAGGCAGCTCTAACCGTAAGGTTTGACCTTACCAGGCCGGTCGAAACGCCACTCGCGCCGTGGGGTTGGACTGATTGACATCAGGGCATCGATGTACATGCCGCTTACAAGGCCTTTTTGGTCTCGGGGATACGTTTCAGGGAATATGTGCACGTTTGTCTGAAGGGCCGCAATACGTTTTCGTGGTGCGTATGACATCGAGTTCGGTACTATGGTATAGCGCCTAACGAATGCAGGTTTATAGTGTGGCCGGGAATGAAATTCAGAATTTTAACGACTGCCGGCAGGCCATAGCCCTATAGGCCATGTGTACAGAAATTTAAGAGGCGCCGGCCAAATCAGTCAATATTTCCTCGATTCTCAGGTTCATCTTCCCAAGAATCATAGGTATTCATTTCATTGTTGTCACATGGATCAATTAATGAAGTTTCTTTAAACCAATCTTCGTAATCATCCTCCAAGTCTACTCGTGGTATTTTGTCATTCTTTAGCTCTGCTTCATTTTCAGCCTGTAAACTAGGGCTAGGAATATCAATGCTTCCCCTCTGTGGCTTGAGATCGACACGCGCAGTACTTGCGTCAATATCATGGTGATTTTTATCGTTCTGAGCGTCAACACCTTGTAGCTGGTTCCAACCACTTTTGGGATCAAGTTTTAAAAAATCGTAAACATCCATTCCTTCTGTCCAGCCAATTTGTCGGACATGTTCGATATTCTTATTATAATCTCCAAACTTGATTGTAGCCCCCTTCGCCGAGGTTGACCAAATATATTTCAAACCATAATCGCGAAGAATGTATGCCATCAAGTAGACGTCTGAGAAGCAGCAGTCCTCACTGTAGATTAGGTCCATTCGATATTCGTCAGCCTCAGGTTTAAAGGGCTCGAAGTCTAGACCGTAGTTTTTCAATAGCAACTTCAAATCCGAAAAATCTGGTATAAGCCTATTAATCGACAAATGGAATCTTGAGCTGTCTAAAAACTTAAATGCAAGATTGATCATCGTCTACCTTTTACGAATGAGGGTGCTCGATTACGCAAAACGACTACGGCTTTGCGATGTGAATGACCCTAAGGTACAGATTATAGGAAAAGCTAGCAGGCCATTGTGCACGCGCTCATGTCGGGCGCTGCCGGGCGGTCTTTTCGTGGAGGGGGAACGAGGGCGGGGCAACTTCTAGTCCTCGCCCATGGCATACCTTATGCGCTGCTCCGCCTGTGCTTTAGAAATACCATTGAAATAGTCATGAAGAAAAGGATGCTCGCCTTGGCCGTGATGTGGAACAACTTCGGGACGGCTTCCGCCCGCTGAGAGGACGACTTTAGTTTTAATTGAATTGGTGTCGTCATATTCCGGGATCAGCGTACAGAGATATCCGAAATAGGTCGCCTCGTAATTCTGATCATCGAAGTGGTCATAGTAATCATCGAAGCTTTTTTCGCTCAACGACACCCACACACCGTATTCCAGATCGTCGCAGTGATCGTTGACCGTCTGACGCAATACAGCCCGAGCAAATCGGTCGGTTTGCTCTTCATGTCTTATGACACAGAAGTCGCTGCTTAACTCAGCGATGTTCTTTTGGTCCATCTCGGACAAGCAGGTATATGGATACGGCGCATTGAAGGAAATGGCTGGCCATTCCTCATGTTCTTTTCCGCAGGTCAAACAAGTGTATCGCATTTCTTTAGGAATGTAGGTAACGCAACCGCCCAAGTTCGGCGCTGCTCATCGCGCGGCGTGTAGCACATGAAGCATCTTCTGCAGCTTCATTTCTCGATTGGGGCCATGCTCACCCCAAAGTTCAATAAGCTCTTTGTATGATTGACGGTTGATCACGGTTTCAGCAAAGGCACTGAGGTCCTCATCGATCTTTCCTTCCAGGTAGAGCTGTCCGAAAGCCGTCGCGATTATGGCCTGATCAATGCCCATCAAAAGCCGGAGCCCGATTTCACTGCTTCTGACGAATGCTTTTGCGTCTTCAATGTCGGTAGTCAAATAGTTGAAAGCCGGATAGTCCCATTCCGACAACTTGGAATCAATGAACTCCTTCTTGCTTGTTCCCTCATTATCTGGTAACCATTCTTTCAGCGAGTAGAGCACATCCCAGCCGTCGTCGTTACCGAAAGGCGCGCTGTCATCGACTACACTGTAGAAAAACTCGTCCTTCATCAGCTTTTGGGCTGTAGGGTGTGCGTTTGCTAAGGCAATTTCATCGATGTCGTCATCTTCGAACATAGTTAGTTGAGGTTTAGGTATGAGAAATGTTGCGCGTAGTGACCAACGGTGAGGCCTTTCGCTGTGGCCGGGAATGAATTTACGAACGATAATGACTGCTCCTAGACGATACTTGATCAGGTGGCACACTTTTCCCTCAGCTGATTGCCCTCAGCTTATATACTAAAAGATTGTCACCATCATTACGATTCTGCTTGAAATTGAATTTCTCCAAAATCCTCAGGGAGCCCAGGTTTTCGCAGTGGGTATATGCTTCGATCGATTTCAGGCCGATCGATGCTAATCCGAATTCAATTACCGTGGCAACAGCTTCCTGCATGATTCCATTCCCATGGTAGTGGGGTAATAACTCAAATCCTATTTCCGCCGTCGAACAATCGCCGGAAAAGCCGTATAGACAGATGGTCCCGATCAATTTGTCAGCTCCGGTAAGCGTAATTGCCCAATAGATTGACTCTTTCTTTTCAATGCTGTTACCTATTACTCCGATAAAGTCCCTGGCATCATCGATCGACTTGCAAGGTTTCCTGTCCAGGTACTTATTGACGATCGCGTCCGAACGCAGGGCGAATATTTCCTTGTCATCACTATGTAGCAGCTGTCGCAACGTCAGCCTTTCTGTCCGCAGAACCGGAAACGGGGTAAAGCTATCTCTAATCGTTGTTGGATACACTTGGTGGATATTATAGGAGGTGACGATGGCGGCCAGCGACCAGGGTCTTGTGCTGTGGCCGAGGATGAATGTACGAACTATAATGAGGTTGAGAGGCCATAGCGCCATAGCCCATCTGATACGCAGTGGTCAAGGGTGCCCAAGGCCTTGGTGCCAAAGGCTTTTGGTTTGCTCATAGGTAATCTTATAGAAGGGTACATCTGCCTCATTGAACAAGTTGATTATACTTCGGTAGGTACAACTCGATTCTTTCTCTCTGGCTAACAATTTATCAGCAAAAACATTGATAAAGTCTCCTCTACGAATTGGCCCAGACAGGCATGCTGTGACCAAATAAACATATGCATGGGGATAGCCTTTGACGGTGGTCGAGAGTCTGACTTTAACAACGACGCCGCTACAGGAATAGCCGCAGCCGCGATTCAGAAGAACTGTGTCAACCAACTCGCCTATGATATGCAGCTTCGCAGGCAAAGTAGAGGTATCGGTATGGCGGATTACTTTATAGGGTATGATCGTGATGGTATCTAGGTAAGATGCTTTCCTCTGCAAAACAACAATCAGCGTGTCGGTTTTCTGAGCGTTGGACAGAAAAGAAGAAAGCGAGAAAAAAAGACTCCATATGATTACTCTGAATGCCTCCATTGAGTTGCGTATAACGGACAGGGCGTTGCGCTGTGGCCGAGAATGAAGATACAAAGTTTCTGAGTGCGCGCAGGCCAGAGCGCAACAGCCTCTGTTGGCCGCTGTGCTTTGAGTTGTTTCGTTGTCACCAAAGCTCTTTGTTGAACCAATAGTTCATTCCGATTATGTTCTGAGCAAAGCCTGCAAATCCAGACTTCCCGAACTTGAAATTGTATCCATAATAGAGCCTGAACGATCCGCCCCCAAATCCAACATCGGGCCTTACTACGAATCTGCCGTTGGAAAAGTCGGTGTAATAAAGTGCTGCAGCACCGAATCCCATACCGCCAGCCCCGCCCAAGATGAAAACACCGACCTTCGGAGCGATAAATATCCGTTTGCCGAAATAGACTTCACTAGCGAAGTAGCTGCCTTTCTGTAACGGATGAATCCCTGCTGTAGTGAACTTTACGTTTGCAACGCCAACTTCTGCAAACAACTTTCTACTCAGCCCTGCTCCCGCTTGGAAACTGGTGCCTCCTTTCCATCTCCTGGCGCTTGATGTGTCTGTCTGCCCGATAGCAGTCACTGATAGAATAAGGAAAGGAAGTGCTATAAGCTTGAGCATATAGAAAAGTTGCAACAAATAGCGGCTAACGATCAGTCTTTGCGCTGTGGTCGGGAATGAATGTACGAACAATAATGACTGCTCGGAGGCCATAGCGCAATAGGCCATGTTAGCCGCCGTTTAAGAAGTAAAGCGCTGACCTGGCACAGTATCCGAGCAGAATCAAGAAGCCCAAGATAAGAGGCCAAGAGTTCGCCGCTGCCGCCGTGGCTGGCCGCGAAGCGGAGCTGCAGGCCGAACTCGAAGCCCTGTTCACAGCATAGAACCAAAGCGCCGATCCCAATGCGATCGTCATTCCCGCAACCTTCCTGCGGGTGACGGTGTCGCGATGAACGGGTTTGTCGTTTTTTGTTTGTAGGGCAGCCGCCTGTTCATCCGACGGCTCGCCATATTAAGACCAGTCCGGGCGGGGGCGTGCGGCTCCGCGCCCGGGTTTCTGCAGGTGGAGGCCGCTGCGCCCGGAGCCCCGGCTATGGACTGACCTTCCTTCGTTGCCTTACGGCCGGATCATCTGGTTCATGCCGTTGCTGCCGCTGCTGGCCAGGAATTCCGTCGTCACGTTCTTAAAGGTGATGTTCTTCAATTGTTGCTCGCCCTCCAGGCGCAGCACTTTCAGCGCAGGGAATTGCGCTAGGTCAAGCTCGGTGATACCGGTCTGGCTGAGCGTCAGTTTTTCGACCAGAGGGAAGGTGCCGGCGGGCAGCTGCGCAATCGGGTTCGTGTTGATATCCAGGATGCGCAGGTGACGGAGGCTGAAAATAGTGTCCGGCAACTGTTCGAGACCGGAGCGCTGGAGCAGCAGCTTTTCGAGCCTCGGGAGCTTCGCGAGCTGTCCGATCGCCTGTCGCACATCGAGCTCCGTCTGCATCGAGAAGTTGACCACCGTCACGTGCTGCAGCTTCAGGAAGGAGTCGGGCAACTGCGTGAGCGAGCATGCATAGCAATCGAACACCTGCTCGATCTCGGCATCGTTGTGCATGCTGGAATACCGGTCGCCCCAGGCCTTCGGCTTTTTCTGGTAATAATTGTTGCGCGTCACCTGCCCCAGCACCAGGTATTCGCCGTAATCGATGGCGGGGTGACCGGCCATTCTCGTGTAATAGTATTGCTCCTTGAGGTACTTCGGCTCCCAGTGCTCCGCGATGTGTGCCAGCAGGCCGTCGGGAGCGATGTTGCCCAGCAGCTTTTTCGCTTCTTTTTTGACTTGTGTATCGCGGTGGAAATAAGCCACGTTGAGCAGGTACGACAGGGCCTTGCGGTCGGGAGCATGTTGCCGGATGATGTCGATGGCCTTCAGGGCATCCGCGTCGTCGGTGCTCATGAGCAGGTCGAGTACCTGGCCGGTGTCGGCGAGCGCCGGCAGCTGCGGACGCGCTGCCTCCTGCTTGGCTTCCGCAGGCTCTTCCCGGGCGGCGATCTGCGCGCTCAGCTCAAGATAAGCGGGATGGCTGCGCAGGTCGTCCGGGCCAGGCACGAAGCGGTGCAGGCGGGTGCCATCGCCAAGGCTCCAGAAAGAGGTACCACTCGTTTTTTCGATCAACTGCATCGAGAGGTCGAGCCCGTCCTTGAATTGGTAGCCGTCCGTAACGGATTGCTGCACCTGCCCGTCGAGCGCCGAATAGCTCAGCGCCGGTTGCCCGTCCTTGAACTGCTGCAGCGTGAACAGCATGCTGGTCTCGTCAACCGTGAAAGAGGCCACTGAGTGCCCGAACGAAGCGCGCTCCAGGTCGAGGTCTTCAACAAGCAGGGGCGAGGCGCAAAAAGCGATCGTGCCGGTGGCGCCGATGTAGAAGTCAATGTATTCCTCGTCGAAATTGAAGTCGAGCGCTTTGCGCATCGGAACGGTCTCCTTGAAGACGAGGGTCTTGCACCCGAAGCGCACAGAGAATGCCGTGAGGTCGCTGGGGTCGAAGGCCCTGTCGATAGCGATGCCGGAAAATCTGAATCCCATATATGGTTTTTAGCGGGCCCAAGGTACAGCGGTTCGGGCGGCCATCCGAAAGCATTCCGGCGGCGCGCCTGGGCACGGCATCGGGGTTTGGCGGCTTCATCGTAGTTTGCTTCTGCAAATCCTCAGTATGCACAAACCTTCCATTCTCTTCGCCTGCACCCTGCTTACCTCCATTGCCCTGGCGCAGGCACCGCAGCAACGTGATCCCGCCGGGAAGCCGGCACCGGCGCGGCCGGCCGCGCCGGTAGGACAGTCGGTCCCCTGCAGCTTCGGCGAAGTACTGCTGACGTCTTATGGTACCGATGTGTTCAAGATCACGGTGAAGGCCACCGGCGACCGCCTCGCCGACAAGCTCTCCGACGCCGTCGTCGCGAAGCCGGTCGCCACGAGGGCCTTTTCGATCCGCAGTACCGGTCAGGACTCGTTTACCGTGCAGGGGCTCCGGTACACCGACCGCGACCGCCGCAGCTTTTCGTTTTCCCTCGCTTTCGGCGGCGACCATAAAGGTTTCCGCGTGCCGCTCGCGAACGGCGAGCGGGTATACGGTGCCGGCGAGCGCGCCCTGCCGCTGAACCGCCGCGGCTACCGCCTTGCCCTCAACAACAACCCCTGGTACGGCTACCGCGAGGGCGCCGACAACCTCAATTACTCCGTTCCGTTCGTGACCTCCTCGGCCGGCTACGGGCTTTTCTTCGACAACCCCGCGCGCAGTTATCTCGACCTCGGCAAGACCGACTCCTCCGTGCTCGAGTGGGGCACGCCGGCAGGGGAGTGGAGCATGTACGTGATCCTGGGCAACCCGAAGGAAGTGCTCGCTTCCTACCACCAGCTTACCGGGACCCAGCCCCTGCCGCCGCGCTGGGCCTTCGGCAACCTCATGAGCCGCTTCGGCTATACCAGCGAGGCACAGACGCGCGATATCTTGGGTAAGATGAAGGCCGAGGGGATCCCGGTGGAGGCCGTCATCTTCGACCTCTTCTGGTTCGGCGATTCCATCAAGGGCACAATGGGGAACCTCGATTGGGTGAACAAGACGAAATGGCCCGCGCCGGCGAAGATGATCGCCGACTTCAAGAAAGAAGGCGTTCATACGATCCTGATCACTGAGCCCTTCGTGGTGGAGACGTCGAAGAACTACGCCGCGGCACGGCCCTTCTTTGCGGTGGACACGGCGCGCAAGCCTTATGTGCTGGAGAAATTCTACTTCGGCCGCGGCGGCCTCCTCGACCTCTTCCGCACCGACGCGCAGGCCTGGTTCTGGAGCCATTACCGCAAGCAGATGGCACTCGGCGTGGAAGGCTGGTGGGGCGACCTCGGCGAGCCCGAGCAGCATCCTTCGGACCTGTACCACAACCTGAAAGACCTCGGCTTCGCCGGCCGCCTCTACGGCGCCGACGAAGTGCACAACCTCTATGGCCACCAGTGGACGAAGATGCTGTATAACTACTATGCGAAGGAGCATCCCACAAAACGCCTGTTCTCCCTAAACCGCAGCGGCTTCGCCGGTACCCAGCGTTACGGCATCTTTCCGTGGACGGGCGACGTAAGCCGCAGCTGGAGCGGCTTCCGCGCGCAGCTGCCCACGCTGCTCGGCATGACGATGAGCGGCGTACCCTACGTGCATTCCGACGCCGGCGGCTTTGCCGGGGGCGAAGGCGACGCGGAGCTCTATGTGCGCTGGCTGCAGTTCGCCGCGTTCACGCCCATCTTCCGCCCGCACGGCACCGCCCTCTACGAGGTCGAGAAGAATGCGTTCTCCTTCCCCAGCGAGGCCGCCCTCATCGATACGCCGTACCGCCGGCATGCCAAGGCGGCCATCGACCTGCGCTACCGCCTGCTTCCGTATAACTACAGTCTTGCCTACAGGCATGCCGTTGACGGCAGCCCGCTGATGGCGCCGCTCTATTACCACTTCCCCGGCGATACGATTGCCGCGCGCCTGCACGACGAATACCTCTGGGGCGGGAACATCCTCGTGGCGCCGGTAATTGAAAAGGGTGCCACGTCGCGCACGCTCTACCTCCCCGAGGGCCGCTGGGTGGATCCTGCCGGCAAGCTGTACGAAGGCCGCCGCTGGATCACGATGCCGGTGACGCTGGGAACGATCCCTTTCTTCTTCCGTGCCGGCACCTTTACGCCAGGGCAGCACCCGACACCCGGCGCCAACACGAGCACCGAGAAGAAGGCAACGCCCTTTCTCGTATATGTGCCCTCGGATACGCCGGCCGCCTTCGACTGGTACCTCGACGACGGGGTGACGAAGGGTGCGGTCGCGAGTGGCAAGCACACCCTGCTGCGCTGCCGCGGCCGGCAGGAGGGGAGCACGGTGCGCCTGCAGCTGACCCCGACCAATACGCTTTTTGCCACCGACAAACTGTTGGTGCAGCTCCAGGGCCTCGACGAGCAACCGAAGCGCGTGGCCGTGAACGGTAAAACGTTTCCCGTCATCCATGAGAACGACACGTCCGCGCGCAACGCGCCGGTGCTCTGGGATTCCGGCCACGGTTCGCTGATGATCCTGCTGCCCAAAGGCATGAAAGAGGCGGTGACGATCGAGGTGCAGCGCTGACCGGCCCCCTTGGCCCCCAAGGGGGAACTTAGGTCCTGCTTTTCCTACGGTAGCTGCCCGTCTCAAAGAAGTACGTTGCTCCAATGCGTTTACGCCACCGTATTCTCCCATCACCCCATCACCCCATCACCCAATTAGCACATTAGCATATTAACCCATTCGCACATTATCTTTCTCCCTTCAAACCCGAACCGTATATGCGCATTGTCTTGCTCCTGAGTTTCCTTTGTTCCGTACTTGTGGCTGATGCCCAGAAGAAAAAGGGCGCGGCGCCGCCCGATACCGACTCGGCGCTCTTTTCCAAATTGAAGTACCGCCTCGTAGGGCCCTTCCGCGGCGGGCGCGTGGCGGCCGTGAGCGGCAGCATGCGGCAACGCAACACCTTCTACTTCGGCGCCACGGGCGGCGGCGTGTGGAAGACCACCGACGGTGGCTCCAACTGGAAGAACGTGTCCGACGGATCCTTCGGCGGCTCCATCGGCGCGGTGGCTGTGGCCCCTTCCGACGACAACATCGTATATGTGGGCGAGGGCGAGAACACGCTCCGTGGCAACGAAAGCGAAGGCCTTCGCGGCTTCTGGCGCTCCGACGACGCCGGCCGCACCTGGCGCAACCTCGGGCTCCAAGACGCGCGCCACGTGAGCCGCATCCTGGTGCACCCGCGCGATCCCAACACGGCCTGGGCGGCCGTCATCGGCCACTCCTTCGGGCCTAACGAAACGCGTGGCGTCTACAAAACCACCGACGGCGGCAAGACCTGGCAGCGCACCCTCTTCGTGAACAACCAGACCGGCGCCGCCGAGCTCGCCATGGAGCCAGGTAATCCTTCGGTACTTTATGCCGGCACCTGGCGCGTACTCCGCACGCCCTGGAGCATGGAGAGCGGCGGCCCCGGCAGCGGCCTTTGGAAAAGCACCGACGGCGGCGTCTCCTGGACCGACCTTTCCGCCCGCAAAGGATTGCCGAAGGGCGTCTGGGGCATCGTGGGCGTAGCGGTTGCGGCCACCAACCCCGACAAGGTGTACGCCATCATCGAGAACGCGGCCGGCGGACTCTTCGCCTCCGAAGACGGCGGGCAGACCTGGAGCCTCACCAGCAACGACAACAACATCCGCCAGCGCGCCTGGTATTACAGCAAGCTGTTCGTGGACCCGAAGAACGAGAACACCGTATACGCCCCCAACGTCGGCTTCATGCGCTCGCGCGACGGCGGCAAGACCTTCCAGTCGGTGCCGGTGCAGCACGGCGACAACCACGACATCTGGATCGACCCCGAAGATGGTAACCGTATGATCGTGGGCAACGACGGCGGCGCGCAGATCACCTTCGACGGCGGGCAGAACTGGAGCACGCAGCGCAATCAGCCCACGGCGCAGATCTACCGGCTTTCTACGGATAACGCTTTTCCTTACCGCATCCTCGGCGCCCAGCAGGATAACTCCACTTTCCGCATCCGCAGCCGCAGCGCCGGGCAAGCCATCACCGAGAGCGACTGGGAGCGCACCGCCGGCGCCGAGAGCGGCTACGTGGTAGCCGATCCGCTCAACCCCGACATCGTATACGGCGGCAACTACGGCGGCTACCTCTCGCGCCTCGACCACCGCACCGGCGAGAACCGCGCCGTATCGCCCTGGCCCGACAACCCGATGGGCGCCGGCGCCGACGTGCTCCGCTACCGCTTCCAGTGGAACTTCCCGATCTTCTTCTCGCCCCACAACCCGAAGCGCCTCTATGCCGCGGGCAACGTCCTGTTCGTGACCGAGAACGAAGGCGCGAGCTGGGAGCAGCTTTCTCCCGATCTCACCACCAACGACAAAAGCAAGCAGGGCCCCTCGGGCGGCCCCATCACCAAGGACAACACCTCGGTGGAATACTATTGCACCATCTTCACCGCCACCGAGTCGCCCCTTGAGAAGGACCTCTTCTGGACCGGCTCCGACGACGGCATCATTTCGGTGAGCCGCGACGGCGGCAAGAACTGGCAGAACGTGACGCCGGCCGGCGCGCCGAAGTGGATCATGTGGAACTCCGTGGAGGTGGATCCCTTCGAAAAGGGCACGGCCTATTTCGTGGGCACGCGCTACAAGAGCGACGACTTTGCTCCGTATATCTACAAGACGACGGATTACGGCAGGAGCTGGACGAAGATCACGGCCGGCATCGACGGGCAGCACTTCACCCGCGCCCTACGCGCCGACCCGAAGCGGCCGGGCCTGCTCTATGCCGGCACCGAGTACGGCATGTACGTGTCGTACGACGGCGGCGCACGCTGGAAGCCCTTCCAGCTCAACCTGCCCATCGTACCCATCACCGACCTTACCATCAAAGACAACGACCTCATTGTGGCCACGCAGGGCCGCTCGTTCTGGGTGCTCGACGACCTGACGCCGCTGCAGCAGTGGAACGCCGACGTAGCCGCGAAGCGCCTCCATGTGTTCACGCCCGCCCCGGCCTGGCGCCTGCCCGGCAGGGGTAACCCGACGCCCGGCGGCGCCCCGCGTAATGCCGGCACCAACCCGCCCGGCGGCTCGGGCTTCCACTTCTGGGCCTCCGGCCTAAGCGACTCGGTCAAGGGACGCGTGGTGATCCTCGACGCCCAGCGCAACCAGATCCGGAGCTTCAGCACGGGAGCGAAGGAAGCAAGGGACCGCTTCGAGCCGGTGAACGGGATGAACCGCTTTGCCTGGAACAACCTGTATGCGGAGTCGGAGCGCATCGACGGCATGATCCTTTGGAACGGCGTGCCCTCGGGGATCCTGGCGCCTCCCGGCAATTACTTCGCACGCTTCGTGGTCGGTACCGACTCGGCGGAGGTGCCCTTTACCATCAACCCCGACCCCAACTACAAGACCACCCCGGCCGAATATGCCGAGCAGTTCGCCTTCCTGAAGAGCGTGCAGGACAAGTTCAACGAGATGCAGGGCGCCATCAAGGACATCCGCGCACTGCGGAGCCGCATCGACGGCTTCATGGCCCTGCAGGGCAAGGACGTGCCGAAGGAGGTGAAAGTGCTGGCCGACAGCATGCAGCTGCGCCTGACGCGGATCGAGGAGACGCTCTACCAGACGAAAGCCCGCAGCGGGCAGGACGTGCTCAACTACCCGATCCGCCTCAACGACAAGATTTCCGGCGTGTTCGACGTAGCCAACAGCGGCAACTTTGCCCCGAGCCGGCAGGCACAGGCCGTGTACGCCGAACTGGCCCAACAGGCCGATGCCCAGCTCGCCGCCCTGCGCCGTCTGAAGGAGGTGGACGTGCCCGCGCTGAACGAGCTGATCCGGCAAAAAGCCCTGCCGGTAATTGGCGTGCGGTAACGGGAAATCGCTATCTTTCGGGCGATCGAACCAAGAGTAAAAACACATAAGCGCAACCCCGACCATGAAATGTTTAATCGTTGACGATAATAAGATGGCCCGCATGGCGATGAAGCAGCTCGTGGGCCAGGTGAAGGACCTGGAGCTCGTGCAGGAATGCGAGGACGCCATGGAGGCCTACAACGTGCTCAACAAGCAGTCCATCGACCTGCTGTTCCTCGATATCGAGATGCCCGGCATGACCGGCCTGGAACTGACCAAGAACCTCGGCCACCGCTCGCCGCTCATCATCTTCACCACCGCCAAGACCGACTATGCCGTGGAGGCCTTCGAGCTCAACGTGGTGGACTATCTCGTGAAGCCCATCTCGCCGGCGCGCTTCCTGCAGGCCGTGGAGCGGGCCCAGGAAACCGTGGCCGCCGACAAGGAAGAAGTGAAGGTGGAAGACCAGGAATTCGTGTTCGTGAAGGACAACGGCATCCTGAAGCGCATCAACGTGGACGAGATCCTTTACCTCGAGGCCATGGGCGACTACGTAAAGGTGCATACGCCTACGAAGTTCCATGTGCTTCACGCCACACTGAAGTCGATCGAGGAGAAGCTTTCCCCCACGAAATTCATCCGCGTGCACCGCAGCTACATCGTATCCATGAGCAAGATCGACTTTATCCAGGAAGGGGTGATCTCGATCGGAAAAGCCTCCGTGCCGGTGGCCGATACCTACCGCACCGCGCTTAACAAGCGGCTGAATCTGCTCTGACAGCGGGTTTCGGAAAATATCCCGTTCACCGACCAAATGAGGGCGGTGGTCTAAATCAGGGGGGCGCAAGGCCCCCCTGATGCTATTTTTGGGGCCTGCTGACGAAAATAGGTTCCCATCTTCTTCCGGGCTTTGCTGCTTCCGCAGCCGGTCCGTCGGCGGTTTCGGGGCACCGCCACCAAATTTATGACAACACGATTCCTCATCGGCTTTCTCTCCTGCATCGCGGGGCTCATCGGTTCGGAGTACTTTCTCCTGAACGAGCTCTTCAGCGGCAAACGCCCGCCTGTATTGGCTGTGGCGGCCGGCGCCCTGCTGGGAAGCGTCCTGTTTTTGGGGTATTGCTACCGGAAATTCCGTAAATCCGGCATCACCCTCGCCTAAAGGCCCGATTTTCGTATTTTAGACCCCTTGATGAAGGAAGGTCGAATGAAATACCTGGCCCTGTGGTTCTTTATTATCGGCGTGGTGCTGATCGTATTCATTCAATTCATTACGAGCCAGAATGTAAAGCGCCTCACGGAGGGCAACAAGCGCCTGCTCGCCGAAGTGGCGATCCAAAACCGCCTGCGCCTGCTCCAGAACGACGTGCTTACCGTGGAAAGCGATATCCGCGGCGTCGTCATTACCGATGACCGTACCCACCTCAGCAATGTCAACGACAAGATCGAAAGCATCCGCCGCGAGGTGAGCGCCCTGCGCACCGACCTCCGGGGCGAGCACGCCGAGACCTATATCACCGAGCTCGATACCCAGGTGGGGCGGAAGATCGTCTTCAGCCAGGCGATCCTGAACGCCTACGACAGCAAGGGCAAGGAGGCCGGCGAGGCCGTCATCAACACGGGCCGCGGCAAGGTGCTCCGCGACTCCATCGTACAAGCCGTGCACCAGCTCGACAGCATCCGTCAGTACCGCCTCAACGGCATCATCTCCAATATCGAGAACAACGGCGCGCGGGCCCGCTTCATGGGCGTCGGCCTCGCCATCATCGCCTGCCTCGCCTGTGTGCTCGCTTTTCTTTACGTGGTCAACAAGGGCCGCCAGCAGGAGCGGATGATCCAGATGCTCAACGAGTCGGAAAAGCGCATCAAGGAAGGGGCCTTTATCAAGGAGCAGTTCCTGGCCAATATGAGCCACGAGATCCGCACGCCGATGAATGCCATCCTCGGCTTCACGAACCTCCTGCGCCGCTCCTCGCTCACGCAGCAGCAGCAGCAGTACGTCGACTACATCTACTCCTCGAGCCAGAACCTGCTGACCCTCATCAACGACATCCTCGACCTCTCCAAGATCGAAGCCGGCATGATGCATATCGAGCAAACGCCCTTCAGCCTCAACGGCCTCGTCAGCTCGGTGCAGGTCATGTTCGCCGACAAGGCGCAGCAGAAAGGGCTTCAGCTCACCATCAACGTAGATCCCTCCACCCACGATACCCTCAGCGGCGACCCCGTGCGCCTCACCCAGGTGCTCATCAACCTCCTGAGCAATGCCATCAAGTTCACCGAGCGCGGCTTCGTGCATTTCGAGGTGCGCTGCCTCAGCCAGACTGATGACGAAGTGGTGCTCCAGTTCCGGATCAAGGACTCGGGCGTGGGCATCGCACCGGAAAAGCGGAAGGCCATCTTCGAGCGCTTCCAGCAGGCGGAGGCCGAAACGACGCGCAAGTTCGGCGGCACGGGCCTCGGCCTTGCCATCGTAAAGCAGCTGGTGGACCTGCAGGGGGGCACCATCCATGTGGAGAGCGAGGTCGGCAAGGGTTCCGAGTTCATCGTGCGCCTGCCCTTCCGCCCGATCCAAAACCACACGGAAGCCTTCGCCGCGCCTGCCGAAGCGGTGCTTAACCCGGTGAGAGGCATGCGCATCCTCGTAGCGGAAGACAACCAGATGAACCAGCAGCTGATCCGCCACCTGATGCGCCAGTGGCAGATGGACCACGTGATGGTGAGTACCGGCCGCGAGGCTGTTGAAGCGTTGCGCCGGGAGCCCTTCACGGCGGTGCTGATGGACATCCAGATGCCCGAGATGGACGGCTATGACGCCACGCAGGCCATCCGCGGCGAGCTCCGCTCCGACGTGCCCATCATCGCCATGACGGCTCATGCCATGACGGGGGAGAAGGAGCGCTGCCTGTCGTTCGGGATGAATGACTATATCTCCAAGCCGCTGAAGGAGGCCGAGCTCTATGCCATCCTGCAGGCCTACTTCCGTACGGCCGATGCGCAACCGGCGCCGGCGGTGGTGAACCTGCAATACCTGCGCGAGCTGTCGCTGGGCGATACCGAGTTCGAGAATGCCATCGTGCGCCAGTTCATCGTGCAGGTGCCGGAGGAGCTCGGGCTGCTGCAGGAAGCGGTGCAGGCGGGCAACAAAGGGCAGATCAAGAGCATCGCCCACGGCATGAAAAGCTCTGTGGCTTACCTGGGGCTCACGGAGCGGCTTTCACCCTTCCTGCACCGGATGGAGGTGGAGGCGGTGAGCGGAACTGACGAAAATCATTTCCAGGAAGACTACGAGGAGGTGCGCCGGGTATGCGAGCAGGCGGTAATAGAGGCCCGTGCGCTGCTCAGTACTTCAGCCTAAACGGCTTACATATATTACTAAAAAAGTATGTGGCTTCCGCCGCGCGGTTTGAGGGTAAACCACGGGCCCGGGGCTAAGGAAATAGGCCTATCGGCCTCGAAGTGCAATTGTTGAACTTGACCGTCAAAAAGGCCGGTTTGGACGATAGAAATTTGCTAGATGCGTATTTGCCTTGTACTTTTACATTGTAATCGGAACACAGAAACATTCTCTACTGAATATAAGATCTTGGTTTCGTATGGTTAAGGGTGAAGCCCTGTCATTCCTGGCGGGGCATTTTTTTTCTTCTACTTCTGAAATGCTCAACTAGCCATAACAAAGGGATACCTATCCTAATGAAAAGCCTCTCGTGTCTACGAAGGGCTTTTATAATGCCGGAAAAACACCGGTTGTCCGGTACCGATAGACCGCATCTCCACTTCTTTTCCTGATCAATACCTCCGGCGCCCGCGGCCACGGAACTTGTTGGCGATCCATAGGATAATGCCGACCACCAGTACGACCAGGATGATCCCGATCCACATGCCCGCTTTAAAGATGCTCCCGATGACGTCGCAGGAGGAAAGGGTGATCATCATTGCCAGTGCTGCCAGCAGGAGGGTGTTCGTCTGTTTCATGAGTTCCGTTTTGGGGAATGCTGCAAATGCCATACCTCTCCCCTGACCCCTTCCCGAAGGGAATGGGCGTTTGGTGTCCCGATGGCTGCCAGGAACCTACCAAACCGAAGCGCACTAAGGTTAGGGCAGCCCGCTTGCGGGCTTACACTTTGCGTCCTTGAAAAAAGCTTGTGACTGCCGGAGACGTCGCTACCTGCATTCGGAGGGCCTGTAAATACAAACGACCGAAAACACTGCCCTTTGCGTCTTAAAGGCTGTTTCAATTAAATGATCATCATGAAAAGGTGAAAAGGTCGGCCGCAAGCGGCCTCGATGCACGACGGCGCGACGGCGCGACGTAGGAAAACAATCTGTTCTTTCCACTTTTCGTCGTGCCTTTGCGCCGTCGTGCCGTCGTGACAGGGGCGTCAGCCCCGCTCCCCGCGCTTGCGCGGTCCGATGAGCAGTGATCAAATAAGTCAAACAGCGTCTTAGCGTTAAAAAGGAGATCCACCGGCTACAAAAATCCTGAAGTAAAGTACGGCTGCTTCGGTAGCACGAAGAATCGGACGTTTTCTGCCTATCGGGACGGTTCCCGCAGCTAACGTCTATTAACCTTATTTAACCGCAGCCCGTTTAAACTTGAGGAGCCTTGCCGCGTCTGAATAGGGACAACTCCATAAAAAAACACAGTAACGCATATGAAAAAGATCCTCTCCGCCGCTCTGGCCCTCCTGCTCTTCGCCGGTGCCGCCCAGGCCCAGTCTGCCGAAAAGAAAGATAAAGGCGCCCGCAAGGGACACCGCAACGGCAAGGCCGCCCTCAACCTGAGCGAGGCTCAGAAAACACAACTCAAAGACATCCACCAGCGCCAGAAGGCCGAAATGGAAGCCGTCAAGGCCAACAAGGCCCTCAGCAACGAGCAGCGTATGACGCAGCGCAAGGCCATCCATGAAAAATACAAGGCCGAGCGCAAGGCCCTCCTCACCCCCGAGCAACAGCAGCAGGCTGCCCAGTACCGCGACGGCATGCGGGGCGACCGCGACGGCGCCCGCCGCGACACCATCGGTCGCCGGGGTGGGCCGCGCGGCGAAAAGGGCCCCCGTGGTGAGCGGGGTGCCGACTTCGGCAGGATGCAGCAGGAGCTCAACCTGAGCGCCGAGCAGCAGCAGCGCGTCAAGACCATCAACACCGACTTTCGCTCCAAAATGGAAGCCCTCCGCAACGATCAGGGCATCAGCCAGGAGCAGCGTCGCAGCAAGCACCAGGAGCTCGCCCATGCCCACCGCGAGCAGCTGAAAGCCGTGCTTACGCCCGAGCAGCAGGAGAAGGCCAACTCGCTCCGTAAGGGTAAGGGCAAAGGCCGCAAAGGCGGTAATGTAAAGTAACCCGGACCACCGGAAAACGCCTTCCCGGCAGCCGCCGGAAACCGCATCGCAAGAAAAGACCGTGCAGGGGCACGGTCTTTTCTATTTTTGCGGGATGAAGAAGAAGTCGGGATTCGAGAAATTCCACAAATCCAGCGAGAAAAAAGGCGCCGCGCTGAAAGAGCAGCTACGCCAGGAAAAGAAGCAGCAGACGCGCGAGCGCAAGGCCTTCTTTGAACAGCAGCGCAAGGAAAAGGCAGAAGCCTGGAAGGCGGCCAACGAAACGCGCGTGCCCGGCGGCAAAGGCGACCGCATGCCTCCTGACGGCCGCTCCGGCGAGGTGAAGCCGAAGGGCATTGCACCCGGCAAGCCCCTCTCCAACGAAGCGAAGGAGGAGCAAATGCCCCTCAACAAGTTCCTCGCCCATGGCGGCGTCTGCTCGCGCCGCGAGGCGGCCGATGTGGTCAAGGGCGGCAAGGTGACGGTCAACGGCACCGTGGTGACCGAGCCCGGCTTCAAGGTGCAGCCCGGCTCCGACGTGCGCGTCGACGGCAAGCGCATCACCCGCAGCAAGAACCTCGTATACATCCTCATGAATAAGCCGAAGGGCTACCTCACCACCACCGACGATCCGCAGGAGCGCAAGACGGTGCTGGATCTTCTTCACCACGCCACCGAGGAACGGATCTACCCCGTAGGCCGCCTCGACCGGAATACTTCGGGCGTGCTGCTCCTCACCAACGACGGTGAACTCGCGCAGAAGCTCACCCACCCGAGCAACGAGGTGAAAAAGGTATACGCCGTTACCCTCGACAAGCCACTCACCAAGAATCACTTCGACGACATCCTGAAAGGCGTGCCCCTCGAGGACGGCCCCGCACATGTAGACGTGCTGGCCTTTACCGACAATGCCGACAAAACACAGATCGGAGTGGAGATCCACAGTGGCCGCAACCGCATCGTGCGCCGCATCTTCGAGCACTTCGGCTACGACGTCAAGAACCTCGACCGCGTCATGTTCGCCGGCCTTACGAAGAAGAACGTGCCCCGCGGCAAGTGGCGCTTCCTTGCCGAGAAAGAAGTGCGCGACCTCAAATTTTTCAAGAAAGGGAAGAAGTGAATAATGTGCTGATGGGGTAATGGGGTAATGTGCTAATAGCCCCTGGAGTCCGGCCTGCCTGACCGGTATCGCAAGATCCTATTATCGCAGTCTGGCCTATAAACAATAAAGCCTCATCGTATTACCCCATCACCCCATTCTCCCATTATCCTATTCGCAACTATGGCTATCCGGATCGAAGACCTGATCATTTATGAAGACGAGCAGTTTGTGGCGGTGAACAAGCCCTCGGGCCTGCTCACGATCCCCGACCGCGAGGGCGTGCCCGGCGTGCGCAACCTGCTGCAGGAGCGCTACGGCGCCATCTTCACCGTGCACCGTCTCGACCGCGATACCAGCGGACTCGTGGTGTTTGCCCGCAACGAGGAGGCGCACCGCCACCTGTCGATGCAGTTCGAGAGCCGCGCCACCAACAAGACCTACTACGGCCTCGTGCTCGGTACCCCCTACAATGCTGAGGGCATCATCAACGAGCCCATCGCGGAGCACCCTACGAAAAAGGGAACCATGACCGTATGGCGCAAGGGCAAGGAAAGCATCACCGAGTACGTGGTGGAAGAGCGCTTTCGCCTCTTCTCCTGGATGCGCTACCGTATTCTTACGGGCCGCACCCACCAGATCCGTGTGCACATGAAGCACATCGGCCACCCCATCGTATGCGACCCCCTGTACGGCGACGGCAAGCCGGTGTTCCTCTCGCAGTTCCGCGCCAGGTTCAAGATCGGTAAGTTCGAAGAGGAGCGTCCGCTCCTCAACCGCCTTGCCCTCCACGCCGGAGCCCTCACGTTCCAGGGCCTCGACGGAACGGACATCACCATCGAAGCGCCGATCTCCAAAGACATGAAAGCGACGCTGCAGCAATTACGAAAATAGCCCCCTGTCCCCCCAAGGGGGCACTTAGGTCGGACACGCTTTTCTTGATCGGGCCTGTTCTCAAAGCACCTTTATACTAAAGCCCCGATGCCGTTGGGGCTTTTTATTCAAATTGTTCGGCGCTCGATGCTCAATGCTAAGGGAGAACTGATTGAACATAGCGTATTAAGTATTTCCTGCTTTCAGATTAACAGTAACGTAAGAACAGCCTTGGCCTAAGTACCCCCTTGGGGGGACAGGGGGCTATTTTGTTCTCGTGGCCTTCCGGATCTTCCCGGGCAGGTCCTCCTGCCCGCTCTTGAGGTCGGCGATGGTCTTGTTTTCGAGGATCTGCAGGGTGGCGTCGCGCACCTGCTCCATGATGTTGTGAAGGCCGCAGTTCTGCTCGTCGCAGTTGGCGCAGCGCTGGTAGAAATACAGGCTTACGCAGGGCAGCATGGCGATGGGTCCGTCCACCGTGCGGATGATGGCCGCGATGGAGGTCTCGGAGGGATGCTGCCGGATGAAGTAGCCGCCGCCCTTGCCCTTTTTCGAGTCGAGGATCTGCGCCTTCTTGAGCTGCAACAGGATGCTCTCGAGGAACTTGATGGGGATGCGCTTTTTCTCGGCGATGTCGGCGATGAGCACCGGGCCCTCGTCGTAGTGGTCGGCGAGGTAGGTGAGGGCGCGGAAGGCATATTGGGCTTTCTGCGACAGCATCAGCCTTCGGGGTTTTGGAGGTGAAGCGTATAGCGGATCTCCGAGTTCTTCCGCAGCATGGCCGCCACGCCGCAGTATTTCTCCAGGGAGAGCTCGATGGCCTTGATGACCTTGTCGCGGTGCTCTTCGGCCGTAGCCAGGCGGTAGGTGATCTCGATACCGGTGAACACCCGCGGGTGCTCGGTGGTCTGATCGGCATCCACCTCGATCTCGAGCCCGGCAACCGGCACGCGCATCTTTTCCAGTATGTCTACGATGTCGACGCCGGAGCAACCGGCGAGGCCGCTGAGCAGGAGCGCCTTCGGGCTGAAGCCCGCCGTGGCATTGATATCGATGGTGGCACCGTTTGGCTGCCGGCTTTCGTAGGCCGATCCGCCTTTCCAGGTGGTGATGGTCTTCATGAGAGGAATCCGTTTGGCGTAAAGGTAAACGGGATTTCAGATGTGAGATTTCAGATTTCAGATTTGTGGGGCGACCCGAAAGCTTATGCTTTTCTCCAGCTCGGTATAACGCCGAACCTTTAAGAACCGACCAAACAGGAACAAATCTGAAATCACAAATCTGAAATCACAAATCCTCCGGACCGTGCTTTTTGTTCTGAAGGATGTTGTCGACCGTCCATTCGATCTCCTGCCGGAAAGGGTGCTGGCGCACGGGACAGGCTTTCTTGTCGCAGATGGGGCACTGGAAATAAAGGCAGCCGTCGGAGTGTACGAAGAGCTCCAGCGACTCCCCGAATTCGGCGCGGATACCGGCGCCGAGGTGCTCGATCTCGTCGTGGGCCTGGTGCACGTTGAAGTACCAGGGCACGGTAAGGTGGCAGTCGACGTGCAGCGTGTTGCCGTATTTGATGACGCGGAGGTTGTGCAGGTCTACCCAGCCGTCGCGGCGGTCGCGGTTCAGCACCTGCACCATCTGGCCAAGCAGCTGCATGTCGGCCTCGTCCATGATGCCGGCCAGCGACGCGCGCAGGATGTGGTAGCCGGTCCAGATGATGATGCCGCCCATGATAACGGCCACTACCGGGTCGAGCCAGTACCAGCCGGTGAAGCGCATCAGCAGCAGGGCCCCGATCACGCCGAGCGTGGAGAGGGTGTCGGTCTGCAGGTGCCGGCCGCTCGCGATGAGGGCGAGCGAGTTGTTGCGGTGGCCCTGGCGCAGGGAAATGGCACCTAGGATCCAGTTGATGCCGGCCGTGGCGCCGATGATGAGGAGCCCGGTGTCGAGTTGCAGGAGCCGCTCCGGTTGCAGGAAGCCCTTCACGGACTTGTAAATGATGATAGCCCCCGCGGTGAGCACCAACGTGCCCTCTACGGCCGCGGAGATGAATTCGGCCTTGCCGTGCCCGTAGGGGTGATCGGTGTCGCGGGGCTTCGCCGACACATAGAGGCTATAGAGACCGATGAAGGCCGCCGCCACGTTCACGATGCTCTCGAGGGCATCGGTGAGCACGGCCACGGAGCGGGTGAGCAGGAACGCCCCGAACTTGGCGCCCAGCAGCACACAAGACGCCACGGCGATCCAGAATTGCAGGCGCAGGTTGCTTTGCTGGGGTGTGTTTTGGGTAGACAGGCTGCTTGTTTTTGGAGCGTGTTTCTTGTAAGTCAAAATTCAAAAGTCAAAATTCAAAAAAAGGACTTCGCTGAGCGCAGGTCGCCTCCTGTAGGAAAGCTTGCAGTTCAGCTTTGACTTTTGAATTTTGACTTTTGAATTCCGGTGCAGTGTTCAGGCTGCAACATTAAGAAACTCCCGCGTATAACGTCTGCACATAATCCCAGTTCACCACCTTCCACCAGTTGGCGATATAGTCGGCGCGCTTATTCTGGTAGCGGAGGTAGTAGGCGTGCTCCCATACGTCGAGGGCAAGCAGAGGATAGCCTTTGATGTCGGAGACGTCCATCAGCGGGTTGTCCTGGTTGGGGGTGGAGCCGATGCGCAGCTTCTTGTCGCCGTCGAGGTAGAGCCAGGCCCAGCCCGATCCGAAGCGGCCGGTGCCCGCATCGCCGAATTGCTTTTTGAACGCCTCCATCGATCCGAACGAATTACTGATCGCGGTAGCGAGCGTGCCCGAAGGCTGGCCGCCATTGGGGCTCATCAGCTTCCAGAACAGCTCGTGGTTGAAGTGGCCGCCGGCGTTGTTGCGCATCTTGGCCGAATACTTCGAGATGCGGGCCAGGAGTTCTTCCACCGACTTCGTGGTGTCGGCGCCCTCGGCTTTGGCCGCGTCGTTGAGGTTCGTGGCATAGCCTGCGGCGTGCTTGCTGTAGTGGAGCTCCATCGTGCGGGCATCAATGGCGGTTTCGAGCGCGCCATAAGCGTAGGGGAGGGGCGCCTGCGCGAAGCCGGTGCGCAGCGGGCCGCTTACCGCCATCGCCTTGGTGCTGCTGCAGGAGGCCAGCCCGGAAGCGCCGAGCGCCAGCCCAAGCCCGGCCACCGAGGTATTGATGAGGAAGTCGCGTCGTGTTGGTGCCATGGTAAAGGGTTTTTGCGAAGGTAGGCACGAACAGAAGTTTTTAAGGTTCTTAAGGTTTTGGTGGTTTTGAAGGTTCCGGAGGGTAAGCACCAGACGAAATAGGCTTGACCCCAAGAACCATCAGCACCTTAAGAACCCTTTTTCTTCCGTAGTCTCCGGAACAGGCGGTGGTAATACTCGCGGTTGAAGAGGGTGGAATCGCGCACGGCCTTGTAGGTGAGGAAGAGCCCGATGGGCGTGAGCACGAAGGTGGCGAGCCACATACCGGCGAACACCGACCACTCGCCTTCCTTGGCGAACTTCTCGCCTGTGTTGGCGATGAAGTAAAAGAGCATGAAGAACGCGATGGAGGCAATGAGCGAGTTGCCGAGGCCGCCCTTGCGGATGATGGCGCCGAGAGGCGCGCCGATCATGAACAGCACGAGGCAGGCGAGCGACAGCGAGAGCTTGCGGTGCCATTCGATGGCATAGCGGCGCTGCTCCTTGCGGTCTTCCTCCACGTTCTTGATCAGCGCATCCATGCTGCTGCGCAGGGAGGTAAGGCGGTTTACGAGGCGCTGCTCGATCATCGGGCGGTCGGCGTCGGTGATGCGGCTGCGGAAGGCGGTGCTGTCGGGCGCACCGCCGTATTTGCTCCAGTTGGAGTCGAGGTACTGGGAGATATTGGCCGGCGCCAGCACCTCGGCGCGTACCCGCTTTCCGATCTGCTGGTCCTTCAGCTTCATGGTGTCGATGGCCTTTTGCAGCTGGCCCATGCTCATGACCCGGAAGTTGCCCTTGTTGGTACTGTCTTCGGTGCGCTTGAACTCGAAGGCCGACAGGTCGATGCTCTTGGTATATTGCTTGAAGCCGAGGCGGATGAACTCGGTGGCCGGGGCGCCCATCGAGCCGCGCTCTTCGTAGCGCCATCCGTTGCGCAGGTGAAACTCGAGGTACTTCTTGTCGGGCGAGGAGCGCATGATGCCGTCGGAAGCGACGATGAACCGGTCCTGCGTGTTGCCGCCCTGCTCGTAGATGATGATGTCGTAGATGAGGGAATCGCGCTCCTTACGGCCCACCTTCATGGCCACGCCCTGGATCTTGTCGTAGAACACGCCTTCCTTCAGGTCGAAGGCCGGCTTCGCCCACACGATGTCGGAGAGGAGCGTGCGGCTTTTGAGTACGGCCACGGGAATGACGGCGTTGGCAAAGTAGAAGGCGATGCCGCAGATGGCTGTTACCAGGAAAATGAGCGGGCGCATGAAGCGGAGCAGGGAGATGCCCGATGATTTCACCGCCACGAGCTCGTAGGTCTCGCCGAGGTTACCGAAGGTCATGAGCGAGGAGAGCAGCACCGCCAGCGGCAGGGCGAGGGGCACGAGCGCCGCGCCCTGGTACATGATGAATTCGAGGATGACGCCTACCGACAGGCCCTTGCCCACGAAGTCGTCGATCCAGAGCCAGAAGAACTGCAGCACCAGCACCACGAGCGTGATGAAGAAGGTGGCGGCGAAAGGGCCGAGAAAGGTCTTGATGACGAGCTTGTCTAATTTCTTGATCACGGGGGCTCTTTCGGTGCGTAATTTTGATCGTGGAAGAAGCAAAAATACAGTTTTCGCCCGCGGAGATCGAGCTCATGTGCGATGCCGGTGTGCTTTTAACAAAAAACAGGATCCTCTTCGGCATCCGCCGCCTGCTCGAAGTGCTCGAGGCCCGGCAGCAGCAGGAAGCCTACCTGGCCGACCCCGGCGACCTGGGTCCGGCGCTCCGCCCGATGCCCAAGATCTCAAAGGGCGAGAATTACCTGGGCTTGCCTTATCTCGTGCTCGACTTCCCGCGCCAGTTCGACAGCCGTAACATCTTTGCCGTGCGCACCATGTTCTGGTGGGGCAATGCCTTCAGCTCTACCCTCCACCTTGCCGGCGACTACAAAGACGACCATCTCGAGGCCATCGTCGCGGCCTACCCGCAGCTGAAGAAGCGCGGCTACTTCATCGGCATTTCCGAAGACCCGTGGCAGCATCACTTCGGGGAGGAGAACTACCGGCCCGTATTCGAGTTCACCGAAGATGAATTTGCGGAGCAGTGCACGATGTATGATCACCTCAAGATCGCCACCGAGTTCCCGCTCCGCGACGTGCACTTCGTCGGCGAGGACCTCATGGCGAGTTGGCGGTTCTTACTGGGCATTTGCGGGATGGAGTTCCGGGATCCGGAGGGGTTTTAAATATTTTGAGATCGACGTTTTGCTCCCTTTCTCCGGGTGGTGGTAGTCGCCGGAAGGAATCCGTTTTAACGCGAAGGCGCAAAGGGGGACATTTTGAGTCGCTTTTATCTACAGGCCCTCCGAACACAGGTAGCGACGGGCACTCCAGTTACAATCTTTTTTCAAGACGCAAAGGGGAAGCCCGCAGGCGGGCTGCACTCAATTTAGCTTACGTCAAAGATTGAGGTGCTGGTCTGTGGATAGTGGGGCTCCCCATTTTTTGTTAGGGTTCTTCGAGAATTGCTAATACGATATCGAAGTAAAAAGTCTGGCGGCAAAATGAGATGAATGCTGCACAGAGTCACCCCTTTCCTCAGGAAAGGGGCCGGGGGATAGGCCCAAAAAAGCCACCCGTGGGCAGCTTCATATCGTATCGCGGGCCTCCGCCCACTTCAAACGTTCAACGATAAACTTCGAACGCCTTAGTTACCCAGGCGGTGAAACAGGTCCTTCACCTGGTGGTTCCAGAGCTGGCTCTGGTCCTTGATCTCGTTCTTGGCGGCAAAGTCCTTGATCACGAGTACCGTCTGGTTGCTCACCTCCGACTTCTCGATGCGAAACTCGAAGTACTCGTCTTTGGGTGCATGGCTCCAGTGAAAGCGGATGAACTTGTCTTCTTCCTTCTCGAGCACTTCAGCCGTGTCTTCCGAGCCGTTCCAGCCAAAGGTGAACACATTGTCCTGGTCGTCGACCTTATCGGCGAACCACTCCTGCAGGCCCGAGGAAGTAGACAGGAACTCGTAAAGGATCGTAGGGGAACACCGAACCGGGAACTCAAGGGTATACAGCTGTTTTTTACTCATCGTCTCTTTTTAAAGCCTCGGGCAAGTGTGCAATTATAGAAAAATAATCGAACGGTCAAAATTTTTTTTAAGCATGCAGGAACAGCTACTGAAGAGCAAAATATTTTTTTGAGATTTATGATTTTCCTAACTTGGAAAGGAGTTATGCCGACTGCTGCTATGTGATCCGGACCCGTGAAGCGAATTTTCTGGACATAACCACCGCCACACACTGCCACCAACCAAATCCAGAATACCTCCTATGAGTATGCGTCAGATCAAGATCACGAAGTCGATTACGAATCGTGAATCTCCCTCCCTCGAGAAGTATCTCCAGGAAATCGGGAAGGTCGAGCTCGTTACCCCCGAAGAAGAAGTGCGCCTGGCCGGCCTCATCCGCTCCGGCGACGCCCGCGCCCTCGAGCGCCTCACCAAGGCCAACCTCCGTTTCGTGGTGTCTGTCGCCAAGCAGTACCAGAACCAGGGCCTTTCCCTCCCCGATCTCATCAACGAAGGCAACCTCGGCCTCATCAAGGCTGCCCAGCGCTTCGATGAAACGAAGGGCTTCAAGTTCATCTCCTATGCCGTGTGGTGGATCCGCCAATCGATCCTGCAGGCCCTTGCCGAGCAGGCCCGCATCGTGCGCCTGCCGCTCAACAAGGTAGGCCTCTCGGCCCGCGTGCAGCGCGTGCAGACCCAGCTGGAGCAGGAGTTCGAGCGCGAGCCCACGGCCGAGGAGCTCGCCGAGGCCCTCGATATGGAGCTCGAAGAGGTGCGCGCCACCCTCAACATGAATGCCCGCCACGTAAGCATGGATACGCCCCTTTCCGAAGGCGAGGACGGCACCCTGCTCGACATGCTGGTGAACCCCAACGCCGAAGGCACCGACGTGCGCGTGGCCTACCACGAGTCGCTCTGCACCGAGGTGAAGCGCACCCTGCAAACGCTCACCGAGCGCCAGAAAGAGGTACTGTGCTACTTCTTCGGCATCGGCGTGGACCAGGCGCTTTCGCTCGACGACATCGGCGGCAAGTTCAACCTCACCCGCGAGCGCGTGCGCCAGATCAAGGACAAGGCCATCGCCAAGCTGCAGTCGACGCACAAGACGCAGCTGCTGCGGGGATACCTCGGCGCTTAGGAGCGGAGAACAGGAGAACAAGGAACAAGGAATATCGAATATCGAAGGAGGGACGCAGGTTCCTCCTTTTTTGTGGGATCCTTTGCTGCGTGGGATAAGAGAGAAGGAACGCAGATGTTACGGATTGGATACGATGAGCGCGGATGTTGGTCAGCGATGCCTCCTGTTCCGGTTCAGCAAGCCGCTTCAGATATGATCTTGCGGTACGATAACGTATGCTGCACAGAAACGATCCATTACCAATCGACAAATAGACCCATAGACCCGCTCCCTTAGCGCTTCTTGTCACCCTGAGCTTGCCGAAGGGCCTCAGCCTCTTCTTTTCTTAGCGGTAAGAATCCCATCTTCTCCTTATCCCGCCTTAACTTCTGCATTCTGCTGTTCCTTGTTCCTTGTTCTTCCGTTCCCGCCGGTTCGCTATCTTTGGCCCCGATTTGAAAAGTGGACCCTGCGTCCGCTTTTTTATCCTAAAATCCCCGTCAATTATGTTCGAATCATTACAGGACCGGCTGGAAGGTGCGTTCAAGAATCTAAAAGGTGAGGGCCGGATCACCGATCTGAACATCGCCTCCACCATCAAGGAGATCCGCCGCGCCCTCGTGGATGCCGACGTAAACTATAAGATCGCCAAGGAGTTTACCGACGTGGTGCGCGAAAAGGCGCAGGGCGAAAAGGTGATCAACGCCATCTCTCCCGGCCAGCTCATGGTCAAGATCGTGAAAGACGAGCTCGTGAGCCTCATGGGCGGCGAGGTGGCCGAGTTCAATTCGAAAGGCGCGCCTGCCGTGATCCTCATCGCCGGCCTCCAGGGCTCCGGTAAAACAACCTTCTCGGGCAAGCTTGCCTCCTTCCTCAAGAATCAGAAGAAGCTGAGCCCGCTGCTGGTGGCGGCCGACGTCTACCGCCCCGCGGCCATGGAGCAGCTCCGCGTGCTCGGCGGCCAGATCGGCGTCGACGTGCACATCGAGGAGGAAAACAAGAATCCCGTGGAGATCGCGCAAAACGCCATCCGCGAGGCCCGCAGCAAGAATAAGAACGTCGTGATCATCGATACCGCCGGCCGCCTGGCCGTGGACGAGGCGATGATGACCGAGGTCGCCAACATCAAGAGCGCCGTCAACCCCAACGAGATCCTCTTCGTGGTGGACTCGATGACCGGCCAGGACGCCGTCAACACCGCCAAGGCCTTCAACGACCGCCTCGACTTCTCGGGCGTGGTGCTCACGAAGCTCGACGGCGACACGCGCGGCGGTGCGGCCCTCTCCATCAAATACACCGTCAACAAGCCGATCAAGTTCATCTCCTCCGGTGAGAAGCTCGACACCATCGACATCTTCTACCCCGAGCGGATGGCCCAGCGGATACTCGGGATGGGCGACATCACCACCCTCGTGGAAAAGGCCCAGGCCCAGTTCGACGAGGAGGAAGCCAAGCGCCTCGAGAAGAAGATCCGCAAGAACCAGTTCGACTTCGACGACTTCCGCACGCAGCTCGAGCAGATCAAGCGCATGGGTAACCTGAAGGACCTCATCGGGATGATCCCCGGCGTGGGCAAGGCCATCAAGGACATCAACATCTCCGACGACGCCTTCAAGGGCATCGAGGCCATGATCGGCTCCATGACGCCCGCCGAGCGCGCCAACCCCGACCTTATCGACACAAGCCGCCGCAACCGCATCGCCAAAGGCTCCGGCAAGACCATCGCCGACGTCAACGCCTTCATGAAGCAGTTCGAGCAGATGCGCGAGCTGATGAAGATGATGAACAAGATGCCCATGGGCAAGATGATGCCCGGCGGGTTCGGGAAGAAGTAATGTGCTGATGTGCTAATGAGTTAATGTGCTAATGAGCGCCCACGGCACTGGAATAAAAGCGACGGCTGGTCTTCGGACCGGCCGTTGTTTTTTTGGGCGTTCCTGCCTGATCACATTACTGTGGTGAACAACCCGGGAGCGGGTCGCTGCGATACCTACCGATACATCCGTGGGGGAAATCGAAAACCCATGGCTGAAGCCATGGGCTGGTAATAATCGAAAACCCACTGCTAAAGCCGTGGGCTGGTAGGTCCCAACCTTCCTGAACTTTTTGAACCCTGATTATCCCATCACCCCATTACCCCATCAGCAAATTATTTCCTCTGGCATAGCTTTTATGCATCTTTGCCTGTGCTTCATCGCTCCACCATACAATTGCTTCGCTTCCCGTTTTCGCTCTTTTTGCTGCCGGTGTACCTTTTTGCCCTGAGCCAGCTGCCCGCGGTAGATGGGGCAAAGGCCGCGTGGATCTTCGCCATCCTGCACTTCCTGGTCTACCCCGCCTCCAACGGCTACAACTCGTACATGGACCGCGACGAGACGCCCATCGGCGGGCTTGCGCGCCCGATGCAGCCGACGCGACAACTCTTTCACACGACCATCGTCATGGACGCCGTGGCGGTGCTCGCATCGCTGCTTTTCGTGAACGCCCTGTTTGCCGGCGGCATCGCGGCCTATATCCTCGCCTCGCGGGCTTACAGCTACCGCGGCATCCGGCTGAAGCGCTTCCCGTTCACGGGCTTCCTTACCGTGTTCGTGTTCCAGGGCGCCTGGATCTATATCTTCACCCAACTGGGCGCCGCGCCCGAAGCGAGCATCGACCCGCTGCCCGCCCTCGTGGCCTCCTGCCTTATCGGCGCCCTTTACCCGCTTACGCAGGTATACCAGCATGCGGCCGACAAGGCAGACGGCGTTACCACGCTCTCCATCCGCCTCGGGAAGCGCGGATCCTTTATCTTCAGCGCCCTGCTCTTCCTCGTTGCGTCTGCCGGGCTCTATTATCATTTTCACACGCTCGGCCGTGTGAACCATTTCGGCTGGTTCTTGTTGGAAGGGTTGCCGGTGGTAGGCTTCTTCGGCTACTGGATGCTCCGCGTCTGGAAGAACGAGGCGGCGGCCGACTTCCGCCACAGCTTCCTCATGAACGCCGTGGCCACCGTTTGCACCACGGCCTATTTTCTCACCCTTATCCTCCTGAAGCCTTGAGCAAGATCCTCTCCATAGGCACCGCGGTGCCGGCCCACTGTCACCCACAGCCCGACATCATGCGGTTCACGCAGCTCGCGTATGCCACCAACGAAGCCGACCGCCGGAAAATGCGCTTTATGTACAACCAAAGCGGCATCGATCAGCGCTATTCCGTTTTGCCGGATTACAGCCGCCCCGCTTCCGAGTGGACCTTCTACCCGGCCACTGAAGGGCTCGATCCCTTTCCCTCCCTCGAGCAGCGTATGGCCGTGTACAACAAGCAGGCGCCGGCGCTTTCGGTGGATGCGATCCGCGACTGCCTGAAGCACGACTATCCGCCCGAGAGCGTCACTCACCTCATCACCGTGAGCTGCACCGGCATGAGCGCCCCCGGCCTCGACCTGCAGATCGTGGAGCTCCTCGACCTCCCGCGCGACATCTTCCGCACCTCCGTCAACTTCATGGGCTGCTACGCCGCGCTGCATGCCCTCCGCCTCGGCGACGCGCTCTGCCGCGGACAAAAGGACGCACGTGTGTTGATCGTGTGCACCGAACTCTGTACCCTCCACTTCCAGCGCGGGGGCACCATGGACAATATCGCCTCGGCGCTGCTCTTCGGCGACGGCTCGGCAGCCGTGCTGCTGGCGCACGACGATGCGCCCGGCGAAGGCCTGCACCTGACCGGCTTCCGGAGCGAGGTAGTGCCGCAGGGCAAGCGCGATATGGCTTGGGAGCTGTCGTCCACAGGCTTCCAGATGACGCTGAGCAACTATATCCCGGAGCTTATCGAAGAAGACTTCGGCGCCATCATGGACCGTGCCCTGGCCGACCAGCAGCTGCAGCGCAGCGACGTGACGCACTGGTGCATCCACCCCGGTGGCCGCCGCATCCTCGAGGCGATCCAGAAAAGCATCGGCATGGCGAAGGAGCAGCTCGCCGACTCCTACGAGGTGCTGCGCCAGTACGGTAACCTGTCGTCGGCCACGGTGCTCTTTGTGCTGAAGCGCATGCTCGACCAGCGCGTGCCCATCGGCCGCATGGCCGGCGCCGCCTTCGGCCCCGGGCTCACCGTAGAAACCTTTACTGCTCATACCCGATGAACCGATTCCGCCACCGGTGCTACGACAAGGAGCTCCTCGACGCGCCCGGCATCCCCTTCGATGCCATTGCCCGGAACATGCAGGAGCTCGACGTGATCAACACGCGGCTGGGTGGCCATGGCATCACCACGCGGGGTGTAGAAATACTGGTCGGCCGCGAGCGCCGGCAGGAGCCCTGGCGCATCACTGAGATCGGCTGCGGCGGCGGCGACAACCTGCGTGCCATCGCGCGCTGGGCCCGTGCCCGCGGCATTGCCGTGCAACTCTCCGGCATCGACTGGAACGCCGCATGCATTCACTACGCCATGGAGCGCAAAGGCAACGAAGCCATCAACTTTACCTGCTCCGATTACCGGGCCGCGCGCTTCGAACAGGCACCCGATATCATCTTCTCCTCGCTGTTCTGCCATCACTTCACCGACGCCGAGCTCGTGGGCCAGCTGCAGTGGATGGCGCAGCACACGCGGCGCGGGTTCTTTATCAACGACCTGCACCGGCACCCCCTTGCTTACCACTCCATCAAATGGCTCACGAAGCTGTTCTCGCGCAGCGCCCTCGTGAAGAACGATGCGCCGCTGTCGGTACGCCGCGGCTTCCGGAAAGAAGAGTGGATAGGCCTGATGGAGGCGGCCCGTATTTCTACTTACCGCATTCACTGGAAGTGGGCCTTTCGCTGGCTCATCACCGCTACGCACCATGGATAATACCCGTACATACGATGTGGCCGTTATCGGTGGCGGCCTCGCCGGCTTGTCGGCGGCCCTGCTGCTGGCGCGTGCCGGCTGGCGCACCGTGCTGTTCGAGAAGGGCCATTACCCCGCCCATAAGGTCTGCGGCGAGTACGTGAGCCACGAGAGCTGGAGCTTCCTGCAGCACCTCGGCATACCCCTCCACGAGCTGGACCTCCCCTCGATCGACCGGCTCGTGCTGACCGCCCCCAATGGCAGTACTTTCCGCACGGGCCTCACGATGGGCGGGTTCGGTATCAGCCGCTACCGCCTCGATGCGCTGCTGGCCGATGCGGCGCGCGCCGCCGGCGTAACGCTGCTCGAAGGAACGCGGGTCGAAGACGTCACGCAATCCGACGGCTTTACCCTGCAGGTACGGAGCAAGGATGGTGTGCGGGAAACCTTCCGGACGAAGGCCTGCTGCGGCGCCTGGGGCAAAAAGAGCAACCTCGATGTACAGGGAGGGCGGGCCTTCCTGGCCGCGCAGGACCGTCGCCTCAACAACTTTATCGGCGTCAAGTACCACGTGGAAACGGAGTGGCCGCAGAACGCCATCGGGCTGCACAATTTTCCCGGTGGCTACTGCGGCATCTCGCGGGTGGAAGACGATCGCTACTGCCTCTGCTACCTGGCGCGTGCTGCGGCGCTCCGCGCACACGGCGGATCGCTGCCGCGGCTGGAGCAGGAAGTGCTGTCGGTGAACCCGCACCTTAAAAAGATCTTCGCGGGAAGCACCGTGCTGACGCCTTTCCCGGTCACCATTGCGCAGGTGAGCTTTGCGTCGAAGGCGCGGGTCGAAAGCGGTGTGCTGATGCTGGGCGATGCGGCAGGCATGATCTCGCCGCTATGCGGCAACGGCATGAGCATCGCGCTGCATACGGGCAAGATCGCCGCTGAGGGCATTACCGCATTTCTACGGGGGAGCTGCACCCGCGCCGCAATGGAATCGGAGTACGACCGGGCCTGGCGGCGGCAATTTGGTCCGCGGCTCCGGCGCGGCCGCCTGCTCCAGCGCTTCTTCGGCGGCAGTGCCGTGAGCAACGCCTTCGTGGGCCTGTTCCGCACGGTACCGGCGCTTGCGGGGCCAGTGATCCGCAGCACGCATGGCGAGGTGTTTTAGGGGCAGCAATCGGCAATCGGGAATCGGCAATCGTAAATGGAGCTCCCTCCGGATCCGGCGGGCTACTCATCTTCACGTTTGCTCGTTCCATTCTCCCATCCCCCATCACCCCATTCTCCCATTACCCCATTCTCCCATTACCCCATTCTGAGCCTCCGGCATATCCTTTGTATTTTCAGGGCACAAAGAAGTTGGTCATGTCGAAAAAAACGGTCGTACTCGGCGCCTCAGACAATCCTTCGCGGTACAGCTACCTCGCAATCCGCCGCCTGACGTCGCACCAGCACGAGGTGGTGGCCATCGGGCGCAAGAAAGGGGAGGTGTCGGGCATCCCCATCCTTACCGATCACGTGCCCCAGACCGGCGTCGACACCGTGACGCTCTACCTCAACCCGAAGAACCAGGTGGAGTATTACGATTATATTTTCGACCTGCAGCCGAAGCGCATCATCTTCAACCCGGGTACCGAGAACGACGAGCTCATCAAGAAGGCCAAAGAGCAGGGCATCGAGCCCGTACTTGGGTGTACGCTCGTAATGTTGAGCACGGGGCAGTACTAGGGTTTTGGAGGTTTTAGGGGTTTTGGAGGTTGAGCCCCCTCACCTCTGGTCGCGGTGTCGGAGTCGGGGATTCCGCGGATCTCGCACTGCTGAAGGTAAGCAATCAGCGCATCGATGGCTTTTCCCGTGCGCGCGTTCAGTAGCAACAGGCCTTCGAGGCATTCCTCAGTAATATATTGCCGGTCAACGATCCGGTAGATCTGTGATTTGGTTCCGGCACAGGAGCCATGTGCCACCTCGAGAAATTGAATGAACTCCCTGTTTCCTCCGCGGCCGAACCCCTCTGCGATATTGTCTGTAATCGATCCTGCGGCAGCACGCACTTGGTCATGCAATTTGAACTCGCGCCCCAAGCCTGTTTCTGCAATGATCACGTCGATTTCCTGGCAAAGCCGGCGCGCCAACTATCAGGCAATTAGGTCCTCAATACGTTTGAATGTGGCCATAGTCAAAAGTATTCCGGCTGTTGCAGCCAGGGATGTGTTCTTTCCCCTTATTGGCTGTTTCTTTTCTGCCCCTTGCTGGCTTTGTCACCAGAGCCTTCCGGTACTGAGGAGCACCGACCCCTAAAACCCCCAAAACCTTTCGGAAGCTCTTCCGCAGCGGCATCTGGGTTCTTCCCCTTTAGCTTTTCTTTTCGCCGGTTCACCGAAAGGGAGCCGGTAACCGCCTCATATAGTCGGAAATTCGAAGGTGTAAGAGACAGAGTCTCATCAACCTCAACCGTAAAACACCTCCGATGCCCCACGTCAAGACCTTCCTGTGTGCCCTGCTGCTCCTGGGAGCCTCCGTTGGTGCCCGGGCGCAAAAGGAAGCCCCGCTCCGCGAGCCCGACCTCAATAAGCCTAAGCTCTTCGCCGACCTGCCGGCGGCCCTGCCGGTTTCCGAAAGCCTCCTCGCCGCACTCCTCGACCTGCCGGTCGGTAAGGCGATCACCGTTCCGGTTTCCGACCGGTTCCGCCTCGAGGGAACCGTCGTTTCCCGCTCCGATGCGGCCGATACCTGTGTGCGCAGCGTGGTGCTGCGCTCCTCCGTGCGCGGGGGCGCCGCCTTTTCGCTGTCGCGTGTATGCCGGCCCGGCGGTGGCTACGACTGGAACGCCCGCATGCTGGGCTACAACGGCGGCGATGCCCTCGAGCTGGTGTCCGAGAACGGACGCTACCTGCTCGTGAAGCGCGGCCTGTACGACCTGCTCAGTGAATAACCCTTCCAACGCCAACCGATGAAAAGACACACTACCCTCATCCTCCTGCTGCTGCTGGCCCTCTGCGGCATCTCCCACGCCCAGTCTGCCAGCGGGAGCTCCCACCCGGCCGCTGCCGCGGTGCTGTTCCTCGACTTCGACGGGCATACCGTGAACGGCACGCAGTGGAATACGGCGGGTCCCATCGCCTGTGGCCCTTCTAACCTCAGCGCCGCCCAGCAGCTGGAGATCTTTCACCGCATCGCGGAGGACTACCGTCCCTTCAACATCAACGTCACCACGGATTCCACGCGGTACTGGGCCGCACCCAACAAGCAGCGGATGCGCGTCATCTTTACGGGCACCCATGGCTGGTACGGAAACAGCGTGGGCGGCGTGGCCTACATCGGCTCCTGGACCTGGGGCGACAATACGCCCTGCTTCATCTTCACAACGCTGCTCCAGAACAAGACGAAGTGGATCGCCGAGGCCGGGGCACATGAGGCCGGGCATACGATGGGCCTCCGCCACCAGGCATCGTACAGCGCCACCTGCTCCAAGCTTACCGACTATCATTCCGGCACCGGTACCGGCGAGATCAGCTGGGCACCCATCATGGGGGTGGGCTACTACCGCAACCAGACCACCTGGAACCTGGGTCCCACCAACCAGGGCTGCACTACCTCCCAGAGCGATCTCGACGTCATTGCCAAAACAGCAAACGGCTTCGGCTTCCGGGCCGATGACGTGGCCGATCACTTCGATGCGGCGTCCCTCGCCACGTTCGTGGGCGACAGCTTCCGCATCGACGGCGTGATCGGGCGCACGGCCGACCGCGACCTGTTCCGCTTCCGGATGCCGGCCGCGGGCCGCTTCCGGCTCGACGCCCTGCCCTTCAGCGCCGCCGCCGGCAACGAGGGCGCCGATCTCGACATCCTGGTGCAGCTGTTCGACGCCGAAGGCAGGGCCGTGGGGGCCTGGAACCCGGCACCGCTCCTCAATTCGGTGGTGGATACCGCGCTTGCCGCCGGCACCTATTTCCTGCAGGTAGACGGGAAAGGCAACCAGTTTGCACCCGAGTACGGCTCGCTTGGCTCCTACGCCCTGCAAGCCAGCACAACCCCCTTCCAGGTGCTGCCCCTGCACCGCCTGCAGCTCCGTGCCCGCGCGAATGGCGCCGCGCATCTCCTCGAGTGGGAGATCGTGGCCGACGAGGTGCTGACCGCGCAGGAGCTGGAAGTGAGCACCAACGGCCGCGACTTCCGCCCGCTGGCGGCTCCGGCCACCACGGGTCGCCGCTTCGAGCACCGGCCTGAAGGTGCGGGAACGCAGTTCTACCGGCTCAAGGTGACCTTCAACAATGGCCGGTCCTACACGTCCAATACGGTGGCGGTGCAGGCGCGCGCTACTGCTGCCACGCGTCTCGTTTCCACGGTTGCCCAGGGCGGCACGCTGCGCGTCAGCTGTCCGCAGGGCGCGCGCTACGCGGTGTATGATGCCGCTGGTGCCGTGCTCACGTCGGGCGCGCTGCCCCCCGGCGCGGCCTTCCTGCAACTGCCGCTCCTGCCCGCAGGCACCTATTGGGTGCGGTTCTCCGGCAATGGTGGAAATGCGGTGGAGAAGTTTTTCTATCCCGGGCGGTGAGGACGTGAATCGTGAAGCGTGAGTCGTGAATCCTTGTTGGTTCGGAAGTCTTTCCTCTTACTGCTGGCCGGTTCTAAGACAATGACTTACACAAGCATAACGAAGGCCGTGAAGATCTGTTCTTTGCGGCCTTTTGTGTGTACGTTCATTGCATGCGCCGCCTGGGATCGAGAGGGATGGCGCTAACTGTGGGGTTCCCATTCACGATTCACGATTGACGATTCACGCGTCCGGTCCGGTTTTTTACGTATATTAGGGAAACCCTATATTATGCGCTGGAGACGATTCAACGGTGCCCCGATCGAGCTGCCCATCTACCAGGCAGTGGAAGAGACCATTCGCCGGGAGACGGAAAAGGGCGCCCGCCTCAAGGTGTGCATCGGTACCGACTCCCAGGTGAAAGGAAAAGAGACCGAGTTTGCCACGGTCATCGTATTTCTCCGGGAAGGCCACGGCGGCTTTATGTTCATCCACAACGACCGCACCGACCATTCGTACAGCATCAAGGAGCGGATGCTGGTGGAAGTTGCGAAAAGTATAGAGGTTGCCTACGAGTTGTGCAACCTTTTTACTTTATACAACGTGGACATGGAGGTGCATGCCGACATCAACACCAACCCTTCGTTCAAGAGCAACGACGCGCTGCGGGAGGCGATGGGCTACATCCTCGGCATGGGCTTCGCCTTCAAGGCCAAGCCGGAGGCTTTTGCCTCCTCGTGCTGTGCGGATAAGATGGTGAATTAACGATGCGTGCGGGCGGCCAGGGAAGGCCGCTCTTTTGTTGTGTCGATCGGGGTCTTCCGGGCCGTCGGCTTCGCATCCTCCGGAATGTCGCGCACCGGGGCGCTCGCCCGCTCCGCCCACAGGAACGCCGCAAACACGAGCACATACAGTGCCCGCAGGATGCTGCGCTCGGAAGGGGGAAGGAGCTTCATGAGGATAAAGTTATCGCAAAGCGGGCTCAGGAGGCGCGCCCGCCCTCCTTCGCTATGTTTTTATTGAGGTCGCCGATATAGGTGAGCAGCTGCTTGATGCCGGTGCGCTTTTCGGCCGACGTCACGAAGTTGGGCGGCAGGAATTCCCACTGCTCCCGCATCGTATCCAGGAAGCGGCGCACGTTGGCAGCCGTTTCGCGCTGGGTGGTCTTGTCGGCTTTCGTGAATACGAGCGCGAAGGGCACCTGCCATTCCCCGAGCTGGTTCACGAACTCGAGGTCGTTCTCCTGCGGCTCATGGCGGGAGTCGATGAGCACGAACAGGGTCACGAGGTTCTCGCGTTTGCGGATGTAGTTCTCGATCATCTTGGCCCATTGCTTCCGGAGCGACTGCGCCCGTTTGGCGAAGCCGTAGCCGGGAAGATCCACCAGGTGCCATTTGCTGTAGTCCTTGTTGGTGACCGTGAAATGGTTGATCAGCTGCGTTTTGCCGGGTGTGCGCGACACCTTGGCGAGCTCTTTTTTCCCCGTCAGCGCGTTGATGAGCGAGGACTTGCCCACGTTCGAGCGGCCAATGAAGGCGTATTCCGGGATGTCGGCCTTCGGGCACTGCTCCACCGACGGGCTGCTGATCAGGTATTCCGCTTTGATGATCTCCATGCGGCAAATATCGGGTATTCATGCCGAGGGGTGTTCGCTTCGCTCTCTTGTTCGCGTGGCGATCGCTGAGTCGGTTCTTTTATTCCCGGCGCAGGCGCCTGGCAATTCCTAAAGAAGAACGCGGGTTTCACGCAAAGGCGCGGAGGCGCCAAGACGCAAACACAGGATCCTGCCTGTGTTCAGCCGTTGCCCGCAGGGTGGTAGGATTGAGCGGTACGAAACCGTTACTTTTTGCGCACTCCGCGTCTTGGCGCCTTTGCGTGAAACCCGCTTGCCGCTTTGAGAAAAGGCAGCCGCTTGCGGCGATTGAAAAGTTGCACTCGTTCAGCCTGCGGGTGTTTTTGGCCTACCTTTGCGGCCCATGGCCCGATATGCCCACGACGAGATAAAGCCCTTCTCGGAGGACGCCTCCAAGAAGGAGCAGGTGCGCGAGATGTTCGACCGCATCGCCGGACGCTACGACTTCATGAACCGCATCCTCAGCGCCCGCATCGACGTACTCTGGCGCCGGAAGGCGATCCGGATGCTGGCGCCCGATAAGCCCCAGCTGCTGCTCGACATGGCCACCGGCACCGGCGACATGGCGCTGATGGCTGCCCGGATGCTGCAGCCGGCCCGCATCGTGGGCGTGGACCTCTCCGAAGGCATGCTGGCCGTAGGCCGGAAGAAAGTAGACGCGGCAAAACTTGGAACGCAAATTGAGCTGGTGGCCGGCGACAGTGAAACAATAAATTTTGCCGACAATACGTTTGATGCGGGTATGGTGGCCTTCGGAGTGCGGAATTTTGAGAACCTGGAAAAAGGCCTGAGCGAGCTGCTCCGGGTATTGAAGCCCGGCGCGCGCCTGCTGGTGCTCGAATTTAGCCGCCCGCAGCTGCCGGTGGTGAAGCAGTTCTACGGCTGGTATATGGGCTGGCTCGCGCCGCAGATGGCCAAATGGTTCAATCAAAACAAGAAAGCTTACCAATATTTGAACGCCTCCGCAAACGCCTTTCCCGACCGGCAACATTTTGTCGACATTCTGAACAACGTGGGTTATATCGATACCTCGTTCAAACCGCTAAGCTTAGGAATATGCTGTATCTACGCCGGACGCAAAAGGCAGGACTGATCTTACTGACGCTTCTTTTCTCGACGCTCGGGGTGCAGGCACAATTCGGCAAGGAGCTGAACCTGCCCGAGCACGACGCCAAGCCGTATTATTTCGGCATCACCCTCGCCGGCAACATGGCGCGCTTTCATACCGAGCAGCATCCCTACTTCCTCAGCCAGGATACGGTATATACCGCCGAGCCCATCAACTCCGGCGGCTTCGGCCTCGGCCTCCTCGCCACGGCCCGCCTCAACCACCGCTTCGAGGTCCGCTTCAACCCCACACTCATCTTCATGGAGCGCAGCATCCAGTACCGCCTCAAGTACGCCGACCCCTTCGAGGACGATCCCAACAGCACGCTCGTGACCAAGAAGGTGGAGTCGGTAATGACCTCGTTCCCGCTGCAGCTCAAGTTCCGCTCCGACCGCATCCACAACTTCCGCGTATATATGCTCGGCGGCGTCAAGCTCGATTACGACCTTGCCTCCAATGCGAAGGCCCGCCAGGCCGACAACATGATCCGCATCGGCAAGATCGACTACGGCATCGAGGCCGGGCTCGGGTTCAACTTCTACTTCCAGAGCTTCATCTTCTCACCGGAGATCAAGATCTCCAACGGCCAACGCAATATGCACGACCGCAACGCCAACCTCAAATACTCCAACGTCATCGACCGCATCCAGAGCCGCATGATCGTGTTTTCGATCCACCTCGAAGGATGAGGATTATCGAACAGGAGAAAAAGGAATACGGAATGTCGAAGTAAAAACCCCGCCACGTCGGGGTTGTCTTTGATTTTGAGCAGCGTAGTGACGATAGTCAGAAAGGAGAGAAATGACGCAGCCCCGAAGCTTCGGGGTTTAGGATCTATATGATCAGCGCCGATAGTTGCTTTCCGGGCACTGGTTTCCAGGTCCGCAAACTACTTCCGCACGTATAGACCAATAGACGCTCTTCACGCCTCCGTACCGCCGTTTTCAAGCAGGTGCTGCTCCAACTCCTGGGCGGTGCGGGGAGCAAGTGCGCGCAGGCCATCTTCCACGGCGCCTGCCAGCGGGATCATCTTCGTATCCATCAGTACGATGATGCCGATGGGATTGCGGGCGTCGTTGAACAGCGGGAAGCCGATATAGGAATCGATGTTGAGGTCGCGCAGCTCCTTGTCGGAGGGAAACATCTGCTGGATGCCGGTGGGGTAATAGCAGCAGTTGCGGCCGATGACGTTTTCGCAGGGCGTGCCGCTGAGGGGGTAGGAGATATTGCTCGCCACTTCACCACCGGCGTAGAGCACCACCGTACGCACCTGGTTATGCTGCTTCTTGTCGGGGTAACCGATGAGTACGTAGCTGATGCCTACCTCCTCGGCCAGGAAGCGGGCGAGGTCGGTGAAGTACTGGCTGCCCCGGTAGCGGTCGGCAAAGTCCTGGCAGCGGCTCGGGAAGGTGCTGCGGGATTGCAGCACGTCGGGAACGGGGGTAGCGGTTTCAGGCATAGAGCTGGTCGATTAAAAGGTTATCGGTTAGGTATTTCAGTTTATCGGGCGCGGAGGCAAGGGCCACGAGCTGCGCCTCCCAGTCATCGCCAAACAGGGCGCGGGCAAACGGAACATCGAAGAAGAGCAGGTAGATGCTGTCGTAAACAACCCGGAGCTGGTCGGCATTGCGGAGCACGAAGGCCATGCGGCCCGTCACGGGGTCGAAGGAGGTGATGGTGAACGAGTCGTAGTCGTCGAGGAAGTTCTTGAACAGGAAGCCGCTGCGCTTTGCCTTCAGGATGATGAGGTAAAGCAGTTCTTTTGGATGCTCGCGCAGTTCAAATGAGGTCTTACGTTTTGCATCTGCCATGGGGCACCGTTCTTAGGTAGCCTGGATTGCAAAAATCATACCCCCAGGACCTTCCGCAGGCACACGCTTCCATCCACGCCGGTGTAGGGCGGATAGTTGGGGATGATCGTGTAGCCGGTTTTCTGGTAAAGGGCGATCGCCTCTTCGTGCCGGACGCCGGTTTCCAGCACGCAGGCCGTATAGCCGAGCTCGCAGCACCAGGTTTCCAGCTCGGCAAGCACCGCGGCTGCAAGGCCCCGCCTTCGCCCGTCGGGGTGGGTGAACATCCGCTTGATCTCGGCTACACCGGGCCCGAACTCCTTGAAGGCACCGCAGGCCAGCGCGCGCCCATCCAATACCGCCAGCACAACGTGCCGGATCGGCGCCAGGCCGTTGAACTGCCCGTAGAATTGCTGTTCGGCGCCGTTGCGCACCGCCAGGTCGGCATCGAGCAGCGCTACGAGTGCACGGAAGTCGGTGTTGCCCGCGTCGGTACGGATGAGTGCCGGCAGGAGAGAAGCGGTCGTTTGCATGTCGGTAGTAGATAAATCACAATTAGTCATTCGGCCCAGGTATGCCGGATGAGCGTTTCCCAACAAAGTATGGGTTGCGCTAGGCATCAATCACCCATCACCCCATCACCTCATTACCCCATCAGCACATTAGCACATTATCCCTTAGCGGAATATTCCTTCAGCAGCTGCCGCTCCCGCGCCGTGAGGCCGCCCATGCCCTTGCGGTGGATCTTGTCGAGGATGCGGTCGATCTCTTCCTGGCGGATCTTCTTGTCGGAGTTGTAGCGGTCTTCCAAATTGAGCACGCGCGCCGGCTGCCTGCCCGAGGAGGGAAAAAGGTCGACGTGGAGGAGCTGGGGCTTGCGGGCGGCGATATAGAGAAAGACGAGCGCCGGCACCGTCACCGCCGTGATGTAGATCCAGTTGGCAGTCAGCGCTTGCGGTTGCAGCAGCAGCCCGATCATCATACCGGCGAGGGCGCCTCCGAGATGCGCTTCATAGGCCACGCCGCCCCGCCCCGAGCGGATGCCCCAGATGGTGAGGATCATGAACGCAAGTCCGAAGAACCAGGCTTTCATGGGGATGAAGACGAGCATCATGGTGGATTGCGGGAACAGGGCCACCGCCGCAAAGAGCACCCCGCTGATGGCGCCCGTGGCACCCATCGTGGTGTAGCCGGGCTCGTAGCGCTTCAGCCAGAGCAGCAGCGCATTGCCGCCAACCCCGCTTGCCAGGTAGAGCAACGCGAACGCGACGGGACCGAGCGTGGCTTCCATCATGCCCCCGATAAAGAAGATGCCGAGCACGTTGAGCACGAAGTGCCCCCAGCTCATATGCAGGAAGATCGACGTGAAGAGGCGCTTATAATCGCGGTGCACCCGCACGCCGTCGACCCAGAACTGGTAACGTTCCATCAGCAGCGTGTGGCGCAGGCCCTGGTAGGTTACGATGAAAGTGGCGATCAGGAGCCCAAGTCCGATGTATCCTGGCATGGGAGGTGGTGGCTTTAGGTCAGTGAATAGGGGCTGTTTCCCTGAAATAAAGGTAATGCCTTTTTTGAGGCCGCGCTTCCCGGGAAATGGGTACTACCGAAGCCGCTCGCAGGTGCATCGGGGCATCTATACCGGCTGAACCGTCGCAAAAGGCAGCAGGGTGATGCCCCCGCCGGGCAGCTCGGCCAGGTAGCCCTTGTCGGTCAGGGCGAGCGCGGGCAGCACCGACTGCGCCGGCACCGTGGTGCCGCTTTCGGTACGCTGGGTCTTCCGGAGCTTCAGCGCAAGGGGCAGCGAACGCTTCGCAAGGGCCGGCGCCTGCCGCTCGGTCTTGTCGATAAAGGGGTAGGGGTCTACGGCGCCCTCATAGGTGTAGATGCCGAAGTGCAGGTGCGCGGGCGTGGTGCGCGCATTGCCGGTGTTGCCGACGAGGCCGATCGTTTCGCCCGCGGCCACGCGCTGCCCCGGGCGCACGAGTTGCTCGTCGAGGTGGGCATAGTAGAGGTTGTAGTTCTTGCCGTCGGGGCGCAGGAACACGTATTTCCCGCCGAGGGGGCTTTCGCTGACGCTCGTGACCGTGCCCGCGGCACCGGCCACGGCGGGGGTGCCCTTGGGGGCAAAGATGTCGACGCCCTCGTGGCGGCGGGCGCCCCCGTCGCGGTCGGCGCCCCAGAAGGAGCCGGCCTTTGCCTTAGGGCCCGCTACCGGGAAGCCGAGCGTGGGGCCGGTGCCCACCGACAGGCTGTAGGTCCCTCCCTGCCGCAGGGCCGGCTGCAGGCGCAGGATATAGGTGCCGCTGTGCTCCACATCGAAGCGCAGGCTTTCGGCGCCGGGCTCCGCGGAAAGCTGCAGCGCGGTGGTGCCGCCGTCTTCGCGGAATACCTCGGCATAGAGGGGTAGGGTGGTGGCGTCGCGTTCGCTGATGGCGATCCGGAGGCTCTGGCCCTGCTTCGCGGTGAAGCGCAGACCGAGGGCGCGCGGCTTATCGGTGCCGAAGCGGCCGCTGTGGCGATAGGGGAGCGTGATGCCGACGGGCGCCGCAAGTGCGCTTGCTCCGGCAGCGCGCCAGGCGCGCCCTTCGGGCGTCTCGTCGATATCGGCCTTATCGAGCCTGCGCTCGTAGGCTTCACGCGGCGTGTCTTTTTTGAATACGGAGCGGGCCGGACCGCAACTTACAAGGGCGGCACCGAGCAGGAGGGGTAAAACAGTTTTCATAGGCAGGGCTGCCCGTGCAAATACAGCTCCGGAAACGGTTAAGGAAGATTGAATATCGGATAGCGAATCTCGGAAGACGAATCTCGGAACGGGAGGTGGTTCAGGGTTGTTTCAGCAGGAACGAAGCGGCGATGAGCTCCATGCCGGGGGCAACGCGGGCGCTGTCGGAATCGAAGTACTGCTCCACGTTGATGAAGGAGCTTTCGGCACCGCTGTGCGCGAAGATCCGTACGCGGCCCGGAAAGACGCCCATTATCCTGCCCTTTAGCTCAACACCGGTGCCCCGGTAGCGGCCCCATTCCCGGAAGCGCGTGAGCGTGCTTTTCTTAAGCAATTGGTTGCGGAACTCTTTGACCTGCTCGTTCACGAACAAGTCCTCGTCGATATCGGTGTCGAATACAAAGAACATCGACATCGCGTTGTCGTTGGACACATCGATCGAGAACAAGGCATCGGGATCGTAGTCGTCATCGGCGGTGTCGATCGTCCAGGCGGCAGGGTAGTAGAGGCGGAAGGCGGCACGGTCGATGATGCGCGATGCGTGCCCGAGCTGCTGCTGCGGAGGAGAGGTAGCCGCTTTCTTCCGGGCGCCGCCGGGCGACCCGCTGCAGGCAGCGAGGACGAGAAGGCAAAAGAGGTAGGGCGTGCGCATCCGGACAGAAAGATAGTGCACCGATACGGAATCTCCGACCCCTTATAGCCAATCTGCCTGCCCGATCTGCCTCCACATCCGCTACGGGGCACCAGGGTAAAAGCCCCGGCTGAAGCGCCGGGGCTTTTCACGCCTTAGGCTTCATGCACGAGCTCGCGCACTTCGGCAGTCGTTGGATCGATGATCGTAGAAATACGGTTGATGCGGTTGGCCGGGAAGCCGCCTTTTTCGGCATGGGCGCGCACGGTAGCCTCGTCGGGGGCAATGTAGACGCAATAGATCTTGTCGTCGGTGACGTAGCTCTGGATCCACTGGATGCGCGGGCCGAGCTCCCTGAGTACGCCGCAGGAGGTCTGCGAGATGGCCTGCAGCTGCTCGCCGGAGAGCTGTCCGGCACCGGGGAGTTCGCGCTCGATCAGGAACTTGGGCATATCGTTGGGTTTTTGATGACGGGGGAGGGCGGGTGCGGCACTCCTAAGCTACGCCGGCTTTCGCCCGTTTCCCTGCATGGGCTTCGCCTTTTTTTCGCCCTTGCGCGTCCCGGTCCGGCGGTGTCTATGGGTTCTCTTTGCCGGTGTTCGGATCGTAAGCCGTCATCCAGCGCACGCCGTAGCGGTCGGTGAAGGTGCCCATGAAGGCGCCCCAGAATTTGGGGCCCAGCGGGTCGTGGATGGTAGCGCCCGCGGAGAGCTTTGCATAGTAGTCGCGGCATTCCGCTTCGGAGCTGCAGTGGATCATAACGCCGAAGTTGTTGCCCTGGGTATAGGCGCCGGGTGTGAGGTCGGAGGCCATCAGCAGCAGGCCCCCGGTACGGAGTTCGCTGTGCAGCACCTGATGCTTCATGTGGGGCGGGCAATGCGCCTCGATGGGCGATCCTTCGATGGCCCGGATGGCAAGATCGCCGCCGAGGCATTGCTGGTAGTGGGTCATCACTTCGCGGCAGTTGCCGTTGAAGGCGAGATAAGCGGTTAGTGCGGTGGGCATACGTGTTGGTTGAGGCTACAAACATAACCTGCGCATCCCGGATCGGGAAGGGGCAAAGCCGACATTTCACGGGGGCTTCCGGCAGGCGCCGTGTATGAAAAAGCCCCGGGCTGCAACCGGGGCTCTGCGTCATTTTGTAGAAATACGGTCAGCGTATTTTTCTTCCGAGCAGTTCCTGTGCCTTTTCGAGCACCGGGTCCCGCTTCGTCAGGTAGTCGTTGATGCTGCGGCTCACGGCTACATGCGGCTGGATGCCATAGCCCACGAACGCGCGGCCGTCGGGATAGGTATCCTGCTTCGTGCATACCCGCGCCGACCCGCCACCCGGCAGGTCGAACTGGTAGGGCTGACCCGTGGAGCCGAAGGTGGGCGCGCCGATGCGCACCATGTGCTTCTGGTTGTCGGCGTGAATGAGAAAGTCTTCGGCTGCCGACGCCGTCTGGTGACCCGTCAGCAGCATCGTGGGCACTACGAGGCGCTTTGCCTGGAGGCGGATGGGCGTTGGCTCGTAGTCGAAGTGGTGCCAGTAGTTGTCCTGGTAGGAAAGCAGGGCCCGTCGGTTCCAGCTATTACCGGCGGTGTCTGCCGGCTTTGTGTATTTGCCCCAGGCCTTGAAGGCAGGCACGTGCAGGCGGCTGGCGTAGCGGGCTCCGTAGAGCACGCTGTCGGGCGTCAGGTAGCGCAGGATGTCGGTGCCGATGCCGGTGGAGCCGCCTCCGTTGTAGCGCAGGTCGATGATGAGGCCCTTGGCGCTATAGAGTTCCGGCAGCAGGGCTTCGAACAGCGAGTCGATCTTCGGGTCGCTGAAGGAGTTGAGGCTCACGTAGGGCACTTTGTTGGGCAGCCAGCGGAAGTCGAGGAGGGCGCGATCCGCATCGAACGCGGGGAACACGGCCGTCTCCGTGCTGCGCGCATGTGTGAGGTCGAGGCGGAGCATCGATCCGTCGGGGCGGCGGAAGGTCACCTTATATTGGTCGCCCGCGTAGCCGGCAAGCAGGCCCGCCGTGGCCCAGTCTTCGAGCACATAATCGGTAGACGAGGAGATGTAGGGTTTTACAAACCGGTCCTTGTATTCCTGTGTGGGCAGCCCATTGACCTCGACAAGCTCGGAGCCTACCGGCAGCTCGTCTTTCTTGCTCAGGGCCGTACGGACCACGATGGCCTTGCCACCGATGTTCTCGAGAAAGAAGCGCCAGGCCCCGAACATGGAGGTGAAGTTCTCCGGCCCGCTCATTGGCGGCATATATACGTTGGTATGCCCGTCTTTGAGCAGGGCGCAAAATCGCTGCAGCTCGCGATAATAATCGTAGTCGTTCTTCGTGCCGGGGATCGAAACGAGGAGGGCCTTATAGGCGCTGTCCCAGGCGTTGCGGTCCACCTTGTTGAGGTATGCGAAATTGTAATTTACCTCCTGCCAGAATTTGGAGAGGCCGTACAGCTTGTCGGCAGGAGAGAGGGTGTTGGGCCATTGCGCGCGGGCGGTGAGCGATGCCAGGACGAGCAGGAGGAAGCACAGGTGTTTCATCGGCAGTTGGGAGTTTGGTCGGGTATTTTCGCAAAGTTACCGGTGCCGGTGCAATCGGGCAAGGAGCGATCAGGGTCCGGCTGCTAATGCTTTGCCCGTTGCTGCAGCACTTCGCGCAGCGGTGTCCAGGTCAGCTCCGGGTAGCGGGCGTTGTCGAGCGGGAAAAGCTTGGGCTTGCCGGTGAACATATTATGGAGGTACTGCATGCCCTGCCAGGGCGGGAACACTTCCTTCTTCTTCGGAAAGAGGACGCGCGTGATGCGGATCATGCGGCCGAAGGCTTTGAGGGAGCCGGCGCGCAGGGGGCGGAAGTTGGTGCCGGTGGCGTCCTCGGCGGCACGCACGAGGCCGTGCACGTCGGCTGCTTCGCCGGCGATGCGCAGCCAGCGGGGCGTGGAGGGATCCAGGGCGGCTGCGGCGGTAAAGGCCGCGGTGTCTTCCATCGTGGTAAAGTCCATCGGCACGTCGGGGCGGCCCCAGTACAGCACGCGGTGCGGGCCGAAAAGCACCACGGGTGCCTGGCCGGTGAGCAGGTCGGCGAACATGCCGTTGAGGATGGAGGTGGCCCCGATGCGCGCCGCGTCGAGGCGGTCCGCGAACTCCCGCCGCAGGTCGAGGTTGCGGTTGGAGCCGGCGGGCAGCTTCGTGAAGTCGATGCAGAAGTCGGAGGGGATGAAGCGGGCCACGCCGCCGCCGACGGCCGCCTCGAGCAGGCGCGACTGTATTTCTACGATGGTGTCGCGCAGTCCCGACAGTGCCGACACAACGCAGGTGGCGCCGCGGCAGGCTTCGGTGAGGCCATTGCGGTCGGCATAGTCGACCGGCACGATGCGGGCGCCGCTTTTGCCCAGGTCGGCGAGGGCGTCGTTGGCGGCGCCGGCACGAACGAGCGCGCGCACTTCCGCGCCGCGGAGGCGCAGGTGGTGTACGATGCGGCGGCCGAGGGCGCCGGTGGCGCCGGCCACCACGATGATACCGGGAGGCAGTTGGTTGTTATCCATAGAAGAATGTGGGCGTTGATGCGCCTGTTCCCTCACCATACAATTTTGCGACCCGAAAGTTTGCCGGGCCACTCTTCCTGTTCGTAAATCAGACCTTTCTTGTTCCGGCGGCCGGGATGCGGCGTCGTTCGATCCACAGCACGGCCGCCGCGCCAAGGGTATACATGAGCAGGTCGATGACCTCGAAGCTGCGGCCGATGAGGGTGGTAAAGAAGTCGCTGCCGCGCAGGCCGAGCCGCTCCACGATGTGCAGGTATTGCAGGCCTTCCACAAGGTAGCAGAAGAGCAGTACACCGGTCACCGCCGGCCCCACCGGCACGCGCCGCACGCTTTGTACGGCGCAGTACACGAGCGGCATCACGAGGAAGTCGCCGACATAGGGGCGGATGATGCGGTCGCGCACGAAGAGCGCAATGAGGACCTCGGTGACGAGCAGGACCAGGAAGGCGATGCGGTAGGGGCGGCGGGGCATGCACGGTGAAGATAGCCGTTTGGCGCGTCGCCTCCCGGCTACGGTCAGTCGTTATAGGTCGGGATGGGCCATAGTCGGAGACTACGGCCAACTTCGCGTTGGAAATATTCATGCTGGCGCAGTGGGCGTATAAGGACGACCGACTAAAGAAATGCGATTTCGATCGGGCCGGTTTGGGTGCGATTTAAGTAGGCGCGTGCGCTGCTGTACCGGTAATGTTCCGGCCGTTCGACTACGCCAGATTTAACCGGGTTGAAGTGAATATAGTTCAGCTTCTGCACGGTAAATGCAGGGGCAAAGCATTCTTGGGGACAGTTGTTTTGAATCCAGAATTGAAAGCCGCTGTTCCGTGTATTGTCAGCCGCCGCATCACGAAAATGCCTGAGCAGCCAGGCTCTCCGGCTCTCGCACTGGTTCGCTCCGATTGCTGCTACGATTCGTTTGGCACTTACCTTCTTGAAATCCCGTACCAATGCGCTAAGGTCGCCGGTGGCCGACGAAGCCAGCAGGTGCAAGTGGTTGCTCATAAGGCACCAGGCATGCAGGTTAAGCCCTTTGTATTGTTGACAATATTTGAGGTCCCTGATCAGCAGCTCGCAATAGTCGGCGCGGGTGAAGACGTCGGCCCATTCGACCACGGTGAACGTCAGGAAATGCACTTCCGCCTGGTTGCGAATCTTGTACCCGCCGATGCTCATACTTCGTATTTTTTCCTCGAAGCTGCTTTCCTGCGCTGAACCAGGCAAAAGAGGAAAAACACTTTTTACGCTGTTTTTCCCAACCGGCTACCCCAGTAAAACGCTCCCCATGCAGTTGGCCCTAGTCTCCGACTACGGCCCGTCCGACCTTTCGGAAATCTGCCAACGCGAAAGCCATCCGCCCGCAGTCTACCTTCACGCTATGCACGTTTTCTTCCGCACGCTCATGGCCCTGCTATACATCGCCGCCGGCGTCAACCACTTCGTGCACCCGGCATTTTACCTGGCCATCATGCCGCCCTGGCTGCCGGCGCACGGAGCGCTGGTAGCCGCCAGCGGCGTGGCCGAGATCGTGCTGGGCATCTTACTGCTGGTGCCGCGCACGCGCCGCTTCGCCGCGTGGGGTATCATCGTGCTGCTGGTTGCGGTATTCCCGGCCAACGTGCAGATGGCCGTCAATTACGTAGAACTACAGCACCCGAAGCTATGGCTCGCGCTGCTGCGCTTGCCGGTGCAGGGGCTGCTGATCTGGTGGGCGTGGTTGTATACACGAAGAAAGCGCCCCGAAGGGCGCTTTGAAGATCTCGGATCTCAGATGTAAGATCTCAGATCCGAGATTCCAGATCTGAGATCCCCTAGTAGGCCCACTTGATCAGCGTGGCGCCCCACGTAAACCCGCCGCCGAAGGCCGCGAGCACGATGTTGTCGCCCTTGTTGAGCTCGTGCTTCCACTCCCAGAGGCAGAGGGGGATGGTGCCGGCCGTAGTGTTGCCGTATTTCTGGATGTTGAGCATCACCTTTTCCTTCGGCAGGCCGATGCGCTCCGCAGTGGCGTCGATGATGCGCTTGTTGGCCTGGTGGGGCACGAGCCAGGCGATGTCGTCGCCGGTCATGCCGTTGCGCTCGAGGAGCTCGGCGCTCACGTCGGCCATGCCCTTGACGGCGAACTTGAACACGGTCTGGCCTTCCTGGTACACGAAGTGCTCCTTGTTGGCCACCGTTTCGGCGGAGGCGGGCTTCAGGGAGCCGCCGGCCTTCTGGTGGAGGTAGTGACGGCCGTTGCCGTCGGCCCGCAGGATGGAGTCCTGCACGCCGTAGCCGTCGTGGTTGGGCTCGAGCAGCACGCCCGCGGCGCCGTCGCCGAAGATGATGCAGGTCTGGCGGTCGCTATAGTCGATGATGGAGCTCATTTTGTCGGCGCCGATCACCACCACTTTCTTGTAGCGGCGGCTTTCAATGAGGGCGGCGCCGGTGGTGAGGCCGTAGAGGAAGCCCGAGCAGGCGGCCTCGAGGTCGAAGCCCCAGGCATTTTTGGCGCCGGCCTTGTCGGCGGCAATGTTGGCCGTGGCGGGGAACACCATGTCGGGCGTTACGGTGGCCACGATGATGCAGTCGATCTCTTCGGGGGAGATGCCGCGCTTTTCGCAGATCTGTTTGATCACCGGCACGCACATGTCGGAGGTGCCGAGGCCGTCCCCTTTCAGGATGCGGCGCTCGTTGATGCCGGTGCGGCTGCGGATCCACTCGTCGGTGGTCTCCACCATCTTTTCGAGGTCGGCGTTCGTAAGGCGGTCTTCGGGAACATAGCCGCCGACGGCGGTGATGGCAGCGTTGATTTTTTGGATCATGGGGGCAAAGGTAGCAGCAAAAAGGTTTAGGGGTTTAGGGGGTTTAGAAGGTTTAGGGGTTGGGATGGGAAAAACATCAGGCGCAAGAAAATTCTCAGCGGCTTATGTTGAATTACCCTTGGAGCGGCGTATTGAGCTTAGGACATTTGTATCATGGCTACGTTCAAGCGATTCGAGGAGATCATTGCCTGGCAACTGGCGCACCAGCTTTGCCGCGAAATCGGGCGCATCGCCCGGGAAACCGGGCTCGCGAAGGACTATAAGCTGCGCGAACAGGTATGTGACTCCTCAAACTCGATCATGAACAATATCGCCGAGGGGTTTGGCCGTACCGGGAACCGAGAGTTTATAGGCTTTCTTCATATTGCGCACGCATCCTGCTCGGAAACGCAATCGCAACTCTACACCCTCCATGACCGCAAGTACATCACGCCTGAGGAGTTTGATGTGCTCAATTTGCTTGCTCACCGGACGTCCAAGGCAATCTACAGTCTAATCGGTTACCTGGAGCGCAGCGAAATACGTGGGCTACGATACCGCAGCCGTGGCTGACCCACCTGCCTGATAATGCGCAGAAACAGCCATGGGTTCCCAACCTCCTAAACCTTCTAAACCCCCTAAACCTCTAAACCTTCCCCTGCCCGCCCGGTTTCCGTATTTTCGCGCCTATGATCGCATTCCTGAAGGGCGACTTTGTGCACAAAACCCCCACAGTCGTCTACGTGGACGTCAACGGCGTCGGCTACGAGGTCCACATCTCCGGCAACACCTATAACCAGATCGAACACCTCGAAAAGGGCACCCTTTTCACCCACCTCCTGGTGCGCGAAGACGCCCATATCCTCTACGGGTTCGGCGACGAGTCCGAAAAGCAGCTCTTTCTCCGCCTCCTCGGCGTGGCCGGCGTCGGCGCCACCACCGCCCGGCAGATGCTTTCCTCCCTGAAGCCCGTGGAGCTCGCCCGCGCCATCGCCAACGGCGACGCCCGCTCCCTGGAGCGCGTCAAGGGCATCGGCCGCAAGACCGCCGAGCGCATCGTGCTGGAGCTCCGTGAGAAGCTCGTGAAGCAGCCGATCACAGACGCCGGCAGCCCGCAGAATATTTCCGCCTGGAAAGGCAATACTTTGGAGATGGATGCGTTAAATGCCCTGGTGGCCCTGGGCATCGCGCGCTCGGCCGCCGATGCCGCCGTGCGCAAGGCGGCCGCCCAGGACCCGTCCCTCGGGGTGGAGGACCTGATCAAAAAAGCGCTCCAATCCCTGTAAGAAGCCACTGCTACGCTGCTGAGAACCAATTGATTCACGCTAATTGTCGAGAAAAACGCTTGTACCGTCCATTTACCCTGATCAAACGCTGCCTCCCGGCCGCCCTGATCCTGTTTATACTCTCTGGCATGGCCAATGCCCGCCCGGAATGGGGGGGCAATCGCCTGCCCGGACCTGCCGTAGACACCACGCCCCGTCCCGATAGCCTGCCTTACCCGATCTACGACCGCCGTACCGATGGCTACTCCTCCCGCTCCCGCAATCCCTTCGACCTGAAGGATACCGGCTACATCAAGCGCCGCGTCGAATACGACCCGGTGACGAAGCAGTATTACGTGGTGGAGAAGATCGGCAACCGCTACTACCGCACGCCCACCACCCTTTCGAGCAAGGAGTTCCTGGACCTCCAGGCGAGGCAGGACGAGAACGAGTACTTCCGCCGTCGCGCCAACACCCTCTTCGCGCTCAACAACCGCCGCGCCCGCCCCAACTTCGGGTTCGACCGCAACTGGATGAACCGCATCACCGGCAACGGCAAGGTCTCCATCAACCCCTCTGGCTACGTCGACATCGCCGCCGGCTACCAGGGCCAGAAGATCAACAACCCGACCCTGCCCGAGCGCGCCCGCCGCAACGGGGGCTTCGACTTCAACATGAACGCGCAGCTCCAGGTCGACGCCCAGATCGGCGACAAGATCAAGCTGCCGATCAACTACAACACGCTCGCCAACTTCGACTTCGAGAACCAGCTGAAGCTCGATTACCAGGGCAAGCCCGACGAGATCCTGAAGCTGCTCCAGGCCGGTAACGTCAACTTCGCCTCCAAGGGCACCCTCATCCCGGGCGCCCAGTCGCTGTTCGGGATCAAGGCGCAGCTCCAGTTCGGCAAGCTCTATGTCAGTACCGTGCTCGCCAACCAGCGCTCGCAGCGCCAGAGCGCCAACCTGCAGGGCACCGCCGCCACCGCGCCCTTCTCGATCCGCGCCGACGAGTACGAGGAGAACCGCCACTTCCTGCTCGGCCAGTATTTCCGCCTCAACTACAACGACGCCCTCAGCACCCTGCCCATCGTGCGCAGCAAGGTGCAGGTGAACCGCGTAGAGGTATGGGTGACCAACCGCACCGGCGCCACCACCAACACCCGCGACATCGTAGCCCTCGCGGACCTCGGCGAAACGACGCCTTTCGGCTCCATCGACTCCCGCCCGTCCAACGACGTCACACTGAACAACCTGTACCTCCGCCTCGCCTCCGACGACGCGGCCCGCAGCTCCACTACGGCCACCAGCACGCTCACCGGCACCTACAACCTCGCCCCCGTACAGGACTTTGAAAAGACCTTCGCCCGCAAGCTGCAGCCTTCCGACTTCACCTTCCAGACGCAGCTCGGCTACATCTCGCTCAACCAGCCCCTTATGCCCGACGAGGTGCTCGGCGTGGCGTATGAATACACCTATAATGGCAAGCGCTACCAGGTGGGCGAATTCTCGCAGGACGTGCCGCCGGACTCGACGGGCACCTCTCAGAAAGTACTCTTCCTGAAGCTCCTGAAGGCCACCTCCCAGCGGCCCAACCTGCCCATCTGGCGCCTCATGATGAAGAACGTGTACACGGTGGGCTACGGCTCGCTGCAGCGCGAGGACTTCAAGCTCGACGTCGTGTTCGAGGAGCCCTCGCTCGGCGAGAAGCGCGTGCTGCCGCTCGCCGATACCGTGCACCAGGTGCCCGGCACGCCGGTGAACCCCGTGCGCCCCGAGTATGTGGCGGTGCCCCTCATCCAGCTGACCAACCTCGACCGCCTCAACAACAACAACGACCCGCAGCCCAACGGCGTGTTCGACTACGTGGAGAACGTGACCGTGGTGTCGGCCCAGAGCCGCATCATCTTCCCGCGCCTGGAGCCCTTCGGCCGCGACCTGGAGTACGTGTTCGCCAACGAGCGCGCCCGCCAGAAATACCTGTATTACCCGCTGTACGACACCATCAAGGCCATCGCCCAGAACTTCTCCAACCTGAACCGCTATAAGCTGGTGGGCAAGTCGAAGCAGGCCAACAACGTCGACTACCAGCTCGGCTTCAACATTCCCCGCGGCTCCGTAACGGCCACCGCCGGCGGCCGCGTGCTGCAGGAAGGCGTCGACTACGAGATCAACTACGACCTCGGCACCCTGCACGTCACCAACCCCGCCATCATCCAGGGCGGCATCCCGGTGCAGATCCAGTTCGAGAACAACGCCACCTTCGGATTGCAGCAACGCAACTATATGGCGCTGCGCCTCGACTACCTCGCGAGCAAGCACCTGACCGTGGGCGCCACCATGGTGCGCCTCGGCGAGCGCCCCTTCTTTACGAAGCAGCTCTACGGCGAAGACCCGATCCGCAATACGATGTACGGCGTCGACTTCGACTACCGCCGAGACATGCCGCGCCTCTCGCGCCTCCTCGACAAGTTGCCCTTTTACAGCACCAAAGCCATGTCGGGCATCACGGCCTACGGCGAATTCGCCTACCTCGACCCGGGCCACTCGCCGCAGATCGGCAAAGGCAACGAGGGCCAGATCTATATCGACGACTTCGAAGGCACCCGCTCCTCCATCGACCTGCGCTTCCCGCTCTCCAGCTGGACGCTGGCTTCGACGCCCCAGAATTCGCCCGACGCCGGCGGCAACGTCCTGTTCCCCGAAGCCACCACCTCCTCGCTCGCCTACAACTTCCGCCGCGCCAAGCTCGCCTGGTACAACATCGAGCCCGTGCTGCAGGAGCGCCGCAACTCCAACAACCCGCTCCAGAACAACCTGCCCGAGCTCTCGAAGCCCGAAACGCGCCAGGTGTTCCAGAACGAGATCTTCCCGAAGCGGACCCTCGACATCGGCCAGGGTATCCTCACCACCTTCGACCTCGCCTATTACCCGCACGAGAAAGGACCTTATAACTATGCAACGGTCGGCATCGACCAGAACAACCGGATCACACAGGCGGCCCGTGCCTGGGGCGGCATCATGCGCTCCATCGACCAGACCGACTTCGAGACCGGCAACATCGAGTTCATCGAGTTCTGGATGCAGGATCCGTTCATCTCCGGCCGCAACCCCAACGGCGGCGAGCTGTACTTTAACCTCGGCAACATTTCGGAAGACGTATTAAAAGACGGCCAGCGCCAATACGAGAACGGCCTTCCGACCCCGTCGCAACCGGCCGTGCCCACCTCGGAAACGATCTGGGGCCGCGTCCCGCGTAACCCGCAGCAGGTGACCAACGCCTTCTCCAACGACCCCGCCGACCGCCCCTTCCAGGACGTAGGCTTTGACGGCCTCCAGGATACGGCCGAGCAGCGCAAGTTTGCCCCCTACGTACAGCAGGCACAGACCATCGTGACCGAGCCCGCCGCACGCCAGCAGCTGCTTGCCGACCCCTCGAACGACAACTTCCGCCACTACCGCGATGCCGCCTTCACCGCCAACAACGGTATCCTCGAGCGCTATAAGAATATCAACAACCCCCAGGGCAACTCGCCCGTGGCCGGCTCCGCCGACGAGTTCACGACCGCCTTCACGCTCTACCCCGACCAGGAGGAGCTGAACCGCGATAACACGCTCAACGAAACAGAGTCCTACTTCCAGTACCGCATCGAGCTGAAGCCCAGCACCATGGTGCAGGGCCAGAACTACATCACCGACGTACGTACCGTGAACGTGCGCCTCGCCAACAATTCCCAGCGCCAGGAAAAATGGTACCTCTTCCGCATCCCCATCCGCGAGTACCAGGCCAACGTCAACAACCTGCCCGACTTCAAGTCGATCCGCTTTATCCGGATGTTCATGACCGGGTTCCAGGATACGATGGTGACCCGCTTCGGTAAGCTGGAGCTCGTGCGCAACCAGTGGCGTAAGTTCAGCTACGAGATCGACTCGTCGGGCCAGTTCTTCCAGCTGCCCGCCTCCGACCCGACGCAGACCTCGGTGCTCGCCGTGAACCTTGAAGAGAACGACCAGCGCCAGCCCGTGCCCTACGTAACGCCCCCGGGCATCGAGCGGCAGCAGCAGATCTCCAACAACAACACCCAGCTGCTGCAAAACGAGCAGGCCCTGTCGGTACGCTTCAACGGGCTTAAGAAAGGCCAGGCCCGCGGCGTCTTCAAGAACATGAACATGGACCTGCGCCAGTATGGCAAGCTCCAGCTGTTCCTGCACGCCGAGAGCGCCTTGTCGAGCACCGACTTCAAGCCCGGCGACGTGCAGGCGGTGGTCCGTATCGGCTCTGACTTCGTGAGCAACTACTACGAGATCCGCATCCCGCTCGATCCCACGCAGTGGAACACGCGCGACTCCAACCGCATCTGGCCCGTGGCCAACCGCCTCGAGCTCGAGCTCAACGACCTCGCCCTGCTCAAGTCGGCACGCAACCGCAGCGGTACCTCCTCGTCGGCCTATTACCGGCAGCAACGCGCCGACGGTAAGATCTATGCCATCATCGGCAACCCGAACCTCGGCGAGGTGCGCGGCTTCCTGCTCGGCGTCCGCAACGAGAACAAGGAAGTGGCCTCCGGTGAGGTCTGGTTCAACGAGCTGCGCCTTTCCCGCCTCGACGAGAGCGGCGCCTGGGCCGCCCTCGGCCGCGTAGACCTGCGCCTCGCCGACCTCGGTACCCTGAGCCTCGCCGGCTCCATCAAGACCCGTGGCTTCGGTACGCTGGAGCAGCGCGTCAACGAGCGCTCCCGCGAGGACTTCTACCAGTACGACATCGCCGCCAACCTCGACCTCGGCAAGCTGCTGCCCAAGAAGGCCGGCTTGCAGATACCGGTGTACCTCGGGCTTTCCAAGACCAACAGCACTCCGGAGTACGATCCTTACGATCTCGACATCAAGCTGAACGACAAGCTCCGCGACACGCCGAAGGAAAAGCAGGACTCCGTACGCAACGACGCCGTGGAGCAGCGCACCATCAAGACCATCACCTTCACCAACGTGAAGAAGAACAAGACCAACGGCAAGCCGGTGCAGCCCTGGGACATTTCCAATATCGACCTGAACTACTCCTACACGCACGACGCACACACGAGCCCGATCCTGGAGGAGGACATCACCACGCGCACCCGCGCCGCGGTGGGCTATACCTACGCACCGCAGCCGAAGTACATCGAGCCGCTGAAGAAGCTGATCAAATCACGCTCGCCCTGGCTGGCGTTTATCCGCGACTTCAACTTCAACTACAAGCCAACGGTAGGCCTCCGCGCCGACGTGTTCCGCCAGTTCGGCGCCGTGCGCTCGCGCAACGTGGGCGGCGAGGGCTACAAGCTCCCCGAGACCTTCGACAAGCGCTTTACCTTCGACCGCTTCTATACGCTCCGCTGGGACCTCACCCGCTCGCTGCTCCTCGACTTCAATGCTGTCAACAATGCCATCGTGGACGAGCCCTACGGCCGCCTCGACAAGCCGGGCCGCGATACCGTGAAGCGCAACTTCTGGAGGGGCGGCCGTACCACGCACTATTCGCAGACCGGTACGCTCACCTACACCCTGCCGACTTCGAAGTTCCCCATCCTCGACTGGACCACGGTGCGCGCATCGTACACGGCCAAGTACGAGTGGATCGGCGCCTCGCTGCTGGCAAAGAGCCTCGGCAACAAGCTGCTCAACGGGCAGACGCGCAACGTCACGGGCGAGCTCAACTTCGACCAGCTCTACAGCAAATGGAAGCTGCTCCGCGCCCTCGACCAGAATGCGGCACCCGCACCGCCGCAGGCTCCCCGCAACCCGCGCGATACGAGCGCCAAGGGCAAGCCCCGCCGTGATCCCAACGCGCCCGTGCAGCTCGGCACGCTGCCCCGCATCTTCCTGGGCCTCGCTACCTCGCTGAAGCGCGTGGGCATCCAGTATACCGTGGACATGGGTACGCTGCTCCCGGGCTACCTCGACAGCACCCGGGTGCTGGGTATGAACCTCCGCTCGAACGCCCCGGGCTGGCGCTACATCCTGGGCTACCAACCCGACACGGCCGACATCAACGCCCTCGGCCGCGCCGGACTGCTGACGCGCGACGCGCTCTTCAACGAGCTCATCCAGCAGCGCTACAGCGAGAAGTTGTCCATCACCGCCCAGTTCCAGCCGGTGCGCGACCTCATCATCGACGTCAACCTCGATAAGACCTTCGAAAAGCAATACTCGGAGCTGTATAAGGATACGAGCGAGTTCCAGACCGACGGGCTGCGCCGCTTTAACCCGTACGCGGTGGGCTCCTTCAGCATCTCCTACATCTCGTACCAGACGCTGTTCACCAAGTTCGATCCCAACCAGGTGTCGGAGACCTTCCGCACCTTCGAGGCCTACCGCTCGCAGCTCTCGCAGCGTCTCGGCCGCGAAAATCCCTATGCCAGCGGCAACCCCAACCAGGGCGGCTACGTGGAGGGCTACGGCCGCTATGCGCAGGACGTGGTGATCCCGGCCTTCCTTGCCGCCTACACCGGCAAGAACCCCGATAAGGTGGCCCTAATCAAGCACAACAACCCGAACCTGAAATCGAACCCCTTCCGCGGCCTGCTGCCGAAGCCGAACTGGAACATCGCCTACAACGGCCTCACGCGCCTGAAGCCCTTCGAGAAGATCTTCACCAACTTCACGATCCGCCACGGCTACCAGAGCACGCTGAGCATGAACTCCTTCAACACCTCGCTGCTCTTCTCCGACCCGCTGCGCATCGGCTACCCGCAGTTCCGCGACCCGATCTCGGGCAACCTGATCCCGTACTTCCTGGTGCCGAACGTCACCATCGACGAGCGCTTCACCCCGCTGCTCGAGGCCGATATGACCTTCACCAACCAGCTGTCGGCGCGCGTCGAATACAAGAAGAGCCGTACGCTGAGCCTCTCGCTGGCCGATTACCAGCTGGCCGAGAACCGCTCTACGGAATACACCATCGGGCTCAACTACCGCCGCCGCGGCATCCCGTTCCTGAAGTTCAAAGGCAAAAAGCTCGAGGGCGATGCTACCTTCCGGTTCGACTTCTCGCTGCGCGACGATGCCACGGCCAACTCGAAGCTCGATCAGAACACTGCCTACCCGGCTGCCGGCCAGAAGGTGGTGCGCATCTCGCCCACGATCGACTACGTGCTGAACAACCGGATCAACATCAAGCTGTATTTCGAGAACAACCAGGTGATCCCGAAACTGGCCACCACCGCGCCGATGAGCACCACTCGCGGAGGCATCCAGGTCCGGATCTCGCTCGCTCCATAAGGCTGATTCCTAACATTTATCTTAAGCTGCGGCCTGATGGCCGCAGCTTTTTTTGCACGCGGAAAACGCTGAATACGCGGAAATTTTTTGCTTCGGCGAGTGCCAGGAAAGCGCTACGGGTAGTTGACGGTAGTCTCCGCTAAAGGCAGGATCAATCCTTACGCGCCAGAGCCAATAGAAAACGCGGAAGGCCGCAGGCGGCCTGGACCCGGTTGGTGATTGCGCGCGGGGCGGTACCATCGTGTACCACAACAAAAGGCCCTGATCGCTACGCGATCAGGGCCTTTTGTATTTAGTGCTTTCGGAGTGATGGCTACCCTACGAACAGCTCCAGCCTAAGTTTCCCATTCGGGGGACAGGGGGCCTTTAGTTATTCTCCAGGTAGTGATCGTAGTTGTTCTTTTTCTTTTTGGTCGTATCGTTCTTGGGCTGCTCGGCTGCGGGCTTCTGGGCGGGCGTCGTTTCCTTTACGGCGGCCGTAGAAATACCTGGCAGGGTCACATTGTATTTCTTCGCCTGCTCCTCGAGCTCCGTAGGGCTGTGCGTGCGGCGGAAGAGCATTACGTAGCCGGCGAGATCCGCCTTCTTCACCTTGTTTACCTGCAGCACCTTCATCATGTGGTAATTGTCGGTATGCGTCATATACGGATAGGCAATGATGTTGCCGTCCATGTCGCCCCACATATGCTTTTTGTAAAAGACCTGCTTTTCCGACCAGTCGAACATCCGCACCTCGTAGATCTTGGAGCTCATCTCGCCGATGAACACGAACTGGTAGGGCGTACCGGCCTTCAGCGGAATAACCACCGGGAACTCGAACTGGCTCTCCATGTTCACGGAGTTCTCTTTCATCAGCACATAGCCCTGCTTGAGGTAGAGCAGCTTGAGGCTGTCGGCCTGCCGCTGGATGCTGGCGTCCTTATGCTCCTTGTAGCGGATCACGTCCTGGCCAATGGCCTGGCTGCCGCAGCAGGCAAGGAGGAGGGAAAGGGTGAGGTATTTCATTGCGACGGGTCAGGTTAAGACAGGCTTTTCCGGCCTGCCCAATAAAATTACTGGTTTCGTCTACTCCTTGCCCTGCTTTTCGGTGAAATCGCCAGCTCTGCGGCACTTTTTAACAGGGAATTCGGGGCCGGCCACGGAAAATGCCCGGTGAACGAGTCGCTCAGGAGTCTTTATGAAAATAGATCGCGTCGGCCTGCTGGGTGCAGGTGAGCACGAGGTCGTTGATGCACACGTGCGGCGGAAGGGTGCTGGTATAGTGGATCACCTCGGCTACATCACGGGCCGAAAGGGGCGTGAACCCGGCGTAGACCTTGCGCGCGGTGTCGGCATCGCCCTTGAAGCGCACCAGCGAGAACTCGGTATCCGCCGCACCGGGATGTATGGCCGTAACCTTGATCCCGCGGGGGAGCAAGTCGATCCGGAGGGAGCGGCTCAGCGCGTCCACGGCGAACTTGGAAGCGCAATACACGTTGCCCCGCTCATACACTTCCTTGCCCGCCACGGAGCCGAGGTTGATGATGTGGGCGCCGCGGTCCATGTAGGGGAGGGCCGCCTTGGTGACATACAGCAGCCCCTTCACGTTGGTGTCGAGCATCGTGTCCCAGTCGTCGAGCGATGCTTCGGCAAAGAGGTCGCGGCCCAGCGCGAGGCCGGCGTTGTTGATCAGGATGTCGATGTTCCGCCAGCCTTCGGGCAGGCCTTCGAGGGCGGCGGTGGCGGCGGCGCGGTCGCGCACGTCGAAGGGCAGGAGCAGGCTTTCGGTGCCGAAGCGGGTTTTCAGGTCGGCGGCAATGGCCTCAAGGCGCTCCGTGCGGCGGCCGTTGAGGAGCAGGCGGTGGCCGGTCTCGGCAAAGCGCTCCGCGCAGGCGGCGCCAAAGCCCGCGGTGGCGCCGGTAATCAATACGGTCTTAGACATGCGCAAAGCTAATGTGCTGAAGGGACAATGGGGGAAAGGTTCAGGAGGGTTCAGGAGGGTTTCAAATGGTCGGGGCATGAAAAAGCCCGCATCGGGGGATGCGGGCTTTTTGAAAGGTAATCGCTTAGAATTTGACAACGATCCGCGACATGCTGGCGCCGCTGCGCGGTTCTGACACCTGCACATAGTAGGTGCCCGGGCGAAGCGACCCCAGGTCGGCGGTTGCCGTAGTGCCGGTGAAGCTGAAGGGCGCAAGGGCCGGGGTACCGCTGGCGTTGAGTACCGTCACCACCAGTTGGGTTGCCGTGCCGCCATAGACGATCCGCACGGTGCCGCGCGTCGGGTTGGGACCTACGGTCACCTGTGCGTCGAGCGCGGCGCGCTGTCCGTCGCCGTTGGCTACACCCCCGCCGCCGCAGGTAACCACGAAGATCGGGTAGACCAACGGCGCACCAACGCAACGCGCCGGGCTTGTCGGGACCACCGTTACTTGGGCCAGGTTCGGCGACACCAGACTGGGATTGAACGTGACAAAGGCCGGCACCGTATTTACCCCGCTGGCGCCCAGTCCTACCGTAGTATTACTGTTGGTCCAACGATAGGTGGTCCCGGGCACCGTGCCCGAAAAGGTCAGCGCCGGTACCAGCACGTTGGGACAGCGGACAATAGGGCCAACCGGGCTGATCGTGGGCACCGGGTTCACGGTGATGCGGAAGCCGGCGGCCTTGCTCTCGCAGCCCTGGCTCGAAACGGCCCGGACCCGCACGTGGGCCAGCTGCTCGGAGCTGCCGCTGTTTATGACCGTAAAGGAGGGAATCGATGTGCCTGAGCCGGAGGCTGCAAGCCCGATCGACGGATTGTCGTTCAGCCAGGTATAGTTGGTGGTATTGCCGATAAATGGCGTGTTCGCCGTCATCGTGTTGGCGCAATAGGTCTGGTTGGCGATCGGCTCGATGGCGGGCATCTCGTTGATCGTGATGTTGCTGCCGTTGTCGGGGCCGGTGAGCGCCGGGTTGGTGGAAAGCAGGCGCACCCGGAAGCCGTTCCCGGACATATCGGCCGGGACGATGACGCTCACTGTGCCCGTTTTGCGGGCTGAAAACGTGCGCAGGATGGTCGATTCGACAAAGGAGCCGTTCTCGTCGCTGAGCTCGACCTGGAATTGGTTGCCGGGAGCGAAATTCGACGATACACTGTAGCCGACCTTCAGCACAGCGCCGGCGCATACGGTATTGTTGACGCTGGTGACGGTGGCCGAGGGGCCCTGGGCCATAACCGGATTCAGGAGGGTGCCGCAAAGGAGGAGCAGGAGCAAGCAGGTTGCTGTTCGTTTCATAAAAAGCAGTTTTTGGGTTTATAAAAAGGTAGGAGACCCGCTGGCCACGGGTGGGTAGGGAGGGAACGGTTACCTAAAGCTAGGTAAAAAGCCTGAGCTTCCCTGCTGCGCGGGATTTTTCCCCGGTCAGGGCCGCCTGCGGCCGTCAGCGTTCTACCGGGCTGCCCCGCAAAAGAAAAGCCCCGCACGTGGCGGAGCTTTTCTTTTATAAGGTAAATGCATGGCGCTGACTGACCGAAACAAATATCTTTCTCTTTATTCCGCGCCTTTCGCGTGCCGATCCTCCTTACCGGATCAGCGTTACCGTACCTTTCGCGAAGTATTCCTTGCCTTTGAAGTCGACGGCTTTCACCACCCACACGAACACGTTGGAGCCCTGGTCCTTGCCCTTGATGGTGCCGTCCCAGCCGTGTCCGTTCTTCTGCGTTTCGAATACGAGCTGTCCCCAGCGGTTGAACACCCGGAACCACTCGATCTTGCGCATGCCCACGGCAATGGGGCGCACCACGTCGTTCCTGCCGTCGCCGTTGGGCGTAAAGGCCGTAGGCACAAAGATCCAGGGCTCGGTGCGGAACACGCGCACCCGCAGGCGCGCCGAGTCCACGCAGTCGCGCGGGTCAAACACGCGCACGATATAGTTGATGTATTCCGGGTCTTCGCTGTAGAAGCCCACCGGGTTGGCAATATTCGGGTTGTCGAGGCCGAGGGCCGGGAGCCATTGGTAGCGCACGCCGCCGGTGGCGAGCAGCTGCACGGGCTGTCCTGCCACCACCATCGTGTCGTTGCCGGCCCAGGGGTAGATGCGGGGCATCACGCCTACGGTAATGGTATCGCGCCGCGGCTTCGGGCAACCGCTGGACGTATTCCATACCGTGAACACGTATTGCGTGGTGTCGGGCGGCCGCACCGTGGGCGTTGCCGACTGCGGGTTGGTCATCCAGGTGGTGGGGCTCCATTCAAAGCGGTTGCCGTCGTGCACCCCATTGAGCTGCAGCGATGCCCGGAAGCAGATCGTCGTATCGTCCTGGATCCGCACCTGCGGGTAGGGCACGGTACGCACCCGCATCGTTTGGGTGGCACTGCAATGACCAATGTAGGCGGTCAGGCGGTACGTGTTGAGCCCGGGCCCGGGTAGCACCACTGGTGTCAGTAGCCCCGGGTCGTCCATCGCTTCGCCGGGCGTCCATTCAAAGCGCAGGCCGTCGGTCTGTGCGCCGAGGCGTACCGAGTCGGTAAGGCAGATCGTCGTATCTGGGTTGATGTTCAGGGTCACGAATTCGACCACGTTCACATCTACGGAATCGTGGTTGAGGCAGCCGTTCTGATCCAGCTGGACGTAGTAACGCCGCGTGGTGGCCGGCCATACCCGTGGGCTCGGCGTATTCGCGCCGGATATGTTCACGGCGGGCGTCCAGGTAAAGATCCCGTCGCCGGCAGCACCGAGCTGCAGGGTGTCGCCCTTGCAGATCAGGGTGTCGCTGAAGGCCATCGTGAGGGGAGGCTTGTCCATGATGGTGACCGTCTTCGTGATCGTTTCGGAGCACCCTTTGTTGGTGCCCACCGTAAAGGTCACCGTGTAGGTCGCCGGCGCTCCGTAAGTATACTGGGGCAGCTTTAGCAGCGACGTGTCGGCCAGGGTCGTGGGGTCGCCGAAGTTCCAGAACCATTTGTCCACGAAGCCGTGGTTGGTCTTGGTAGTATCCCGGAACTGGGTGGGCTTGTTGGCGCAGATGCCCGAGAACTCGAAGCCGGGGAAGAAGCCCGGGTACACGCGCACGATGGAGGTGGTGCTGTCGGCGCATTTCTCGCCGCGGTTCACCAGGAGCTTCACCACGTACAGGCCGGTGTCGGGATATACGAAGGTGGGCGTGTTGATGTTGGCCGTATCGTTTGTCTGCGACGCCACGCCGAAATCCCAGAACGAGGAGACGACGCCGGTAGGGGTTGCGTTGTTGAAGATGACATTGAAGTCCTGGCAATTCACATACTGGGGCAAAAGCGTGGCCTGCACCGCGGAGCAGTCGGCCACCTTGATGTGGAGCTCCTTGCGGGTCTGGGCGATGAGCACGCCGTTGCGGTATTCGTTCACGCACACCGTTACCACGTACTCGCCCACTTCGGGTGCGATGCCGCTGAACTTGCCGGTGCGCGGGTCGATGCTGACCTGGGGCCCGAGGGGCTGGCCGCCCGAGAAGCCGGAGCTGTAGCCGATGACGGGGTAGGGCGGGGGCGCGGCCGGGTTGGGCGCGGGACAGGTGGTGCAGGTGCCGCCGGGCGACTGGCCGCCGCCATGCAGGGCATCGCAGAAGCTGTAGCTCAGGCTGTCGCCATCGGGGTCGGTGCCGTGGAAGTCGTATTCGAAGTAGGAATTGCGGCAGATAATGCCGGTGTCGTTGACGAGGAAAACAGCGGAGCTGTTGGTTGGCGCGGCCAGCAGCACGTTGCGCCCGGGGATCGTGATCGCATAGGTATTGCCCGAGCTGTTCGACGGCATGATCACGTTAGCGATGCCGGAGATGCGGCAGCAGCGCTGGTAGGCTACCACCCAGCCATTGTTGTTGGGCGACAGCTCGACCATCGGCAGCTGGTACACCAGCACCTTATAGAAGATGCCGACCGGTGCGTTGATGATGCACTCGTCGGCGGTATTCTTGCGCAGGGTATCGAGGCGGATCCTGCTTGCATCGAGGGTGGTAAGCTCGGTGCCGTTGTCGGCATTGAAGATGGTGAACGGGATCGACGTCGTGATCTGGTTGGAGGCGAATTCGTCCATGTACACCGTGAGCGTGATCTCGTAGGCATTCTTGGAAGGGTCATTATCGCCGGGGCCCAGGTACCGGTAGGTGAAAAAGCCGCCTTTGAGGTGGTCGGCCGAGGCCGTGCCATAGGCAAACACAAGCAGTAGCAGTACAAGGAGTCTTTTCATTGGGCGGCGGTCCATTGGTTTACAAATCGCAGGTAGGTGAGGAGCTGATCGTTTGCCGCTTCAGGACATTCCACCATGCCCATATGCCCGGCCTCGTTCATCAGGAACACCATGCCACGATCCGGCAGCACGCATTGGGCGAGGCCGTCCTTTAAAGGTACGGCATTATCGTGCCTGCCGAGCAGGAATAGAACGGGAATTTTTGCATCCTTTAACATAGCGGATCGGTCGGGGCGTTCGATCATAGACCGGTAATAGGCGGTCAATGTTGCATCGGCTACCGGCAAAGTTCCGGAAAGGTGGGCAGCCACAAGTTCGGGCCGGCGCGTGCGGCTCTCTTCGCTGTAGAGGTTCGGGGTGCTTGCCCGCAGGAAGGCGGTGCCCCCGTTCTTTTCGATAAAGGCGATCCCTTTACGGCGCGTTTCCCGTTTTTCTTCGGTGTCGGCATAGGCCGTGGAGTGAAAGAGACCAAGCCCCTGCAGCCGCCCCGGGTAGCGCTCGCCAAAGGCAAGGGCCACGTAGCCGCCCATGCTATGGCCCACCAGGATGCAGCGGCTGATTCCTTCCGCGTCGAGCATGGCGGCCACGGCATCGGCCATGCCTTCCATGCTGAGGTCCCCCGTCGGCGCCGACCGGCCGGAGCCGGGCAGGTCGGGGAGCAGGAGCCGGCAGTGCGCGGCCAGCTCCTGCTGCCGGGCCCAGATGCCGCTGTCTTCGCCGAAGCCATGAAGCAGCACAAGTACGGGGCCGTCGCTACCGGAGATCCCGTAGGAGAGCAGGGCGCCCTTATGTTCGGTCAGCTTCCGGAGCATGGTAGTGGGGTTTCAGGATGATCAGCCAGGCACGCAGCAGGAGCAGTAGGACTACCGGGAGGAAGCCCGTGTTTAATTGCTGTGGTAAAAAGATCCACCCGATCAGCGCTAGGGCATTGAGGGCGATGGTTGCCCCGAGGTACCAGTGCATGGGGCGGCTGTCGCGCCGGACGAAGGGAGCGGCGAGCAGGTTGGTGGGCAGGGCCCAGAGCAGGTTCCAGTTGTTGGCGCACAGCTGGTGGTCGGTGCCGAACCACATAAAGAGCAGCAGCACGCCCACGGCGCCGGTGCTGAAGAACAGGAGGAAGTCGAAGGCCCGGATGAACCCGCGCACGCCGCGCCGGGGCATGAAGGACAGCACGGTCACCACGGCCAGCAGGGCGCCAAATACGATCCCGGGCCGCGGAATACCGCCGCCATCGGCAGGGCGGGGAAGTTGCAGCACCGGGCGGGCGGCGCTTACGATGAGGCTGTCGGCTCCCCGCGCGCCCGTCATGCCCTGTAGCAGGATCTCGGGCAGGAACTGTGCCTCGCGGTTCGTAACGCGTCGGTCGAGTTTGGCCCCGAGCAGGAGGTCGATGCCCAGCTTGCTCCAGTGCTGCTGCCCGGAGTCGAGGTACCGGTGTATGAGGTTGCGGAAGGTGGGTGCCTTGTCGGCCGCCTCCGGAATGACGCGGGCCGTGGTCACGGGTGCCGGCGCCTGGCGCAGGATCATGTCGCCGGCGCGCGTGGTGCAGTTGTCGAACAGGAAATCGTATCGGTACTGCCGGTTCTGCGGAAGCGCGTTCTCGTCGAGCGCGCGCAGCAGCGCCGCCCGCCGGGTGCAGTCGAGGAGTACTTCCTGCTCCCACACGCTGCGGCTTTCCATCTGGTACTGGTAGATAAAATCGTCGTACCGCTCGATCGAAAGAAAATAAGGCAGCTTGCCTCGCACGAACTTCACGTAGAAGTCCTCGCCAAATTCGAAGGTCCCGTAATTATACACCCGGTCTTCGCCTGTCTGCACGTTCTGCACCCGGAGGGCCGTGTGCCCGAAGGTGGAATACAGCTCTGCGCCCGGCGCGCAGGTGAGCAGGGTGATGCGCAGCGGGCAGTCGGCCTGCGCGGCAGCAAGGAGCGGGGACGCAAAAAAAAGCAGGAGAGCAAGGAGGCGTGCAGGCACAGGCAGGGTTTGCCGCAAGTTAACGAAAAGCGCGGCCGGGCGATGGCTTGTCGGGATGAACCGGGCAAAGGGATGGATGTCCGCTTGTTGTTATAGGCTGAACCCGCAAGGCGTTAGGCACGAAAAGGAAATGCCCGATCATAATGAGGCTTTACCTCACGCCTCACGCTTCAGGGCCCCCCGTTAGTTCTTGCGGGCAGGCGTTGCGGGGGGCAGCAGCTTGAAGGAGGCGGCCTTGTAGCGTCCGTCTATGATGCTGCCGGTCACTTCGGCCTTTCGGATGGCATTGCAGAAGCCGTCGGCGGCATGGGCGTCGCCGTGGTTGTCGATCTTGCTGCCGTCCACGAGGTAGGCTTTGCCGTCGATGCGCACGGCCAGCTCGCACTCGTCGCCGGTCATGCCGAACTTGCACTTGCCGCAGGAGGCTTCTACCACCTGCACTTTAGCGGCAGCGGTTTTGGCTTCGGATTTTTGCTGGGCATGGGCGGCTGCAGCGGAGAGGCACAGGCCGAGGGAAAGCAGGAAGACGCGGGTCATAGGAGCTCGTTTGAAGCGCAAAAGTAGCCGTTTGGTTGCGTACCGGCTCCTGATTCTGCTCATGCCCCCGCAACTACAACCATCAAACTACGCTCCGATCAGGTCCCAGAGGTTACCATACAGGTCGGCGAACACCAGTACCTGCCCGTAGGGTTCGCTTGCGGGGCCGCGCACAATGCGCACGCCTTCCGATACGAGCCGCTGATGGTCGCGCGTAAAGTCGTCGGTATGCAGGAAGCCGAACACGCGGCCGCCGGTCTGGTTGCCCACGCGGCTCATTTGTTCCTCGCCCACGGCCTTTGCGAGCAGCAGGCAGAACTCCGTCGCTCCTTTCGGGGCCACGCGCACCCAGCGCTTCGTGTCGCTCAGCGGCGTATCCTCGAGCAGGTCGAATTGTAGTTTCCCGGTATAGAAGGCAACGGCCTCGTCGTAATCGGCCACTACGAGGGCCATCTGGGCAATGTGTTGTTTCATGATTCGATCGTATGGGAAGAGCGGTAGAGCAACAGTTCTTCTCCGGCGGGCGATGTGCTCGTGCCGATCCGGTGCATCCTGAGCCGCTCCAGCAATCGGATGGAGGCTGTATTATCCGGCAACGTAATGGCGTCGATCGTGGTGAGTCCCCAGGCGCTGCGGGCATGGCGGAGGGTAGTCGAGGCAATCTCGTACCCGTACCCCTTACCCGCATGTTCCGGCAAGAAGGCGAAGCCGATATCGGGATAGTCCATCGTGTCGCGCACAAGAATCCCGCACATACCGGCGGCTGTCCCTTCTTTCGTTTCCACCAGCGAAAGCCCGAAGCCGCGCTCCGCATAGCTTTTGAACGGGCCGTTCCCGAGGTAGCGCAGTGCGTCGGCCTCGTTGTGTACACCACGGTCGCCGATGAAGCGGAGCCAGCCCGGACTGTTGAGCAGGGCTACGATAAAGGCTGCATCGCCGGTAGTAAAGCGGCGCAGCCGGAGGCGGTCGGTCTGCAGGATGATCCCGGGTTGCATACGGACACGAAGCTACAATTTCCCGGGCCGGTTTATACAGGCTGCTTCGCTCAAAGCCGCGGGAGCCATTCCCGGTACTGCGCACGCCGTCCCTCCGGTGTCAGCGCGCCCCACTGCTCGGCGAGCGGCGAGGGCGAGAACAGTGTTACCGTGTCGATGACGCGGGCGCTCCCCTCCGCATCCGTGAAAGTGAATTGCCGGCGGCGCGGGCCCTTTTGCCGGATGATCCTCATGCCGCTGAGCCGGCCGGCATCGCGAAGGATCCGGAGCGTGCCGCTTTCGGCGTTCACCTTGCCCGAAGAGGAGGTGAAGTAGAGCCGGGTGATGGAGGAGTGGGTGTCGAGATCCCTGATGAGCTGTAAATTGGGTTCGAGGTCGTGCAGCGCCGTATCCATGGCGGAACCCAACGTATGACAGGCATAGATGGAATCGGAGAGCCCGAGGCTCAGGTCGTCGAGCAACTGCATGCGTTGGCGGATCGCTTTCTCCGTGCGCTCCTGGTCGAGGGGGCGTCCGTAGATATACGAGAGATCGCGCCAGAAGTTGTTGTCCTTGCTGCCGTAGAAAAAGTCGACGTCCTCCGGGCGGATCCTGCCGAAGGCTTCGCGGATGAGCACACTCGGGAAGGTGCCGAGCAACAGCGCCCTTGCACCCTTGGGGATGTACCAGCCCCGCCCGATATAGGAATGCACAACACGGGTCCCGGCCCCCTGTCCCCCCAAGGGGGAACTTAGGTCATTGCTTTCGTTTTGCCTATCCACCATGCTCAACGCACAGCAAAACAAAGGCCCGGATCGCATAGCGATCCGGGCCTTTAGTTATTAGCACATTAGCTTATTAGCACATCAGCACATTAACCGGTTACCAATTCCAGCTTTTGGAGTAACCGCTACCGGAAGAATTGTTCGGCCTAAGTGCCCGCTTTGGGGGACAGGGGCTATTTCCTGCTATAGTTCGGGGCCTCGCGCGTGATCTCCACGTCGTGCGCATGGCTCTCGCGCATGCCGGCGTTCGTGATCTTGACGAAGGTGGCCGTCTTCAGCGTTTCGAGGTCGGGGGCGCCGCAGTAGCCCATGCCGGCGCGGAGGCCGCCCACGAACTGGTATACGATCTCGCGGAGCGAGCCCTTGTAGGCCACGCGGCCTTCGATGCCCTCGGGCACGAACTTCTTCACGTCGGCTTCGGGGTCCTGGAAGTAGCGGTCGGAGGAACCCACGCTCATGGCGCCCAGTGAGCCCATGCCGCGGTATTCCTTGAACTTGCGGCCCTCGTAAATAATGGTGTCGCCGGGGCTTTCCTCGGTGCCGGCGAAGATGGAGCCCATCATCACGCAGTCGGCGCCGGCGGCGAGGGCCTTCACCATATCGCCGGTGTAGCGGATGCCGCCGTCGGCGATGATCGGGATGTTGCGGTCTTTGAGCGCGGCGTGCGCCTGCATCACGGCCGTGAGCTGCGGCACGCCGGCGCCCGCTACGATGCGGGTGGTGCAAATGGAGCCGGGCCCGATGCCCACCTTCACGGCGTCGGCGCCGGCGTCGGCGAGGGCGGCCGCGCCTTCGGTGGTGGCGATGTTGCCGGCAATGACGGGCAGGTTCGGGTAGGCGGCTTTTACTTTCTTCAGCGAATCGATGATGCCTTTGGAGTGTCCGTGGGCAGAGTCGAGCACCACCACGTCCACGCCCACGGCCTGCAGGGCGGCCACGCGATCGAGGATGTCGGCGGTGACGCCGATGGCGGCGCCTACGAGCAGGCGGCCGAGCGAGTCTTTGGCGGCATTGGGGTAGGAGGTTACCTGCAGGATGTCGCGGTAGGTGATGAGGCCGATGAGCTTGCCGGAGCCGTCTACCACGGGCAGTTTTTCGACCTTGGTCTGACGGAGGATGGCTTCTGCTTTCTTGAGGTCGGTGCCTTCAGGGGCGGTCACGAGGTTGTCTTTTGTCATTACCTCGGTAACCGGCTTGCTCATGTCCTCCTGGAAGCGCAGGTCGCGGTTGGTGAGAATGCCGGCGAGGGTGCCGCCGTCGGCCACTACTGGGATGCCGCCGAAGCCGTATTCTTTCATGATGCGGCGGGCGTCGCCGATGGTGGCGGAGGTGGGCAGGGTCACCGGGTCGAGGATCATGGCGCTTTCGGAGCGCTTCACGCGGCGCACCTGGTCGGCCTGCTTCTCGATGGTCATGTTCTTGTGGAGGATGCCGATGCCGCCTTCGCGTGCGAGTGCGATGGCGAGTTTCGCCTCGGTCACGGTGTCCATGGCGGCGGAAAGCAGCGGGATGTTGAGGGTGATGTCGCGGGTAAGGCGCGCCCGGATGGAAACGTCGCGGGGCAGGATCTCGGAATAGCCGGGGACCAGCAGCACATCGTCGAATGTGAGTCCCTCCAGGAAGGTGCGGGGCGTGAAGTTTGTTGCCATGTGCAAAGATATAGGGCGGGCAGGGAAAGCCCCGTTACCGAATTGTAAACAGGTGTGGAGAACAACAATGGTTTAGAAGGTTTTGGGGGTTTAAAAAAAGGTTGTTGCTACCAGCCCACGGCTTCAGCCGTGGGTTTTCGATATGCACTAGCCCACGGTTTTAACCGTGGGTTTTGCGTCCGTCCGCACGCATAATTGAAAGTGCCATCAGCGCCCGGCGAATGGTCAGGTGGGTTTTCCGCTAGGTTAAGTGGTAACCAGGAACTTCCCCTGCAACCGCACCAGCCTATCGCTTCACCAAGGACGATAAGCTCAATCTGTCGAACCTACCTGAACCTCATTATCCCATCAGCACATTACCCCATTAGCACATTACTCCTCACGCCAACCGGTAGCACTTTCCCGGCAGCCCCACGATCACGCCCTGCAGCTCCAGGTTGAGGAGGGCCGCCGCGGCGCTGCTGTTCGGCAGGCCGCTCCGGAGGTAGAGGTCGTCCACGTGCAGTTGCGGCGCTCCTTCCAGAAGCTGCATCAGCTGCCGCTCGTCATCCGACAATTCCACGAACAGGGCTTTCTGGGTTGCCGCCGGTCTGTTCCGGTCTTTCCAGCCAAGCGCCTCGGCAAGGGCGTCGGCCGAGGTAAAGAGCTGCGCCTTCTGCTGCCGCAGCAGCTCGTGGCAGCCGGAGCTGCCTTTGTCGGTAAGCCGCCCCGGCACGGCGAACACGTCGCGGTGATAGCCATCGGCCATCCGCGCCGTGATCATCGAGCCGCCTTTCACCTGGGTCTCGATCACGACAGTGCAGTCGCAAAGACCGGCTACGATGCGGTTGCGTAGCGGGAAGTTGTGTTTGTCGGGCTTCACGTCATGAAAAAACTCGCTGAGCAGGGCGCCGCCACCGTCCACCATGGAGCGCGCGAGCCCATGGTGCTCATAGGGGTACACCCGCGCGAGCCCATGACCCACCACGCCGATGGTGGGCAGGCCAGCGCGGAGGGCTGCCTTGTGGGCGATGGCGTCGATGCCGAAGGCGAGCCCGCTTACGATCGTAGCTCGATAGGGCGCGAGCTCCTGCACGAGGGCTTCGGTTACGGAGCGGCCATAGTCGGTAGCGTTGCGGGTACCCACAATGGCCACGAGGCGCGGCGTATTGAGGTCGGCAGCTCCGCGGCCGAAGAGGAGGGTAGGCGGGTCGTAGCAATGCAGCAGCCGCTGTGGGTAGGCGGCGTCGGTAAGGCACCAGGCCTGCAGCCCGGCCCGCTGCAAGTAGCGCAGCTCGCTCTCCGCCAGGTGGAAGTCGCGGAAGCGCCGGATCGCAGCGGCGCGGGCGGTGCCGATGCCTTCGAGCGATTCGAGCTCGGAGCGGCGTGCCCGGAACACGGTTTCGGCGTTTCCGTAGTGCTGCAACAGGAAGCGTGCCTGCACATCGCCGATGCCGGGCACCTGCGTGAGGGCAAGCTGATATAAAAGGTCAGGGGCCATCGCCTCAAAATTCGGCGCCGGCCCGCAGGAAATCAGGGGAAAAACAACAGAAAACCGCGTGAAAAATCTCAGATCTCGGCCCCCTGTCCCCCGAAGGGGGAACTTAGGCCGATGCTTCCGTTATAACAGCGAGTTTTTTCTCAAAGCACGGATGGGCGATCGATGAGCACATAAGTACGAGATTGTATGATTTTACGAGGTGTTCGATTGCCGGCGTTAGGCCACCTCGTTTGCTCACCTGCTCATGTACTCAAATACTCAAGAATTCCCCCTCCGCCCTTCAACCCCTTACCCTCCTAACGTAGAAAGCCCCCGCCTCAGGCGGGGACTTTCGTATGAAGTGCTCTGAGAAAAGGTCGAATCAAGAAAAGTATAATCGACCTAAATTCCCCTACCGGGGGACAGGGGGCCGTCACTTCGCCACGATCTTCACTTCCGTTCGTCTGTTTTGGGCACGACCAGCATCGGTCGTATTCGGCGCTACGGGCTGTGCTTCGCCGAAGCCCTTCGCCGTTACGCGCTCGTTCTTGATCGCCTTTCGGTTCAGGTACTGCATCACGGCGCGGGCACGGAACTCGGAAAGCTTCTGGTTGTCGGCAGGCTTGCCCACGTTATCGGTATGCCCCTCGATCTGGATACGCACCGTGGGGTTGTCGCGGAGGAACTGCACGAGGCGGTCGAGCTCCACCTGCGACTCCGGCCGCAGCTCGTACTGCTTCACGTCGAAGAAGATGTTCCGTAATACTACGGAGGCATTCACCTCGATGGGCTGCAGCGGGATGTCCTTGCGGTACGTCGAGTCCGAGGTCTTTTCGCGCAGCAGGAACTGGTCGGAGTAAAAAAGGTAGCCCTTGCGGTTCACGTTGAATACATAGTCTTTGCCCAACGGCAGCGTCACGAGGTATTGTCCGGTTTCGTCGGTCTGGAGGCGCGATTGCTCGAAGCCTGTTTTCAGGTCGATGAGCGCTACGGTGGAGGGCAGGCCGGCTTTCGTCTGGGCATCGTGCACCCGGCCCTGCACCCAAAGCGTGCGGCCGGGCCGCATCGACGGACGCATGTCGAAGCTGTAGATGTCCAGGCTGCCGAGGCCGTCGGGCCGGTCCGACGCGTAATAGGCCGTCACTGCGTCGGAGGCGATGGCGAGCGCGCTCTCCTCGTCGATGGTATTGATCGGGTAGCCCAGGTTCTCGGGTGTGCCCCACTGCCCGTCGGCACTGCGGCGCACCACGAAGAGGTCCTTGTTGCCGTAGCCCGGAAGACCGTCGGAGGCGAAGTACAGCGTGTTGTTGTCGGCGTGTACGAAGGGCGTGAACTCGTCGCCCGGGGTATTGATATTCGGACCGAGGTTCTCGGGCGCGCTCCAGCGTCCGTTGGCCAGCTGGTGCGACACGTAGATATCGGCGCCACCTAACCCACCAAAGCGGCGGCTTACGAAATAAAGGTCCTTTTTATCCGGCGAGAGGCAGGGCTGCGATTCCCATTGGTCGGTGTTGATATTGGGGCCGAGGTTGATGGGCTCGCTCCAGCCTTCCTTTTCGCGGTAGGAGATATACAGGTCGCAGGAGCCTGCGCCGCCGGGGCGGTGGCAGCCGGTGAAGATAAGCCAGTTGCCGTCCTGCGATACGTTCTGAGCGCCTTCGTTCTGCGGCGTGTTGATGGAGCCGGTGAGGTGGTGCGAGGCGCCCCAGGTGCCGCCGGCGCGCTGGCTCAGGAAGAAGTCTTCGTTGCGCCCGCCGATGCGGCGCGTATAGATCATATTGTCGCCGTCGATGGTGATGGAGGGAAAGTATTCCGGGTCGGGGCTGTTGACGCCGGGACCGAGGTTGCGCGGGTTGAACACGTAGTTGTCGGGGTGGGTGCGGGCATGCTCCACGGCGAAGCCGAAGCTTTTCTGCCGGTACTCGGCGGCCTTGCGCGTGGCGTTGGAGATCTTCGGGCGCGTGGCGAGGTCGGTGACGATGGCAAGGGCTTTTTCGAATTGCCCGTTGCCGGCCAGGGCAATGGCGTAGGGTAGCCGTATTTCTACGAGGTAGGAGGAGTCTATGGCAAAGGCCTTTTCATAATTCTCGATGCTGCGCCGGCGGTCCTTCAACTGGCTGTGCACCCCTGCCAGCGACACGTACGCCTCCAGGTAGTTGGGGTCGCGGCGCACGGCTTCGTTCAGCTGGTCGACCGCGTCGCTCCACTTGCTCTCGTCGATCTTGACGAGCGCTTTCTGGTAGGCCTCCACCGCTTTTTTGTTAATGCGGGAAGGGTCGTATTGGGCGGAAGCAAGGAGCGCGGACAGCAACAGGCAAAGTGTGGTGAGGGACCTCAGGTTCATCCGATGAAAATACGGTACGCCCGCTGTACCGGAAAGGCCGCGTTGCTCTTTTAACGTTCCCTTCATGCCACGGGAGCGCTCTTTATCTAGGAAGGTAAAGACGCGCCATGGCGCTTCTCCATGACAGCAAGGAGCAAGGAACAAAGAACAAGGAACAGGGAATAAGGAACACGGAACAAAGAAGGAGTGATAGAAAAGGGAAATAGGCAAGGCCCATTACTCCGGGCAAAACCTGCATCCACTCCCACGCGCGCCAGCCCAAATCTGAAATCTGAAATCTGAGATCTGAGATCCCTACGGCACGTTGATATACTTGTGGGTCTGCAGCGTGAGGGTCCACTGCGGGTGGGCTTTTACATAATCGATGATGAGCGGCGTCACCTGTGCGGCCTTGTCCCACTCGGGCTGCAGGTAGAGGCGGCACCCCGGTTTTACCTGTGCCGCCCACTGCTCGGCCCAGGCAAAGTCCGACTTGTTGAACACCACCACCTTCAGCTCGTCGGCCGCGGCCACCGCTTCGGGGAGGGGCGCCTTGAACTTCTTGGGCGACAGCGTGATCCAGTCCCAGCGGCCGGAAAGCGGCGACGACCCCGACGTCTCGATATGGGTGCGCAGGCCTGCGTCGCGCAGGGCAGCGGTGAGCGGATCGAGGGGGTGCAGCAGCGGCTCGCCGCCGGTGATGACCGCGATCGGTGCGGGCGTCTCTTTCACCAGCGCCACGAGCGAATCGATGGCATAGTGCGGGTGCCGCTCCGCATCCCAGCTGTCTTTCACATCGCACCATACACAGCCCACATCGCAGCCGCCGAGGCGGATGAAATACGCGGGCCGGCCCTGGTGCAGCCCTTCGCCCTGCAGCGTGTAGAAATGCTCCATCACCGGCAGGGTGCCGGAGGGAGCGAGGCGGGCTTCATCGGTGATGGGGATGCTCATGGGAGAACAAGGTTTAGGAGGTGTAGAGGGTTTAGGTGGTTGGTTCCGGTTAATCAGAACCTTCTAAACCTCCTAAACCCTCTAAACCCTTTATTCGAAGTGCTTTCTTGCGCACGCATGATAGGTATTCTTCATCAGCGCGGCGATGGTCATGGGGCCGACGCCGCCGGGAACAGGCGTAATGAACGAGGCTTTTTCGGCCACGGCTCCAAAGTCGACGTCGCCGGAAAGGCGGTAGCCGCTCTTCCGCAATGGGTCGTCCACACGGGTAATGCCTACGTCGATCACCACGGCGCCTTCCTTCACCATATCGGCCGTTACGAAGCCCGGGCGGCCGAGGGCGGCTACGATGATGTCGGCGCTGCGGCAGATCTCCGCCAGGTTCACCGTATGCGAATGCGTGATGGTGACGGTAGCGTTGCCCTGCGCGCCAGCAGCGCTCAGCAGGATGCTCATTGGGCGGCCTACGATATTACTGCGTCCGATCACCACGGCGTGCTTGCCCCGGGTGTCGATCTTGTAATGCTGCAGCAGCAGCATGATGCCGTAGGGCGTGGCCGGGATAAAGGTCGGCTGCCCGAGCACGAGCTTCCCCACCGTATTGGGGTGAAAGCCGTCCACGTCCTTGGCCGGGTCAATGGTGTTGATCACTTCTTCCGATGAGATATGCGCCGGCAGCGGCAGCTGCACCAGGATGCCGTCGACGTCGGGGTCGCCATTGAGTTCACGGATGGTTTCGAGGAGCTTGAAGGCGGATACCGATTCTTCGAACCGGATGAGGGTCGACTTGAATCCCACTTCCTCACAGGCCTTCACTTTTGCGGCTACATAGGTTTCGCTGGCGCCGTTGTTACCCACCAGGATCGCTACCAGGTGCGGAACTTCCTTGCCGTTGGAGGCTAGCTGCGCCACTTCGATCTTCAGGGCATCTTTGATGGCCTGGGCAGCTTCCTTCCCGTTCAGGATTTGCATGCGCCAAAGGTAAATTCCCACCATTTGATGGGAAAAACATTTTCTTTCCCCCAACCGGGCGCAGGAGCTTTGCACAAACCCTTTTCCATGAGACCGTTGCTGCTGCTCCCTTTCCTGCTGGTGCTGCTGCGTGCCGCCGCCCAGCTGCATCCCGCGCAAGGCGCTTCGTTGTACACCCGCCTGTCGGCATCCTCGCCGCGCTTTGCCGACGCGTCCTCCTTTGCCGTCAACCCGGCGGCGCTGGCAGGCCGCACCCAGTTTTCGGCTGCCCTTTACGGTGAGTACCGCTTCGGGCTCGAAGCCCTGTCGGCCTACCAGGCTTCGGCGGCGTTGCCGCTTGCCGGCGGGGGCGCCGGAGCCCTGCTGCAATTCGGAGGCGGCCCCGACTACTCCGAAAGCACGGTCGGACTCGCTTATGCCCGCCAGCTTGGCTCACTGCTCGACGTCGGCGTTCAGTTTCGCTATGCTGCGGTACGGGCCTCCGGGTATGGAGCGGCTGGTGGCCTTACGGCGGACGCCGGTCTGCGGCTGCACCTCGGTGAGCGGCTTCATGCAGGTGCCTGGGTGCACAATCCGGCGCGGGTGCGCCTCGGCAAGCAGGGTACCGAGCGGCTGCCGTCGGCGTTCGGACTCGGGCTCACGTGGGAGCGCACTGGCCAGTGGCTTATGGGCGCCGAGCTGCGGCAGGAGGGGGGCGGGCCGCCGGCCCTCACCGCCGGCCTCCAGTTCCGTGTTGCCGGGGCCCTTCGCGGGCGCGCCGGCATCACTACGGCCGGCCCGGTGGCCTACCTCGGCGCCGGGCTGCGCCTGCGCCACCTCTTGCTCGAGGTCACCGCCACCGGCCACCGCTACCTGGGGCTGACCCCGGGCCTGCTGTTATTGTTTCCCGCCCAATGATCCGCCATGCACTACCTGTACCTGGTCCTGCTTTGTAGCATCCTGCTGCCGGCCGCCGCGCAGGATCTGGACCCCGTTCGCTCGGGGCTCGAGCAATTGGGAGACCCGCCCGAGCGCAGCACCGACGCCGAGCCCCTCGCCCAGGAGCTGGAGTACCTCCGGCGTCACCCCCTTTCGGTGAACACCGCCACCGCCGAGCAGCTGCGCGCGCTGGGCGCCCTGCACGAGCTGCAGGTGCAGAGCCTGCTCCACTACCGCGCCCGCCTGGGCCCGCTGCTGGCGGTGGAGGAGCTACAGGCCGTCCCGCATTGGGACCCGGCCCTCGTGCAACAGCTCCGGCCTTACCTCAGTGCCAGTGCCGCCGGCCCGCCCCCTCATCTGTTCCGGGGCGAGCACCGTCTGCAATTCCTCTTTGCCCGCGAGCTGGAGCGGGCAGCCGGTTACCGCCTCCCGGGAGGCTACGCCGGCAGCCCCGACCGCCTTCAGCTCCGGTACCGCTTCCAGGGGCCGCGCCTTCGCTGGGGGCTGACGGCCGAGAAAGACGCGGGCGAGCCACTTTTCCGCAAGGGAACGGGCATCGATTTCCTGTCGGGGCACCTCTATTATGAGGGTTCCGGCTTGCTCCGCACGCTTGCGCTCGGCGATTACACCGTGAATATGGGCCAGGGCCTGATCCAGTGGCAGGGGCTTGCTTTTGGCGGGGGCGCCGATCTTTCGTACCTGAAGCGACAGGGCCCGCTCTTCCTTCCGCACCGGGCGGCGGGCGAGTTCGCCTTTCACCGGGGCGCGGCGCTGACGCTGCAGCGCGGATCCCTGGAGCTTTCCGCCTTTGCCTCATACCGTCGCCTGGATCCTACGGGCGCCGAAACAGCTGACTCGGGGCGACTGCACTTTACCGGCTTCGGGGAGAGCGGCCTGCACCGGACGCCGGGCGAGCGGGCCAGCCGGGGGCGCCTGGTGCAATGGGCAGGTGGCGGGCGACTGCGGTACCGGAGGGGGCGCTTTGTGCTTGCTGTTCAAGGAATTAGGTATCGATTCTCCGCCCAGATGCAACAAAGAAAAGAATCATATGATCTTTTTTCGCCGCAGGGCAATGAATGGTTCAATGGCAGCGTTGATTACGCCCACAGCCTCGGCAACGTCCACTTTTTCGGTGAATGGGCTACCGGGCAGGGGGGCGGCAGCGCCCTTGTGCAGGGGCTGCTGTGGAGCGGCGACCCTGCCTGGGACCTTGGCCTACTCTATCGCCGCATTGCCCCGCGCTTTGCCAGCCTGGGCGGCAATGCGTTCACCCGTCATTCGGCGCCGCAGAACGAAGAAGGGCTTTACCTGACGCTCCAGGTGCGCCCTTCGGTCCAGTGGCAATGGAGTGTGTTTGCAGACCTCTATCATTCCCCCTGGCTTCGATACCGGGTGGATGCCCCGGCCGGCGGGGCAGATCTCGGTGCGGGCCTCCGCTACCGACCGTCGCGGCGGGTAGAGCTGTCGCTTCGGTATGCGTGGCGGCAACGAATGGTGAACAATGGAGGCGATCAGCCGGTACGCGGCGTGGACCCGGTGCGGCGGCACAGCGCCCGGCTCCTGCTGCGGCAGCAGCTGCCGGGTATGGCCGTGCAGCTGGAGGGGGCGGCTACCTGGGGGGTGCAGGGGGGCGGGTCGGGGATGGCGGTGGAAGGGGAGGGGCGCCTCGGCCGCCGCTGGCGCCTGACGCTGCGGGGACATTTGTTTGCGACCGGGGACTGGGAGGGACGCCTCTATGCCTGGGAGCCGGATGTACAGGCAGGTGCCCCGGCGCTGGCCGTGTACGGGAGGGGCGCCCGCTGGCTGGCACTATTGCGGTACGAGGGAAGAGGCGGCATCGGTGGGTCACTACGCTGGGCACAGACGATCCGGCCCGACGAACCATTCACAGGCAGCGGGATGGAACGGGTGGCCGGAAGCCGGGTGTCGGAGATCCGGGTGGGGGCAATGATCCGCCTTTGATGCAGGTTTTGCCCCGCTTATCACCGCTAAATTTTAACAACAAAGAAAATTTTTGTTAGAAAAAGTATAATTTGGCGCAGCAAATCCGCAAAAACTGTTGTCTGCTTACAATGGTTCTCCGATGCGGAAGACCGCGATAGAATGTATTTAAGGCTTTTTAACAATTAAAAAACACGTCTAAATGAGAAAAATTGCATCGCTGCTAACGGTGTCAATGCTCTTTTGTTCATTGGCATTTGGGCAGCAACGTAACGTCTCCGGACAGGTTCGTGACGCGCAAGGGAACGGTGTTCCCTTCGCCACAGTTACTGAAACTGGCACCAGAAACGCTGTAACGGCCGACGCAAATGGTAACTTCACCATTAAGGTCGCCAACAACGCCCGCCTGAACATCACAGCTGCCGGTTATCAGGCATCCACAGTCGGCGCCGACGCCGCTACCGCCATCAGCCTCACCCGCGGTGGTTCTGAGCAACTGACCGAAGTAGTAGTAACCTCCCTCGGCCAGGCCCGCCAGGCTAAAGAACTTGGCTACTCTACTGCCAAGGTGCGCGCTACGGAACTGACCCAGGCTGCCCCTGTGAACCTTCAGAACGGTCTTACCGGTAAGGTGTCCGGCCTCAACATCAATACCACCAACGCCGGTGTATTCGCCCAAACGCGTATCACCCTGCGTGGTATCCGCTCGCTCACGGGTAACAACCAGCCCATGCTCATCCTCGACGGTGTGCCGCTGAGCCTTGGTTTCCTGAGCTCCATCAACCCCAACGACATCGCCGACGTAACGATCCTCAAGTCGTCGTCCGCCACGGCCGTTTACGGTCCCGACGGTGTGAACGGCGCTATCGTGGTTACCACCAAGCGTGGCCAGAAAGGCCGCCCGCAGGTGTCGGTAAGCCACACTACCCAGCTCGAGAGCATCGCCTACATGCCGAAGTTCCAGAAGCGCTTCGGTTCCGGTTATGCCCCCGACGCCCTCGGTTACGGCACCTTCGAGCCGATCGAGCAGCAGAGCTGGGGTGATCCCTTCGACGGTTCTATCCGCCAGATGGGTCAGACCGGCCCCAACGGTGAGAAGCTGATGCTGCCCTACTCTTATGTAGAGAACGGCCGCAAGAACTTCTTCAACACCGGTGTGACGCACCAGACCGACGTTTCCTTCTCCACCGACGGCTTCTACCTCAGCGGCCAGAACGTGAGCATCGACGGTGTTATGCCCGGCGACCAGAACAACCGCCGTACCTTCACCCTGAAGGCTGACCGCGAGTATGGTCGTTTCCGTGCCGGCTTCAACCTGCGCTACACCAACCAGCAGTACGACGTCACCACCAACAACACCCTCGTTTACTACGGCGTGACCTCTGCCCCCGGTCAGTATGACCTGGGTATGTTCAGCGACTGGAGAAACGACTACTTCTCCAGCCCCGACGGTTTCTACAGCCCCTACCTCGACAACAACGGCAAGACCCCTTACTTCGCTAAGGACAACGCCCGCGAGTACGGCAAGGGCGACGATATCTTCGGTAACGGTGAACTGAACTTCAAGGCTACTAACTGGCTGAACTTCACGTACCGTGTAGGTCTTACCTATGCCAACGCCGACTACAAGCGTACCCGTGAGCCGTTCCAGTACTCGGCCTTCCACAACACGCTCCGCGACCACGGTACCGCCAACATCACCGGCGCTGTAACGAACGGTTCTACGCTCAGCAACCGCTTCACTTCGGAGCTGTTCGCTACGGCCAACAAGACCTTCGGTGCCTTCGGTGTGAACGCCCTCGTGGGTCACTCCTATCGCGAATCCCGCTCCCGCTTCCTCTCGCTGGGTAGCAACAACCTCGGTACCGCTACGGCCTACACCATCGCCCTGCGCAAAGGTGAGCCGAACGTTGACGTGGACAACTCCGTAACCCGCCTGGAGCGCTACTTCGGTCGCGTGTCCTTCGACTTCAACAAGTGGGCCTTCATCGAGGCTACCGGTTCCTACGACTTCGACAGCCGCCTGGTGAAGCCGGGTGTTGCCTTCGAGAAGAGCGACATCGGTTACTTCTACCCCGGCGTGAGCGCCTCAGTGGTACTGAGCGACGCTATCCCCGCGCTCAAGTCGAACAAGATCCTCAACTACGCCAAGATCCGCGGTGCCATCACCAAGACGGGTAACGTGAACCTCAGCGCCTATGGTTTTGAGAACGTGTTCGCTGCCGGTACCTTCTTCCCCTTCAACGATGTTCTGGGCTTCCAGGCTACCACTACCACAGTGGCTGCCCAATACCGCCCCGAGTACGTGAACAACCGTGAAGTAGGTCTGGAACTCGGCTTCCTGAACAACCGCATCAACGTAGAAGCTACCTATTACAACCAGGACAACACCGACCAGGTGATCAACGTACAGCAGTCCAACACCACCGGTGCCACGACCGCTATCCAGAACGCCGGCTCCTTCATCAACAAAGGATTCGAGATCGATCTGCGCCTGACCCCGCTCGTGAAGCTGGGCAACGTGAACGTTGACTTCAAGGTGAACTACTCCAACCAGGACTCCAAAGTCACCAGCCTCATCGGCGACGTGAAGGAACTCGGTATCGGCAACTTCAACTATGCAGTTGTAGGCCAGCCCGCTTACGTGTTCCAGGTGTCTGACTACCAGCGTGACGACCAGGGTCGTGTGATCGTGGATGCCCAGACGGGTATGCCGACTATCGCCGGCGACCTCGCTCGCGTTGGCCGCACCATGCCGAAGCACATCCTCGGTCTCAACCTGAACGTGACCTGGAAAGGCCTCAGCTTCAGCGCGGTTGCCGACTACCGTGCCGGTAACAAGATCGTTGCCGACCAGCTCGGTGGCTTCCTGGACGACAACGGTATCTCTGAGCGCAGCGCCCAGGCCGACCGTCGTGCCTTTATCTTCCCCAACTCCGTAGTAATGGACGGTAGCGGTAAGTACGTGACGAACACGAACGTGTACACGCAGACTTACGGCCGCCTGTTCTGGAACAGCGACCTGAACACCGGTGTCGAAACCAACTACGTTGCCAGCGGTGCCTTCTGGAAAATCCGTGAAGTAGCGCTCAACTACACGATCCCCACTCGTATCTTCGGTGCCCGCCTGGGTAACGTGATCAAGGGTGCTACGATCGGTGTGAACGCGCGTAACCTCCTGATGTTCCTGCCGAAGTCGAACGTATGGACCGATCCCGAGTTCTCCGCTAACGGCAACAACGCCTACACGGGCAACGCCGTTGGTCGCAGCACGGCCTTCAACATGCCTCCGACCCGCATCTACGGTGCTAACCTGACACTCCGTTTCTAACCACCAAAAAACAGGATTAAGATGAAATTGAAAAGAATCATATACGCAACCTCCCTTGCGGCACTCATGCTCGGCATGGGCAGCTGTAAGAAGGACAAGTTCGATATCAACGCCAACCCCGATGACGTAACGGACGTTTCCGTAACGCCCCAGGTACTGCTGCCGGCCGCACAGGTAGTTACCTCCGACATCGTGGCTACGAACTTCACGACCCTTCAAATGTGGATGGGCTTCTGGGCACGTTCCGGCTCCTACCAGTCGCTGACGGAGATCGAGACCTACAAGTTCGGACGCGATTTCGAAAGCCAGATCTGGACCAACCTGTACGCGAATGCGAACAACTACCAGATCATGATCAACAAGTCGAAGGCTGACGGTGCTGCATTCTATGAAGGCGTTGGCCGGATCATGAAGGCGCACAACTTCGGCATCCTCGTCGACATCTACAACAACGTTCCGTATTTCGAGGCGTTCCGCGGTACCGCTGAGCCTACCCCGGCATACGACAAAGGTGTAGACATCTACAACGACCTCTTCAAGCAACTCGACACGGCAATCACCCTGCTGAAGTCGCCCGCTGCTGCTGACGCGTCGCTGAACCCCGAGAAGAGCACGTCTGACCTCGTGTACGCCGGCGACCCCACTGCTTGGGTACGCTTCGCCAACACGCTGCGTCTGCGCCTCCTCATCCACCTGCACAATGGCATCAACAGCACCCAGGTTGCCCCGGGTGTGGATGTTGCCGCCCAGGTGGCCAAGTTCACCACGGAAGGGTTCATCGGTGCCGGCCAGTCGGCCCACCTGAACCCGGGCTTCTCCGGTGCTAAGCCGCAGCCCTTCTACCGTCGCTACAATACCAACGAAGCGGGTACCGGCAGCCAGCGCGACCACGTGCGTGCCAACGACTACGCCATCCGCTACTATACCTACAACGCTGACCCCCGCCTCGCCCGCTTCTATGTAGCTGGTGCTTCGGGACAGAAGGGTATCAAGTTCGGCCAGGCCTCCGGCGACCAGACCCTGATCGGCTCCAACCTGTCTACGGTCCGTGCTCCGGGTTATTCCCCCAACGGCGCTTCTTCCCGCGCCTGGATCCTGACGAGCGTGGAAAGCCTCTTCCTCCAGGCAGAAGCTATCCAGCGTGGCATCGCGATCCCGGGTGCAGGCACCCCTGCTGACGCCCTGCGTGCTGCTGTGCGCGAGTCGTTTGTATGGCTGGGCCTCACGAGCGCTCAGGCTGATACCTACATCTCCACGAACGCCGGTTACGAAGACGTAGACATCACTGCTCCCGGTGGTGGCCTCTTCACCATCCTGTCGCAGAAGTGGTTTGCCCTCAACGGCATCGCTCCCTACGAGCTGTACACCGACTACCGCAGAACGGACTATGTGCTCGGCGACACTCCGAACATCGGCTTCACCGCCGGCCCGCCGCTGTCGATCGATCCCAACCGCGCTTCCCGCATTCCCCGTCGCCTGTTCTACCCGCAGAACGAGTACAACTACAACACGGAGAACGTAACCGCACAAGGCGACATCAACGTAACTACGGGCCGCATTTTCTGGGACTTGAACTAATCCTTAAACTAAATCAATTAACGTAAGATGAAAAAGACCGTATTATATTCGGCAGTGGCGATCGCCTCGCTCGTCGCTGTAACCGGGTGCTTGAAGGACAAGGACTTTGAGGACCAGAAGTATGGTATCCAAGTTAACGACACGAAGCCCGCTGTAGCATTCGCTCAGGAAGCATCGGGTGTGAATGTGGGTATCACGTCGGCCGCCACCCCGGTGGTGATCGCCGGCCCTGCCCTCACGATCGAAGGCCAGCGCACGGCTACTGTAGACGTGCCGGTTACCATCGTGGCCGATGAGTCCGTCGTTACCGCTGCCCGCGCCGCTGGCCGTGCAGAAGGTTCCGGCGACTCCGCCCTCGCAATCCTGCCCGCCGGCACCTACACGCTCAGCAACATGAGCCCGGTGATCCGTAAGGACAGCGGCTTCGTGAACAACCTGACGATCTCCATCACCAATACCCAGGCGCTGAACCCGGATTCTACCTACGCCATCGGTTACCGCATCACCAATGTGGGTGGCGGCTACCAGGTTGCCGAGAACTCCCGTACGGTGCTGGTGCGTATCAACATCAAGAACAAGTATGACGGTGTGTATCAGCTGACCGGTTACCACAACCGTACGCCCTACACCTTCCGTTACAACACGGAGATGCACATGATCACCCAGGGTCCGGCTTCCGTATACTTCTACTGGCCCGAGGTGAATTCGAAAGGCCACCCCATCGGCGTGGGTCCCAACAACTCCCTCAGCTGGTATGGCGCTGCGATCTCCCCGATCGTTACGTTCAACACCACTACCGATTTGGTAACGGACGTTCGTAACCTCGATGCCTCCGTGCCCATCACGATGTTCACGGGTGCTGGTGCCGGTGTGAGCCGCTTCCGCGACAACCCGGGTACGACCAACGACACGATGTTCGTGTACTGGAACTACAACAACAACCCCCTGCGTGCCTTCTTCGACACGCTGGTGTACAAATCCCCCCGTCCCTAAGGGATCACGGATTTTCTAAAGAAAGGGCTGCTTCATGCAGCCCTTTCTCTTTTTTGTACGGTCTGGTGTACAGTCCGTACAATTACGGGCCCGGTATCCCCCGGATTTCTTAACTTCATTACCTAACGAACACCTATTATGAGAAAAAGCATCCTCGCCCTTTTTACCGTGCTGGCAGCAGCGCCGGCCTACGCCCAGCAAATGTCGTATTCCGACGCCGCTCAGGCCTATAACCGGATCCTGCTGGAAAAAGGGGACGGCACTTACCAGCGCATCAGTGCCTATAAAGTGGTCGGCACCCAATATCTCTTCGGCGAACGCCATACCGGCGACCTGTACAGCCCCGGGGAGATGGCCCTCAACATCCGTGTCAGCTACAATACCTATAACCAGCAAGTCGAGTTCTATACAAAGGAAAATCCCACGAAGCCCCTGGTCAAGGACGCTAAGGACGTGGATTCGTTCCGGCTTCGTCCCGACCCGGCGATCGGCCTTCCCGATCAGCAACTGGTATTCGTAAGCGGCAAGGCCCTCGGAACCTCGGGCAACACGCTTTATCAGCGCGTATCCGCCGGTCCCAAGTACAGTCTCTTCAAGAAGTATAAGTCCACCCTCGGGATCGTGACCACCAGCTATGTGGATGCTGACCTCCGCCAGTTCAACCTGGAGTTTGAATTCTATTACTTTGACCACGCCAAGAACCAGTTCAAGAAGCTGAAGCCCAACCAGTCGTCGGTGGAGAAGGAGTTTCCTCAGCTCACGAGCCCCGGTCAACTGTTCATCGACTACCCGATAGCAGCCAACCCCGAGCTGACACTGAAGCAGGTTTTTCTGGCCCTGAATAAGTAGCTTTGCCGGATGAATGATTCTGCCAAGCAGCCGTTGGGGCTGAACATAGAAATCACTGAGGAAATCGCCGAAGGGAGCTACGCCAACCTCGCGATCGTAACGCACTCCGACGCCGAGTTCGTGATTGATTTCGTAAACGTGATGCCGGGTACGCCCAAAAGCAAGGTGAAGGCCCGCATCATCTTCACCCCACAGCATGCGAAGCGGTTCATGAAAGCACTTGCCGAGAACGTGCACCGCTATGAGTCGGCCAACGGCGAGATCAAGGACCTCGAAGAGATGCAGGTGCCGATGATGTTCGGAGGCCCTGCCGGACAAGCATAAAAACGCATAAAAAAGGAAGCCCCCGCTTAAAGTGGGGGCTTCCTTTTTTATGCGGATCTCAGATCTGGGATCGTGGATCTGAGATCTGTTACAGGAGCCGGAGTTCCTCTAACAAGGGACCTAGCGAGTGCGTCACGTAATCCAGCAAAGCCGCGTTCCACCTTCTGATCGGGGCCATCCTGAATTGTAAGCCAAAGTGAATGACAACAGCATAAAAAGTCGTCGCTCTTTCAGCAGATCCAAGATCACAGATCCCGGATCTGAGATCCTCACAAGAGGCCTTCGTCGGCAAAGGAGAAGTAACCTTCATTGCTGACGATGAGGTGGTCGAGTACGCGGATATCGAAGAAGCGCGCGGCCTCCCGGATCTTGGTGGTCAGCTCCTCGTCCGCCCGGCTCGGGCGCAGGTTGCCGGAAGGATGATTGTGGCAGAGGATCAGGCTCACGGCGTCTTCCTCGAGGGCCCGCCTGAGGATGATCCGCGGATCGGCGACAGTGCCGGTAATGCCCCCGACGCTGACGATCTCGTAATGGTTGACCTTGTTGGCGCGGTTCAGGTAAAGTACGCAAAACACCTCGTGCCGGTGGTCGCGGAGCAGTCCTTGCAAGTAGCCGGCCACCTCCTGGCTGCTGCTGACGGAGGCCTTGCCGCTGAATCCGGCAGCTTGCCGCCGCCGGCCGAGCTCGAGCGCCGCGACAAGCGTTACGGCCTTTGCGGCACCGATACCGGGCACCTTTTGCAGGTCGGCAACCGAGAGGCGGCCAAGCGCTCCCAGGTCGTTGCGTACGCCCTGCAGCACCTCGCGGGCGAGGTCAAGCGCGCTGCGCGACCTCGTGCCGTTGCCGATCAGGATGGCCAGCAATTCCGAGTCGGAAAGGGCCTCAGCGCCCTTCAGGAGTAGTTTTTCGCGCGGCCGGTCGTCTTTTGCCCATTCCTTAATCGAGTATTTCTGCGCTTGCATGAGTTTAATTTAACAATTATTTTTACACCAGTTCAAAATCCTCAATACCTTTTAAAACCACCCCTATGAACCCCAGATCCAAAGCCTCTATGGGCGCACTCCACCCTGTGCTCTTCTTCGTGCTCGTGTACGGCATCACCCTTTTCATGGCGCTTTTCGTTTGCCGCTCCGTTTATTATGGCATCAATGGTCCGGAGCCCGGGCCCACCGCGGGAGCGGGCGATCCCGGCCTCACAGCTGTTGCCTACCGGTGAATTTAGCAGGCGAAAATGTGCGGCATCTGACTATCTTCGCCGCACATTTTTTCCCATGCTGCAACCTTCTGCCAAGATCTTCTCGGGCATCGGCTCGCAGAAGCTGACCCAGCAAATTTGCGAGCGCTATGGCTGTAAAGTAGGTGAGATCACCATCCAGCGCTTTTCCGATGGCGAGATCCTGCCGGTTTTCAATGAAAGCATCCGTGGCGACGTCGTTTTCCTCGTGCAAAGCACCTATGCCCCCTCCGATAACCTGATGGAGCTCCTGCTCATGATCGACGCAGCCCGTAGGGCTTCGGCATCCAAGATCGTGGCGGTGCTGCCCTATTACGGTTATGCCCGGCAGGACCGGAAAGACAAGCCCCGCGTGGCCATCGGTTCCAAGCTGGTTGCCAATATGCTCGTGGCGGCCGGCGCCGACCGGGTCATCACCATGGATCTCCACGCCCCCCAGATCCAGGCTTTTTTCGATATCCCGATGGATCACCTGGACTCATCTGCGGTTTTTATACCATATATAACGCAACTCCGGCTCGAAAACCTTACCTTTGCGGCCCCCGACGTAGGTGCCACCAACCGGATCCGTGAAATAGCCACTTATTTCAACGCCCATATGGTGATCTGCGACAAGCACCGTAAACGCGCGAATGAGATCGCGTCGATGCAGGTGATCGGGGATGTAACGGACCGCGATGTGATCATCATCGATGACATCTGCGATACGGCCGGCACGCTGGCCAAGTCCGCCGCTCTTTTAAAGGAAAAAGGCGCCCGCAGCGTTCGTGCGCTCGTCACCCACCCGGTGCTGAGCGGCAAGGCCTACGAGAATATCGAGAACTCTGTTCTCGAGGAGCTTGTGGTCTGCGACACGATCCCCCTGCGCGGCGAGTCTTCCAAGATCAAGGTGCTGTCGGTGGCCGAGCTTTTTGCCGTCGCCATCCGCAACGCCCACGAGAACAAGAGCATCAACAACCTGTTCATTCATTCGCAGAGAAGGAATAAGTAGGACCGTTTGATGTTGGGTGTTTGAAGTCTGAAGTTGGTCCGAACAGCCTCAGACAGCAAGCGTCGAACCTCAAATTTTAGCATGTCATTTTTAAAACCTCAATAATGAAAGCAATTACAATCGAAGGACAACTGAGGACCGCATTTGGCAAGTCAGCCACCCGCCAACTGCGCTCTCAGGAACTCGTGCCCGGTGTAATTTACGGGGGTGCAAAAGAGATCAACTTCACGACCTCTGCCCGAGCGCTGCGCCCGATCGTATATACCCCGAGCTTCCAGCTCGTTGATGTGACCATCGACGGCAAAACGACCCGCTGCATCCTGAAGGATCTCCAGTTCGACAAGATCTCCGACGAGCTGATCCACGTAGACCTGCTGGAGCTGGTAGAAGACAAGAAAGTGGTCGCTACCATTCCGATCAAGTTTACCGGTACTGCTCTGGGCGTGCGCGCCGGCGGCCGTCTGGAGACCAAGATGAAGGCCCTCAAAGTGAAGACCCTGCCGAAGTACCTGAAAGAGCAGATCGAAGTACCCGTAGATGCCCTCGAGATCGGTGCCAACCTCCGCGTTCAGGACATCGTGACCGAGAACTACGAAGTGCTCAACTCCCCGCGTATCCCCATCGTGTCGATCGTTACGACGCGTGCCCTGCGCCAGGAAGAAGCAGCTGCCGCCAAGGCCGCTCCTGCCAAAGGCAAGAAGTAATAGCGCCTCTAAAAAGAAAGCCCCGACGATTCCGTCGGGGCTTTCTTTTTAGAGGATCTCAGATCTCAAATCTCAGATCTGTGATCTGTTCTGGGCCCTAACTTTCTTTCCGGATCAACCACGCTCGTGTTCGAAGATTTCAGGTTTGCAACCAGCTTTTTAGACAGTGGAATCAATGAAGTACCGTTTGTGCGGTAAACAAATCTGAGATCCGCGATCCGAGATCTGGGATCAGCGACTAGATTTGCCTTGCATGAACAAGTTCCTCATCGTGGGTCTCGGCAACATCGGCGACGAGTATGCCCATACCCGCCACAATATCGGCTTCGACGTGGCCAATGCCTTCGTGCGCAAGCACGGCGGCTCTTTTTCCTCGGAACGCCTCGCTTATAAGGCCGAAGTGCGCTGGAAAGGCCGCCTCTTCGTGTGTATCTGTCCCACCACCTATATGAACCGCAGCGGCGCGTCGGTGAAGTACTGGATGGACAAGGAGCGGTTCTCCGCCGAGCAGATGCTGGTGATCGTGGACGACCTTGCCCTGCCGCTCTCCAAGCTGCGCCTGCGGCCCGGCGGGTCCGCAGCCGGCCACAACGGGCTCAAGGACATCGAGGCCGTGCTCGGCACGCAGGAATACCCGCGCCTCCGCTTCGGCATTGGTAACAACTACCCCAAGGGCCGGCAGGCCGACTTCGTACTCGGCAAATGGCTCCCGGCCGAAGAGCCGCTCGTGCTGAAGAAGATCGACCGGTGCATCGAGATCATCGAGAACATTTCCACCATCGGGCTCACCGCCACTATGAACACGGTAAATAATCTCGATCTCTCCGTTTGAACTAAGCGCGGATTGCCTATTTTTATTTCGACAACGGTACTGCCCGTAGCATCCTTATCCTTCCGAAAACCTAGCTTATGCAGGATCAACGCTCCCGGCGTATCCCGTATATGACCAAAAACCACCTGTATGAAGATTTTTTGCGTAGGCCGGAATTATGCCGAGCATGCCAAGGAGCTGGGCAACGCCGTTCCCGAGGAACCGGTGATCTTTATGAAGCCCAAGAATGCGCTCCTTCAGGCCCATATGCCATTTTACTACCCGGAGTTCACCAATGAGCTCCACTACGAGTGCGAGCTCGTGCTCCGCGTATGCAAGAACGGGAAGTACGTGCAGGCGCCCCAGGCGGGCAAATATTACGACGCCCTCACCCTCGGGATCGACTTCACCGCCCGCGACCTGCAGAACGACCTGAAGAAGAAAGGCCTGCCCTGGGAGAAGGCCAAGGCCTGGGACAATTCGGCCGTGGCCGGCAAGTGGGTGCCGTTTGCAGACATCAAGGACCGCAAGAACATCGACTTCTCGTTCCGGAAGAACGGCCACGTGGTGCAGCAGGGCAACTCCCGCGACATGATCCATTCCTTCGACGCCATCGTAAGTCATATCTCGCAGTACTTCTCCATCAACATCGGCGACCTCATTTACACCGGTACCCCGGCGGGAGTCGGCGAAGTGGTCGTTGGCGACGAGCTCGAGGCCTTCCTCGGCGAACAAAGCCTGCTGAAGCTGGAGGTCAAGTAGACCAGCAGAACAAGGAATTTTCGAATAGCGAAGTGACGGAGGAACCAAGGTTCCTCCGTTTTTTGTCGCTCCGGTTCGATGTTCCTTGTTCCTTGTTCCTTGTTCAATTGTTCCGTCCCGTAGGGCGTCGGCTTTATCTTTGCGCCCGTATGGATCACGATCTCTTGCTATCCGCCTACCGCCAGATGTTCCGCGTGCTGAAAATGGCCGAGACTTACGAAGCCAACCGACCCATCACCAAGTACGTACACTCCACGTCCCGCGGCCACGAGGCCATACAGCTCGCCACGGCCATGCAGCTGCTGCCCTGCGACTGGGTAAGTCCTTACTATCGCGACGAAAGCCTGCTGCTCGGAATGGGCTGGACGCCCTACGAGCTCATGCTGCAGCTCCTTACGAAAGGCGACGATCCGTTCACCGGTGGCCGCTCCTACTATGCGCATCCCAACAGCCGCGCCGCAGGCAAGCCGAAGATCATTCACCAGAGCTCCGCCACCGGCATGCAGGCGATCCCCACCACCGGCGTGGCCCAGGGCATCCATTACCTTGAGGCAATTAACCATGACGGACTGGAGCGCGGCCCCGAAGGCGAGCTGCCCGTGGTGATCTGCTCCCTCGGCGATGCGTCAGTTACGGAAGGGGAGGTGAGCGAGGCACTGCAGTTTGCGGTGCTGAAGGGTCTGCCCATCATCTACCTCGTGCAGGACAACGAATGGGGCATCTCCGTAACGGCCGAGGAAGGCCGGGCCATGGATGCCTACGAATATGCCGCCGGCTTCAAAGGACTTAACCGCGTGCGCATCGATGGCACTGACTTCGAGGCCTCGTATGAAACAATGCGTAAGGTAATCAGCCACGTGCGCGCGCAGCGCAAGCCCTGGCTCGTGCACGCAAAGACCTGCCTGCTCAACCACCATACCTCCGGGGTGCGCAAGGAATTTTACCGCAGCGAGGACGACCTCGCCAAGCATGCCTGCACCGACCCACTGGTACTCCTGCGCCAGAAGCTGGCCGGCACCGTGGACCCGGCGCAACTGACGCGTATCGAACAGGAAGTGACGACAGAGGTAGCCAGTGCCTTTGAGCGGGCGGTTGCGGCCCCCGAGCCGTCGGCCGCCACGGTGCAGGATCATGTGTTTGCGCCGACGCCTATCACCGAAGAGAAAGGGGAGCGGACACCGGCCGGGAAAGACAAGGTCATCCTGGTGGACGCTGCCCTCTTCGCGATCCGCGAGCTCATGGCACAGCACCCCGAGTGCCTGATCTACGGCCAGGATGTGGGCAAGCGCCTCGGCGGCGTGTTCCGCGAGGCGGCTACCCTCGGCGAGCAGTTCGGTGATCACCGCGTGTTCAACACGGCCATCCAGGAAGCCTACATCATCGGCTCCACCGTGGGCATGAGCGCCGTAGGCCTGAAGCCGATCGTGGAAGTACAATTCGCTGATTATATCTACCCCGGCTTCAACCAGCTCGTGACGGAGATCTCGAAAAGCTGCTACCTCTCCTGCGGCAAGTTTCCTGTCGCGAGCATCATCCGGGTACCCATCGGCGCCTACGGCGGCGGCGGACCCTACCACAGCGGCTCTGTGGAGTCGACGCTGCTCACCATCAAGGGCATTAAGATCGCATATCCCTCCAACGCTGCCGATATGAAAGGCCTGATGAAGGCGGCCTATTACGATCCCAATCCTGTGGTGATGCTCGAGCACAAGGGCTTGTACTGGAGCAAGGTGCCCGGTACCGAGGAGGCAAAGACGATCGAGCCCGCGGCCGATTACGTGCTGCCGTTCGGCAAGGGTGCCGTGGTACTGGCGGCGAGCGATGAGGCGGTGGCCAACGGGGAAAGTGCCTGCGTCATCACCTATGGCATGGGCGTATACTGGGCAAAGGCTGCTTCGAAAAGCCTGGCGGGACGTGTCGAGATCATCGACCTGCGCACGCTCTTCCCACTCGATGAGGAGTTGATTTATCGAACCGTGAAGAAGCATGGAAAGTGCCTCGTGCTTACCGAGGAGCAGCAGAATAATTCATTTGCCGAAGCGCTGGCCGGGCGTATCTCGAAGGCCTGCTTCCGCTCCCTCGACGCACCCGTAGAAGTACTGGGCGCGCTCAACCTGCCGGCCGTGCCGCTCAATATGGGCCTCGAGGCGGCGATGCTCCCGAACGCGCAAAAAGTGACCGAGCGTCTCGAAGCGCTGTTAGGGTATTAACGAGCAAAGTCAATCATAAAAAAAGAGACGCACCCGGTGCGTCTCTTTTTTTATGAACCGGCCGCCGGCCACAGCCGGTGCGTGCCGCTGTCGGAGCGCACCGGCAGGGTGTCGGGAAGGGGCGGCGGGGCTATGGGTTCCCGGATGTCGACGGGCGGCTGCGGGCCTTTTTCTGCCGGTGGGTATACGACCCTTCTTTTCCGGCGCCCGCTGCGCGGATCGATCCGGTACTCCACGTACCGGGGTACGCCTTGAGCAAAGCGCACCGGGCCGGTGAGATACCAGTACCACTGCCCGCTGGCGGCATCGCGGCAATCATACACCACCTGGTAAGCTCCGAGCTTATGCTTACTGCGGAAGCTGAAGACTTCCTTGGTCCCGAAGCGCAGGCGGCCCCTGAGGAGGTCGCGCCAGGCGCGCAGCGCCGCCTGTGGTGCCGGCTGGCCGGCGCGCGGCGGCAGGAGGCGGCCAAGGCTGTCGGTGCGGATCGTCAAGGTCCCGATGGGTACCGTATCCCTTCCTTCAACGCTGGTCACGATGTAGGAGAGCTGGTAGGCCACTACGGTCATCCCCGGGTCGCCGGCAGCGTCGAGGGGCTGATAACTGTACTCCGCCAGCTGGCGATAGCTCGCGTCCCGGTAGAGGCGGAAATGGCGGCGGAAGGTTTTGGTGCCCAGTTGTGCCTCCAGCATGCGGGCCGTATGCCGAAGAACGCGCTCCGTGGCGGCACGGTGCGCCGGCTGGGCCGCGGCTGCAGCAGGCAGGCACAGAAGCAGGAACAGGAGTGGTCGTAGAACGGGCATCAGGGACTGGGATGCGCGGCCGGGGCGCTTTTCACACCGCGTGGGTAGCCTCTTTAATCCACCAGGTTGTTCTTCACGGCGAAGAACACGAGTCCGGCGGTGTTCTTGGAGCCGAAACGCTCCATGAGTCGGTCTTTGATGGCTTCTACGGTGCGGTTGGAGATGTCCATCTTCTGCGCGATCTCCGTGGCGGTAAATTCCATGCAGATGTATTTGAGGACGTCCTTCTCGCGGTCGTTGAGCACGATCTCGGTGGCGAGGGAGGGCGCGCCCTTCTGCCGGGAGTGCGACTTCTTGAGCAGGATGCGGTTGACGAAGTTGTTGAGGTAATAGCCCTTCTCCATCACGTCGATGATGGCCTTGCGGATCTCCTGGGGCTCGGCGTTCTTGAGCAGGTAGCCCTGGGCGCCGTTCTCCATCATGTGCGACACGAAGCGCTCGTCCTCGTACATCGACAGCACGATGATGCGGATGCCGGGGTAGGCCTTGGAAAGCTCCTTGGTGGTCTCGATGCCGTCTTTGATGGGCATGCGCAGGTCCATGAGCACGACGTCGGGCTGGGAGAGGGGTACGCCGGCGAGGAGCTCGGCGCCGTTCTCGGCTTCCTGCACGAATTTGATGTTGGTATAGGGGCGGAGCGAGAGCACGACGCCTTTGCGGAAGATCTTATGGTCGTCGGCGATAGCTACTTTGATGGTCGACATAATCGGGTGGCCTCGGCGCTAAATTAGTATTTTTTCACATCTGTGTCGGGTGCTTCGTCGCGGGGCACCTCGAGGGTCACCTTGTAGTAGGTCTGGGAGGCGTCTTTTTCGAAGAGGATGCGGCCGTGGGCGACACGGAGGCGGCTCGAGATGTTCTTGAGGCCGAGGCCTGTTTTGCTCTTGTTGAGCCGCTCGAAGTCGGACTGCACGATGCCGCGCCCGTCGTGGTGTACGCGGAGCACGAAATGGTCGTGCTGCAGGTGCTGGGTGATGTGGATAAAGGAGGGTTTCGAATGCTTGAGTATGTTGTTTACGAGCTCCTGGAGGATGCGGAAAATGAGGAGCTCGGTTTCGGGCCGGAGGCGGTCGCGGTACTCATGGAAGCGCGAGGAGATGTTGATAGCGCCGGAGCCGCCGATCTTCTGGGCGAGGTCGTTGATGGCGCTTTCGAGGCCGAAATTGCGCAGGGTAGGGGGCATCAGCTGGTGCGAGATGTTGCGGATCAGCTGGATGGTATCGTCGAGGATCTGGCGGGCCTGGTAGATGCTCTGGAGCTGGGTGGCCTTGTCCTGGTTCACGAGGTTCTCATTGAGGTAGAGGCGGGCGGTGGCCAGCAGCGGGCCGGCGTCGTCGTGGAGGTCGGCCGCGATGCGGGAGCGTTCCTCTTCCTGGAGGCGTACGGAGGCGTTGAGGAGGAGTTTTTGTTGCTCTTGCTCCATGAGTTGGAGTTGAGATTGGTAGCGGATAACCTTTCGCTGATGGAAAACAACGAAAATGATTAGGCCAGCTACCAATAGCAGCATCCCGAGCGTACCCAAGAGCAGTGCTGTTGATTCAGCTGATGGAGTATCAATTTGTAATAGGAACATTGGATAATTTCTAGAAGCTCAACTGATTTAGGCGTCCCACTTTTCCATTTCGCCGATTGTCAACAGCAACTAACATAGCCACGAGGAAAAAGCTACACTTAATCGTTGTGAAGATGTTCGTGAACATCCAAAAAATGTTGATTATGGATTTATCGACTTGGTTGGCGAAAATATAGCAGAAGAAAGAACCAGCGAGATAAAGCATAATCGCGCATGCGATCCAAAAGTGATAGCGATTGTAAATGAAACCGTCTGTCACCTTATCCATTTGCTCGAAAAGATACCAGAACGCCATTAATAATATTAGAATCGTTTCTACTCCAATAGGGATAGAATCTAATACACGGTACTTTCCAAAAATGCGGTAGAGACACCAAAATAGATAGAACCCGAAGCTAATGAGGTAAATACCTTTTTTAGCTTTGGTATTGGCAATAAACAAGAAAAAAAGAAATGCAAAAAGGCCGTATTCTAGTGCTGTAAATATTGAGTAAAGGTTTCGAATCTGGGATACAGGCACCCACAGCGATGTATAATTAGTGACAAATTCACAAGCACAGTAGGCCGCTACGATCTTTAGAGGGAGCGAGTTACGAAGAGATTTATACTTCCAGAAAAAGAAAAGAATCGGAAGAAGCGAGATATAGATCGCAACATAAATAAAAAGGCTTTCTATAGCTTCGGTCATTGACCAAATATAGAAAACCTTTTAAATTTCGTAGAAGAGGAAGAAAGTTAGTTATTCTCCCACCATACAAGATCACCGATCGGGGGGATAGCGCGCGAGATTTTAGTTTTCATACCAGTAAGTTTTCGTTTTTAGGTAACGTAAAAATGTACTCGCAGAAACACTATCCGAATAGGTGTATCCTCTTAATGTAGGCCAGATTCGCGTAAAGAAGTAGTTTGGAAAAGGGTTTCGTGGGATTTCACTCGTAAGGATACTTGGTCAGAAAGCGTAATAATCCGCATGTCGAATAGTAAAATTACTATCTACTTTATTAGTAAAACTCCGTTCATGCAGGTGATTTCGATTGAGGCGCGATCCAAAAATATTAATAGCTCCGAAAACGGAAACTAGGTAAGCTGATTCTGTCAAATTGGCATTTTCGGAAGGGGGCACCTAGTATTTAGTTGCTAGTTGGCATTTGGGCGTTTGTGAGGTCGAAAGCAATTAGTTTGTTTGGACCTTCGTCTATACTTGTGATATTATATTTCATTGTTAGAACAACAACGATCATTATAATATAATGATAGCAATAAAGAAGGAACGACACTTTTGGATAATCCGTTAGGAGGAAAGCGGTGCATGGGTAGATAAGCAAGCTTGTGATTACATAGCAGAAAAGACCCAAAATCGTCGGAAGTGTATAGGTGGAATGAATCGTTCTTTTATAACAAAAAAACACGAAGTATACAAAGCCGGGAAGAAGCAAAGCGTTTGTGATCCCGGCGAAAAGCTCGCCATTGAAAAGTATGGTTTGAAACGAGTTCGAACTCGTAATAAAATAAAACTGGATGGGCAGCAATAGCGCTACTACGGTTGTTCCGAAATTTCTCATTAATCGAATTTCTCGGTTATTCAGCGACAGGTTAATTATGGTATAGATTACATAGAATTCGATTATTTGGAACACTAATGTGATAGATTCGAACAGTTTGGTAATAGATTTAAATGAAATTTTTATTAGGTGAGCCTGCCTCAGAAAGGTAATAGGTTCCATATAGGAAAAAATAAATGCAGCGCAGGATAGATATGTGATGCATAGGCTTCTTAAGCGGTTCCGTTTTGGTGACCGAATAATTTTGAAAAGACAGAAAAGAATTGTAATTAGTACAATTGGTCTTAGATAGAAAAAGAATGACCAATACTCTAAAATGTATTCTACTGCCCGTTTAATCATGCAGATTCGTTTTATCAACTGTAAGCACGTAATAGATAGTGATTCGAAGGCGAAACGAGACTATACAAATGTCGGTTGCTCAAAGCAAACTGTATATGTTGACCGCAACCATCGCTTACACTAGTTTCGGACGTAATTCTCATTGACCTTCCATACTATCACTGAATGCCGACCGTCAACCAAGCTAATACAAACTAATTTCTACGGCCCCATCACCCCGTTATCACCCCATTCTTCAAGGCCAGCATCCGAATGTTTAATGCACGATGAGGACATTAGAAATTCACGGAGAGCTGTTTATGATGGTCTCCAGTTGGCTGAGGCTTCACTAATTTACTTAAAGAGGATTACCGGTGGTTGTGTCTCAAACCCAATTCGATACATTTCCTTTTTACCAATGACCATTTTTGTAAATACTACACAGATAAAACAAACTAAAAGATAGTGATATGTATTAATCATTTCTCTGTAAATAGAGTCAAGTTCAAAGCTCCTTGAGAAAACTCCTGCTTCTAACGTAAGGATAAGAATTGAAATGAGAGAATACGAGAAAATTGCAACTGACGTCCAGTTGGTGATAATCTTGAAGATCGAAAGGTGATGTAGGATATAGACGTATGCACAAAATCCGAGCATACTACCCACGCAGCTAACAAAAGACAGTACTTCGCTCCAAAACAAAATATGTCTTGCGAGACCTGTTTGATCTGAAATTGTTGTTGTAACGAATGCTGCAATTAAATAAAGCACCAAGAAGACGTTTCGCATCCGTGTAAGAAGGGGATGTTTTATCTGATGATTAAATATTGCGTAGAAAGTGTATAATTCTACTAGTTCGAGATACATATTGCTGTAGTTAAAAAACTTAGCCATGGACGAGTTCCCACGTGTGTTCTGAGTCATCGCTACACAAGCGTTGGTAATTGCAAATACTCCAATAACCGCTGTTAAGTAAATTATTCCAACGGACCTTAGCTGATGTTTCTTGCATTTCGTGATTGTTAGGTATAGACAGATTAGTCCACATACAATCACAGTTGGATGAAAGAACCAACTCATCCTCCAAAAGCGAATGAGTCTTTCAAAGACAGTCATGTGAGTATCAATTTAACTAGAAAGATAATTGTGCACGCGAGTAGTAGCTCCAAGTTTACTAAAGCATTGCCAGCTCTTTTTACCCCGTTATCACCCCATTCTTCAACGCCAGCATCGCCAGACCCACCCGGCTCCGAACATCCAGCTTAAAGAACAACTGGTCGCGCAGCACGTCCACCGCCCGCGGCGTGAGGTGCATCTCCTGCGCAATCTCCTTGTAGGTGAGGTCGGAGCAGGCAAGCGACAAGAAGCGGATCTCCTGGTCCGAGAGGGTGGCATTGGGCAGGCTTTTCTTGTCGCGCTGTTGGGTGCGGAACAGGTTCGCAATCTTACCGGCTGCCGAAGTGGAGTAATAGTAGCCGGTGTCCATCACGGTATACAGCGCCGAGCGCAGCTCCGCCGGGTGCACGTCCTTTTTCAGGAACCCGCGCACGCCCAGCTGGAGTAGTCGGATCAGGGCAAGCTCGGAATCATACATCGTCAGCATCAGCACCCGAACCTCCGGAAAATCTGCCTGCAGGCGCTCCGCCACCTCGTAGCCGTTCAGGTGGGGCATGTTGAGGTCCAGCAACAGGATGTCCGGCACCTTTCCTGCCTTCAGTCGGTCCAAAAGCTCACGGCCGTCGTTGGATTCGTGGAGCACTTCGCAATGCTCAAACCCGTTGATCAGCCGGGCCAGGGCGTTGCGTACCAAGGTGTGGTCGTCCGCCAGGGCGATCTGGTAAGTTTGTTTCGGTATCATGGTCATTTATTGGGAGTTCGAAATAGAAGCGCGTGCCGGAACCTGGGGCGGACTCCACCAGGAAGGAGCCGCCAAACAGTTCCACGCGCGACTTGATGGTGAGCAGCCCGGTCGACTTCCCGGCTTTCTCGCTGAGCGTTTCCGGGTCGAAGCCGATCCCGTCGTCGCGCATTTCCACCTTGATCCACTGGGAGCAGAAGACGATCTGCAGGCGCGCGCTGCTGGCGCGGGCGTGCTTCAGGATGTTGTTGAACGACTCCTGTATCGTCCGGAACACCAGCAGCTCGCCCTGGGCCGAAAGAAAGGCGGGCTCTCCCTCGACCACGAACTCGGTGCGAAGCCGGCTGCTGCGCTCTACGCGGAGGATCTCTTCGTTCAATGCATTGAACAGACCTTGCTGGTGGATGATCTCGGCGTTGAGCCCTCGCGAGATGGCACTGAGGTCGCGGATGGCGTCGGAAATGTAGCCGAGGCTCCGCTCCACGAGGTCTTCCGGAGGGTTCGGCTCTGCGAGCTGGTGCAAGGTCAGCTTGGAGAGGGTCAGGGAAAGGTTGATGTTATCGTGGATCTCCTGGGCGATATTCTTGAAGGTCTGTTCCTGGCTTTCTACCTGGGTGAGCAGGAGGCTGTGCGTGTATTGCGCCTGCAGCGCGCCCAGGCTCGATTGGTACACTTCATGCCGCTTCTGGTTAATCAGCACCAGGCCCATCAGGATCCCGAGCAACGTGCTCATGACCAGGATCGTGGCAATAAGGAACAGCGCGATATAGTGTGGCGTTGTCTGCATGAGTAACTATTTTAAAGGTAGCGCCGTGAAAAAGTGCTGGCAATGGGAAAATCCTCATGGTTTTCCGGTTTTTTTCCTGTATAACGCGTGTGCGCCGCACCTGTTGAGACGGGATTTTTCAAAGAATGGTGGTATTCCCGTCATAATTCCGGAAAGTCACGCTTACGAAAGGGAAAAGGACCATACGGAAGCGCCTGTCGCCGCGCTACTTTTGAATTGGGCACCCGGTGGGGTGGAGGTATGCAGCCATACCAATCCGTACCTGCATGTCGACCGATACCGGGGTACCTGTCTATCCTCATATGTTATGAGCCTCCGCATCCTTGCCTTTATTCTGGCCCTGATGCCCGCCACCAGCCGCGCGCAGGGTTTGCAGACGATGCTCCTGCTGCCCGACTCGGTGCACCTGGCGCGCAGCTCGGCTTCCGTACAAATACGACCCTACGTGGCCTCGGCCTACCTGCTCGACGCGGCGTTGAATTCGCTGAATTCGCTTAGCTCGCTCGTGAAGAAGGAGAACTACCGCAACCGCGTAACGGCGTTCAATAACCCGGCTTCCGCGGATATGGGGTTCTCGCTGGAGGCGGAGCTGCAGGCGTCGCTGCGCCCGATCCTGGAAAAAACGCGCAGCACCAATACCGACAAGTTCAGCGGCGTGCTATCGTCGATCATCAATGGAGGGCGCACGCCGGGCACCGCAGGGCCGGCCGGCGGTATCTTCCCGGCCATCATTTCCCTGGTGGGCGACCTGGCGGTACGGGAGAAGCGGGTAGAGCGGGCCGACGTCGACTCCTTCCTGCAGGTAATGGGCCGCTACTTTGCGCAGTACGAGAAGCTGCAGACCGCCAACAACCGCTTCGAGGAGCAGGTGGCGCGGCTCAACGGGCGCCTGCAGGAGCTGCACTTCGACATCCGCGAATACACCATCGACCTCGTGACGCTGGTGCACCGCGGCCCGGCGCGGGCGGGGCTCAGGGGCAAGACGATCGAAGAACTGCTGCTGCTCTACCTCGACGTACCCGTGCTCGACAGCATCGGCGCCGCGGCCGGGCCCGCGCTCCCCGCATACCCTACCGATGGCGTGAAGGGTGCGAAGGACATCTCTTCCACCTTGCAGAAGCTGTTCGGTGAATACCAGAAGATCTACAAGGATAACTATACCGAGATCAGGGCCATTCTGTCGGGCGGGCGGTCTCTCGGGAAAAGCATCAACGCAACCCAGCTGGAGACGTCGCTGCGGGAGCTCGACGAGTTGTATCAGGAAAGCGGAAAGGCGGACGTCCTGAACCTGCGGGTGCAAACATTGCAGGAGCGGCTGCGCGCGCTGGTGACGGCTGAGGGGGCTGCGCGGGCAGGCGGACGATAACCGCAAACCCATTGCCGGTGTTCCGTTACCGAAATTTTGGTGGCGCTGCGCAACGCGTTGTATCTTTGGAAGGTACCGGCGCTGCGTTCCTGCGCTGCCGGACCCGGCTCCGGCCCGAAACATTTCATCCAACTGCAACAATGATCAACAGTTATCCTTTCCTGTTTACGCTCCGCGACGGCACCTCGGTAGAAGTCAATCCTGTACTTGACGGCCAAGTTTTCTTCTTCAACCTGACAAAGCCTGAGCAAGAGGGCGAATCTTTCGTGTGGGCGCCTCCCGGCAGCCCCCAGAGCGCGAATAACTACGAGTCGTCCCTCAGTCCCAACGAGATGGAAGCGCTGCAGACCTTCCTGAAACAACAGCAATAGTGCTGCCCGCCGCTGGCGGAGTACCCTCAATAACAGGAGCCACCGGCTCCTTTTCGTGTTTGCGGCTTTGATAACGGGCAGCCCCTGCAACGAGAAGCTGCGCTCCGGCCAGGCGGCCGGCCACCGGTACCGATTTTCCTGCCGACCTTGTCTTGCGGCAATCCAGTAGCGGGTAGCCTTGCCGCCCGGTACCGCTATATATATAATGTACGCTTTGCGCCAGCCTGACCGCTTTTGTATCGACGCGCCTCCTGACAACATACCACGTATCCGGCTCTCCCTCCATGAAACTACGAGTGCCGTTTTCAAAAACACATGAGATTTAAACTTATATCGGCCGAAGGCACTCCGTTCCACGCCTTTTCGCGCCCTGTTCACAAATAAAGCTTGGCAGGGATACCCGACGTCCCTATCTTTGCGTCCGCTTTTTGAAGGTAGGGGCACAGGATACAGGCCAACAGGTTTACAACAGGAGTGAAACGTCTCCTGGTTCCTTTCACAGATCTTTGAGAAAATACTTCAAAAAAGATTTGGAAGGAGCGCTCTGGGAACCGTATCTTTGCACTCCGCTTCGAACGAACGGTACGCTCTTTAAAAGGATGGGAATCAAACAGTTAGAAAGAAGTTAAGACGAAAAAAATCTTACTGAATTTCGAAAAAATGTTTGGCTGGTTTCAAAAAGCCTCCTATCTTTGCACTCCGCTTCTGAAAAAAGCAACGCTCTTTAAGTCACTGAAAGTCAACCACTACGCTGCTAACGACAGCAAAACAAATTCGAGAAAATCGAAAAATAAATTTGGTGGTTCGGTTTGACTCTCTTTACTTTGCACTCCCGTTGCAAAACGGTACAGCAAAATAACAACAGCTCTTTACGATCACGAGGTGAGGCGCACGATAAAAAGTGTGGCCATGGGTTTCGCCGCCCGACACTTACGAAATGACCTTTGAACGATAGGTTCGCTGGTTTAAGTTCTTTGAAAGAATGGGAAGCAATAGTAAAATTTAGTAGTTATCTACTAGTTTACAGGTAAAGGATGAATTGAGTATGCGATATTAAAATCGACAAA